>NZ_JBUZST010000005.1:0-443738 GCF_055407965.1 Pseudomonas sp. B611
AACGTTTTTTTATGGATTGGTTTTTTAGCCACGATAAGACTCCTATCCAGCGTTAGATAACCGTCGAGGCTGGCCATGCTGGCCAGAGACTTCGGTTATCTAAGGCTTGGATCAGAAGCTTTGCCTACTGTCAGATCTGACAGTTCTTACCAACGGTCCCCTCACATCCCCTCCAACTCCGCCATCAAATCACTCAACCGATCCACCTTCTCCGCACTGATTTCATTGACGGCCAGCCCATCAATGTACTCAGCCAACTCCGCCACCGTGCTGCATTCAAACATCGCCCGCAACGGCACATCGCGCTGCAAAGTCTTCTGCACCCGCGAGGCAATCTGCGTGGCCAGCAACGAGTGCCCGCCCAGTTCGAAGAAGTTGTCCTGCACCCCGACCTTTTCGACTTTCAACACCTCGGCCCAGATCGCGGCCAGTGTGCCTTCCAGTTCATTGCGCGGTGCCAGGTAATCCTGGCTCTGGAGCTGGCCAATCTCGAGCGCAGGCAAAGCCTTGCGGTCGAGTTTGCCGTTGGCATTCAGCGGCAGCCGGTCGAGCCACAGCCAGTGCAGCGGCACCATGTATTCCGGCAGTTCAGCGCGCAGGCGTTGCTTGATGCGGTCCAGGCGTTCGCTCGGGTTGAGGCTTTCATCGGCAGCGACCACATAGCCGACCAGATGCTTGCCGTTGACGCCTTCCTGCACGCCAACCGCTGCATCGCGCACTTCAGGCTGCTCATGCAGACGCGCTTCGATTTCTCCCAGTTCGATGCGGTAACCACGAATCTTCACCTGATGGTCGATCCGTCCAACGTATTCCAACACCCCATCACTGCGTCGACGTGCGAGGTCGCCGGTGCGATACAGACGCTCGCCCGGTGCGCCAAACGGGTTCGGCACAAACACCGGCGCAGTGCGCAGCGGGTCGCTGACATAACCCCGCCCGACGCCCGTACCGGCCACGCACAACTCGCCGACCGCGCCTTGCGGCACCAGTTCCAGTGCGCCGTCCAGCAGGTACAAGCGGTTGTTGTCCGTCGGCGTACCAATCGGCAAGTAGGTGCCACGGGTCGATGCGGCATCGACGCGGAAGAACGCCACGTCATCCGAGCATTCCGCCGGGCCATAGGCGTTCACCAGACCTACCTCGGGATAACGCTGCAACCACTGGTGCGCCAGCTCCGGCGGCATGGCTTCGCCCGTCGGCAGCATCCAGCGCAAGCCGTCGAGGCCGATGCGGTCCTGGGCCAACATGCCCTGGATCAGCGACGGCACGCTCTCCAGCACCGTGATGCCCTGCGCCTGGACATGCTCAAGCAAGCCTTGCGGATCATGGGCCAGCGCGTTCGGCACGATATCCACCCGTGCGCCAAACAGCGGCGCAGCGAGGAACTGCCACACGGAAATATCAAAGCTCTGCGAGGCGGTCTGCGCGATCACATCCGCGTCGCTCAGGTCCAGGTACGGCACCTTGCTCAACTGGTTGTTGAGCATCCCGCGCTGTTCGACCATCACGCCTTTGGGCAGGCCGGTGGAGCCCGAGGTGTAGATCACGTAGGCGAGGTTGTCCGGGGCGCTGTAGACCTCGGGATTCGCGCCACGGGCCGGGACTTCTTCCCACACCAGCAACTGGCAGTCGAAGCCTTCGAGCAACTCGATGGCCTGCTCGCGGCACGCTTCGGTACACACCAGCAACGGTGTGCGGCTCAAGTCGATGATGCTGCGCAAACGCTGGCTCGGCAGCCCTGGGTCCAGCGGCAAGTAGCCCGCGCCGGCCTTGAAGCTGCCGATGATCATGCCCAGCAGGTCGAGATTACGCTCGCCCAGCAACGCCACCGGTTGGTCCAGACCCACGCCCGCTTCGATCAACGCATGGCCCAGGCCGTTACTGCGGCGGTTCAATTCGTCATAGGTCCACTGCTGGTCCAGGCAACTCGCGGCAATCCGCTCTGGATGCGCCGCCACCTGGGCTTCAAACAGCTCGACATAGCTGCGCTGCAACGGATAGTCGTGCGCGCTCTGATTGCAGCCGTCCACCAGGAATTCGCGCTCCTGTTCGCCAATCAACGGCAGCTCGGCCATGTCGCCATGGAAACCCTGCACCAGCGCCAGCAGCAGGCGCTTGAACTCGCCGAGCATGCCTTGCACGGTGCTTTCGTCGAAATAACGTTGGTCATAGGACAGGTGCAAACCGAGGTCATCGCCCGGGTAACACACCGCCGTCAGCGGGAAGTTGGTGTGGGTGCGCCCAGAGTCCGAAGTGGCATTCAGGCTTTGTGCACGGTCCAGCACCGAGACTTCCACCGGCGCGTTTTCGAACACGAACAGGCTGTCGAACAGCGGTTGGCCCTTGGGCAGTTCGCTGTGTTCCTGGATCGTCACCAGCGGCAGGTATTCGTACTCGCGCAGCTGCATATTGCTGTCGAGCAGGCCGCTCAGCCATTGGCGCACGCTGCACTTCTGATCGTCCTCGGGCAGCTTCACCCGCAGCGCGATGCTGTTGATAAACAGGCCGACGGTGCGTTGCATCTCGGGCATTTCCACCGGGCGACCGGCCACAGTGACGCCAAACAGCACGTCACGGTCGCCGCTCAAGCGCCGCAGTACCAAGGCCCATGCCGCTTGGGCAAAGGTGTTGACGGTCAGTTGATGGGCCTGGGCCAGCTCGCGCAATTGCGCACCGTCGCGGGCATCGAGACGGGTGTAGCAGTCGCCCACCACCATGCCGCCGTGGCCGGCGTGGTCACGCATGAATGGCCGGTCACTCGGGATCGGCGTGGTGCGCTCAAAGCCTTGCAGGTTGTGCTGCCACCACTGGCGCGCCTCGTCCAGGTCCTGGCGTTGCAGCCAGGCGATGTAGTCGCGGTAGCGCGGCGGCGTGGCCAGTTGCGCGTCGCGGCCTTCGCCGAGGGCCAGGTAGATATCGAAGAAGTCATTCATCAGCAACGAACGGCACCACGCATCGATGAGGATGTGGTGGTTGCTCATCATGAACCAGTAGCGCTCGGCGCCGACACGGATCAGGCGCAGGTGGAACGGCGCCTGGTTGAGCAGATCGAAACCGGCTTCGCGCTCTTGCTTGAGCAAGGCTTGCAGGCGCGGTTCCTGTTCATCTTCCGCGTCGGCGCTCCAATCCAGGTACTCAATCGGCGTGCTGCCGGGTTTGTGGATCACTTGCAGCATGTCGGCGCCGACGTTCCAGCAGAACGACGCACGCAAGGCTTCGTGACGGGCGATCACCGCCTGCCAGGCCTGGGCGAAACGCTCGGGGTCGAGGGCGCTGTTGATACGGTAACGGTCCTGCATGTAGTAGAGGCCGGTGCCCGGTTCCAGCAGGGTGTGCAGCAGCAGGCCTTCTTGCATCGGCGTCAGCGGGTACACGTCTTCGATGGCGCTGGCCGGCACCGGCAACCCATCCAGCTGCGCCTGGCTCAGGTGCGCCAGCGGGAAGTCAGACGGCGTGAGGCCACCGGCATCGTCCCGCAGGCAATGGGCGATCAGGCTGTGCAGTTCGGCGAGGTAGGCGTCGGCCACTTCGCGAATGGTCTGCTGATCGTGGCGTTCGCGGCTGAAGGTCCAGCGCAGCACCAGTTCGCCGCCGTATACCTGGCTGTCAACGCTCAAGGCGTTGGGCAGCGGCGCGTCGGGGTCATGGGCGAGGCCGGCGGATTCGTCCAGCGGGTGGAACAGCGCCTCGCTGCCGAAGCTCTGGTCGAACTGGCCGAGGTAGTTGAAGGTGATCTCGGCGCTCGGCAGCGCGGCCATGGTGCGCTGGGTCAGGTCGTCCGCGAGATAGCGCAACACGCCATAACCCAGGCCTTTGTGCGGCACACCGCGCAGTTGTTCCTTGATCGCCTTGATCGACGCGCCCTGCTCCAACTGCGGCGTCAGGCGCAGCGGGTAAGCGCTGGTGAACCAGCCGACGCTGCGGGTCAGGTCGATGTCATCGAACAGGGTTTCGCGCCCATGGCCTTCCAGTTGGATCAGCGCCGAAGGCTGCCCGTTCCAGCGGCACAGCACACGGGCCAGCGCCGTCAGCAGCAGGTCATTGACCTGGGTGCGATAGGCGCTCGGCGCCTGTTGCAGCAACTGGCGGGTGTGCTCGGCATCCAGGCGCACGCTGACGGTATCGGCATCGCGATTGCGCAGGCTGCCGTGGGGACGGTCTGCCGGCAACGCGAGCGCAGGCCCGGCCAATTGCGCCTGCCACACGCCCAACTCTTCACGCAGGGATTCGCTGCCGGCATACGCCTGCAAACGCGCGGCCCAGTCACGCAAAGCGCTGGTCTTGGCCGGCAGGCTGACGGACTGGCCGTCGCTCAACTGGCGGTAGACGTTTTGCAGGTCTTCGAGCAACACGCGCCACGACACGCCGTCCACCACCAGGTGATGGATCGCGATCAGCAGGCGTTGCTGGCCCTCGGGACCGTCCACCAGCAAGGCGCGCAGCAGCGGGCCGTGTTGCAGGTCGAGGCTGCGCTGGGTATCGGTGAACAGCGCGGTGCAATCTTGCATGTCGCGCACTTGCGCCTGCATCAGCACGCCGCCTTGAGGCACGGCCAAGTGCTCGGCGTGCCACTGCGCATCGCGCTGGGTGAAGCTCAGGCGCAGGGCGTCGTGGTGTTCCAGCACCGCCAGCAACGCTTGCTCCAGGCGGTGCGGATCAAGCAGTTGCAGCGGCTTGAGCAACAGCGCCTGGTTCCAGTGCTGACGCTGGGCAATCTCGGTGTCGAAGAACCAATGCTGGATCGGCGTAAGGCCCGAGCTACCGGTCAACACGCCCTGCTCCGCCGTGACCTGTTCGGAGCGCGTGGCCACGGCGGCCAGGGTTTGCACGGTCTGGTGCTGGAACAGGTCGCGTGGGCTGAAATGAATCCCGGCCTGGCGCGCACGGCTGACCACCTGGATCGACAGGATCGAGTCGCCGCCCAGTTCAAAGAAGTTGTCGTCGAGACCGACTTGCTGCACGTTCAACACCGCGCACCAGATCGCCGCCAAGGTGCTTTCCAGCTCATTGCGCGGCGCCACGTAGTGTTGGCGATTGGCTTCGGGGTCTGGCTGCGGCAAGGCGCGGCGGTCAAGTTTGCCGTTGGCGGTCAGCGGCATGCTGTCCAGCACGATCAGGTGCGCGGGCACCATGTAGTCCGGCAGTTGCGCCTTGAGGTGAGCTTTCAGCGCATCACGCAGTGGAGCTTGGTCGGCATCGCTGACCAGGTACGCCACCAGCTGTTTGCCGCTTGGCGAATCCAGCGCCAGCACCACCGCTTCGCGCACGGCTTCGTGCTCCAACAGGCGGGTTTCGATCTCACCCAGTTCGATGCGGAAACCACGGATTTTCACCTGATGGTCAATCCGCCCCAGGTATTCCACCAGGCCATCGGCGCGCTGACGCACCAGGTCGCCGGTGCGATACAAGCGCCCGCCATTGCCGGCAAACGGATCGGCGACAAACCGCTCCGCCGTCATCCCCGGACGCTGGTGATAACCCTGGGCCAAACCCGCCCCACCGACGTACAACTCGCCGGTGGCACCTTGCGGCACCAAGGCCAGGTCGGCGTCAAGAATGTACGCCACGCGGTCGCCAATGATGCTGCCGATCGGCACGCTGGCAGCGCCCTCTTCCAGTTGCTCGGGCGCAAGGCTGGCTAGCGGCATCACCACGGTTTCGGTCGGCCCATAGGCGTTGAAGAACACCTCGGGCTGGAACGCCGCGCGGATACGCTGCAAGTGTTCACCGGTCAGCGCCTCGCCACCGGTGATGCACATGCGCACCGGCAGGGTCTGCTGCTGGGTCGCCAACCACTGCGCCAATTGACTGCCGTAGCTCGGCGTGAAACCGAGGATATTGATGCGATGGAGGCGAATCAGCGCGCAGATTTCTTCCGCGTCCCACTGGCCCTGGGCACGCAAGACCACCTGCGCGCCACTGAGCAACGGCACCAGCAGGCGCTCGGTGGCGGCGTCGAAGTTGATCGAGTAGAAGTGCAGCTCACAGTCATCCGGGCGCATGCCGAAACGTTCGATCACGGCCTGGCAATGCATGGCGATCTCGCCGTGGGCCACCACCACGCCTTTCGGCTTGCCGGTGGAACCCGAGGTGTAGATCAGGTACGCCTGATGCTGCGGCAGATTGATAAACGGCAACTCATCCGCCGGGTAGTTGGCGAGCACCGGCAAGTCATCTTCCAGGCACCAGCACGCCACGGTCGCCGGCAATTCGCCGAGGGCTTCGAACATCACAGCATCACTGAGCAGCAGGCCGATGTCGCTGTCTTCGATCATGTAGTGCAGGCGGTCGAGCGGGTATTCCGGGTCCAGCGGCACGTAGGCGCCGCCCGCCTTGAGGATCGCCAGCAGGCCGATGACCATCTCCAGGGAACGCGGCAGCGCCAGGCCGACGCGCACCTGCGGGCCGACGCCGCGCTCACGCAGCATCCAGGCCAGGCGGTTGGCGCGCTCGTTCAACTCGCGGTAGCTGAGGGTCACGCCAGCAAAGGTCAGAGCCGGCGCATCGCCACGGGCCAGCGCCTGTTGGCTGAACAGTTGATGGATGCAGTGGTCGAGACGGCGTTCGCCCTGCTCGACGCCCAGGCTGTCCTGCAACGCGCGTTGCTCGGCGGCGCTGAGCAATGGCAGTTCGCTGAGACGCTGTTGCGGGTTGGCGATCAGTGCTTCCAGCAAGTTGCGCCAATGTTCGGCCATGCGCGCAATGCGCGGCTCATCGAACAAGTCGGTGCTGTAGGTCAGGCAGCAACCCAGGCGATGGTCGAGGTCGGTGACTTCCAGGTTGAGGTCGAACTTGGTCGCGCGGGCATCGTTGGCCAGGTACTCGACGGTCATGCCGGCCAGTTCGCGGCTCTGCTGGAATTCCCAGCGCTGCACGTTGCACATCACCTGGAACAGCGGGTTGTACGCCGCACTGCGTGGAGGTTGCAGGGCTTCGACCAAGTGGTCGAACGGCAGGTCCTGGTGGGACTGGCCTTCGATCACGGTGTGGCGCACCTGCTCGAACAGCTCGGCCACATTCATCTGCCCGCTGAGCTGGCAGCGCAGCACCTGGGTGTTGAGGAACGCGCCGATCAGCCCTTCGCTTTCCGGGCGGATGCGGTTGGCCACCGGCGCGCCGATGCGCAGGTCGGTCTGGCCGCTGTAGCGGTAGAGCAACACGGCCAGGGTGGCGATCATGGTCATGAACAGGGTTAGGCCGCGTTCGGCGTTGAAGGCACGCACGCGGGCGGCCAGGTCGTCGCTCAAGTCAAAGCGGTACAGCTCGCCCCGGTGGCTTTGCACGGGCGGGCGTGGACGGTCGCCGGGCAGTTCCAGCAACGGATGCTCGTGACCCAGTTGCGCGGTCCAGTAGTCCAGTTGGCGCTGGCGTTCGCCGGACTCGAGCCACTGGCGCTGCCACACGCTGTAGTCGAGGTATTGCACCGCCAGCGGTGCCAGTGGCGAGGCGCGCTCGTCGATGAAGGCTTCGTAGAGCGCGCTGAGTTCACGGGCAAAGATGTCCATGGCCCAGCCTTCGGTGACGATATGGTGCAGGGTCAGCACCAGGTAGTGCTCGCGTTCGCCGGCCTTGACCACGCAGGCGCGCAGCAACGGGCCGGTTTCCAGGTTGAACGGGGTGTGGGCCTCATGGTCGGCCAGCTGTTGCAGGCGTTGTTGGCGCGTAGCTTCGTCCAGCGCCGAGAAGTCCTGCCAGTCCATGCGCAGGCCGGTTTGCGCCGCGACCTTCTGGTACGCCACGCCATCGACACTGGGGAAGGTGGTGCGCAGGGTTTCGTGACGCATGATCAAGGCCTGCAACGCCGCCTCGAAACGCCCCACATCCAGCACGCCCCGCAGGCGCGCCATGCCGCCGACGTTGTACGCCGGGCTGTCCGGTTCCATCTGCCAGAGGAACCACATGCGCTGCTGGGAATAGGACAGCGGCACCGGTTGGCTGCGGTCGACCCTGGCGATAGCGGTCTGTTGGTTGCGTTGGCCCGACGCCTGGATCAGCCCGACCTGCACGGCAAACGCGCCCAGCTCGCTGGCTTCGAACAAGGTGCGCAGCGGCAGCTCGACGTCACAGGCCTGGCGGGTACGGGAGATGATTTGCGTGGCCAGCAGCGAGTGCCCGCCGAGGGCGAAGAAATCATCGCGCAGGCCGATGCGTGGCAGGCCGAGGACTTCGCGCCAGATCGCGGCGACCTGCTGTTGCAATGCGGTTTCAGGTTCGACGTGTTCGCGGGTTTGCCACACAGGCTCCGGCAAGGCACGGCGGTCGAGTTTGCCGCTGGGGCTCAGGGGCATGGCGTCCAGGCGCATCAACAGCGCGGGCACCATGTACTCCGGCAGCTCGGCGGCCAGGGCGGTTTTCACGTCCTGTTCGTCCAATTCGGTGTGGGCGGTGTAGTAGCCGATCAACTGCGCATCCCGCACCAGCACCACGGCTTGGGCAATGCCATCGAGGGCCAGCAGGCGCGCTTCGATTTCTTCCGGTTCCACGCGAAAGCCGCGCAGCTTGACCTGCTGATCGAGGCGGCCGAGGTATTCGAGCACGCCGTCGGCGTTCCAGCGCACGCGGTCGCCGGTGCGATACAGGCGTGCGCCGGCCGCGCCCAGCGGGTCAGCGATAAAACGCTCGGCGGTCAAGCCAGCGCGGCCCAGATAACCCCGCGCCAGGCCGATGCCACCGATGCACAGTTCACCCGGCACGCCGAGGGGCAGCAGGTTGAGGTGCTCATCCAGTATGCGGCAGATCACATTGCCCAGCGGCCGGCCAATCGGCGAACGCTCACCATCTTCCGCGCGGCAATGCCAGTGGGTGACGTTGATCGCGGTTTCCGTGGGGCCGTAGCGGTTGTGCAACTGCACTGCGGGCAACTGCGCCAACACGCGGTTGCGCAACTCGGCGGGCAAGGCTTCGCCACCGGAGAACAGGCGGCGCAGGCTGGTGCATTCGGCCGCCAGCGGTTCGTCGATAAACAACTGCAACAGCGGCGGCACGAAGTGCAGCGTGGTCACGCCGTGCTGCTGCACCAACTGCGCGATACGGTGCGGGTCGCGATGCTCGCCGGGGCCAGCCAACACCAGGCGGCAGCCGGTGATCAGCGGCCAGAAGCATTCCCACACCGAGACGTCGAAACTGATCGGCGCCTTTTGCATCAGCACGTCGGTTTCATTCAGTTGGTAAGTGGCCTGCATCCACTGCAAGCGCTCAGCCAAGGCCGCATGCGTATTGCCCACGCCTTTGGGCTGGCCGGTGGAACCGGAGGTGTAGATCACGTAGGCGAGGTTGTCACCGTGCAGGTGCAGGCCCGGTGGCTGGGTGGGCCAGCTGTCGAGGTGCAGGCTGTCCATGGCAATCACGCACACGCTTTCGGCGGCGGGCAGTTGCTCCAGCAGCGAGGTCTGGGTCAGCAGCAGTTCGACGCCGCTGTCGTTGAGCATGTAGGCCAGGCGTTCGGCGGGGTAATCCGGGTCCAGCGGCACGTAGGCGCCGCCGGCCTTGATGATCGCCAGCAGGCCGATCAGCAGCTGCGGCGAGCGCTCGGCGGCGATGGCCACGCACACGTCCGGGCCGACGCCTTTGTCGCGCAGGTAGTGGGCCAGGCGATTGGCCTGGGTGTGCAGTTGGGCGAAGGTCAGACTGCCGTCCTGCCAGACCAGCGCGGTGTTGTCCGAGGCCTGGGTGTTGAGCAAATCGGGCAGCCATTGCTGGGCCGCTGCGCACGGTGCTTCGCCCCACGGTTGCGGTTGTTGTTGCATCAGCGGCAGGTCGCCGATGGCCTGTTGCGGTTGCTCGCACACGGCGTGCAGCAGGTTGACGAAGTGTTCGGCGAGGCGCTCGATGGTCGCGGTGTCAAACAGTTCGTCGGCGTAGTCGAACGACAGACTCAGGCGCCCGTTGCGGTCTTCTTCGCTGTGCAGTTGCAGGTCGAACTTGGCTTCGCGGCTGTGCCACGCCAGCTCGTCGGCGAGCATCCCCGGCAGTCGACGCAAGGCGCTGAGGTCGCGTTGCTGGTGGTTGAACATGACCTGGAACAGGCCTTGCTCGCGGGCCTGGGGGAAGGCTTCGAGCAGTTGTTCAAACGGCAGGTCCTGATGGGCCTGGGCGCCCAATGTGCGCTCGCGGGTGGCCGCCAGCAACTGGTTGAACGCCAGCCGTCCATCCAGCTCGGCACGCAAGACCTGGGTGTTGATGAAGAAGCCGATCAGGCCCTGGGTTTCCTGGCGCGGGCGGTTGGCGTTGGGCACGCCGATACGGATATCGCGCTGGCCGCTGTAGCGGTAGAGCAAGGTCTGAAACGCTGCGAGCAACAGCATGAACGGCGTGGCTTCGTTGGCCTGGGCGGCCTGGCGGATCGCGGCGCTGAGGCGCGCGTCCAGGCGCACGCTGTGGCGCGAGGCGCTGTGAATATGCTGCGACGTGCGCGGGTGGTCGGTCGCCAGACTGAGCGTTGGATGCTCTTCACCCAACTGGTTTTTCCAGTACGCCAATTGGCGCTGGCCTTCACCCTCGGCCAGCCATTGACGCTGCCAGCTGCCGTAGTCGGCGTATTGCAGCGCCAGTGGCGGCAGCTCCAATGCCTGGCCTTGGCAAGCGGCAGCGTACAGGCGGGAGAACTCGTCGATAAGAATATTCAGCGACCAGCCATCGGCAATGATGTGGTGCAAGGTCACCAGCAACTGGTGATCTTCATCGTCGAGGCGCACCAGGGTCACCCACAGCAGCGGGCCTTTCTCCAGGTCGAACTGGGTACGTGCTTCGTCCTCGCGGATTTGCTGTGCACGGGCTTCGCGCTCGGCGTTGGGCAGGTCGCTGAGGTCGATGATTTGCAGGTCGAAATCGGTGCTTGGGTCGACACGCTGGAAGGCCTGGCCGTCGCGTTCGTAGAAGCGCGTGCGCAGCGCTTCGTGGCGCTGGATCAGGTGCTGGAAGCTTTGGCGCACCGCGTCTTCGTCCAGTTCGCCGCGCAAACGCAAGGCGCCGGGGATGGTGTAGGCGCTGCTCTGCGGGTCCAGTTGCCAGGTGATCCACAGGCGGTTTTGCGCCAGGGATTGGGGCAGCTCTTCCTGGCGCGACAGGCGCTGGATGGCGCCTTGGGCGACGCCACCGTCGTGCTGCAATTGCGCGACGCTGGCGGCAAAGGCGGCGAGTGTCGGCGCTTCGAACAGCAGGCGCAGGTTCAGCTCCAGGCCGAGGGTTTCACGCAGGCGGGCAACCACCTGGGTGGCGGTGATGGAGTTGCCGCCGAGCAGGAAGAAGTGATCGTCGGCGGCCACCGTCGCAAGGTTCAGCTGTTCGCACCAGATCGCGGCGATCTGGTTTTGCAGCGCAGATTCCAGCGCCGCGCCAGTGGCGGCCGCTTGCAGGTCGGGGAATTGCGCGTAGCTGTCGAGGCTGCCATCGGCATGGCGCAGGCCGCACGCCGCGCGCTGCACCTTGCCGCTGGAGGTCTTGGGCAGCGCGCCGGGGTTGAGCAACACCACCACGCAAGGCGCTTCTTGATAAGCCTCGGCGACGGCTTGGCGGATTGCCTTGATCAGTGCTTCGGGCGGCAGGATTTTCTGCACGCTGCGGCTGATTTCGGCGGCGATGCCGATGCCTTCCAGGCCGCCGTCATTCACCGCGAATGCAGCGACCCGGCCTTTGCGCACCACCTCCACTTCGCGCTCGATGGTTTGCTCGATGTCCTGCGGATACAGGTTGTGACCGCGCACGATCAGCAGGTCTTTCAGGCGCCCGGTGATGTACACCTCGCCAAAGCGCATAAACCCGAGGTCGCCGGTGCGCAGCCAGGTGCGGCCGGCGTGTTGCACAAAGGTTTTGGCCGTGGCTTCAGGGTTGCGCCAGTAGCCATGGGCGATGCTGGGGCCGCTGGCCCAGAGTTCGCCGACGCAGTTGTCCGGCAATTCGGCGAGGGTGTGCGGATCGGCGATCAGTACCGCGTGCTCCGGCTGGCTGGTGCCGCAACTCATGATCGCGCTGCCCTGCCCCGGCTCGGCGCGGTTGGCCGCCAGTGCTTGCTCATCGACGCGCAGCGCGGGGATGCCATGGCCACGTTTGCCGCCGGCGACAAACAAGGTCGCCTCGGCCAGCCCGTAGGAGGCGAAGAAATTGTCCGCGGTGAAACCACACACGGCGAACTTCTCGGCGAAGCGCTCCAGGGTGTCGAGGCGGATCGGTTCGGAGCCGGAATAGGCCACGCGCCACTTGCTCAAGTCCAGGCGTTCGAGGGCCGATTCGCTGACCCGCTCGCTGCACAGGCGGTAGGCGAAATCCGGGCCGCCGCTGATGGTGCCGCCGTATTCACTGATCGCTTCCAGCCAGCGCAACGGCCGGCCCAGGAAGTACGCCGGCGACATCAGCACGCACGGCACGCCGCTGAAAATCGGTTGCAGCAGGCCACCGATCAGGCCCATGTCGTGATACAGCGGCAGCCAGCTGACGATCACGTCGTCGGGGTTGAGGTCGATGCCAAAGCCGCGGCGGATCAGCACTTCGTTGGCCACCAGGTTGCCGTGGCTGACTTGCACGCCCTTGGGCAAGGCGGTGGAACCGGAGGTGTATTGCAGGAAGGCGATATCGTCGGGCTGCAGGTCGGGGGCGATCCAGTCGCCCGCCGTTTCGAGGTTATCGACGCTTAACACCGGCGGCGCGTTTTCAATCTGCGACAAGCCTTCGGCGAGACTGGCGATGGTCAGCAACAGGCGCGGCTCGGCATCGCTGATGATCGACAGCAGGCGCTCCTGGTGATGGCGGCGGGTGGACTCCGGCGGATAGGCCGGCACTGCGATGACCCCGGCGTACAGGCAAGCAAAAAACGCCGCGACGTAGTCCGGGCCGCTGGGGAACAACAGCACCGCGCGGTCGCCCAGCTCGGCGTTGGCCTGCAAGGCGGCGGCGATGGTGCGGGCGCGCTGGTCAAGGTCACGGTAGCTGAGCACGACGCTCTGCTCGGCGGACTCGGCGAGGAAGCGCAGAGCCACCTGGTCCGGGGTCTGCGCGGCGCGACGTTGAAGGGACTGGACCAGGGTACGGGGAAGTTCGAAGGCGTCCATCATGGGGTTCCTGCCTGAAATCGGCTTACGGGAAATTCGGGAAGTCGGGTGCGTTCAGCCGGCGATCAATTGCCGCGCCGCGTCATTGCGCCAGCGGGCCAGGTGCTCGTCGGCGTAGCGACGGATGCAGCGCAGTACGGCGCTTTCGTGCTGCACGAGGAAGAAGTGGTGGCCGTCGAACATGTCCAGGGAGAAACCGCTGGCGGCGTCGTCCTGCCAGTCGAGCAACTGGTCGGCGCGCACGCTGTCTTGCTTGCCGCCGAACACGTGGATCGGCAGGCGCAACGGCACGCGCTCGCCGTAGGTGAAGCTGCCGCAGAGGAGAAAGTCCGCGCGCAGGATCGGCAGCATCAGCGCCATCAGTTCGGGGTTGGCCAGGGCTTCTTCGGCGGTGCCTTGCAGTTCGCGCAGGCGGGCGAGCAGCTGGGCATCGGTCTTTTCAATGGCGTATTCACTGACATCGCGGCGCGCCGGGCCCGCCGTGCCGGAGGCAAACAGTGCGAGTGGCGCCGGCAGGTTGCGTGCGCGCAGGGCGTGGGCCAGTTCGAAGGCCAACAGGCCGCCGAGGCTGTGGCCGAACAAGGCGTAAGGGCCGTTGAGGTCGCGGCCGATCTCATCGGCGAGTTGCGCCGCCAGGGCCTTGATATCGCGCTGCAACGGCTCGTCCATGCGCATGCCACGCCCGGGCAATTCCAGCGGGCACACCTGCAACCACGCCGGCATCGCCCGGCGCCAGCGGGCATACACCATGGCGCTGGCGCCCGAATAGGGCAGGCAAAACAGGCGCAGGCACGTCGGCGTACTCATCCGGCGAGTACTCCAAACTGAAACACGCTGTATGCACGATAAAAACCCATTTCGCCCTCCTGCGGGTGCTGATCCATGGCCGTTTTACGAACGGACCTGTCACCCAAGAGAACGGACGGAGCGGGCAAATAATTAGTCGCAGGCTTTGCGCGAGACGTGGTTCACAGCAAACCAGAAAGCATAAGATTAGTTCGCCTTCTCATTTGACAATCATTATCATTAAGCATAATTTGTTGCCCGATGTGTAGGAGGCCTCAGCAAGGATGCCCTCCCCCAACCTCTTTGCGACAAGGTGATTTTCCATGACGGAACAAGTATCCACAGGCAGGTGCGACTCACCTCTTCTGCAGGCTTTTGTCGACAATCGACTGATCCTGGTGAAGATCGCGGCACGTATTACCGGGTGCCGCTCCCGCGCCGAAGACGTAGTGCAGGACGCCTACTTCCGGCTGCAATCGGCGCCGACGATTACCTCATCGTTCAAGGCCCAATTGAGCTATCTGTTCCAGATCGTGCGCAACCTGGCGATCGATCACTATCGCAAGCAGGCCCTGGAGCTCAAATACTCCGGCACGGAAGAGGAAGGCTTGAATGTGGTTATTCACGGCGCTTCACCGGAAACCTCGCACATCAACTTCAGCACCCTGGAAAACATCGCCGACGCCCTGACGGAATTGCCCCAGCGCACCCGGTACGCGTTCGAGATGTACCGCCTGCACGGCGTGCCGCAAAAGGACATCGCCAAGGAATTAGGCGTATCGCCGACCCTGGTCAACTTCATGATCCGCGATGCGCTGGTGCATTGCCGCAAGGTGTCGGGTAGCCATAGCGATACGTTTGCGCGGCGGGTCTGAACACGCCACAGCACTCAATGTGGAATAAACCAATGTGGGAGCGGGCTTGTGTGGGAGCGGGCTTGCTCGCGAATGCGGTAGATCAGTCAAAATACCTGTGACTGACACACCGTCTTCGCGAGCAAGCCCGCTCCCACAAAAGCCCATTCCCACATTTGGATTTTTGATAAGCCGGTCAGGGCGTGGGCATCACATCGATGCGATACGGCTCGAAAATCTTCAACATCTCGCCGCTCTCTCGCAGACGCTTGAGCAACCCGGCAAACGCCTCGGCGGTGATCGGCGCCTTGGGCCGCAGCAACGCGTAGTGGTGATACACCTGATCAATGCGCTCCGACACCAAAAACTGCCCCGCCATGTCCGCATTGCGCACCATGAAATCACTCAGGTACGAACGCGTCACCAGCGCGATATCGGCACGCCCACGCGCGACCATCAGCAAGTTGCTGTCATGGGAATAGGTCAACGTGGCGTTGAAGTGTTCGGCCATGTACTTGGGGTCGGGGTTGAAGTTGGCGAAGGCATAGTGATAACCGCTGAACACCGCCAGGCGTTTGCCCGCCAGGTCAGCGAAGTAGCCCTGTTCGCGCCCGGGCGCACGCTGGGCGACGAAGACTTCCGCATCCTCCAGGCCCATGTCGATGCTGGCGTGAGCGATCTTCTGCCAGCCCCACTCGGGGTTTTCGAAGATGGCCATGTCGACCCGGCCCTGCTCGAAATCACGGAAACGGCGCGGAATGGAGGTGGGCACCAGCACAAACTGGTAGTCGCTCTGCGAAGTGTTCAGGGCCTCCACCAGTTGCGGCAGCAAGCCGGTGTCGGCACCTTGCTCAGGGCGTACGGTGTAGGGCGGGAAATGCGCCGCGCCGATCCTCACCAATTGCGCAGCCGAAGCCGGCACCCACCATGCGGTGCCCAGTGCCAAAAAGGTAACTCCTGCAGCCAGCCGCCATGGCGAAAACATTGAGGCACACACCGTTGAATACTCTGATGGCGATAAGCTAGGCGTTTTTGTCGGGAGAGACAACTTTCCACCGCCAAATTAATAGCTTGCTCATCAATCGGCTTTAAGCACCATCAGCAGCGCTTCTTCGGCCAACTGCTCCAGGGTCAGGCTGCCTTCGGCGCGAAACCAGGTGGTGGTCCAGGACAACGCCCCGGTCAGAAAGCGCCGGGTGATAAACACATCGCCCCGGATATAGCCCGCCGCCTTGGCCTCGCCCAACACCTGCAACCAGATCTCTTCGTACACATCACGCAACGCCAGTACCTGCGCCTGGCCTTCGGCCGACAGCGAACGCCACTCGTACACCAGCACCGCCATGGCCTCGCCGCTGCCGCCCATGATCGATTGCAACTCGCAGCGGATCAGCGCCAGCACCCGCTCGCGCACGTTGCGCGCTTCTTCGAGGGAGGCGCGCATCATCGCGGTGTTGTAGTGGATGGTTTCTTCCATCACCGCCCGCAGGATCTCGTCCTTGCTCTTGAAGTGATGAAAAATGCTCCCGGACTGAATGCCCACGGCGCTCGCCAGGTCACGCACGGTGGTGCGTTCAAAGCCTTTGTTACGGAACAGGTGCGCCGCCGTTTGCAGCAACTTGCCCCGGGCACTGTCGGGGTCGGTCAACTGGCCGCCATCGACCATGGTGCGCATCACCCGCAGGGCTTTGTGCTCATCCATGCCACTCTCCTCTACTTCTACTGACGTCTTGGCCGGCAATTTAGGCCGTGGCCGCCACCCAAGCAAGCGCTTGGGCAAAATCTGTGTCGGGAGTTTACAGACCAAGCGCTTGCTTGGTAGTCTCGGCAACAGCCATCAGAGGAAGGATTTCTCATGCGTGACACGGTTCGTATCGGCTGCGCCAGCGCCTTTTGGGGCGACACCTGCACCGCCGCCGCCCAGTTGGTGCACGGCGGCGCGCTGGATTACCTGGTATTCGACTACCTGGCGGAGGTGACGATGTCGATCCTTGCCGGCGCGCGGATGAAAGACCCCCAGGCCGGCTACGCCACGGATTTTGTCGAGGTGCTCACGCCGCTGCTGGCCGAGATCCAGCACCAAGACATCCGCGTGATCAGCAACGCCGGCGGCATCCACCCCCAGGCCTGTGCCGCCGCCCTGCAAGCGGCCTGTGACAAGGCCGGCATCGCGCTGAAAATCGCCGTACTGCTAGGCGATGACCTGCAACCCGAACTCAAAAAACTCCACGGCATCACCGACATGTTCAACGGCGCGCCCCTGCCGCCCGTGTGCGTGTCCGCCAACGCCTACCTCGGCGCGCCGGGCATCGCACACGCGCTGGCACTGGGCGCCGACATCGTCATCACCGGCCGCGTCGTCGACAGTGCCGTGGTCAGCGCCGCCTTGGTGCATGCCTTCGATTGGTCCTGGCACGACTACGACCGCCTCGCCCAAGCCGCCCTGGCCGGGCATATCATCGAATGCGGCGCACAGTGCACCGGCGGCAATTTCACCGATTGGCGCGACGTGCCGGACTATGAACACATCGGCTTCCCCATCGTCGAAGTCAGCGCCGATGGCGCGTTCACCGTGAGCAAAGTCGCGGGCACGGGCGGGCTGATCAGCGAGCTGAGCGTGGCCGAACAGCTGTTGTACGAGATTGGCGACCCGCGCGCCTACCTGCTGCCGGATGTGATCTGCGACTTCAGCCAGGTCACCTTGCAGCAGCAGGGCGAAAACCGCGTGCACCTGCACGGCGCCAAGGGCCTGCCACCGACCGACCAGTACAAGGTCAGCGCCACCTACCCCGACGGTTTCCGCTGCACCGCCAGTTGCCTGATCGCCGGGATCGACGCCGTGGCCAAGGCCGAGCGGGTCAGCCAGGCGATCATCGACAAGACCGCCGAACTGTTCAGCCAGCGCGGCTGGGCGCCGTACACCGAAGTGAATATCGAACTGCTCGGCAGCGAAGCCACCTATGGCACCCACGCACGGCGCCACGATTGCCGCGAAGTGGTGGTGAAATTGGCGGTGCGCCATCCCAACAAACAGGCACTGGTGTTGTTTGCCCGCGAGATCGCCCAGGCCGCCACCGGCATGGCGCCGGGGCTGACCGGGATCGTCGGTGGGCGGCCCACCGTGTATCCGTTGATTCGCCTGTTTTCATTCCTGGTGGATAAAGCGTTCTGCACGCCCGCGATCAACGTTCAGGGCGAGCGCCACGCCGTCGAACTGCCCATCGCCAGCCCGCTGCAAACACCGGCGGCGGCAATTGATCCGCCCCAACCCCAAGGCCACGCCGATGCCAGCGTGCCCCTGGTCAAACTCGCCGTGGCGCGCTCCGGCGACAAGGGCAACCACAGCAATATCGGGGTGATCGCCCGCGCCCCCGAGTACCTGCCGTGGATCGCCGAAGCGCTGACGCCCGCAGTGATCGTCGATTGGATGAGCCACGTGCTCGACCCGCTGCATGGCCGCGTCGAGCGCTGGTACCTGCCCGGCAGCCACAGTCTCAACTTCCTCTTGGAAAACGCCCTGGGCGGCGGCGGTATCGCCAGCCTGCGCATCGACCCGCAAGGCAAGGCGTTCGCCCAGCAATTGCTGGAAATCCCCATCGCCGTACCGCAACACCTCGCCGATCAACTCAACTGACAGGAGCGTTGCCGTGGCCTTCGACTCGATCTTCAAAGCCGACCTGTTCCAGGGGCACACCGTGATTGTCACCGGTGGCGGCAGCGGCATTGGCCGTTGCACCGCCCATGAACTGGCGGCCCTCGGTGCCCAGGTGATTCTGGTGGGGCGCAAACCCGAGAAACTGCAAACCGTCGCCGCAGAAATTGCCGAAGATGGCGGCAACGCCCATTGGCAGGCCTGCGACATTCGCGATGAAGAGGCGGTGAAGGCGCTGGTCACGCAGATCCTCAACGACCATGGGCCGATCCACGGCCTGGTGAACAACGCCGGCGGCCAATACCCGTCACCGCTGGCGTCGATCAATCAAAAAGGCTTTGAAACCGTGCTGCGCACCAACCTCGTCGGTGGTTTCCTGATGGCGCGGGAAGTGTTCAACCAGTCGATGAGCAAACACGGCGGCGCCATCGTCAACATGCTCGCCGACATGTGGGGCGGCATGCCCGGCATGGGTCACTCGGGCGCGGCGCGCGCAGGCATGGACAACTTCACCAAGACCGCCGCGTTTGAGTGGGGCTGCGCCGGGGTGCGGGTCAACGCCGTGGCGCCGGGCTGGATCGCCTCCAGCGGCATGGACACCTACGAAGGCGCGTTCAAAGCGGTGATCCCGACCCTGCGCGAGCATGTGCCGCTCAAGCGCATCGGCACCGAATCGGAAGTCAGCGCGGCCATCGTGTTCCTGCTCAGCCCCGCCGCTGCATTTGTCAGCGGCAGCACCCTGCGCATCGACGGCGCCGCCAGCCTGGGCAGCCGCGCCTGGCCATTGCACAAGGCACAGCCGCCGAGCGAACCCTTCAATGGTTTTCACCGCGCGTACTTGCCAGACGTGCTCAAGGCGGAGCAATAAACCATGCCGCTGATTGAATCCCTGATCGACCCCCACAGCGCCCAGTTCGCACAAAACCGCGCAGCCATGCAGGTGGGCATCCAGCACCTGCGCCAGCTGGAGCAGAACCTGCTGGACAAGGCCGAAGAAGCCCGCGCCAAGTTCGACCAGCGCGGCCAACTGCTGCCCCGTGAACGCCTCAACCTGCTGCTGGACCCCGGCGCGCCGTTCCTCGAACTGGCCAGCCTGGCCGGCTACAAGCTGCACGATGACAAGGACGGCAGCGCCGCCGGCGGTGGCTTGATCGCCGGCATTGGTTACGTCAGCGGTGTACGCATGTTGGTGGTGGCCAACAACAGCGCGATCAAGGGCGGTACAATTTCCCCCAGTGGCCTGAAAAAATCCCTGCGCCTGCAACAGATCGCCCTGGAAAACAAACTGCCGGTGGTGACCCTGGCCGAGAGCGGCGGCGCCAACCTCAACTACGCCGCCGAGATTTTCGTCGAAGGCGCACGCAGTTTTGCCAACCAGGCGCGCATGTCGGCCATGGGCTTGCCGCAGATCACCGTGGTGCACGGCTCGGCCACGGCGGGCGGGGCGTATCAGCCGGGGCTGTCGGATTACGTGGTGGTGGTGCGGGGCAAGGCCAAGCTGTTCCTCGCCGGGCCGCCGCTGCTTAAAGCCGCGACCGGCGAAGTGGCGACGGATGAAGAACTGGGCGGCGCCGAGATGCACGCACACGTCGCCGGCACCGCCGAATACCTGGCGGAAAACGACGCGGACGGCGTGCGCATCGTGCGTGAAATCGTCAGTGCCTTGCCGTGGAATGAGCGTCTTCCAGCGACTGCACAGCGCACTTACCGCGAACCGCTGTACCCCATCGAAGACCTGCTGGGCCTGATCCCCGACGACCCGAAAAAGCCCTATGACGTGCGCGAAATCCTCGCGCGCCTGGCGGACGCGTCGAGCTTCCTCGAATTCAAAAGCGAGTTCGACGCCCACACCGTCTGCGGCCACCTGCACATCCACGGCCACGCCGTCGGCGTGATCGGCAACAACGGCCCGATCACGCCCAAGGGCGCGAGCAAGGCCGCGCAATTTATCCAGCTGTGCGACCAGAGCCGCACGCCGCTGCTGTTCCTGCACAACACCACCGGCTTTATGGTGGGCACCGAGTCGGAACAGCAAGGGGTGATCAAACACGGCGCGAAGATGATCCAGGCGGTGGCGAATGCGCGGGTGCCTAAACTGACGATTGTGGTCGGCGGCTCCTACGGCGCCGGCAACTATGCAATGTGCGGCCGTGGCCTGGACCCGCGGTTTATCTTCGCCTGGCCCAACAGCCGCACGGCGGTGATGGGCGGCGCGCAGGCGGGCAAGGTGCTGCGGATTGTCACCGAGGCCAAGCAGTTGAAAAACGGTGTGGTGCCCGACCCCAAGGTGCTGGACATGCTGGAACAGGTCACCGCGCAGAAGCTCGACAGCCAGTCCACGGCGCTGTATGGCAGCGCGAACCTGTGGGACGACGGGCTGATCGACCCACGGGATACGCGGACCTTGCTCGGCTTATTGCTGGATATCTGCCACGAGGCCGACGTGCGCGAGTTGCAACCCAACACCTTCGGCGTAGCGCGCTGATCGTTCCCACGCTCCGCGTGGTAATGCATCCCCGGACGCTCCGCGTCCCCAAGGAGAACAATAAAAAATGATCTTCACCCAGGAACACCAGGAACTGCGCCGCACCGTCCGCGCCTTCGTCGACCGTGAGATCAACCCCCATGTGGATGAATGGGAAAAAGCCGGGCGCTTCCCCATCCACGAGATCTTCCGCAAGGCCGGCGACCTCGGCCTGCTGGGCATCTCCAAGCCGGAACAATTCGGCGGCATGGGCCTGGACTACAGCTACTCCATCGTCGCCGCCGAAGAGTTCGGCAGCATCCGCTGCGGCGGCATCCCCATGGCCATCGGCGTGCAGACCGACATGTGCACCCCCGCCCTCGCCCGCTTCGGCAGCGATGAACTGCGCGACGAGTTCCTGCGCCCGGCCATCAGCGGTGAGCAGGTCGGTTGCATTGGCGTCTCGGAAGTCGGCGCCGGTTCCGATGTGGCCGGGCTCAAGACCCACGCGCGCAAGGACGGCAGCGACTACGTGATCAACGGCAGCAAGATGTGGATCACCAACTCCCCCAGCGCCGACTTTATCTGCCTGCTGGCCAACACCTCCGACGACAAGCCGCATATCAACAAGTCGCTGATCATGGTGCCGATGAACACACCCGGCATCAGCGTCAGCGCACCCCTGGAAAAACTCGGCATGCACAGCTCCGAGACCGCCCAGGTGTTTTTCGACGACGTGCGCGTACCGCAACGCAACCGCATCGGCCACGAAGGCGCGGGCTTCATGATGCAGATGCTGCAATTCCAGGAAGAACGCCTGTTTGGCGCGGCCAATATGATCAAGGGCCTGGAGTACTGCATCGACAGCACCATCGCGTACTGCAAGGAGCGCCAGACCTTTGGCAAGGCGCTGATCGACAACCAGGTCATCCACTTCCGCCTGGCCGAACTGGCCACCGAGATCGAATGCCTGCGCGCCCTGGTGTACCAAGCCACCGAGCAATACATCAAGGGCCAGGACGTGACGCGCCTGGCCTCCATGGCCAAGCTCAAGGCCGGGCGCCTGGGCCGCGAAGTCAGCGACAGTTGCCTGCAATACTGGGGCGGCATGGGCTTTATGTGGGACAACCCGGTGGCGCGCGCCTACCGCGACGTGCGGCTGGTGTCGATTGGCGGCGGCGCCGACGAAATCATGCTGGGCATCATCTGCAAACTGATGGGCACCTTGCCGGGAAAAAAACCATGAACACCTTGCTGCTGGAACCGCATAACGGCGTGCTGCACATCACCCTCAATCGCCCGCAAAGCCGCAATGCGATGAGCCTGGAGATGGTCAACGAACTGCACGGGGTGCTGACGCAGCTGGATGGCCGCACGCGCGCCGTGGTGATCAGCGGGGCCGGCGGGCACTTCTGCGCCGGGGCGGATGTGAAGGACCTGGTCACTGCTGGCAACCAATTGCAGGCGCTGAACCGCGCGTTCGGCACCTTGCTGCAAGCTGTCGAGGCGGTGCCCCAGGTGGTGATCGTAGTGCTGCAAGGCGCAGTGCTCGGCGGTGGGTTTGGCTTGGCCTGCGTAAGTGATATCGCGATTGCCGACCACCAGGCGCAGTTCGGCTTGCCGGAAACAGGCCTGGGCTTGCTGCCGGCGCAGATTGCACCGTTTGTGGTCAAGCGCATCGGGCTGACCCAGGCCCGCCGACTGGCGCTGACGGCGGCGCGGTTTGACGGGGTGGAGGCGGAGCAGCTGGGCGTGGTGCACTTTACCGAGCGTGATCCGCAGGCGTTGGCCGAGCGGTTGGATGAGGTGCTGGGGCAGGTGCTGCGGTGTGCGCCGGGGGCGAATGGGCGGACCAAGGCGTTGTTGCTGGCCAGTGTCGATGAGCCGCTGGAGGTGGTCCTGGATCGCGGGGCGCAGTGGTTTGCCGAAGCGGTGCGCGGTGAAGAAGGGATTGAGGGGACGCAGGCGTTTGTGCAGAAGCGTAAGCCAGGGTGGTGCAAATGATCGTTCCCACGCTCCGCGTGGGAATGCCGCCCCGGACGCTCCGCGTCCTGCCAAGGTTTGAGCAAGGTGACGCGGAGCGTCACGGGATGCGTTCCCACGCGGAGCGTGGGAACGATCAGTCAGCAGAGGAATAACCCCATGCCCGCATTCAGCAAAATCCTCATCGCCAACCGCGGCGAAATCGCCTGCCGCATTCAACGCACCGCCCAGGCCCTGGGCTACCGCACCGTGGCCGTGTACAGCGACGCCGACACCCAGGCCCTGCATGTGCAGATGGCCGACGAAGCCGTGCCCATCGGCCCCGCACCCGTGCAACAGTCCTATCTGAATATCGCGGCGATTCTTGAAGCGGCACGCATAACCGGCGCCGACGCCATCCACCCCGGCTACGGCTTCCTCTCGGAAAACCCCGACTTCGCCCGCGCCTGCCTGGCGGCCGGCCTGACCTTCATAGGCCCCAGCGTCGAGGCCATCGAACTGATGGGCAGCAAGCGCCTGTCCAAACTCGCCATGCTCGACGCAGGTGTGCCGTGCATCGCCGGCTACCAAGGCGGCGCCCAGGACGACGCCACCCTGCAACACGAAGCCGAACGCATCGGCTACCCGCTGATGGTCAAGGCCAGCGCCGGCGGTGGTGGCCGCGGCATGCGCCTGGTGCACACGGCCGATGCGTTGCTGGAGAACCTGCACACGGCGCGCTCCGAAGCGAGAAACGCGTTTGGCAGCGACGAGCTGATCCTTGAGCAAGCGCTGATCGACCCGCGCCACGTCGAAATCCAGCTGTTCGGCGACAGCCATGGCCAGTTGATCTACCTCGGCGAGCGCGACTGTTCGATCCAGCGCCGCCATCAAAAAATCATCGAAGAAGCGCCCTGCCCGGTGATGACCGCTGAGCTGCGCCAGGCCATGGGCGACGCGGCCCTGCAAGCCGGGCGCGCGGTGCAGTACGTTGGCGCGGGCACCGTGGAGTTTTTGCTCGACCGCAACGGCCAGTTCTACTTCCTGGAGATGAACACCCGCCTGCAAGTGGAACACCCGGTCACCGAACTGATCACCGGCCTTGACCTGGTGGACTGGCAATTGCAGATCGCCGCCGGCCAGCCCCTGCCGCTGACGCAAGCGGACGTGAGCCTGAGCGGCCACGCCATGGAAGTGCGCCTGTACGCCGAAGACCCGGCCCAGGGCTTCCTGCCGCAAACCGGCGATGTATTGCGCTGGCAACCGGCCGCAGGCGTGCGCATTGACCATGGTGTGTGCGAAGGCCAGCCCGTCAGCCCGTTCTACGACCCGATGCTCGGCAAGCTCATCGCCCACGGCGCGACCCGTGAAGAGGCGCGGCGCAAACTGCTGCGCGCGGTGGAGGACACGCTGTTGCTGGGCGTGACCACCAATCAACGCTTCCTGGCGGATTTGCTCAAGCACGAGGATTTTATCCGCGGCGAATTCAGCACCGGGTTTATCGCCAGACACTTCGACCACATCCCGCGCCAGCCGGTGTCCGCCGAGCAGCTCAGCCTGGCCGCCGCGCTGTTCTATCAACACAGCGCCGGCACGCATCCCCAGGGCCTCGCGGGCTGGCGCAACAACGCCAGCGTCGCGGGCACTTACCGCCTGGAGGTCAATGACGAAATCCACAGCGTGCCCCTTGCCCCGCTGGCAGTCACCACCGACGGCCGCTACGCCACCCTGGTGCTCAACGGCATCCGTCGCCGCATCGCCTACCACCTCGACGGTGACCAATTGTGGCTACCGGGCTTGCACGTGACCAACCGCGCCCACCAGGCCGCCAGCCGTCAGGCCGACGCCCAAAGCGGCACGGTCAAGGCGCCGATGGACGGGGCCATCGTTGCTGTGCGCGTGAGCAAAGGTGAGCGCGTGAGCAAAGGCCAACTGCTGCTGGTGCTTGAAGCGATGAAAATGGAGCATTCGCTGACCGCCGGGATCGACGGGGTGATCAAAGGCGTGCAGGTCATTGCCGGCGATCAGGTGCGCAATCGCCAGGTTCTGCTGGAGATCGAATAACGCCTAGGCGGAACTACGCGGCCGGGCTACGCTCTATCCCCATCAAGAAGGGAAGAGACGGGAACCTGCACGATGCCTCATTGGCTGATTATTGACCTTGAAGCCACGACGGATGACGGCGGCTGGCCCGTGACGGAGATGGAAGTCATCGAGATCGGCGCGAGCCTGGTGAACCGCCAGGGCCGCGAGCTGGATCACTTCCAGCGCTTTGTCCGGCCGTTGCGCCGGCCCTTGCTGACGCCCTTTTGCCGCCAGTTGACCCACATCACCCAGGCGAATATCGACGCTGCCGCGCCGATCACCGAGGTGTGGCCGCTGTTCGAACGCTGGCTGGGCCAGCACCACGCGCGCCTGGAAGGCTGGGCCAGTTGGGGTGACTACGACCGCAAACAGCTGGAACTGGAGTGGCAGCGCCATGGCCTGGCCAGCGCACTGGCACAAACGGCCCATGTGAACCTCAAGCAACGTTTCGCCAAGGCGCGCCGCCTGGACAAGCCGCTGGGGCTCAATGGCGCGCTGCAATTGGCGGGGATGCAGTTCAACGGCCAGCAACATCGAGCACTGGAAGATGCGCGCAACACCGCACGCCTGTTGCCGCTGATTTTGCCGGTCTAGGCAGCTCCCCTGCCCTTGGGCATACTGGCCGACCTTTCCAGACCCTTTTCCGAGGATTCACCCATGTTTAAAGTCAACGAGTACTTCGACGGCACCGTCAAGTCGATCGCTTTCGGCACCGCAGAAGGTCCGGCGACCATCGGCGTGATGGCCCCGGGTGAATACGAATTCGGCACCGCCCAGCGTGAAATCATGCACGTGGTGTCGGGCGCGCTGACCGTCAAGCTGCCAGAAGCCGCCGAGTGGGAAACCTTCGCTGCCGGCAGCCAGTTCAACGTACCGGCCAACAGCAAGTTTCAACTGAAAGTCGCCGTAGACACTGCTTACCTGTGCGAATACCGCGGCTGAGTTTCACGCGGTAAAAAAAGGCCCCCAGTCAGCGATTAACGACGGGGGCATCTAACATATGAAGCGTTATTGGTAACGCGCTTACTAGTCCTGACGTTGCGGCTGGGCCACGCCAATATCAGCCCCCCCTCTTGTATGGCCGACGTGGCTAGCGGCCGTAGGATTCTCCTACCTACAAGGTGAAGTACTGAGCTGGAAAACCTGGCGTTTTCTGGAGCAACCCTAACAGGGGGTGTAATCCGCAACCGCCGATTTTTCCGGCAGCGCCCCCCTGCATTTTCGCTTTTTGCAGCTTCACTCCCAACGGCTCCACTGTGAGAATGATGACCGCCTGTCAGTCATATGCATAAATGCATAGATTTCTATTGCTTTGAGTAGTGTTTATTTATACAGTAGTTTTACTTCCTGTCTGGTGTCCTTCGTCTGGTGGGTCCTGGTGACTTGAACGGTTAGTTATTGCCCACTTAAAAGGATCGCGCTTTGCTGGACTTTTAAGTGAATGAACTGCCGTTTGGTTTAACTAAAGACCATCAAGAACATTCAAGCAGGAAGGTGTTCAAACACAAAATGATCAAATTTTAATACTTATTGAAAGGAATCGATAATGACAGAAAAAAATATCTTCGTTACTAGTGGCAGGCCTTTTACTCCTCCAAGCAGCGGTGGTGGTGGTAGTGGCAATTACGCAGGCTTACCATCGGAACCAAGTTCCACGCGGCCTACGGCTGGGGTTGAGTTTATGTATCAATCCTTGACAGACCAAGCTGAGGAACTATTGTTTGACTCCAGCATGGCCTCTCGGAAATACTACGCAGATGAACAAAAGAAAATACCAGAGCGCGCGAGTAAAAAAATAGCTGACATTGAATCCAAAGTTTCCAGCAGTACTGGAAAGCCTGTTGACAAGGCACAGCTGAGAATCTACAACATCACCAAGATTATGGTGGAAAACTCAAACACCTATGTAGAAAAAGTCAATGCTGCCAAGGCTTTTGACGGCGCCGACCCAATTCTCGGCTGGCGATATTCTTATGGTGACTATGGTCCTGAGTTTTATCAATCAGTCTTCGTCTGGAAGGATTCTCTTCGGGCCGCCTATGAGGCTAAGTTGTTGGTAGAAGAAAATGATATTTTGTACACTCACCTCGTCGCAGCAAACGGGATGCTTGCAACTGCTCAAGCCGCGGAAGCTGCCGAGATTGCGGCCAAATCCGAAGCACAGGCAAAGCTTCTGAGGGATGCTGAAGAGCAGGCTCGTCTCGGTCAATATCCTGCTACCCCGCCAGGAGTATCACTTGACCAAAACCTACAAGAAGCGTTAAACCAATATAAACAAAACCCAGGGTCTCCGCTTGTTTACACTTGGTTTTATCTCAAAGTTCGAAATAGCGGCCCTTGGGATTACAAGCAGATTGCGCGTCTACACGAAAACTTCGGAAACTTTAACTATGGCGCTACCGGGACAGCAGCAGGCATTCCAGACATTGTACTTTTGAGGGCTGCCGGTGCAGCACAGCGTGTGGCTGGTAGTTCATCGGCAGACTTTGGGAAATGGTGGTCGGAAGAGCCCTACGGGGATGATCCGGTAGATCAAGTATGGATCAAAGCAGGCATTGATTATGCAAAGTCAAAAGGGTACTAAGCTTAGTATATGGATACTTCTGATTATTTGCATTGGCCAAGGAGTATACATCTATTTTTCTGAGCCAAGTAGGCCGCCCCCTACAAAGGTTGTTTCAGTCACGAATGTGGGTGAAGGGGGTGCTATTTATGAAATATTATACGACTCAGGAGGGGCTACTGTTCCCTTGATCTATAGATATTTCCTCATGGATATTCAGGCAAATGATCAGGAGGCGCTTGAAAAGTCCACGGAACGAGAGCCATTTCTTGTTACTAAAAGCCCTAATGCGGTTCGTAAAGTCATTGGTGATAGCGTCAAGTTAAAAACCAGCGAGACCATCTATGATTTTCACAACGTATCCATATATAAAAATAACGGCAAAATCAACATCGTAACATTTGATTTGGTTTCTACCGTTAAATAGCAGAGTTATAAATCACGCTTAGTACTTAATGTCAGCCAGCCCGTCTCGCAGGAGACGGGCTTTTTTCATTCCAGGATCGTTACCGGCATGCCCACCGCCAACTGGCCGACGCCATCGTTGACCAGGTTCTGGCCAAACATCGCGCCGTTCTCGGTCTTGCGATACGCCTCCAGGGTCACGAAGGGTTCGCGGTCGGCGCTGCGCTCGCCGGTCTGCGGGTCGATGGTGGTGAGGATGCAACGCGAGCACGGCTTGACCGCGCGAAATTCCACATCGCCGATGCGCAGGCGTTTCCAGCCATCTTCGGCAAACGCCTCACTGCCTTCGATCACCAGGTTGGGGCGAAAGCGCAGCATTTCCATGGGCCGGCCGACGCGTTGCGACAGGTCGTCCAGGGAGGCCTGGCCGATCACCAACAACGGGTAACCGTCGGCGAACGCGACCTGGTCATCGTCCTTGCCGTAGCCCGCTTCGGTGGTACGCGCACGCTCCAGGGGGATTTGCACCAGGCGTGTGGACTTGCCAATAAAGTCGCTGACCCAGGCGGCAGCGGCGTCGCCCGCATCCGGGACGCGCAAGGTGTCGCGCCAGATAGTCACGCCGCGCAACTCGGCGTCGCTGCCGGGCAGCGCCACGTCCAGGGTGGGGTAGCCGGCCGAACTGAGGGTCAGGCCGCCGGCGCTGTTCCACAGTGCCGACAGCTGGCTCATCTTCGCCACGGCGCGCTGGGTGAGGAAACGCCCGCTGGCCTCGTCCACCAGCATCCAGCGTCGATCGCCGTCCAACCCCAGCTTATCCAGGCCGATCTGCTGCAAGACCTCGGCCTTGCCGGACTTCAAGGGGTAACGGTACAACGCGCTGAGACGGAGCATGGGCCTGCAATCCTTGGGGGTAAAGACGCTACCCTATCCGAATCAAAGCCCTTTGGCACCTTGTAAGAACGCTGTACCTGTGGCGAGGGAGCTTGCTCCCGCTGGGCCGCGAAGCGGCCCCGGCTCTTGGCTCAAAAAGGCTGGGACTGCTGCGCAGTCCAACGGGAGCAAGCTCCCTCGCCACAAATCAGGTCAAGCGGGCACTTCGTCCAGCATCAGGCGTTCGCGCACCACGTCCACCAGCTTGTCGGGCTGGAACTTGGAGAGGAAGTTGTCGCAGCCGACCTTCTTCACCATCGAGTCGTTGAAGCTGCCCGACAGCGAGGTGTGCAGCACCACATACAAGCCACGCAGGCGCGGGTCGTTGCGGATCTCGGTGGTCAGGCGGTAGCCGTCCATCTCGGGCATTTCGGCATCGGTGAAGACCATCAGCAGCTTGTCGGTCATCACCACGCCACTGTCGGCCCAGGCCTTGAGCATGTTCAGCGCCTTGAGGCCGTCGCTGGCGATGTGCATCTTCAGCCCCAACTGGCCGAGGGTGCCGCGCAGTTGCGAGAGGGCCACGTTGGAGTCGTCCACCAGCAGCACTTCGCGGCCACGGGCGCGTTCCAGCACCGGGTCTTCGAGTTTTTCGCGGGAGACCTTGGCGTTGTACGGCACGATTTCGGCGAGGACTTTTTCCACGTCGATGATTTCCACCAGCTGGTCATCGACCTTGCTGATGGCCGTGAGGTAATGCTGGCGCCCGGCGCTGGTCGGCGGTGGCAGGATCGCTTCCCAGTTCATGTTGACGATGCGGTCCACGCCGCCCACCAGAAACGCCTGTACCGAACGGTTGTACTCGGTGACGATAATGGTGCTGTTCGGCCCCGGCACCAGCGGGCGCATGCCGATGGCCTGGGACAGGTCGATCACCGGCAGCGTCTGGCCGCGCAGGTTGACCACACCGCAGACAAATGGATGGCGCTGGGGCATCAGGGTCAGCTTGGGCAGTTGCAGGACTTCCTGCACCTTGAACACGTTGATCGCGAACAGCTGCCGCCCGGCCAGGCGGAACATGAGGATCTCCAGGCGATTCTCACCGACCAGTTGCGTACGTTGATCTACCGTGTCGAGAATGCCGGCCATTAAAAGCTCCTGATGCGCGAAAGGATTGTGCAGCTCATTAAGGTCTGTTATCGGCGGCAAGCGCCAGATCTTGACCCCGGTAAAATGCCACGTAAATCCATTGATGTCACACTGACATCATGCTTTACTGCCCATGCCTCTTCATATGGCACTACAGCGACGTTGCGCGACATTCAAAGCGACGCAAGGTTCCGCTGCCTAAGGGATTCCCCTAGTAACAATCGGGCCCAACCTGATATTCGCAATATCTAATAGCCATTAATGTGACGCCATTCTCATTGCATGAATGGAGTCAGGCTTTTGTTTGCGATGCCCAGCCCACGACCTACGGGTCTTCCAGCGCTTCATATGTGCGCCCACTCGATGCGGGTCATGCACGGCTATCGCGATCATTACAATAAACTTCCTACTAAAAGTTCAGACGCGAACTACAGATCTCCGTCATATTTCAGCGGTAGTTTTACGCCATTCACCCGACGCGGCATCTCATCACCCGACCTGACGTTGTGGAGACTTGCATGATGAATAGCGCAAACGAATGGCAAACCGCACTTCCCGAGTTCCTGCTGGAAGCTGAAACCTTATTGGCGAAGTCAGAAGAATGCCTGAGCCACCTGCACCTGATTCGCAATGACAGCGATGCCATTGAGTGCATGACGGCCAGCCTCACCCGGCTCGCCGAAAAGGCCGACAACCTGGCCCTGCAGGCCATCAGCGAATTTTCCCGGCATATCCAGTACCTGATCGCCAATGCGGCCAACCCGCTGCATTTGCATGACCAGGCCCTGGATGCCCTGCACGCGTGCCTCACATTGCTGGCCTGGCAGTTGGAACTGATCGACACGCGCACCGGCGAACTGGGCCTGGATGAAAGTGAGCAAACCACCTTGATTGCCACGGTGACCTTGCAGATCCCGCAAAAAAACTTCAGCTTTAAACCCGAGCAGCGCCTGCATCGAGCGTCATGAGTGCCGCTTGGCGTGGTGGTCGCTTTTAATCCGCTACTTGTCCATAAACGACAGGGGCAACTTACGCGCGCGCGTCAGTTATATGCAGATAAAGTACACGCCGTTATAACTTCCCCGAACAGGGAAACTGCGCGATTGACGTCTGGCGACCAGCGGTAATCAAAGTGTTACCATGCCGCCCTCGAAGTGACTCAACTTCATGATGCATACAACGTGAAAAGCATCCGCTATGTACGCCAGCCTCAGGTCACTCCTCGTCAAATCCATCTCCCGCAGCCATGCACGCCGAATCATTCTCGCGCTGTGCCTGTGTTCGCTGCTGGTCAGCCTGTGGGCCTACGTCCTTGCCGCGCCGGTGCCTCTGCTGCTGTTGATCCTCAACCTGGGCACGCTGGGCGTGGTTGCGCTGCAACAATGGGTTTCACGCAAATCCATCAAGTTCCAACCCCAGGAACTGGCTGACCGCCTGCTGCAAGTCCAGGAAAACGAACGCCACCGCCTGAGCCGGGAACTGCACGACGATATCGGCCAATTGCTCACTGCCGCCAAGTTGCAAAGCGAATGGCTGCAGCGCCGCCTGCCCCAGGAGCTGCAAGGCCAATGCTCGGTGCTCGGCAACACCCTGAGTGAAACCCTGGCCAAGGTGCGCGATGTCTCTGCCATCCTCAACCCGCGCCAACTGAGCAGCCTGGGCCTGGAAGCGAGCCTGCGCGCGCACTTGCTCAAGACCCTGGAAAACAGCCCCACGCACTGGAGCCTGGAATGCCAGCAACGGCTGACCGGCATCCCCGAGGAAATGGCCGTGGCGGCGTTCCGCATCACCCAGGAAGCGGTGACCAACATGCAACGCCACGCCCAGGCACGCAACCTGGTGGTGCGCCTGCAACGCCTGCCCGAAGGGCTGTCGCTGACGATCTACGACGACGGCCAAGGCTTTTCACCCGCCCTCGACCCGGGCCGCGAAGGCCAACGGGGCATGGCCGGCATGGCCGAGCGCATCGATCAACTGGGCGGCTCCCTGTCCGTTGTCAGCCATCCGGGCAAAGGCACGCGGATCGACGCGATTTTCCCCTGGGCGCCGCGCGCCCTCGAACGGGCCAGTGCGCCTAAGGTGCTCGAGTGACCTGTAATTTATTGCTGGTGGATGATCACGCGCTGATCCGGGCTGGCGTGCGCGCGCTGATCCTCGATATTCCCGGCTACGCGGTGGTCGGCGAAGCCAGCGACGGCGCGCAGTTGCTCGCGCAATTCAATGCCCTGCAACCGGATATCGTGCTGCTGGACCTGTCGATGAAACACACCGGTGGCCTCGACGCCTTGCAGCAACTCAAGAGCGCCCACCCCAAGAGCAAGGTGTTGATCCTGTCGATGCACACCGACCCGGAACTGATCATGCGCGCCCTGGAGTCCGGCGCCCACGGCTACCTGCTCAAGGACACCAGCGCCAGCGAGCTGGAACACGCCCTGTTGGCGTTGCGCAACAACGAACGCTACCTGAGCCCGGCGATTGCCCACACGGTGATCAACCAGGCGCTGGTGCGTAATCAGGCCCCAGCCTCCCCCGTGGTCCACAGCCACAACCTCACGGCGCGCCAACTGGAGATCCTGCGCTTGATCGTGCGCGGCAAGTCCACCCGGGAAATCGCCCACGGCCTCGGCTTGAGCATCAAGACCGTGGAAGCGCACCGCTCGCAGATCATGAAGCGCCTACAGATTTTCGACGTGGCGGGCCTGGTGTTATTCGCGGTGCGCGAGCAGATCATCAGCCTCGACGACTAGCGGCGAACCCACCGGCAGGTGCACACGCAAGGCCTTGGGCAAGGCGACAAAACGCAAGTCATCACCCTTTAGCGGCTCGCCATCCAGATTGATATACAACCCGTCGGCGACCTTGATCTCGACCCACGGCAAGCGCGCGCGCACAAAGATGTTGTCCAGCCCGCCGTCGCTCATCAGCGTCAGCAAGGTGCCGACCACTTCCTGGGGTGCCGGCAGGATGCTGATGTCGAGCAAACCATCATCCACCACCGCGCCCGGGCACAGCACATGCCCGCCGCCCGCCTGGCGCCCGTTGCCGATGCCCAGCGCAAGCAGGTCGCCCTTCCAGTGGAAGTCCGGCCCTTCCAGCTCACCATAGGCGGCCTTTAATTCACTGAAGCGGGTCAGGCCGGTAAACAGGTAGGCCGCGCCACCGAGGACTTTCTTCAAGTCTTCAGAGGTGTTGGCCGTGACCTGGCTGCCGAAGCCGCCGGTGGCCATGTTGAGGAAGATCTGCCCACCGGCCTGGCCCAGGTCGATAGCCGTTGGCGGCACCTCCAGCAACGCCAGCGCCAACGCCGGTTCCAGCGGCACGCCAGCGGCGCGGGCGAAGTCATTGGCGGTGCCCAGGGGCATCAGCACCAGGCTGGCGTCGGTCTTGGCATGGGCCATCGCTTCGGCGACGTCACGCAAAGTGCCGTCGCCACCGCCGGCGATCAGGTGCGTGTAGCCGGCGTCGAGGGCTTCACGGACCAGGCGCTTGGCGTCGCCGCCCTCCCATGTGACCCGTACCGCCAGCTCCCAGCCCTGCTCACGCCGGGCCTGCACGGCGGCGCGCACGTCCTCGTTGAGGGCTTGCTTGCCGTGGAGGATCAACAGTGCCTTGGGGCTGCTCATAGCGGGCTTACTCCTGGTTGCAAAGGTGCATGAAGGATGTGGACCTTTGCCGGCGGAAAAAAAGCCATGGTGACGCAAATTAATTGCGCCGGTCAGAAATTATCCATCGCGTTGCACATCGGGACCTTGCTCACCGGCGTCGGTTCGATCCGCTGCCATTGCTTGCCGTCCACCGGCAACTCGTCGAGCAGGAACGAACAATCCGCCGACATCGACGCCTGCACCATGTAATCGCGCCCGGGCTTGGGCACGAACGTCATGGTCTTGGCGCACTGGCGGGAGTATTGCAGCCGCCCCAGGTAATGGAACGCGATCGGCTTGTTCGCTGGTACCACCAGCTCCGATGTGACCGCGCCCGCCCAAGAGTAGATCGGGCCGGGCATACCGAGGCTGGCGCCGTTGTGGTCCGGGAAGCCGGCTTTGACCGACGCCATCACCCCCGCGCCGGGCACGCTCCAGTCCAGGCAATCACGCCCCGGCACGGCACGCACCAGGCCGTCGGTGACGAGACGCACGCGGGCGGTCTCGCCGCTTTGCGGCGGCACGTAGCCGGTGGACAGCGAACGGATGTTCGCCACCTGGCCGCAACCGACGAGCGCCAACAGCAGCACGGCGGGGATAACAGGCAACAGTCTCATCTGCATAAGTACTCCATGAAAACGCTGAACCTGTGGCGAGGGAGCTTGCTCCCGCTGGAGTGCGAAGCACTCCCTTTTTAAACAAAGAGCGGGTCCGCTTCGCGGCCCAGCGGGAGCAAGCTCCCTCGCCACAGGTTCAGTGTTCATCCTTAACGGACGGGCGTCAGGGCTGGCGGCAGTTCTGGTTGACCGAAAGGTTCGGCGCCGGCTCATAGCTCACGCGCTGCAAGCCATCGGCGTCCTGGAACAGGAAGTACTTGACGCGGCAGTCCTTGAACATCGGCGAATAGCCCTCGGCCCGGAAGCCCTGGCCATCGACCTGCTTGGTCACGGTGTTGTTGCGGCTGACCACGGCAAGGACCTTCTGATAACTGTCACCCATGTTCACCCCGGGCTCGCCGGTGATGGCCGCCGACGAGGCGCAACCGCCCAGGGTGGTTGCCGCCAGCGCCAGTGCGGCGCCGTACAGTCCATTGCGTAAAGTGTTCATTGCGTGTGTCCTTTGGGTGATGGATTAGCGGCGGCCTTCGCACACCGGTGATTCGCCGATGCGGCCGAGCTTGCACGGGTCCAGATCGTCCTTGCGATAAAAACCCGCATCCTTCATGCAGTAGAAGCGCGTGAGCACCACATCGATTGGCGATTTATCACCCACGCCATCCAGGTTGGTATACCCGCAAGCGCGCATTGCGTCGTCGACACCCTGCTGGGAAACGCCCTTCTTTTTCCATTGGGTGTAGTCCCCTGGAGGCGGCTGGAAGGGTGTACAAGCGCCAAGTGCCAAAAGGCCGAAGCTCAACATCACAGCGTACTTGAACATTTGCGGCTTCCTCATGATTGCGGGACCTTGACGAACTCTGGCTTGCCCGTCGGCGACTGGTCCCAGTATTTTTGGCACGCGGTTCCGCCATTGCCGTAGCAGTTATGCACCGTGTTCTCAGCACCAAAGACCTTCAACCACTCCCACAAGCGATTACTGCCATCGGGAATGTTGCCGCCAGTCCCCGGGTTGAACCCAACGCCCGGTGTGCGGGCAACGGGGTCGAAGTCATGGTTCTGATACTGCAATATCAACTTGTCGCGCTGCTCTGCAGAGGTGATGTTTGTACGGTCCTGCAATACCCCCAATAGCGTATCGGCCTTTTTCACCCCATACGCTGCCCCAAAGAAGTTCATCGACGTATCACCCAACAGCCCAACGTTTGCCGGGTCACGTGTCAACGAGTCCATAGCATTACCCGTGGTCATGGTGCCACGGCTATGCCCATCGATATGCAACCCGCTCTGACCGAACTGGACCATGTATTCCTTGGTCTGTACCGTCGCGTTGGACAGGCCCCAGAAATCGTTTTCCAGGTTCTTCTGATACGCCGCGATCATCAACTCCGACGTGAAGTTGTTGGCCTTCTCGAAATGGATCAGGTACTGCGGCCCAGTGTCGGCCGAACTGTGTTGCTCGGCATATTTGGCAGCACCGTCGGCGTCGTTGAAAATGCCGTTGTTGGCGATATGTACCTTGCCGTCCGGGCCAGGCTTGAGGTGCTGCTTTTCTTCGTCGCTCAACTCGCGGTACTGAACCTTCTTGTCGTCGCCCAGCAGCGCCTTGCCATCTTTGTCCTTCAACACCTCATACACCCGCGCCTTCTCAAGGAAGATCTTGCGATACGCCTCATCCGCCAGCATCGACACCTGGTTGTAGAACTCACGCTTGATCTCTTGCTCAGCCTCGACCTTGCGCCCCATCTCCGCCACATCCAGGCGCTCCACGGCAACATGGGCAGCCTCGGTATTGCGGTTGAGGTTGGCAATCGTCTGGTCAACGGTCATCCCGGCGACCACGCGCTGGCGCTCGGCATTGGTGATGACCAGGGTGCCGGCGCTGATGGCGCTGCGGGTGTCGCTGGCGGCGGAGTCGGAATCCGAACCGTTGGCGAGGCTGTTGGCGAGCAGCGCCTTGGCCGTGCCGAGCTTGCCGTCGAGCATGTCCGAACTGAGCTCCACCCCGGAAGTCTTGACGCTGGCTTCGGAGGTGTTGTGGATGTCGGCCACGGTCAGCGTGCCGGTGGTCAGGCTGTTCTTGCCGTCGGCGATAGCCTTGTCGGTGCTGGAAATCACGCCGCCCTTGAGGTCGGTGTTGCCGCGCACGTTGAGGTCGAAACCGCCGTCGCCGGCGCGAATGCCCGATTGCTCGATGACGCTGGCAAAGTTGGACTTTTGCTTGGTGTTGCTGGAGCTGAAGCTGGCCGTCGCGGCACCCGCGCAGACCGGCGGGATGCAGATGCTGATGCCGGCGCTCATGCTCTTCTGCTCGGAGGCAAATTTGCTGGTGTCTTGCAGGCTCTCGATGTTCAAGTCGCCGCCGACGTCGGCCTTGACCTTGTCGGCCGAGACCACCGCGCCACGCAGGGTGGTGTCCTTGCCGGACACCAGGGTGGCCTGATTGCCCGCGGTCACATGGGTATTGCTCCAGACCAGGTCGTTGCCATCAGCATTGCCGCGGCTTTGGGACGCCGACGCGTTGAAGCTCAAGCCGTTTTTCTCGCTGCCAAAGGAGATACCAATCCCCAGGCTGCCGTTCACGCTTTTATTGGTGCTGTGCTGCTCGATGGTGTTCTGCGCACCCGCCAGCAGGATATTGCCATCGGCCTTGAGCAACGCATCGTTGCCCGCAGTGATCTGGCTGCCCTGCACCGTCAGGTCGTTATTGCGCTTGCCGCCCGTGGCCACAATCGACACATCATGCCCCGCCGCCACCGTCGAACCGGCGGCGGTGTTGGACGTTTGCTCGCTTTTGTTCTCGCTCTTGTTCATGCCCAGGGCGATGCTCAAGTTGATCCCACCCGCCGCTGCCGGGTCAGCCATCACTTGGGTATGGGCTTCGCTGGCGGCCCACGCAGTGTTCAGCGCGGCCAGGGTTTTCATGCGTTTGTCGTCGGTGCGTTCGGCGGCCTTGTTCATGCGCTGACCGGTCTGCACGGCGTTGACGATCGGGTTGGTCAGGGTCAGGCTCACGCCGGTCTGCTTGAAGCGTTGCTCCTGCTGCTGCGCGGCGAGGTTGCGCGCTTCGAGGATATTCACCTCGGACGCATCAATCGACACATCCCCCTTCGGCGCGCTGACATTGCTACCCACCTGGCGGTATTCGCCACCGGAGCTGATCAGCACGTTGCCATCGGTGGAACCCACACTGCTGGCGGCGGCCGTGGTCTGCTGGCTGCTGTTCTTGTTGGTCTGTTGCTGCGAGCCGATGGTGACGGCAATCGCGCCGCCGCTGAACATGCCGCTGGTCTTCACGTCCTTGGTGTGTTTTTCGTCGAGGGTCTCGGTGGCCGCCAAGACCTTGATGTCATTGCCCGCCACCAGCGCAGTGCCCGAGGTCGAGACCACGTTGCTGCCGGTAATGGTGATGTTGTTGCCGGCTTGCATCACCGCCTGCTCGCCGCTGAAGGTCGAGCCTTGCGCAGTGGTCTGGGCCACCGTGTCGCGGGTGGTGGTGGTCTTGCTGGAGAACATGCCGTTGCTGCCCTTGACCTTGTGCGCCTCGTCCGCCGTGCTGAAGCGCTCGCTGGCCTCAACGTTGATATCGCGGTTGGCGCTGACGGCCACGGCACCAGTGTCACTGTTGACCAGCGCGCCGCGTGCCTGCACGTCACGCCCGGCGCCCAGGCGGATATCGCCAGTGGCTTGTACCGAGCTGCCGACTTCGCTGCGCCCGGCTTCCTTGCGCCAGTTGTCGCCATCCCATTGGTTGGACTGGGTGAAGGACTCGTTCACCGTGCTCAAGGTGATGTCGTTGCCCGCCACCAGCGCGGTCTTGCCGCCGACGCCGGTGTTGCTGACCTGGGCCGCTTGCAGGTTGATGTTGTTGCCGGCGGTGGCAATCAGGTTGGCCGCCGGTGCCGACACATACAGCCCCGCCACCCGCGACAAGGCCGTGCGGGTGCCCTGCGCGCTCTCGCTGTCGGTGGTGATCGAACGCACATTGATGTCGTTGCCGGCACTCAAGGCCAGGCGACTGTTGGCGCTGATCAGGCCGCCGATGTTGTTCAGGTCCTGGCTGGCATTCAACGACACGTCGTTGCCCTGGATGCGCCCGCCAAGGTTGTTGAGGTTCTGCACGCTGACGTTGACGCCATCGTGCCCGGAAAGGCTGCCGCTGTTGACCAGGTCACCGCGCACGTCGAGGTTCAAGGTGCGGCCGGCCATCAGTGCGCCGGAGCCGTCGATGTCACCTTCGCGCACCCGCACATACACCTGCGGCACCAGCACCTTGCGCACTTCGCCGCTGGCCAGGGTCACGTCCTTGGACACCAGCCACACGATATCGCTGGTCAACTGCGCCATTTGCGCGGCGGTCAGCGCCACGCCCGGGATCAGCTTCCACTGATCGGCCAGGGTCACGGCGCTGTCGATCATGCCGCGATACTGCGCTTCGTCACTGGCATAGCCATCGACAAAACGGCGCCCGGTGAGTTGGGCGACTTGTTCGCGGATCAGCTTCTGCTCGTAGAAACCGTCGCCGAGGCGCTGTTGGGTACCGGCTGGGTCAAGGTTCAGGCGTTCGAGCATGTAGTCCGAGGACAGCCACTTGCCGTAGTTGGCGAAGCGCGGATCGGTCTCCACCAGGTAACCGGCAGTGCTGTTGGGGTTGATCTGGTACAGGCTGCTGTTGGGCAGGTCCGGGTTGAAGCCACCGGTGCGGATCTGCTCCACCGCGCCGCCGGCGTTCTGCTGGGTCAGCGCTTGCACTTCGCTGATCGGGCTCACCGCATAGGTGCGCCCGGCACCGGCCAGATCACCCGTGCCGGCCGCGCTGTCGGTGACCTTGGCCAGCACCAGTGCGCCGACCTGGGTGCCGGTGCCGTTGATGGCCGCGTACTCGGTAAACACCGTCGGTTTCAGCGAGATCTGCTCGATCAACGGCGCCGGGGTATACGCCGTGACGTTAAGGCCCTGGCGGTCACGGCCTTTGCGCTGGATACGGTAGTAGCTGGCCAACGTGCCGCTGTCGGAAGTGACTTTCTGGCCGCTCAATTCGGTGTTGATGACCGAACCGACGCTGGCATTCAGCGCCTGGCCGGCGATGATCCGGCTCTTGTCGTTGAACACCTGGTCGGCAATCAGGTTGATGTTGCCACCGGCGAGGATCTGCGCCGGGTCCGAGGCGACGATCTGCGTCTCGGTGACGGTGCGGTTGTAGTCGTAGCGGAGCCAGCGCGTGCCGTAGCCTTCCGGGGTAACCAGGTGCAGGACCTCATCGTTGTACAGCGAGATCTGCCCCGGCAGGTAGCGGTTGGTCGAACCCGACAGCAGGTACTCCTGCAACGCCTGGGTGGACACCTGCACTTGCTGGGTGGCGAAGTGTTCGTTGGTGTTGTTGATCTGCTTGGCGTTGACGGTCAGGCTGCCCAGCGCTTCGACGGTGGCACTGGCGTTGTTCAGCACCTGCGCCTGGCCCGTGGCCTGGTCATTGGCATCCAGGGCGCCGCCGATCAGCAGGTTGCCGGTGCTGAAGATCAAACCGTGCTCGCGGTTGTTGATGACCTGCGCGCCGATATCCAGGCGGTTGCGTGCGGCAATCGTCGCGGCGGATGCGCCTTCCAGCGTGTTGTTGACGGTACCCGCGGCAATCGCCAGTTGATCGCCATAGATGCGCCCGGTGCCAAGGTTGTTCAGGGTGGCGGTGGTCAGGCGCGTGGCTTCGCCGTCGATCAGGCCACGGTTGTCCAGTTGCGTCGCCGCGTTGACCTGCACTTTGGGTGCACTGATCACGCCGCTGGCGGTGTTGTCGACAACGTTGGCGTCCAGGCGCAGCAAGTTGCCGGCCTGCAGCGCGCCCTGGTTGGTCAGGCGCCCGCTGGTGGCCAGCGACACGTTGCCGTTGGCCTGGAACAGGCCGCTGTTGACGAAGTCCTGGGTCAGGCGGAACGTCAGGTCACCCAGGCTGAGGACCTTGCCGTTGCCGCCATAGCTGGCGCTGTCGAGCAGCAGCGATTGCCCGGCAATCAGCGTACCGGCGCCGTTATTGATGGCCTGGCGCTTTTGCGCGAGGTCACGATCGGCCACGGTCAGCGTGCTGCCGGCCGAGATGATCCCCTGTTCGTTGTCCAGGGTGCCGCTGCCGGTGACGCTCAGCGTCGTGTCGGAGACGATCGAACCGCTGCGGTTGCTGACGCTGTCCACGTCCAGCGCGACAGACTGGCCCTTGATGCCCTGGTTGGCGCCTTGGGTGCTGTTGTTGTCCACACTGGCGGCGGTCAACAGCAGGTGCCCGTCGGCACGCAACAGACCGGCCTGGTTGCTCAGGTGCTGGGCGTTGACGTCGAGGGTGGCGGCGCTGCCGATAAAACCCTGGTCGTTGAGCAACTGGCCCGCACGCACGGTCACGTCGCGCTGGCCGAGGATGCCACCGGTGCTGCCGGAATTGCGGTTGCTCAGTTGCTGGCCGTGGGTGTCGATCTTCAGGCTAGACTTGGCCTGCACGATGCCGCCGTCGTTGTTCAGCACGCCGCTGTCGACGGTCAGGGTATCGCTGGCATTCAGGGTGCCCTGGGCGTTGTTCAGTTGCTGGCCCTGGGTGTTGAGCAACAACTGCGCGCCGGTGATCACGCCGCTGCTGTTGTTCAGGCCTTGGGCGTTGAGGGTCAAGGCCTTGGCGGCTTCCAGACGGCCGCCGGTGTTGTCGAGCGCCGTTGCGTCGCTGTTGAGCAGCAGGTCGCCCGCCACCGAACCCAGGGTGCCGCCCTGGTTCAGCACGCTGCCGGCCTTGACCGTCAGCGTCTGCGTGGCCGCGACGGTGCCCTTGGCGTTGTTCAATTGCGCGGCGGTGACTCCCAGCGCGCCGCCGGCGGTGATCTGCCCGTTGCTGTTGTCCAGGGTGCCGCCGTTGAGGGTCAACTGCGCGGCGCTCACCAGCTTGCCGTTGCCGTTGGCCAGGTGCTGGCGTGCGGTGACGGACAAGTCGCCAAGCGCACCGGACTGCACCAGGCCGCTGCCGTTGTTCAGGCTGTCGGCACTGACGTCGAGGCCGCCGCCGCTGGCGAGGATGCCGCTGCTGTTGTCGAGGTTGCGCGTGACGGTCACGCGCATGCCGGCGTTGCCGGTCTGCACCCATTTGCCGCCGACGTTGGACAGGTCCAGCGCCGTGACGCCGATCTGCGCCGCGCCGACCTGGGCGGCATCGCTGAGCAGGGCTTGATTGGCGTTGGCGGTCAGGGCCTGGCTGGCGGTGACGCGGCTGCGGCGCAGGTCCAGGTTGCCAGCGGTGCTGGTCAGGTCGACGGTCTGGGCCGAGGTCTGGCTGTCACTGAGGTCAACCTGCGCGGCGCTGGCGGTGAGCTTTTGCGCCGCAAGGTTCTGCCCCTTGGCCGTGATCGTGCCGGCCGAAGTCAGGGTCAACGAGCCGCTGTCGCCCAGCTTGCCGGTGCTGTCGACGCCCGCCGCGAGTGCGGAACCGGCATGGCTGCGAATCGCACCCTTGGCGGTCAGGCGGGCATCGCCCTGGGCGGACGCAATGCCCTTGTTGTCGATATCGGCGGCCGTATTCAGGTCCAGATTGCCTTGGGCGTACAGCGTGCCGCTGTTGTCGATGCCCTTGTCAGCCGTGGCCGTCAGCTGGGTGGCGCTGCTGATCTGGCCACGGTTTTCAATACGCCCGTCACTGCCAATCACCACTTCACCGGCGCTGGAGCCGATCTGCCCGGCGTTGCGCACGCCGACGCCGGCGCCGTTGCCCACCAGGGTGATCTTGCCGGCATACATGCCGCCCAGTTGCGCCACGTCGATGGCAACGGCAGGTGTGTCTGCGGGCGCGGCACCGGTGGTGCCGGCCTTGATGGTCAGGTCCTTGGACCAGATGCCCGCGTTCACTTCGACCGTGCGCGCAATGATCTCGGTGTAGTCGGCGCGGCTGGTGTCCATGCCTTCGCCACCGATGCTGATCTTGCCGCCCGAGACCTGGTAGCCGCTGATCAGGCCGTTCTCGAACTGTGCGCGCCCGGTGGTCAGCGTGGCGCGGTCGGCGTTGATAAAGCCACAACCTTCGCAGGCGATGCCCGACGGGTTGGCAATCACCACCTGGGCCTTGGAACCGGCCACTTCGACAAACCCGCGCAACTGGCTCGGGTTGCTCGAATTGACTTCGTTGAGAATCACCCGCGCGCTGCCGTTGGCCAGCGCGCGGTTGCCTTCGATCCAGCCGGCCAGTTGGGTCTGGCTGTTGGTCGCGGCGTTGTTGAGGATCACCCCGCGCTTGTCCACGTCAAACTGCGAATAGGTGTTGCGCGACACACCTGCGTCGCTCGGGCGGGTAATGTCCACCACCGGCGCGCCATTGCCTGCGGCACCAATGGTCGGACGCTGGCCCGCCGGTGCCGAGCCATCGGCCACGATCTGCGCCTGCACCGGCGCCACCAGGGTGACCCAGCCCATGCCCACCATCAGCGCAAAGCGCAGCGGCGTGAGGGTTGCGGTGACCGGGCTGACCGGGGACACGCCGCGCGTGGTGCCGGGGGCCTTGCAGGCGCTCTTGACGTTCTCGGCCACCACCATCAGCAGGCCGCGGGCCTTGTTGAATACAACTCGAAACAGATGCTTATTCATGCAGATCCTTTGCGCGGTGGCTGATCAGAGCGCGTCGCTGGGTAACGGGTGAGTGGCAAACCAGGCTTGCGCCTCCAGGTCCAGGACGGCGATGCCCTGGAAATTCAAGACGCGCAAGCCGCGCTCTTCGCCTTTGTGGTGCAGCGCGCGGAACACCTTGGTGGGCCACAAGCGGCGGCGCAGCAAGCTGCTGATACGCTGGGTGTGGCCAAACGGTGCGACCCAGTCGTTGATCCACATCCGCTCGCCGCTGTCCCAATCCTCTGCTGGCAGGCACACCGCCGGCGTGCGCAGGTAGCGCGCCTCGGCGTCGGCACTGAGGTTGAGCCACGACAGGAAAAACACCGGCCGCCCGCCTTCGCTGATCAAGATGAACTGGCGCCGCTTGATCGCCGGCAGCAACAGCGTCGACAGGCTGTGCAACGGCGCATCGCGATGGGCCGCCGAGTGCATCCACAGCCACACCGCCGAACCCAGCACCTGGGCTTCGTCGATGGGGCTGTCGGCCCGCTCGGGGGCGAGCACTTCCAGGGTGTCGTGGTGCATGCTGGCCTCCTTCAAAATGACCAGTTGGCGCTGAAGCCACTGGTCACGTCGGCGGTCTGGAAACCCTTGGGTTTTTCCAGGGGCTTGCCGGTGTAGATGTCATAGGAAAACTGCTTGTAGCCGCCGCGCAGGCCCACCACCGCACCGGCCAGGCGCCGGCCCGAGAGGTACTGGGTGGAATGCCCGCCGACTTCGCCATAGTCCACGCCCAGGTAAAGTTCCTGGCCGGTGTTGGCCAGGCTCAGGCCGAGGTCGTTGCTGAAGGTCCAGCCGCGTTCGGCCGAAAGAATCTGCTCGCCGTCAAAGCCGCGCACGGTGTAGCGCCCGCCAATCGAAAAGCGGTCCTGGGGAATCAGCGGCGTGCGGTTCCACTGCCCGCGCCAGCCGGCGATGTAGCGCAGGCGCTGGTCGGCCAGGGTGAATGGCAGCTGCAATTGGGCGTTGGCGGTAATGATCTGCGAGCGCGAGGTGCCTTCGCCGTTTTCCTCTTCAGGCGCGCGCAATGCATCGCGGGCGCCGGTGCCACGGCGATAGCCGACACCGAGGTCGAGGGTACTGGCGCCAATGAATTCACGGTGGTTGATCCCGGCCTGCCAACCGGCCATGCGCCGGCGTTGCAGTTCGATTTCGGTGTCTTCGATGTAGTTGCTGGAGGTGCGGCTCCAACCGCCGACCGACACGGTGGTCTTGCGCACCGCATCGCGGTAGATCACCCGCGACAGCTGCACCTCATTGGTCCGGCTGCGGCCACTGTAGGAATACGCCTGGTTCACCCCGGCAATCGTCTGGTGGTAGTCGTACTCGCTGGACGTCAGGCTCAACTGCCAATAGTCGTAGGGCACCGAGTAATGCACGGTGTGGCCCTTGGAGCCGCGATCGCCACTCTGACCGCCGCCCAAGTCATGGTTGAAGCTGATGTAGAACAGGTCGTTGAGGCTGGCCAGGTTGTCCAGCGACAGCGCGACGTTGCCTTGGTACTTGCCGGTCTGCTTGCTGCCGGAATCGTCCACCGACAGGCTGACGCGCACCGGGATCGCCTGCTTCCAGGCAATCACCACATCGCTTTCACCGGGCTGCGCATCCGCGCCTTCGGCCGGGGTGATCTGCACGTCGGCTTCGGCCGTGGGCACGCGCTTGAAGTTCTCCAGCGCCTGCTCGATATCGCGCAGGTTCAGCACATCGCCAGGCGATGCGGGCATGGCGTTCCAATAATTGGCGCGGGCGGAGGTGCCTTCGGCAAAGCGGATGTGCTTGATCCGACCCGGCACCAGCACCAGCGACAGCGTGCCCTGGTTCAAATCCTGGGCCTCGGCGAGGACACGGGTGGTGATGAAACCCTTGGCGATGATCGCGTTTTGAATGCGCTTCATCGTCAGGTTGATACCGGCAGAACCGACACAACGCCCTTGCACCGGATCGTCTGCCGGGTTGGCGGCACGCAGGGCCCACTGGAAGTCTGCGGCCTGGTCGCCACTGAGCACGACGCGGTCGATCTTGAAGCACGGCGTTTCATTGCGTGGCAAACGCAAGTTGCCGGCGCTGTCCAGCGGCGCTTCCAGACGCACGTCAGGGGATTGCTCCAACTGCTCGCGCTGGGCGCGTTCACGTTGTTGCTGCAGGAGTAATTGTTGGGCAGGCGCTTGCGGTTCAGCCGCCAATGCCGCTGCGCTGGTCAGGAAACCGACAAGGGAACAGGTGGCGACGCAAGACTGCAGCAAAACAGACGGTTTTGTTCTAGGTAAAGCGTCGAAAGACATTTCGCATCCTTGTGAGTGAAACTTCCTACATGCGCAGGCTTGGTCACCACAAAGACATAAAAGTGCCATGGGAATGTATGGCCCTGTGACACATTTCGCAAAAACGGGGGGTTGGGAAAGGCTTGGTTTTTTGGGTGGAAGGCTCTATTTCAAGGCCTGGAGCTGATTTAAGCGAATTCGACAATAATTCAACTTTTGTACAGCTGATCGTTCCCACGCTCTGCGTGGGAATGCCGCTATGGACGCTCTGCGTCCGCTGGTGTGACGCAGAGCGTCACGGGATGCATTCCCACGCGGAGCGTGGGAACGATCAAATCAGGGCACATACAACCAGGGGTCAGCTTTTGTGCAGCTTGCTCATCAGTTGCGCCTCAGCCTGGGTCAGCCCGCAGGACTGGGTCAACTCATCCACCGTCGCCCCCATCCCCACCAACTTCGCCGCCTGGGCAAACGACAGGCTCGACGGATCACGCTGCTCAATCTGCGCCAACTTGTCCGGCAACGGCGCGAGGATCGCGCGCAGTTCATGCACCTCATCCCCTACCCGCACCGCCGTCTGCTGGTAATGATCAACCCGCTTGACCAACTCCAGCACACGCCGATCACGCACGGCGTCGCGCTCGGCCTGTTGCAGGGCCACTTCCCGTTGCTGGCGCAGATAGCGCAGCAGGAAGGCCAACGTTCCGGCCCACAACAGGGCCAGGACGATCACCGCCGCTTCAAGAAACAATCAGATGTTCTCCAGATCCGACCATTCTTCTTCGCTCATCATCTTGTCCAGCTCAACCAGAATCAGCAGTTCGCCGTTCTTGTTGCACACGCCCTGGATAAACTTGGCGGATTCTTCGTTGCCCACGTTCGGCGCGGTTTCCACTTCCGATTGGCGCAGGTAGACCACTTCGGCCACGCTATCGACCATGATGCCGACCACTTGCTTGTCGGCTTCGATGATGACGATACGGGTGTTGTCGTTGACTTCGGTCGGCACCAGGCCAAAACGCTGGCGGGTGTCGATCACGGTGACCACGTTGCCGCGCAGGTTGATGATGCCCAGCACGTAACTTGGCGCACCCGGCACCGGCGCGATCTCGGTGTAGCGCAGCACTTCCTGCACGCGCATCACGTTGATGCCGTAGGACTCGTTGTCCAGCTTGAAGGTTACCCATTGCAGGATCGGATCATCCAAACCTTGTGCGGACGCTGACTTGTTGTTCATACCCCTGACCCCTTCAAATGCCGTTATGTACGGCGTGTGTACTTCATTGGCCGCGCAACCGCACGGCCCTTATTGTTCAATCAACTGCGTGTATTGCCCGGCATCGACTTGACGGCACCGCTGGCGATCAACTCGGCCAGTTCGGATACGTCGAGCAATGCGCACATGTGTTCGATCACGGTGCCCGCCAGCCAAGGCCGCTGGCCCCGGTGGCTGCGCCATTTGATTTCGTTCGGGTCCAGGCGCAACGAGCGGCTGACTTGATGCACCGCCAGCCCCCACTCGTAGCCCTGCACCGAGATCACGTATTGCAAGCCTTGGCGGAAGTCGTCGCGGTAGCGGTCGGGCATCACCCAGCGCGCGGTGTCGAGGACTTTGAGGTTGCCGGCCTGACTGGGCAGAATGCCGAGGAACCACTCCGGTTGCCCGAACAGCGGCGTCAGCTCCTGGCCTTCCAGGGAATAGATCGAGCCCAGGCACACCAGCGGCACCGCCAGGGTCAAGCCGGCGACGTCGAACAGCAGGCATTCGAACGGCTCGGCGGCCCAGCTCGGGCGACCATCGGTGGTGACCGGCGGCGGTGTGATGCTCGGCGGCAGATGGACTTCCACCACCGGCGCGACCACCACGGGGGCCACGGGAGCCACCACGACGGGCGTGATCGGCACCACCACCTGCGCATCGCGGGCTTGTTCTTCGAGCACCGCCAACTGGAACTCATCCAGTGTGGCTGGCGGCTCCACGGCCGGCTCCAGCACCAGCAGCGGCTCGGGCAACTCTTCGGCGGTCGCGTCCTGGAGCAAGGCATCCAGGTAGGATTCCAATGCCAGTTGCGGCCGGGTCTTGAATTCGACGGGACGGTTCATCAAGCCACCTGCGCCACAAGCTGCTGGGACAGCAGGTGCTTGAGCAGCGCGCGGTAGGCCATGACGCCACGGCTCTTACCGTCGAACTGCGACGGCGTGAGCCCGGCGCGGCTGGCGTCACGCAGGCGCGTGTCCACCGGGATGTAGCCGTTCCAGATGGTCTCCGGGTAGGCATCGCGCAATACGCGCAAGGTGCCGAGGGACGCTTGGGTGCGGCGGTCGAACAGGGTCGGCACAATGCTGAACGGCAGCGCCTGTTTGCGCGAGCGGTTGATCATCGCCAGGGTGCTGACCATGCGCTCCAGGCCTTTGACCGCCAGGTGCTCGGTCTGCACCGGGATCACCAACTGCTGGCTGGCCGCCAAGGCGTTGACCATCAGCACGCCGAGCAACGGCGGGCTGTCGATGATGGCGTAGTCGAAGTCTTGCCACAGCTGCGCCAGGGTCTTGGCGATCACCAGGCCCAGGCCGCTTTGCCCCGGCGACTGACGCTCAAGGGTGGCCAGCGCAGTGCTGGACGGCAGCAGGGAAATACTCTCGTTGCTGGTGGGCAACAACAGTTGCCCCGGCAGGTCGGCCGGCACGCTGCCCTTGTGCAGGAACAGGTCGTAGCAGCTGTGTTCCAGCGCATCCGGGTCGTAGCCGAAATAGCTGGTCATCGAGCCGTGGGGGTCGAGGTCGACCACGACCACACGCTTGCCCGCCTCGGCCAGCAAGCCAGCGAGGGCGATGGAGGTGGTGGTCTTGCCGACCCCACCTTTTTGATTGGCAACTGCCCAGACTCTCATTCAGTTGGTTCCTCCCGGTGGGCACAGGCGCGACCGAGACATTGCATAGGTTATTGAGCCGGTGACGGAGAATTGACGGAGCTCTGCCGAACCGGCGGCGTTACCACTGCCGGTGCAGTTTGTGTGCCAGCGCGCTTCAAGGCTGCGTCCGGTGTTGCATTGGCCGTGCCGGTGCCGGTCAGGCTGCGGCGCACATCAAGGTTGCGCGACACCACCAGGACCACCCTGCGGTTCTTCGCGCGGCCTTCCACGGTGGCGTTATTCGCCACCGGCTGGAATTCGCCATAACCCACCGACGCCAGACGCCCGGGGTTCACGCCCTGCATCGCGAGCATGCGCACAATGCTCGATGCGCGCGCTGAAGACAGCTCCCAGTTGGTCGGGTACTGCGCGGTGCTGATGGGGAAATTGTCGGTAAAGCCTTCGACGTGGATCGGGTTCTCGAACGGCTTGAGGATGCCCGCCACCTTGTCGATGATGGTGAACGCCTGATCACTGGGCAGCGCATCGGCACTGGCAAACAGCAGGCTGGAATTGAGTTCGATCTCGACCCACAACTCATTGCCGCGCACGGTCATCTGGTTGGAGCTGATCAAGTCGCCAAAGGCGGCGCTGATGTCGTCGGCGATGCTTTTCAGCGGGTCGCTGGTGCCACCGACGCCAGCGGCGGTTTCGTCGCTGTCGTTGACCAGCGGCTTGGCCGGGGTCACGGTCTTGGGCCGTTCTTCACCAATGGGAATCGGCTTGAGCGAACGATCGGCGTCGTTGAACACGCCGATCAGCGCTTGGGAAATGACTTTGTACTTGCCTTCGTTGATCGACGATATGGAGTACATCACCACGAAAAACGCGAACAGCAAGGTGATGAAGTCCGCGTAGGACACCAGCCAGCGTTCATGGTTGACGTGCTCTTCAGGCTCGCGACGGCGACGGCTCACAATCATGACCTCCCATCAGTCCATGAAGCCCTGGAGCTTCAATTCGATGGAGCGCGGGTTCTCGCCCTCGGCAATCGACAGGATGCCTTCCAGCAACATTTCGCGGTAACGCGACTGGCGCTGGGCAATCGACTTGAGCTTGCTGGCCACCGGCAACAACACCAGGTTGGCACTGGCCACGCCGTAGATGGTGGCGACGAACGCCACGGCAATGCCGCTGCCCAGTTGCGAAGGGTCGGCGAGGTTGCCCATCACGTGAATCAGGCCCATCACCGCACCGATGATGCCGATGGTCGGCGCGTAGCCACCCATGCTTTCAAAGACTTTGGCGGCGTTGATATCGCGGCTTTCCTGGGTGTAGAAATCCACCTCCAGGATGCTGCGGATCGCTTCCGGCTCGGCGCCGTCCACCAGTAATTGCAGGCCTTTGCGCGCGTAGCTGTCGGGCTCGGCGTCGGCCACGCCTTCCAGGCCCAGCAGGCCTTCCTTGCGGGCGGTGAGGCTCCAGTTGACCACGCGATCAATGCCACCGGCCAGATCGACGCGCGGCGGGAAAATGATCCACACCACGATCTGCATGGCGCGCTTGAACGAGCTCAACGGCGACTGCAACAACGCGGCGCCGACGGTGCCGCCGATCACGATCAACGCGGCCGGGCCGTTGGCCAGCGCGCCAAGATGGCCGCCTTCGAGGTAGTTGCCGCCGATGATGGCGACAAACGCCATGATGATGCCGATCAGGCTCAACACATCCATTAGAGGCAGGCCTCCACCAGATGCTTGCCGATGTCGTCCAGGCTGTAGATGGCGTCAGCCAGGTCAGCCTTGACGATGGCCATGGGCATGCCATAGATCACGCAACTGGCTTCGTCCTGGGCCCAGATTGCGCTGCCGCCCTGCTTGAGCAGGCGCGCGCCTTCACGGCCGTCGGCGCCCATGCCGGTGAGCACCACCGCCAGAACTTTGTCGCCGTAGGACTTGGCTGCCGAACCGAAAGTGATATCCACACACGGCTTGTAGTTCAGGCGTTCATCGCCCGGCAGGATTTTGATCGCGCCACGGCCATCCACCATCATCTGCTTGCCACCCGGGGCCAGCAGCGCCAGGCCAGGGCGCAGGATGTCGCCATCCTCGGCTTCCTTGACGCTGATGCGGCACAGCTTGTCCAGGCGTTCGGCAAAAGCCTTGGTGAACGCGGCCGGCATGTGCTGGATCAACACGATCGGCGCCGGGAAGTTCGCCGGCAACTGCGTCAGCACGCGTTGCAGGGCCACTGGGCCGCCGGTGGACGTACCGATGGCGACCAGCTTGTAGGCTTTGCGCTTGGGCGCCGGCGAATGCGCGCTTGGCGCTGCGGTGCGAACCGGCACGGGGGCTGGCGCAGGCCGGGCCACCGGCGCAGGGGCCGGGCGACCGAACGACGATGTCGGCGCAGGCGGCGGCGCAACCGGTGCCGGCGCGGGGGCGCTGAACAGGCTGCGACGGTTACTGCGGGAAATGCTGTGGACTTTCTCGCACAGCAGTTGCTTGACCTTCTCGGGGTTGCGCGAGATGTCTTCGAAATTTTTCGGCAGGAAGTCCACCGCGCCGGCGTCCAGCGCATCGAGGGTGACTCGGGCGCCTTCGTGGGTCAGTGAGGAGAACATCAACACCGGGGTCGGGCAGCGTTGCATGATGTGGCGGACTGCGGTAATGCCATCCATCATCGGCATCTCGTAGTCCATGGTGATCACGTCAGGCTTCAACGCAATGGCTTGATCAATCGCCTCTTTGCCGTTGGTGGCCGTGCCGACCACCTGGATGCTTGGATCGGCGGAAAGAATTTCCGAGACGCGGCGGCGGAAGAAACCCGAATCGTCCACCACCAGGACCTTGACTGCCATAAACACTCCGTTAGGCGGGGCGGGCAATACCGCCCTGCCCCACCAGAATCAAATACGCCGAGCGGCGTAACGCTTGAGCATGCTCGGAACATCGAGAATCAGCGCGATCCGACCGTCACCGGTGATGGTCGCACCCGACATGCCCGGGGTTCCCTGCAGCATTTTGCCCAAAGGCTTGATCACCACTTCTTCCTGGCCAACCAGCTGATCGACGACAAAACCGATCCGCTGGGTGCCCACGGAGAGGATCACCACATGGCCTTCGCGCTGCTCTTCATGCTTGGCCGATGCCACCAGCCAGCGCTTGAGGTAGAACAGGGGCAACGCCTTGTCGCGCACGATCACCACTTCCTGACCGTCCACCACGTTGGTGCGCGACAGGTCGAGGTGGAAGATCTCGTTGACGTTGACCAGCGGGAAGGCGAACGCCTGGTTGCCCAGCATCACCATCAGGGTCGGCATGATCGCCAAGGTCAACGGCACCTTGATCACGATCTTCGAGCCCTGGCCCTTGGTCGAGTAGATATTGATCGAGCCGTTGAGCTGGCTGATCTTGGTCTTCACCACGTCCATGCCCACGCCACGGCCGGACACGTCGGAGATCTCGGTCTTGGTCGAGAAGCCTGGGGCGAAGATCAGGTTGTAGCACTCGGTGTCGGTCAGACGGTCGGCGGCGTCCTTGTCCATCACGCCGCGCTTGACCGCGATATTGCGCAGGATCGTCGGGTCCATGCCTTTGCCGTCATCGGTAATCGACAGCAGGATATGGTCGCCCTCTTGCTCGGCCGCCAGAATCACCTTGCCGTTGCGGGACTTGCCCGAGGCTTCGCGTTCTTCCGGGGTTTCGACGCCGTGGTCGACGGCGTTGCGCACCAAGTGGACCAGCGGGTCGGCCAGGGCCTCGACAAGGTTTTTGTCGAGGTCGGTTTCTTCACCCACCAGTTCCAGGTTGATCTCTTTCTTCAGCTGGCGCGCAAGGTCGCGAACCAGGCGCGGGAAGCGGCCGAAGACTTTCTTGATCGGCTGCATTCGCGTTTTCATCACGGCGGTTTGCAGGTCGGCGGTGACCACGTCGAGGTTCGACACGGCCTTTTGCATGGCTTCATCGCCGCTGCTCAGGCCCAGGCGCACCAGGCGGTTACGCACCAGGACTAGCTCGCCGACCATGTTCATGATGTCGTCCAGGCGTGCGGTATCAACCCGTACGGTGGTTTCGGCTTCACTGGCAGGCTTTTCAGCAGCGGCCGGTGCCGGTGCCGCAGCACGGGCAGGGGCTGCTGCGGCGGGCGCCGGAGCAGGTTTGGCCGCCACCGGTGCTGGGGCCTTGGCGGCTACTGGCGCTGGGGTGGCGACCGCAGCCGAGGCCGAGGCCCCCACTTCGGTGAACTTGCCCTTGCCGTGCAACTCGTCCAGCAGGGACTCGAATTCGTGATCGGAAATCAGGCCGTCAGCGGCCGGTGCTGCGGCAGCGGCTGCCGTTGGCGCCGCTGCGGCGACTTCCGGCAAGGCGTCGGCCACAAACGTGCCCTTGCCGTGCAGTTGGTCGAGCAACGCTTCGAATTCATCGTCGGTGATGTCGGTGCTGGCGGAAGCGGCAGGCGCCTCGGCAGCAGCGGCAGGCGCCACGGCGTCGGCGGCGAACTGGCCTTTGCCGTGCAACTGATCGAGCAACGATTCGAATTCGGCGTCGGTGATGTCTTCGCCCGTCGGCGCAGCCACGGCTGCCACCGGCGCTTCGGCTTCAGCCTTGACCGCGTTGAGGGAGTTGAGCAGTTGTTCGAACTCGCTGTCCGTCACATCCGCCTCGGCCTCGACCACAGGCTCGGGCGCCGCTTCTGCGACAGGCGCAGCCGAAGTGTCAGCCGGTTCGGCCAGGCGCGCCAGGGCGGCCAGCAGTTCCGGGGTGGCAGCAGTGATCGGTGCACGTTCGCGCACCTCGCTGAACATGCCGTTGACCGCATCCAGTGCTTCGAGAATCACGTCCATCAATTCCGAATCAACGTGACGCTCACCCTTGCGCAGGATGTCGAACACGTTCTCGGCGATGTGGCAGCACTCCACCAGCTCATGGAGCTGGAGGAAGCCGGCGCCCCCTTTTACAGTGTGAAAACCGCGAAAAATTGCATTGAGCAGGTTCGCATCATCCGGTCGGCTTTCCAGCTCGACCAGTTGCTCGGACAACTGCTCTAAAATTTCGCCGGCCTCTACAAGGAAATCCTGAAGGATTTCTTCATCGGCGCCGAAGCTCATGTGGGTGCTCCTTAGAAGCCTAAACTGGATAACAGGTCATCAACATCATCTTGACCCGATACAACGTCTTCACGTTTATCGGCATGAATCTGCGGACCTTCACCCTTGGCGAGATGTTTTTGTGGATCTTTTTCCGAGAGGATCGCTTCGCGGTCATGTTCGATGCCGGCAAAACGGTCAACCTGGCCTGCCATGAGCACCAATTTGAGCAAATTGCTTTCCACTTCGGTGACCAGTTGGGTCACGCGCTTGATCACCTGACCGGTGAGGTCCTGGTAATCCTGGGCCAGCAGAATGTCATTGAGGTTGCTGGAAACCGTGCGATTTTCCTGCTCGCTGCGTGACAGGAAACCTTCGACCCGACGCGCCAATTCACGAAACTCCTCCGCCCCGACTTCGCGACGCATGAAGCGACCCCAGTCGTGGCTCAAGGCTTGGGCTTCGTTGGCCATGCCATTGACCAGGGGGGTGGCGTTTTCCACCAGGTCCATGGTCCGGTTGGCCGCCGCCTCAGTCAGCCTGACCACATAGGACAGGCGTTCGGTGGCATCGGTGATCTGCGAGATTTCTTCGGCCTGGGGCATGTGCGGGTCAATCTGGAAATTGACAATCGCACTGTGCAGCTCGCGTGTGAGCTTGCCCACTTCCTGGTACAGGCCGCGGTCACGGGTCTGGTTGAGCTCATGGATCAACTGCACCGCGTCGCCGAACTGGCCTTTTTCAAGGCTGTCGACCAACTGGTGAGCATGCTTCTTCAGGGTCGACTCGAAGTCTCCCTGTGATATTTCTTTATGCTCCATAGCTCCCCCGCGATGGCATTAGCCGTGGATGCGTTCGAAAATTTTCTCGATCTTCTCTTTCAGCGCCAATGCCGTGAAAGGCTTGACCACGTAACCGTTGACCCCGGCCTGGGCGGCTTCGATGATCTGTTCACGCTTGGCTTCGGCGGTCACCATCAACACCGGCAAGCTGCGCAATTTTTCGTCCGCACGCACGTGGCGCAGCAGGTCGATACCGGTCATGCCCGGCATGTTCCAGTCAGTTACCAGAAAGTCGATGCTCCCGCTGTTGAGGATCGGAATCGCCGTAATGCCGTCATCCGCCTCGACCGTGTTTGTGAACCCAAGGTCACGCAACAGGTTTTTAATGATCCGCCGCATCGTTGAGAAGTCATCAACGATGAGGATTTTCATGTTCTTGTCCAATTCGACCTCCAAGCAGTCTTAAACGCGCCCAGCACCTGGACGCGCCATTTCAATCAACAGGCGTTACACAAAAAGGACTGCCCAGGGCACCACGGTGCAAACCCGCAAAAGCCTGAGGCCTTCACGGGTTCGTCTGCAGTGTCCCCACACCGCCTGTCAGCGCGCGCGCCACTCTCCCAATCGCCCCCGCAAGCGGGCTGCGCACTGGCTATGCAGCTGGCTGACACGCGACTCGCTGACCCCCAGGACCTCACCGATTTCCTTGAGGTTCAGCTCTTCGTCGTAGTACAGCGCCAACACCAGTCGCTCACGCTCCGGCAAATTGGCAATCGCGTCCGCCAACGCGCCCTGGAAACGTTCGTCTTCCAGGTCACGCGACGGCTCAAGATGTGCACTTGCGCCGTCCTCATGCAGCCCCTCGTGTTCGCCGTCCTGTAGCAGGTCGTCGAAACTGAACAGGCGGCTGCCCAAGGTATCGTTCAAAATCCCGTAGTAATCGTCGAGACTCAATTGGAGTTCGGCCGCAACTTCGTGATCTTTAGCGTCGCGACCGGTTTTTGCTTCAATTGCACGAATTGCGTCACTGACCATGCGTGTATTGCGGTGTACCGAACGCGGCGCCCAATCCCCTTTACGCACTTCATCGAGCATCGCACCCCGGATGCGGATACCCGCATACGTCTCGAAACTCGCACCCTTGCTCGCATCGTATTTGGTCGAGACTTCGAGCAGGCCGATCATGCCGGCCTGGATCAAGTCTTCAACCTGCACACTCGCGGGCAAACGCGCCAACAAGTGATAAGCGATGCGCTTGACCAGTGGCGCATAGCGCTCGATCAATTCGCCTTGGCTGTCACGTGCCGACTTCTTGTAAAGGTTGTAGCCGCTGGCTGTCATAGCACCGGTCCTGCGCTCGTCTGATGCACCAATCGCTCGACGAAAAACTCCAGATGCCCCCGCGGGTTGGCGGGCAACGGCCAGGTATCGACCTTCTGGGCAATAGCCTTGAACGCCAGTGCGCACTTCGAACGAGGGAACGCTTCATAGACCGCACGCTGCTTTTGCACGGCCTTGCGCACACACTCATCATAGGGAACTGCGCCGACGTATTGTAAGGCGACATCGAGGAAGCGATCCGTGACCTTGGTCAACTTGGCGAACAGGTTGCGACCTTCTTGCGGGCTCTGGGCCATGTTGGCCAGGACACGGAATCGGTTCATGCCGTAGTCACGGTTGAGCAGTTTGATCAGGGCGTAGGCGTCGGTGATCGAGGTGGGTTCATCGCAGACCACCAGCAAGACTTCCTGCGCGGCGCGCACAAAGCTGACCACGGACTCGCCGATCCCGGCGGCGGTGTCGATCACCAGCACGTCGAGGTTGTCGCCGATATCGCTGAATGCCTGGATCAGGCCGGCATGTTGCGCCGGGCTCAGGTGCACCATGCTCTGGGTGCCCGAGGCCGCCGGCACGATGCGGATCCCGCCAGGCCCCTGCAGCAGCACGTCGCGCAGCTCACAGCGGCCCTCGATCACATCGGCAAGGGTATGTTTGGGCGTCAGCCCCAGCAGAACGTCGACGTTCGCCAGCCCCAGGTCAGCATCCAGCAGCATGACGCGACGGCCAAGCTCTGCCAGGGCCAGGGACAAATTCACTGACACGTTAGTTTTCCCGACGCCACCTTTGCCGCCGGTCACCGCGATCACCTGTACGGGATGCATGCTGCCCATTTTATTTCTTTACCTTGTCTTGCTTAGACGCAGGCTACATGGCTTGGCCGCGTGAATCGCTTGCAGACCATCGATGTAGGTACATTTCACGGTGTTCGTACTGCCTCAACCCACCCGCTTTGCCGGGTTGTGATAGAGGTCAGCGAACATATCGGCCATCGCTTCCTCGCTAGGCTCTTCTTGCATTTGTACGCTGACTGCCCGGCTGACCAACTGATGACGGCGCGGCAGATGCAAATCATCTGGAATCCGCGGCCCGTCGGTCAGGTAGGCGACCGGCAGTTCATGGCTGATAGCCAGGCTCAACACTTCGCCCAGGCTCGCCGTCTCATCCAGTTTAGTCAGGATGCAGCCGGCCAGCCCGCAACGCTTGTAGCTGTGATACGCAGCGGTAAGAACCTGTTTCTGGCTGGTGGTTGCAAGCACCAGGTAATTTTTCGATTTGATGCCACGCCCGGCCAGGCTTTCCAGTTGCATGCGCAAGGCCGGGTCGCTGGCTTGCAGGCCGGCCGTATCGATCAGCACCACGCGCTTGCGCAGCAGCGGATCGAGGGCGTTGGCCAGGGACTGGCCCGGGTCGACGTGGGTCACCGACACATTGAGGATGCGCCCCAGGGTCTTGAGCTGCTCCTGGGCACCGATGCGGTAGCTGTCCATGCTCACCAGCGCGATATTCTGCGCGCCGTACTTGAGCACATAACGCGCCGCCAGCTTGGCCAGGGTGGTGGTCTTGCCCATGCCGGCAGGGCCGACCATGGCGATCACACCGCCCTCTTCCAGGGGTTCGATTTCCGGGGTGACGATCATCCGCGCCAGGTGCGCCAGCAGCATGCGCCAGGCCTGGCGGGGTTCTTCGATTTCGGTGGTCAGCGCCAGCAGGTCGCGGGACAACGGGCCGGACAGGCCGATGCGTTGCAGGCGACGCCAGAGGTTGGCCTGGGCCGGCTTGCTGCCTTGCAGCTGCGTCCACGCCAGGGAGCCCAGCTGCACTTCCAGCAGCTCACGCAGGCCGTTTAGCTCAAAGCGCATCGAGTCGAACACGCGCTGGTCAACCGCGGCGGCCGGGGCTGGCGCTGCGGGACGTGGCGGTTCGGTCAACGTCGGCTCGACCAGCGGCTCGGCAGCAGTCAGCGGCAGGCCGGCGAACAACTGGCGATTGGTGGTGGCATCGCTGTCGCCACGCATGCTCAGCTCAGCCTGGGCCGAGACGATGCGCGAGGCGGTCTTGCGCAGCTCGTCTTCGAGTTCCATGTTCGGCACGCGCGGGGCCAACGCCTGAGGGGTGTAATCCAGGGCAGCCGTCAGCTCGACACCGCCGGCAATACGACGGTTACCGATAATCGCGGCGTCGGCGCCCAGCTCATCACGCACCAGTTTCATGGCCTGACGCATATCGGCGGCGAAAAAACGCTTCACTTGCATAACCCACTACCTCAGCCGTTGGGCCCTACTGTCGCGACGATAGTCACTTGCTTGTTGTCAGGAATTTCCTGATAAGCCAAAACGTGCAAATTCGGAACTGCCAGGCGTCCAAACCGCGACAGCATCGCCCGGACGGGGCCTGCCACCAGCAGAATCACTGGATGGCCCTGCATTTCCTGGCGCTGTGCGGCGTCGATCAACGAACGCTGCAGTTTTTCAGCCATGCTTGGCTCCAGCAGAACGCCCTCTTCCTGGCCTTGTCCTGCCTTCTGGATACTATTGAGCAATATTTGTTCCAACCTTGGTTCCAAGGTGATCACAGGCAGCTCAGACTCAGTGCCTACAATGCTTTGCACGATGGCGCGGGACAATCCGACCCGCACCGCCGCCACCAATGCGGCAGTATCTTGACTCTTGGCGGCATTGTTGGCGATGGCCTCGGCAATGCTGCGGATGTCGCGCACCGGCACTTGTTCGGACAACAGCGCCTGCAACACCTTGAGCAACTGCGACAGCGACAGCACGCCCGGCACCAGTTCTTCGGCGAGTTTTGGCGAGGCTTTGGCCAGCAGGCCCATCAATTGCTGGACTTCCTCGTGGCCGATCAGCTCGTGGGAGTGCTTGTAGAGGATCTGGTTAAGGTGCGTGGCGACCACGGTGCTGGCGTCTACCACGGTGTAACCGAGGGACTGGGCCTGGCTGCGCTGGCTGATTTCGATCCACACCGCTTCCAGGCCAAAAGCCGGATCTTTGGCGGTGATGCCATTGAGGGTGCCGAAGACCTGGCCGGGGTTGATCGCCAGCTCGCGGTCTGGGTAGATCTCGGCTTCGGCGAGGATCACCCCCATCAGGGTCAGGCGGTAGGCGCTTGGGGCCAGGTCGAGGTTGTCGCGGATATGCACGGTGGGCATCAGGAAACCCAGGTCCTGGGACAGCTTCTTGCGCACGCCCTTGATCCGCGCGAGCAACTGGCCGCCCTGGTTGCGGTCCACCAGCGGAATCAGGCGGTAGCCGACTTCCAGGCCGATCATGTCGATCGGCGTGACGTCGTCCCAGCCAAGCTCCTTGGTTTCCGAGGCCCGAGCCGGGGACGGCAGCTGCTCTTGCTGACGGGCGACTTCTTGCAGGGCCTGGACTTTGACCGCGTTTTGCTTCTTCCAGAACAGGTACGCCGCGCCGCCCGCCAAGGCCGCCATGCTCAAGAACGACACATGAGGCATACCCGGCACGATGCCCATGATCGCCATGATCCCCGCCGCCACGGCCAGGGCCTTGGGCGAGGCAAACATCTGCCGGCTGATCTGCTTGCCCATGTCTTCGGAGCCCGAAGCACGGGTCACCATGATCGCCGCTGCTGTAGATAACAACAGTGATGGCAATTGCGCCACTAAACCGTCACCGATGGTCAGCAAGGCATACACGCGACCGGCATCGCCGAAGGTCATGCCGTGCTGGAAGATACCGACCGCCATGCCGCCGATCAGGTTGATGAACAGGATCAGCAGGCCGGCGATGGCGTCACCGCGCACGAACTTGCTGGCACCGTCCATGGAGCCGTAGAACTCGGCCTCCTGGGCAACCTCCAGACGACGCGTCTTGGCTTGGTTCTGGTCGATCAGGCCGGCGTTGAGGTCGGCGTCGATGGCCATCTGCTTGCCGGGCATGGCGTCGAGGGTAAACCGTGCGCTCACCTCGGAAATCCGCCCGGCGCCCTTGGTCACCACGACGAAGTTGATGATCATGAGGATCGCGAACACCACGATACCGACCACGTAGTTACCGCCGATCACCACCTCACCGAAGGCCTGGATCACCTTACCGGCGGCGGCGTGGCCGTCCTGGCCGTGCAGCATTACCACACGTGTAGAGGCTACGTTCAACGCCAGCCGCAGCAGGGTCGCCACCAGCAGAATCGTGGGGAACACCGCAAAGTCCAACGGCCGCAGGGCGTACACGCAGACCAGCAGCACCACGACGGACAGGGCAATGTTGAAAGTGAAGAACACGTCCAAAAGGAACGGCGGCATCGGCAACATCATCATTGCCAGCATCACCAGCAACAACAACGGCACACCCAGATTGCCCCGCGACAGGTCAGTCAGGGTGCCACGGGCCGTGCTGAACATTTGAGAGCGATCTACCACCGGTATTCCTCGTGTCCCTTGAAGCAAAGTTTTGACGCCAGAAGGCGTCCTGGAGGCGGTATTGCAAGAAGCCTTCCAACTTTTGCTTCAAAGGGCAGATCGCGGTGAAACCCCATCTACCTGTGGGAGCGGGCTTGCCCGCGATGGCGGTGGATCAGCCTGCACATGCATTGCCTGACACTGCGCTTTCGCGGGCAAGCCCGCTCCCACAATTAACCGAGTCGATTCTGGGTCAGTCTTCTTTAAATCCTGGCAAACCCTGAGCGGCGCGCCATGCCTTCACAGCTTGTGCGACGCCCTCTGGCGAGCTATCCGCCCCAGGCTCAGGGTAAAAAATCAGGTCGGTGCCGTCAGGATGACCAGCGAGTTGCCTGAACCTTTCAAGTAGCTCTCCCAGAGCCGCATCAGTTCCGACCTTGTTGACCAGCAGTATTTGATTTATGGATTCAACAAATTCGCTTTCTGTGTACTCGCACAAATGACTTTTGGATAGTTCCACTTCAAACACCTACGGACGCGGACAGCATCAATTCGGGTTAGGCATCTTTAAAACTCGCCAACCCTTTGGATGAGCAGTAGTCCTTGATCGTCCGAATCACCCCACCCGGAGAGTCATCAGCACCCGTCTCAGGATAAAAGAGCAAGTCGCTACCTGCTGGATGTGGCACTAGATTATTGAAGTGCTCTAACAACTCGCCTACCTCCTCATCACCTTCAGCATTCTCGATGGAGTGAATCAGGGCTATGAACTCCTGCTCTGTGTAGTCGATAAGCGCAGTTTTAGATTTCATCATTCATCACCTCTGTGTATATCAATGTGACGTATTGGCGTAACCGCTCGAAGATTATCTACATCGTAAACGGCACCGCCATCCTTGATTAGGTCTACATGATGCAGTTCAAATGCACTCCGTTTTCCAACATGCTCGCCTTTCGGTGCAATCGGCGCTAAACCTTTTGTCATACGAAGACGGTTGCGAGAACTAAATTGGTTTCTTAAGTCAACGTCATTGGCTATCGCGCTCCAAAAAGACCTTCTGAAAGCATCAAAACCACTAAACTTTTCCCCACGTAGAAGATCAGCAATCTGGCGGGGTATCGGCGCACCCGCCCCCTCCCCAGCCCCCGCCAACCAAATCTCCGCCACATCACCCCCTCGCCCCGTCACAACCCCCGGCTGACGACGCACATTCATCACAACATACAACGGCCTCACCCCCGACCCCGCCGGGAACACAAGAATGAAATCCTTGTACTCAGGCGGATGTATCGGGTTGACGATGAGGTTATCCGCCTGTTCGGTCGGCGGGTAAATCCAGATTTTCGGGGCTTGCGGCCTGCCCTCCAGGGGTGGAATGCCCGAAGTGGTGGACGGATCGACCGCTGGCGTCCAGATCAGGGTCACCCCGTCGCCGAAATCGGCCACTTGCTCAGCGCCACGCGCCTTGAATTGCACGACCGGAATCATTTCCCAGTCGGGGCGTTGCTGGGTGTTGTACCCATACCCTTTCAAAGTGCCGTCGGCTTGTTGCTCTATATGCAACCGAATTCGCGTGCGGCCTTGCTTCAACGAATCGAGCTGCTCATCGGTGTACAAGCTGCTGTCACCCAGGCTGGACGGCCAAAGCAGTCCAACCAGGCCCGCCAGCGCACTGGCCCCAACAGTCGACGCAACTGCCCCGGCACCGCAAAGACCACCACAGGCGACTCCCGCTGTAGCGGCCGCTGTTCCGCCCAAGGCCAACGTGCCAAGCGCCGCAGGCAAGGGGTTGCCCCTGATTTGTTTGAGAACGATATTTCCAGCGGGATTGGTTTCATCGCCACCCAGCAAGGCAAAAGTGCCGTACTCAGCGACCCCACAAGTGGGAACTGGCCCGCCAAACTCGGTGTAATCAATGGCGCCGTCAGGCAATGTGCGGGGTTTGGTAAACGTACAGTGGTAGTGCTTTTCGGGAGCGGGCTGGCGCGATACCTCTAGCACCTCAGCACGTCGTAGCGATGCGCTCTCTTGAACCCGAGGAGGGTGGGAGACACTCTCCAGCACGCGCTTGCCAGTGATTGCCCACCATCGGTTGGCAGTGTCGCGACTTAGCGGGCTGATGGGTCTATCCAACACCAACAACCAATCACCGCGCTCAACCGCTTCCAGCATCTTACGTATGTGAGACTCGGGTATGTTGTGGGCATCGCGACCGTAGCAACCAAACTCCGCCTTAAGTTCGTTCAACCCGAACATACCCCCATATCCAGCCAGAGATCGTCGGATATGAAACTCCGCAAAAAATGGAGATTCAATTTTTTCGAAACCAATCCCTAACCGCTCACGATCTTGCCGACGAATAAGTCGCTCCCACATGACACATCCCCAGCTCTCCTAAGGATGGCTGGGAATGCTGTCGAATCGCGCAAAGCCAGACAACTGACCGTTCGGCTAGGTATGCGTAGAAATAGATATTTCCGACACGGTTTTGACGCTCTGGATGACAGAGCGCTAGAGGAAAGCGAGCACTAACGGCCTAATGACTGATCGTTCCTGCGCCACCCTGCGGGAATGATCACAAAGCTCCAAGGGCGCGGACGTTTTCAGCCTGCGGGCCTTTTTGACCCTGAGTGACGCCGTACTCGACTTTCTGACCTTCTGCGAGGGTTTTGAAACCCTTATCATCTATCGCCGAATAGTGGACAAACACATCCGCCGACCCGTCGTCCGGCGAGATAAACCCAAACCCCTTCTCCGCGTTAAACCACTTCACAGTGCCTGTTGCCATTGCCGTTCTCCCGACTTCTCATTTAACAACCCGAGATAAGTGTGATGCTGGCTGCGAATACGCCCTGGGGCCGGTGGATTCTTGCAAACCTCACCCGCAGTCCTTCGTTGAGCCGAACCCCGGCAGAGCTGATGAGGTCCACGCGCACCTGCTCGCTCCCGCCATCCATTGCTATTACGCCCTCCCCCGTCTCGTGGTTGTAAGATATGACCGTTCCTGAGACCCACTTCATTGTTATCTCTCTACTTCCCGCGGCGCGTGTCTAGCGCCATGGAACCGCGTGAAGTGCTAGCTGGCTACTGTCAAAGTTGACAGGTTGGGAGGAGTTTTAGACGAACGGTTTTTGTGTGAGCTTGAGGGCCTCATCGCGGGCAAGCCCGCTCCCACAGGTGACTGCGGCGCTGGATAGAGCGGTGATTTATGTGGGAGCTGGCTTGCCTGCGATGAGGCCCTTACAAGCACTGAAAATCTCAGGAATCGCGACGCAATTCCGGCGGAATCGGCAGATCCTTCAACGGGTCCGGCCGCTTGCCCTTGCCCGCGCGGTACTGGCGGATCTGGTAGACATACGCGAGCACCTGGGCCACGGCCAGGTACAGCCCGGCAGGGATTTCCTGGTCGAGGTCGGTGGAGTAGAAGATCGACCGCGCCAACGCCGGCGACTCCAGCAGCAGGATGTCATTGGCCACTGCGATTTCGCGGATCTTCAGCGCGGTAAAGTCGCTGCCCTTGGCCAGCAACATCGGCGCGCCGCCCTTCTCCGGGTCGTACTTGAGGGCGACGGCGTAGTGGGTCGGGTTGGTGATGATCACGTCGGCGTCGGGCACCGAGGCCATCATCTTGCGCTGGGACATTTCCCGTTGCAGCTGGCGAATGCGCTGCTTGACCTCGGGGCGGCCCTCTTGGTCCTTGTGTTCGTCACGCACTTCCTGCTTGGTCATCAGCAGTTTCTTATGGCTTTCCCACAGCTGGATCGGCGCATCCACGGCGGCAATGATGATCAGCCCGGCGGCCATCCACATCGCGCTCCAGCCCACCACCTGCACGCTGTGGATGATCGCCGACTCCAGCGGTTCATGGGCGATGCGCAGCAGGTCGTCGATGTCGGACGACAACACCATCAGCGCCACAAACAGAATCACGATGAACTTGGCCAGGGCCTTGAGCAACTCCACCAGGGCCTTGGCGGAGAACATGCGCTTGAGCCCGGCGCCGGGGTTCATGCGGCTGAACTTGGGCGCCATGCTACCGGCGGCAAACAGCCAGCCGCCGAGGGCGACCGGGCCGATCAACGCGGCCAGCAGCAAGGTGATCAACACCGGCTGCACCGCCAGAATCGCAATCTTGCCGGAGTGCAGCAGGTATTGGCCCATGGCACCCGGGTTGAGCAACACCTCGCGGGGCAAGGTGAAGTTGTGTTTCATCAACTCCATCAGGTCCAGCGCCAGGCCGCCACCGTAGATCAGCAAGGCGCCGGCGCCAGCCAACATGGTGGCAACGGTATTCAGCTCTTTGGAGCGGGCGATCTCGCCCTTTTCCCTGGAGTCCTTTTTACGTTTCTCCGTGGGGTCTTCTGTCTTGTCCTGACCACTCTCGCTCTCGGCCATGGCTCAGCGCGCCCGTGCCAGATCACGTAAGAACTGCAAGGCGTCAGACGCCAGCGGTTGATACTGATTGAGAATGTCAGCCATGCCGACCCAGAAAATCCCCATGCCCAACACCAGGGTCAACGGGAAACCGATGGAGAAGATGTTCAACTGCGGCGCCGCCCGGGTCATCACGCCAAACGCGATGTTGACCACCAGCAACGCGGTGATCGCTGGCAACACCAGCAACAGCGATGCACCCAGCACCCAACTGAGGCGCCCGACCAATTCCCAGAAATGGTTGACCACCAGGCCCGAGCCCACGGGCAGCGTGGTGAAACTCTCGGTCATCACCTCGAACGCCACCAGATGGCCGTTCATGGCCAGGAACAGCAAGGTCACCAGCATGGTCAGGAACTGCCCGATCACCGCCACCGACACGCCGTTGGTAGGGTCGACCATGGACGCGAAGCCCATGCCCATCTGGATCGAGATGATTTGCCCGGCGATCACAAAGGCCTGGAAAAACAGGGTCAGCGAAAAACCCAGGATCGCGCCGATCAGGATCTGCTCGGCAATCAGCAACAGCGCACTGAGGTCCAGCGCGTTGACCGGTGGCATCGGCGGCAGGCCAGGCACGATCACTACGGTGATGGCAAAGGCGAAATACAGGCGGATGCGCTTGGGCACCAGGGTCGTGCCAAACACCGGCATGGTCATCAGCACCGCCATGACCCGGAACATCGGCAGGATGAAGGACGCCACCCAGGTGCTGATCTGGGTGTCGGTCAAGGCCAGTACGGACTGCATCAGGTCAGCCGATCAACTGCGGAATACTGCCGTACAACTGCAGGATGTATTCCATGAACGTCTGCACCAGCCACGGGCCGGCGACGATCAGGGTGACCAGCATCACCAGCAAGCGCGGGAGGAAGCTCAAGGTCTGTTCGTTGATCTGCGTCGCGGCCTGGAACATCGCCACCAGCAGGCCCACCAACAGGCTCGGCACCACCAGCACGGCGACCATCATGGTGGTCAGCCACAGCGCTTCACGGAACAGGTCGACGGCTACTTCTGGAGTCATTGCGCTATACCCCGCCGAAACTGCCGGCCAGGGTGCCGATAATCAGCGCCCAACCGTCCACCAGCACAAACAGCATGATCTTGAACGGCAACGAGATGATCAGCGGTGACAGCATCATCATACCCATGGCCATCAGCACGCTCGCCACCACCAGGTCGATGATCAGGAACGGGATAAAGATCATGAAGCCGATCTGAAACGCGGTCTTCAATTCCGAGGTGACAAACGCCGGCACCAGAATGGTCAGCGGCGCCTGGTCCGGGGTGGCGATGTCGGTGCGCTTGGACAGGCGCATGAACAGTTCAAGGTCGCTGGAACGGGTCTGCGACAGCATGAAGTCCTTGATCGGGCCTTGGGCCTTGTCGATGGCGACCTGGGCCGTGATGGTTTCCGCCAGGTAGGGCTGCAGGGCTTGCTGGTTCACCTTGTCGAACACCGGCGCCATGATGAACAGCGTCAGGAACAAGGCCATGCCGGTGAGGATCTGGTTCGACGGCGTCTGCTGCAAGCCCAGGGCCTGACGCAGGATCGAGAATACGATGATGATCCGCGTGAAGCTGGTCATCAGCATGACAAACGCCGGGATAAAACTCAGCGCCGTCATGATCAGCAGGATCTGCAGGCTGACCGAATACTCCTGCGCCCCTGCCGCGTTGGTGCCCAGGGTAATCGCCGGGATCGACAACGGGTCGGCGGCAAACGCCAATGGCGCCGCCAGCAACAGCATGAGCGTCAATAAAACGCGCATTACTTCTTATCCTTCTGATCCTTGCCCAGCAACTCCATCAGGCGCTGGGCGAATTCTGGCGTGGCGGACTCGGTCTGATCCACGTTCACAGGCGTCTTGAGCACATGCAGCGGGGTGATGCGGCCAGGGGTGAGGCCCAGCAGAATCTGTTCCTCGCCGACTTGCACCAGCACCAGCCGATCACGCGGGCCAAGGGCGCGCGAGCCGATCAGCTCGATCACCTGGCCATTGCCCGGGCCGACGTTCTGCACCCGGCGCATCAGCCAGGCCAGCACGAAAATCAGGCCAACCACCAACAGCAGGCCCAGCACCAGTTGCGTCAACTGGCCGCCGAGGCCGCTGCCGACCGGCGCAGCCGTGGCGGCCTGGGCAATCGGCTCGGCGGCCATGGCGCCCAATGGCAGCGCGAGTAACAGTCCCACCATCAAGCGTTTCATATCAGCGCAGCTTCTTGATGCGTTCGCTCGGGCTGATCACGTCGGTCAGGCGGATGCCGAACTTTTCGTTGACCACCACCACTTCGCCGTGGGCAATCAGGGTGCCGTTGACCAGCACGTCCAATGGCTCACCGGCCAGGCGATCCAGCTCGATCACCGAACCCTGGTTGAGTTGCAGCAGGTTGCGGATGTTGATTTCGGTGCTGCCCACTTCCATGGAGATCGATACCGGGATGTCGAGGATCACATCCAGGTTCGGCCCATCGAGGGTCACCGGCTCGTTGTTTTTCGGCACGCTGCCGAATTCTTCCATCGGCAGGCGGTTGCCGGCCGGCGCGGTGGCGGCGTCGGCGGCCAGCAGCGCGTCGATATCGTCCTGGCCAACATCGCCGGTCTCTTCCAGGGCAGCCGCCCATTCGTCAGCCAGGGCCTGGTCTTCGGCGGAAGTGTTTTCGTGTTCGGTAGCCATTACATGTCCTCGGCGCAGCAAAAATTAAAGTTGATCAGCGGCGGTTGATCGGTTCGATCACTTGCAACGCCAGGTTGCCCTTGTGGGAACCGAGCTTGACCTTGAACGACGGCACGCCGTTGGCGCGCATGATCATTTCTTCCGGCAATTCCACGGGAATCACGTCGCCCGGCTGCATGTGCAAAATGTCGCGCAGGCGCAGTTGGCGGCGGGCCACGGTGGCGCTCAGCGGCACGTCTACATCCAGCAAGTCTTCGCGCAGGGCCTTGACCCAGCGTTCGTCCTGGTCGTCGAGGTCGGACTGGAAACCGGCGTCGAGCATTTCGCGCACCGGCTCGATCATCGAGTACGGCATGGTCACGTGCAGGTCGCCGCCACCACCATCGAGTTCAATGTGGAAGGTGGAGACCACAATGGCTTCGCTGGGGCCGACGATGTTGGCCATGGCCGGGTTCACTTCCGAGTTGATGTACTCGAAATTGACTTCCATGATCGCCTGCCAGGCTTCCTTCAAGTCGATGAAGGCCTGCTCCAGCACCATGCGCACCACGCGCAGCTCGGTGGGGGTGAACTCACGGCCTTCGATCTTGGCGTGACGGCCGTCGCCGCCGAAGAAGTTGTCCACCAGCTTGAACACCAGCTTGGCGTCGAGAATGAACAGCGCCGTACCGCGCAGCGGCTTGATCTTGACCAGGTTGAGGCTGGTGGGCACGTACAGCGAGTGCACGTACTCACCGAACTTCATCACCTGCACGCCGCCCACCGCCACGTCCGCCGAGCGGCGCAGCATGTTGAACATGCTGATGCGCGTGTAGCGGGCGAAACGCTCGTTGATCATCTCCAGGGTCGGCATGCGCCCACGGACGATGCGATCCTGGCTGGTCAGGTCGTAACTTTTGACGCTGCCGGGTTCGGCAGCCATTTCGGTCTGCACCAGACCATCGTCGACACCGTGGAGCAGCGCGTCGATTTCATCCTGGGACAGCAGGTCTTGCACGGCCATGTCGTGATCCTACTGCAGTACGTAATTGGTAAAGAGCACTTGCTCGATTGCGACTTTGCCGAGCTCTTTCTGGGACACTTCCTGCACGCTGGCCGTGACTTTCTGGCGCAGCATTTCCTGGCCGACCGGGGTGGCCAGGGCGTCGAAGCTTTGGGCGGAGAACAGCATCACCAGGTTGTTGCGGATCACCGGCATATGCACTTTGAGGGCATCCAGGTCGGCCTGGTTGCGCGCCAGCAAAGTCATGCTGACTTGCAGGTAGCGTTGACGGCCGTTCTGGTTGAAGTTGGCGACAAAGGCCGGCAGCATCGGCTCGAAGATTGCCGGTTGCTTGACGTTACTGGCGGTCTCGACAGCCGGTGCCGGCTTGCTTGCACTGCTGTGCATGATGTACCAGGTGCCACCCACGGAGGCGCCGATCGCCAGGATCAGGCCCACGACAATCAACAGGATAAGCTTGAGCTTGCCTTTGCCTGCGGGTGCTTTTGCTGCGTCGTCGCTCTTCGCCATGCCAATAATCCGTCACTATTCGGGGATTCATAGATCTACGGAAAGGCAAGAGCAAGTGTTATGCCAGAGTTGTCTGGTAATGCGCGCAAGCAGCAACACCACAAATCAACTGTGGGAGCTGGCTTGCCTGCGATAGCTATCTATCAGTTGATACACCTTTGACTGATACACCGCTATCGCAGGCAAGCCAGCTCCCACATGGACCGCGTTCCTGCTGGGGTCAGGCGTAGTAATCGACGGCGCTGGAGCCGATCACGGTGGAGGTCACCGGCGCGACCGCTTCGGCGATCTCAGCATGGGCACCGCTGTCACTATCACCCCCACGCCCACCGACGCCACTCACACCATGCGCCTGGCCCTGTTGCTGTTGCTGCTCCTGGCCACGGGACTGATCGGACACGTTCACATCCACCTGCCCCATGCCCTGTTGGGCAAACATCTCACGCAGGCGCCCGGACTGGCTCTCCAGCGCTTCCCGCACCACGGCATGGCCGCTCATGAAGCTGACCTGGGCCTGCTGGTCCGCCGTCATATTGACTTTGATATCCAGGCGCCCCAATTCCGCTGGCTGCAACTGGATCTCTGCCGACTTGAGGTTGGCGCTGGACAGGTACATCACGCGGTTGACCACTTCTTCGGTCCAGCCGCTCTGATGCATGGCCAACGGCGTGTTGGTGGCCGGCGGCAAGGCATTCGCGGTTTTCGGCGTGGCGGCCTGGGTCAATGCGGCCAGGCGGTTGGCGAAGTCATCGACACGGGTGTCGCTGCTGGCGCCTTTCAAGTCCTTGAGACCGTCTTCGATCAGCCCGCTGAAGGCCTTGTCGTCGCCCTGGTCAGTGCTGTCCTTGGCGGCTTGCTGATCAACCATATTGGCCAGGCCAGCCGTGAAATTCTGCGCGGCGGTGGGCTGGTCCAGGTTCGGCGCAGGTTTCTGCGGCGCCTGGCTGCTGGCGGAGACGTGGCCGCCCTGCTCCATTGCCAGGCGCACGGCCGGCATGGAATCCAGGGGATCGGCTTCGGGGTCGAAGGCCGCTGGCTTGACCTCGTCGGTCACCGCCAACGGCGCGGCGACCACGGGTGCCGCCTTGCTGTCGTCAGTCACCGCCGTCGCTTGCACGGGTACGGCAACCGCTGGCGTGACCGCCGCCACCAAGGCCGGGTCTACCACCGGCTCAGCCGGAGGCTGCTGCGCCAGGGCCGGGTCGACAGGTTTGGCGTCATCCGTGCTGGCGCTGTCGTCGGACTTGGCGGGCGGCTTGGCAGGCAAAGGATTGCCGCTATCGGCAACCGCCGGCTTGCTGGCGGCAGGTTTGTCGTTGCTGTTCACCTGCTTGGCATTGCCGTCAGCAAGCTTGTCGCGTGTGGTTTTTGACGGCGCGTCGTCGGCCTTTGCCACCGGTTTTGACCCCTGGTTGGCAAACACCTGGGCGAAGCCGGCGCCCTTGTCACGCGGCTCCACGGCCGCTGCCGGGGGGTTGGCAGCGGGCGCTTGCGGCTTGGCCGCAGGGGCAGCCTGGAGGAGTGAATTCGGGGCGACTGGCATAGGTAAAGGTCTCCACTGCATGGGGTCGGGGATGCAGTATTGGGAGATAGAGCAAGAGTCGGGCCAGGTTGATCGTTCCCACGCTCTGCGTGGGAATGCCGCCCTGGACGCTCCGCGTCTGCTCATCAAGTCGTGACGCGGAGCGTCACAGGATGCATTCCCACGCGGAGCGTGGGAGCGATCGTGCGCGGTCAGAGCTGGAAGCGCTGGCGCTCCGACTCGTACAGCGGCCGCACCAGCGCAAATTCGTGATCGATCTGATCCACCAGCTCACCCAAATCACTGCCAGGCGCTTGCGCCGACTCCGCCTCCAGCCGCTGGCACAACTGCGCCAAGCGAACTGCACCAAGGTTGCCGCTGCTGCCCTTGAAGCTGTGGGCGATGCGCCCGAGCGCCTTGGCGTCATCCCGTGCCTTGCGCAGCGCTTCGACGCGCTTTTGCGAATCGTCGAGGAAGGTATCCAGCAACCGCGGATATTCACCTTCCATCACTTCCTGCAAACCCGATAGCACGTCCGGGTCCAGATGAATCTCAGCCACTTGTTCGCTCCTTGATCAAGAATCGGCGGATTATGCCTGAGCCTGCCACGAAAACTCCACGCAGACGCTACGCCCGCCATCGGACCAGTGCACGTCACCGCTCAATTGACGCACCAGGTTCAGCCCACGGCCCGACAAGCGATCAACCTCCAGCGGGCGCGCCAGCACCTGTTCCACGTCAAAGCCGGCGCCGCTGTCTTCGATACGCAACGACATCTGCCCGCCCGTCGCCGTCGGCACCACCTGCACATGCACCCGCACATAACCGCTGCTCAACTGCGCCAACCGCTCGTTGCGCTGGCGATAGTAGTCGGCAAAGCCGTGCACATCGCGCTTGAGCCGCGAGTCCAGGCCCAGCACGCCGTGCTCCAGGGCATTGGAATACAGCTCGGCCATCACGCTGTACAGCGCCCCGCTGCGCTCGCGCAGGCCGTGGATTTCCAGCAACAGTTGCAGCAAGTACGGCAACGGGTTGTAGCGCTTGAGGGTCTCGGCGCGAAACTCGAAACTCACCGACCAATCCAGCGGGCACGACTGGCTGCTGTCGGTATACAGCGGCCCCGTCGCGCGCAGGGATTGCCCGGCTTGCAGGGTGATTTCCACCATGCTCACGTCATCGCGCGCTTCACCGCGAAACCCGGCGAGGGCTTGCTCGATCTCGGCAAACAAGCGGTCGGGCTCGCGGTTGGCGGCAAACACTTGATGCAAACGCTCGGCGCCGAACAACTGGTCATTGCTGTCCGCCGTGTCGAGCACGCCATCGGAGAGCAAAAACACCCGGTCGCCCAGGGCCATCGGCCACACCTCGGTGCGGTCATCGAAGGCTTCGGCCGACAGCACGCCCAACGGCAAATGCCGCGGCACCAACGCCGTGCGCTTGCCGCTGGCGACTTCATGCACATAGCCTTCAGGCATGCCGCCGTTCCACACTTCCACCACGCGGCGCTGGGTGCTCAGGCACAACAGGGTGGCGCAGCAGAACATATCCACCGGCAAGATGCGTTTGAGCTTGACGTTCATCTCCCGCAGGATCTGCGCCAGCCCGTAGCCCTTGGCGGTCATGCCGTAGAACACTTCCGCCAGGGGCATGGCGCCCACCGCCGCCGGCAAGCCGTGGCCGGTGAAGTCGCCCAGCAACACATGCATATCGCCCGACGGCGTATAGGCCGCCAGCAACAGGTCGCCGTTGAACAGCGCATAGGGCGATTGCAGGTAACGGATATTCGGCGCGGCGTTGATGCAGCCCGAATGCGCGACCTTGTCGAACACCGCCTTGGCCACCCGTTGCTCATGCAGCAGGTAGTCATGGTGCCGGGCGATCAGGTCGCGCTGTTGCAACACCGTGGCCTGCAAGCGGCGCAGGCGATCCATGGCGTTGATCTTCGCCGCCAGGATCAGCGGGTTATAGGGCTTGGCCATGAAGTCATCGCCGCCGGCATCCAGGCACTGGGCCAGGGCCGAGCTCTCACGCAGGGAGGTGAGGAAAATCACCGGCACCAAGGTTTCGCCGGCCAATTGCTTGATCTGGCGTGCCGCTTCAAAACCATCCATCACCGGCATCAGCGCGTCCATCAACACCAGTTGCGGGCGCTCACGGGCAAACACTTGCACCGCGTCCAAGCCGTTGCTGGCGGTGAGCACCTGATGGCCCTGGCGCCGCACGATGGTGGACAACAACAGCAGGTCGGTGGCGCTGTCTTCGGCGATCAGCACCGTCAGCGGCTCAAGCACGGGGGCCAGGCTGCTCAACTGATGTCGAACAGTTTGTCGAAGTTGGAGATGGCGAGGATCTTGCGCACATCGGAATTGCTGTTGACCACCTGCACGTCCGCGTTGTCACCGCCGGCATGATCACGCAACAGCAGGAGCATGCCCAGGGCCGAGCTGTCCATGTAGGTGGTGTCTTTCAGGTCGACCACGTACAACTCGGGCACCTTGTAGAAACGCTCGTAGGATTCGCGAAACGCCTGGTGGCTGCCGAAATCGAACCGGCCCTTGATGGCGATCGTCAACTTCTTCCCGTCCAGGGATACTTCTGACTCGACTGACATGTGACTGCTTCCTTGTCATTGGCGGTAGACAAAGGTTTAGCAGTTGAACGGGGTCTGAGCAACGCCACCAATCAAATGTGGGAGCTGGCTTGCCTGCGATAGCGGTACATCAGCCAAAGATGAGCCAACTGGTACACCGCTATCGCAGGCAAGCCAGCTCCCACATAAAGCCAGCTCCCACAGTAGAACGGTGGTGGTCTTTAGTACTGGGATTGACGGGGCAGGCGCTGTGATAACTCATCCAGCAGCTTCTGCTCACGCTTGTCTTCCAGCGCCCGCGCTTCGTCGATATAGCGCTGCACCAGCTTGCGCAACCCCTCGACCCGGGCATACGCCTGTTGCCAGCTGTCGCGGGCCTTTTCGAAGTTGTTCTGGTGCCAGAGCAGGCTTTGGCGCTGCTGGTCGACGGCCGTTTCCAGCTGGCTGAGAAAGCCCTGGTAACCCATCAACCATTGGCCCGACACGCCCTTGGTGCCGCGTTCGATCCACTGTTGCTGGTATTCGCCGCGAAAGCGCTCCAGGTCGCCCAGTTTGCTTTCTGCCAGGCGCACCTGGCCCTGAAAATACCCCAGGCGCTGCACCGCGGTTTTTTCGGCCTTTTCGGCCATGTCCACCACTGGAGCCAGGCGTGAAGAACGGGAGCTGGCCATGGCTTAGCCGCCCGGTGCCGGGGCGAAGATCGAGTTCAGGTGCGACTCACTCTCGGCCATGCTGATCTTGTCGTTAAGGCCCTGGCGCAGGTAGGTCACCAGTTGCGGTTGCAAGGCAATCGCCAGGTCGGTGTCGCGGTCGCCACCGGCCACATAGGCGCCGACGCTGATCAAGTCGCGGCTCTGCTGATAGCGCGACCACAGCTGCTTGAACTGCTGGGCACGGGCCATGTGCGTGGGCGTGACCACCGACGGCATCACCCGGCTGATGGACGCTTCGATGTCGATGGCCGGGTAGTGCCCCTCCTCCGCCAAACGCCGCGACAGCACGATATGGCCGTCGAGCACGCCTCGCGCCGAGTCGGCAATCGGGTCTTGCTGGTCATCGCCTTCGGACAATACGGTGTAGAACGCGGTGATCGAGCCACCCCCGGCCTCGGCGTTACCGGCGCGCTCCACCAGCTTGGGCAGCTTGGCGAACACCGACGGCGGATACCCCTTGGTCGCGGGCGGCTCGCCGATGGCCAGGGCGATTTCCCGCTGGGCCTGGGCGAAACGGGTGAGCGAGTCCATCAGCAACAGGACGTTCTTGCCCTTGTCGCGAAAATATTCGGCGATGCGCGTGCAGTACATGGCGGCGCGCAGCCGCATCAGCGGCGCATCATCCGCCGGCGAGGCGACCACCACTGAACGCTTGAGGCCTTCTTCGCCCAGGCTGTGCTCGATGAATTCCTTCACCTCGCGGCCCCGTTCGCCGATCAGCCCGACCACGATGATGTCGGCCTCGGTAAACCGGGTCATCATGCCCAGCAGCACCGACTTACCCACGCCGGTACCGGCAAACAGACCCAGACGCTGGCCGCGCCCGACCGTCAACAAACCGTTGATGCTGCGAATGCCCACGTCCAGCGGCTGGCTGATGGGGTTGCGCTTGAGCGGGTTGATGGTGGGGCCGTCCATCGGCACCCAGTCTTCGGCTTTCATGCCGCCCTTGCCATCCAGCGCGCGGCCGGCGCCGTCGAGCACACGGCCGAGCATGCTCATGCCCATGGGCAGGCGGCCGGTGTCGGCCAGGGGCACCACGCGGGCGCCGGGGGCGATGCCCGCCAGGCTGCCGACGGGCATCAGGAATATCTTGCTGCCGGAAAAGCCCATCACTTCGGCTTCGACCTGCACCGGGTGGTAGCTGTCGTCGTTGATCACCAGGCAACGGCTGCCCATGGCGGCGCGCAAGCCTTCGGCTTCGAGGGTCAGGCCGACCATGCGCAGCAAGCGCCCTTCGAGGATCGGCTGGCCGGGCAACTCCGTGGCCTCGGCGTAACCGCTCAGGCGCTTGGCGAAGCTGGTGCGATCAAGGCGCATCGGGGGCGTCCAGGTCCACGCTCAAATCCGGCTCGGCCGGGTTCAGCACCTGCTCGTGGGCCTGGTCCAGCAGCTTGGCCATGATCTGGCTGATGCGGGTTTCCACCGTGGCATCGATGCGGCTGTGTTCGGTCTCGACGCGGCAACCACCGGGCTGCAACGCCGCGTCTTCGACAATGCGCCAGGTTTCTTCATGGCGCTCGCGCAGGGCTTTGACCTGTTCGAAATCCTGCGGGTTGATGTACAAGCGCACATTGCCAACGCCCAGGGGCAACAGCTTGAGGGCTTCACGCATGACGCTTTCGATATGGCTGGAATCGAGCACCAGTTCGCGCTGGATCACCTGGCGGGCGATGTGTTCCACCAGGCCGACCATGGATTTTTCCAGCTGCGAATCCTGCTCGGCAATCGGGTCGAACAGGCTGCGCATCAAGCGTTCCAGGCTGCCCAGCTTGACGCTCAGGGCGGCCTCGGCTTCCTGGCGGACCTTGAGGGTGGAGCTGCGAAAGCCGTCTTTTTCCCCGGCGGCGAAGCCTTCGTTGTAGGCCTCCTGGCGGATGCTTTCCAACTCTTCGAGGGTCAGTGGCTGGACTTCGTCCAGCGGCACTTCTTCCATCTCCACCGGCAATTCGGGTTCCGGCTCAGGCTCGGGCTCCGGCACATGCGGGTCGAAGCTGGGCAACGACCAGATGTCGAACCCGCCGACATCCCGCGCGCGAATCAGATCGCTGGGCGTCTCATCTTTGTTCGACATGGGGCGCGCCTTAGATCATTTCTTCGCCGCCCTTCCCGCCGAGAACGATTTCTCCGGCTTCGGCCATACGGCGGGCAATGGTGAGGATTTCTTTCTGCGCCGTTTCCACGTCGCTGACGCGCACCGGGCCCTTGGCTTCGAGGTCGTCGCGCAGCAGTTCGGAAGCACGCTTGGACATGTTCTTGAAGATCTTCTCCTTGACGCCTTCGTCCGAACCCTTGAGGGCCAGCACCAGCACGTCGGAGGACACTTCGCGCAGCAACGCCTGGATGCCACGGTCGTCGACATCGGAGAGGTTGTTGAACACGAACATAAGGTCTTCGATCTGGCCGGACAGGGTGTCGTCGATCTCGCGGATCGAGTCCATCAACTGGCCTTCGACCGAGCTGTCGAGGAAGTTCATGATGTCGGCGGCACGCTTGATACCACCCAAGGTGGTGCGCGCGGCGTTGGAGTTGCCGGAGAACTGCTTCTCCAGGATCGTGTTGAGTTCTTTCAGCGCCGCCGGCTGCACGGTGTTCAGCGACGACACGCGCAGGATGATGTCCAGGCGCACTTTATGGTCGAAGTGGCCAAGCACTTCACCGGCCTGGTCCGGGTCGAGGTACGCGACGACGATGGCCTGGATCTGCGGGTGCTCGAAACGGATCACATCGGCGACGGCACGCGGTTCCATCCACTTGAGGCTGTCGAGGCCACTGGTGTTGCCGCCCAGCAGGATGCGATCGATCAGGCCGTTGGCCTTGTCTTCGCCCAGGGCCGAGGTGAGCATCTTGCGGATGTAGCTGTCGGAGCCGACGCCCAGGCTGGTCTGGTCGCCGACGATCTCGACGAACTCGCTCATCACCTGTTCGACTTGCTCGCGGTGCACATTGCGCATTTGCGCCATGGCCACGCCGACGCGCTGAACCTCTTTGGGGCCCATGTGACGCAGCACTTGGGCGGCGTCGGTCTCACCGAGGGACAGCAGCAGAACCGCCGCTTTGTCGACCTTGGTGAGCTTGGCAACAGCGGCTCGATTATCACTCATCTGCGTTGATCCACTCTTTCACGACCTGGGCCACACGGCCCGGGTCTTCTGCCACCAGACTTTTGATTGCATTCAACTGCGCGTCGTAACCTTCGCTCGGGCTTGGCAACAGGATGCTTTGCGGGCCGCCGAGGCTGACGCGGTCGTTGGCCAGTTCGCCATCCAGGCCGCCCATGCCACCCAACTCGACGTCGCTGCCACCAAAGGCTGCCAGTTGTTTCTTGCTGCCGTTGCCGGTGATGTTGTTGAGCACCGGGCGCAGCACACCGAATACCAGCACCAGGATGAACAACACACCCAGCACTTGCTTGACGATGTCCCAGAACCACGGCTGCGTGTAGAACGCCGCTTCGGCGATCACTTCGCCACGCTCGGCGGAGAACGGCATGTTGATCACGCTGACGCTGTCGCCACGGCTCGCGTCGAAACCGACCGCGTCCTGCACCAGGCGGGTGAAGCGCGCCAATTCATCGGCGCCCCACGGCGCACGGGTGATGGTGCCGTCTGCCGCGTTGACCTTGACCTGGTCATCGACCACCACCGACACCGACAGGCGATTGACGCGGCCCTGTTGCTGCTTGGTGTGGCTGATGGAACGGTCGAGCTCGAAGTTCTTGGTGGACTGGTTACGCTTGTCCGCCGGGTACGGGGCGAGCATCGGCTGGCCGGTGGCCGGGTCCATGATCTGCTGGCCGTTGGCGTCCAACAGCGGTTGGCCCGGGGCGATGGCGCCAGCGGTGGCTGCGGCGCCACCGGTGGTTTGCGGGGCCGAGGCTGGCGCAGGCGGCTGGTTGCTCAAGGCACCCGGTACGCCTTGCGGCGGGCCATTGGCGGCGGTGCGTTGTTCGCTGGTGGACTGCTCGCTGCGCAGCGCGGGCTGGTCCGGGTTGAATTGTTCGGAGGTCGACTCGACGGCGCTGAAGTCCACATCGGCCGACACTTCAGCCTTGTAGCGGTCGTTGCCGAGCACCGGTTGCAGAATGTTGTGCACGCGCTGGGTGAGCATGCTTTCCATGCGGCGGCTGTAGTCGAACTGCTTGCCGGCCTGGGTCAGCGCGGAGTTCTCGGCCATGTCCGACAGCAGGTTGCCCTTCTGGTCGACCACGGTGATCTGCGACTTGCTCAGCTCAGGAACGCTGGTGGCCACCAGGTTGATGATCGCCAGCACCTGGCCAGGCTCGAGGGAGCGGCCGGAGAACAGCTCCACCAACACCGAGGCGCTTGGCTTGCGTTCGTCACGCACAAATACCGAGCTTTTCGGGATGGCCAAGTGCACGCGGGCGCCCTTGACGTTGTTCAGGCTGGAGATGGTGCGGGCCAACTCGCCTTCCAGGCCACGACGGTAGCGGGTGGCTTCCATGAACTGGGAAGTCCCCAGGCCCTGGTCCTTGTCGAGGATTTCAAAACCGATATTGGCGTCGGACGGCGTGACGCCGGCGGCGGCGAGTTTCATGCGCGCACGGGCCACGTCGTCGGCCTTGACCAGCAAGGCGCCGGAGTTGGGCTCGACGGTGTAGGCGATGTCGGCGGCGGCGAGGGTTTCCATGATCTGCTTGGAATCCATGCCCGCCAGGCTGCCGTACAACGGCCGGTAATCAGGTTGTTGCGACCACAACACCACGGCAAAACCAATCGCCACGCTGGCAGCCAGGCCGACCATCAGGCCCACCTGACGCAACATGGTCATTTCCGAGAGGTTTTCCAGGAACGACAGGCCAAACAGCGGCGGCTTGCCGTCTGCCTTGGCGGGTACGTTGTCGGAGACTGCTTCTGCCATGACTTAAATCTCGTCCTTAAACCGGCATCTGCATGATGTCTTGATAGGCTTGAACCAACTTGTTACGCACCTGGGTCAACGCCTGGAACGACACACTGGCTTTTTGCGAAGCGACCATCACATCGGTGAGGTCCACGCCGCTTTTGCCGATTTCGAACGCGGTGGCCAACTGGCTGGAGGCTTGCTGGGTGTCACTGACTTTATTGATCGCCTGGCCGAGCATGTCGGCGAAGCTGCTTTGGCCCAATTCCGGCGCTTGCGCGACGGATTTCGGTTGAGCCATGGCATCCATTTGCATGGAGCGCATATCCAACATCAACCGATTGAACTCAATACCCTGGCTCATGACCTTCTCTCTCCGACAACCCGCAAATTTTTGACACTACGCCGCAATTACTAGGGGAAGTAGCAACAAGGGTGCCAGCTCTGTATCGATTCGTAAGAAAAGGCGACAAACCTTGTCGGCCTTGGTACCAGCTAGGTAGCAAACAGATACGCTTCCACATCCATCCCCGCATCACGCATCTGCGCCAGCTTGTAGCGCAGGGTGCGAGGGCTGATGCCCAGGCGTTCGGCGGCTTCTTTGCGGCGGCCGCGCTCGGCGCGCAGGGTGTCGATGATCATCTGGAATTCGCGGCGGCGCAGGTCGTCGCCCAGCGCACCGGCAGACTCAGCTTCGGCCAGCACCGGCGCGGGTGCCAGGCTCGGCAATGGCGCCGCGCCGCTGCCCATGGCCAGGCAGAAATCCTGGGGCTGAATCAGGCCGCCCTGTTGCAGGATCAGGGCGCGCTGGATCGCATTGTCCAACTCACGCACGTTGCCGGGCCACGGATAGCCGATCAGGCAGGCCTGGGCCTCGGCCGACAGGCGTGCCTGGGCATGCTTCATTTTTTTGACGTGGTTGTTCAGCAGGCGCTCGGCCAGCGGGATGATGTCGGCCGGGCGTTCACGCAGTGGGCGCCAGGCCAGGGGGAACACCGACAGTCGGTAGAACAGATCCTCGCGGAAGCGCCCCGCCGCCACTTCGCCGGCGAGGTCGCGGTTGGTGGTGGCGACCACACGGATATCCAGCTGGATCGGCTTACGCGCGCCAACGCGCTCCACTTCACGCTCCTGCAACACGCGCAGCAACTTGGCTTGCAGGCCCAGGGGCATTTCGGAAATTTCATCGAGCAGGATCGTACCGCCGTCGGCTTGTTCGAACTTGCCCGCCTGGGCCGCGATGGCGCCAGTGAACGAGCCCTTTTCATGGCCGAACAAGGTGGCTTCAAGCATGTTGTCGGGGATCGCCGCGCAGTTGATCGCCACAAACGGCTGGCTGGCGCGGCTGGACTGCTGGTGAATGTAACGCGCCAGCACCTCCTTGCCGGTGCCGGACTCGCCGGAGATCAACACCGTGGAATCGCTGCGCGCCACACGGGCGGCCAGCTCCAGCAATTGCGCGCTGGCCGGTTCGAAGGCAATCGGGCCCTCGCCATCGCTGGCCGGCAGTACGCCGAGGGCATGGCGGGCCACCAGTTCGATCAAGGCTTTCGGTTCGAACGGCTTGACCAGATAATCCGCCGCGCCTTGGCGCATGGCGTCTACCGCGCGCTCCACGGCGCCATGGGCGGTCATCAGCAGCACCGGCAATTGCGGCTGACGTGCGCGCAGCAGGCCGAGCAACTGGTGGCCGTCCATGCCGGGCATGTTGACGTCGCTGACCACCAGGCTGAAGGGCTCCTGTTCCACCGCGTCCAAGGCTTCCTCGGCTGAACCGACCGCCCGATAGTCATGGCCCGCCAACAGCAGCGTGTCAGCCAATGCCTCACGCAGGGCGCGATCGTCTTCTACCAATAAAACCTTGATTGCCATGTTCGCTTACTCCGCGCTTGCCGCGCCTGAAAACAGCGGCAAGGTCATCAATGCACAGGTGCCACGCCCCAACCGGGAACGCAGCTGCAATTCTCCCTGATGGGCACGTGCGACGGCCTTGACCACGGTCAGGCCAAGGCCCGTTCCGTTGGTCTTGGTGGTGAAAAAGGGTTCGCCGAGGCGCTGCAGCACCTGCGGGTCGATGCCGCTGCCGCTGTCACTGATGCACAGGCGCAGGGTTTGCGCGCGGCTGTACAGGTGAATCTTCAGGCGCGCGCCGGGGGCGCTGGCCTGGGTGGCGTTTTCGATCAGGTTGAGCAAGGCGCCGACCAGGGTGTCGCGATTACACAGCAACTCGCCGAAGTGGCTGTCGCATTGCCAGCGTACTTCGGCACCCTCGATATGGGTGCTCGCGGCGGCTTGCAGGGCGCGCATCAGGTCGGCCGGGGTGACGCGGTCGGTCAGCGGCAATTCGCCGCGGGCGAACACCAGCATGTCACGCACCTGGTGCTCCAATTCGTGCAGACGCTCCTTGAGCCTGCCAGCAAAACGTTGCTGGGTTTCTGGCGGCAGTTGCTCATCAGTCAAATGACTGGCGTAGATCAGCGCCGCCGACAGCGGCGTACGGATCTGATGCGCCAAAGAAGCGACCATCCTGCCCAGCGACGACAAACGCTCATGGCGCGCCAACTGGTCTTGCAGGTGTCGGGTTTCGGTGAGGTCGTTGAGCAGCACCAACTGGCCGGGCTCGGCATCGAGCGAGCGCGTGGCGATGGACAGGCGGCGCCCGTCTTTCAGGGAGATTTCATGGCCGTCGTCTTCACGCGGCGCGAAGCAGCGGGTGATGACATGGCGCCACAGCTCGCCTTCCAGCGGCAGGCCGAGCATGTCGCAGGCGGCCGGGTTGGCTTCGCGCACGCGGCCGTCTTCGTCAATGACGATCACGCCACCGGGCAACAGCGACAACAGGTTTTGCAGACGGTTGGCCAGGCGCTCTTTCTCGGCCAGCTCTTCCATGCGCTGGGCACTGACCACAGCCAGCTCGCCTTTAAGCTCGGAAACCCGGGCTTCCAGCAGGCTGTAGGAGTCTGTCAGTTGGCTGGACATCTGGTTGAACAGCGAAAAGGCCTGTTCCAGGCCATTGCGGCTGAGCTGCTCGGCGTCAGGCGTCGAAGATAGTTGGGCGGCGTGGGGCATCATGCTCTCTCGCTTGGCTGACCGTCAGTTAAACGGAACGTTGCGAGAGCTGTAGCAATACTTGTGCCGAAAAAAAACCGCTGATTAATCAGCGGTTTGTATTTTAGGCGTCAATCATCTGCCTGTTCATCGCCATCTCGACGGCTCATGCCGTACTTGCGCATCTTCTCCACCAGGGTGGTGCGGCGGATACGCAAGCGCTCGGCGGCGCGGGCGACGATGCCGTTGGCGTCGTCCAGAGCCTGTTGGATCAGGCCTTGTTCCAGGTTGCCGAGGTAGTCCTTCAAGTCGAGACCTTCCGGCGGCAGCATGGCAGTGGAAGCGAAGTCCGGGGTGTGGCCGTTGATCGCTACACGCTCTTCCATGTCGCTGCGGATGTCGTTGAGCTGCTCGTCTTCATCATCGACATAGCGGAATTTCTTCGGCAGCTCGACCACGCCGATCACACCGTAGGGGTGCATGATCGCCATGCGCTCCACCAGGTTGGCCAGCTCGCGCACGTTGCCCGGCCAGCCGTGGCGGCACAGGGACATGATCGCGGCGGAATTGAAACGGATCGAACCGCGTTTCTCGTGCTCCATGCGCGAGATCAGTTCGTTCATCAGCAGCGGGATGTCCTCCACGCGCTCACGCAGCGGGGCCATCTCGATTGGAAAGACGTTGAGGCGGTAGTACAGGTCTTCGCGGAAGCTGCCCACCTCGATCATGCTTTCGAGGTTCTTGTGGGTGGCTGCGATGATGCGCACATCGACGCTCTGGGTCTTGTTGCTGCCCACGCGTTCGAAGGTACGTTCCTGCAACACACGCAGCAGCTTGACCTGCATCGGCAGTGGCATGTCGCCGATTTCGTCAAGGAACAGGGTGCCGCCGTTGGCCAGTTCGAAACGCCCGGCACGGCTGGTGATCGCCCCGGTAAAGGCGCCCTTCTCGTGGCCGAACAATTCGCTTTCGAGCAGCTCTGCCGGGATCGCCCCGCAGTTGACCGGCACAAAGGGCCCGTCGCGGCGCTTGGAGTGATAGTGCAGGTTGCGCGCGACCACTTCCTTGCCGGTGCCCGATTCGCCGAGGATCAGCACGCTGGCGTCGGTATCGGCCACTTGCTGCATCATCTGGCGCACGTGCTGGATCGCACGGCTGGTGCCGACGAGGCTGCGGAACAGGTTGGGTTCACGGTGGCGACCGCGCTCGCGAGCCTGGTCGTACATCTCGCGATAGACCTGGGCGCGGTGCAGGGAATCGAGCAATTTGCTGTAGCTGGGCGGCATTTCCAGGGTGGACAGCACGCGGCGGCGCTGGTCTTCAGGCAGCTCGCCGGAAGAAATATCGCCCATCAGCAACACGGGAAGGAACTCATCCCAGGTAGACAGTGTCTTTAACAAGCCCAAAACAGCGCCAGGAGCGTTTACCGTCCCGATCAGCACACAAATGACTTCACGGCTCGATGACAATGAGCTGACCGCCTGCTGCCAATCATGGCTGCCGCAGGGCAGATTTTCTTCGCCAAGAAAATTCAAAATCACCGCTAAATCGCGGCGGCGGACGCTATCGTCATCAATCAGCAGAATTTTGGTTTCACGCCACATGCAATAGCAACTTCCCTAGTAAAACTTCCTGCCCAAGAATGAGGGCAATCAAGACGCTTGTACGATTTTGTACCTTACTAGACGTCTGAAATCTGAAAACAGCACTAGTTAAGTCAAAAATGCTGGCACAGTCAAATATATGACGCACCGTTCGGACCAACTGACGCTATTCAGCCGAACAGATGGTAAACCTTTGACGCATTTTTAGCTTGGTTGATCTGCGACATCTCTTCAAAAATCGCCTGTCTTTCGCCCGTCGTCACTTCCAGCAACTGCTGATACACCGCCAGCAGACTCTCCAGCTTCTCGCGCAGCGCATCTTCGTCCACCGGCGCCTCGCTGAGCACCTCATCGATCACCGCACGGCAGCCCAGATCCAGCTCACCGACAGCATCCCAATTGCGCTCGGCCAACGCGCTTATCAGGGCGTCGCGGGCTTCATCGATGCGTTGCAGTGCGTGGCTCATGATGTGTACCTCAAGGCGCTTGGCCTTATTGTGGAGCGATGGCATCCCAGCCACTTTTCACGGTAATCAACAGGCGTGCGACTTCGTCGATGATCTCCGGGTCGCTGCTCGCATTGGCTTGGGCCAGGCGCGTGTTCATGTACTCGTAAAGGCTGTCCAACTGCTGGATCGCAGCCGGATCTTCCGCCTTTTCTTCGTCCAGGCCCTGACGCAGACCGGTGATGATGTCGATGGCCTTGGTGATCAACACACACTTCTGTGCGACATCACCACGAGACATGGCACCCTTGGCCTGCGCCAGGCGATCAAGACCACCCTCTAGCAGCATCTGGATCAGGCGGTGAGGACTGGCCTCGGATACCTGAGCGTGGGAATTGACCTTCTGGTACTGACGAAGGGCTTTCATCGGATTCATCTTGCTACCTCGTTAAACGCCACAGGCGAATAGGTTTGCTCTAACCAGTTTTTCGACCATAACGTCAAAAACTTTAGTGCAGCCGGGACGGGCGGATCACCGCCCTACCCATCACGTCGACTTCGGATTGTTCAGCGAGTTGAGCGTGGTCATGATGCTGGAGCTGCTGGCGTTGATCTTCGCGATCAAGGTATCCATGGCCGTGTACTTGGCGCTCAGGGACAACTGCAGAGCGTCCATGCGGCGATCCAGGTCAGCCTGCTGCACCGTCAGGTCGCTGAACTTCGTGTTCAAGTCCTTGACCCGCGAAGCCAGCGTACCCGTGGTGCCCACGTAGCTGTCAGTGGCTTTGTTCATGCGCGAGATCAAACCGTTGGTGCCGGTAAACAGCTTGGCGATGTCGGTCGGGTTCTTCGCCACGGCCGCATCCCACTGCTTGTCGTCCAGCGACAGCAGACCGGTTTTCTGGTCGGTTGTGATACCCATCTGCGACAAGCTGCTGATCGAACCGCTGCCCGAGCCATTGACCAGCTCGCTGCGGATGCTCGACACCAGGTCGCGCATCGACGCATCACCGGTCAATGCACCGGCCGTGGTGGTCGCCTGGTCGCCGGTCGCGGTGACCTTGGTCTGTGCGTTGATTGCGGTCATCAGCGTGTTGTAGGCGGTCACGAAGGACTGCACCGACGTCTTCAAGGTCGCCGTGTTGCTGGCCACGTTGATAGTGGTGGTCTTGCCCGTTTCCGTCGGTGCAACCAGATCCAGGGTCACGCCACTGATCGCCGACGTCACCGTGTTGCTGGTGGACTCCATCTTGATGCCATCAATGGAGTACTTGGCATTCACTGCCGCGGGGCCCTTGTCGTACCCGACCGCCAGGTCCGAATCACCGCTCAGGGTGATATCAGTGCCCACACCGCTGTTGGTGGAGCCAATGACCAGGCGCGAACCATTCGAGTCACTCAGCACGTTGGCGCTGATGCCCTGGGCCGAGAGCTGGGTGTTGATGGACTCGCGGACCTGCTGCAGGGTCGAGCCACCGCTGATGATGACGTTGTAGCTCTTGCCCGACTGGTTGATCGTCAGGGTCTGGTTTTCTTCACCGGTGTTCGCCACGGCAGCCGCGCCCGTGAAGAGCTTGCTGGTGACTTTCGAGGACGTCGCGAGGTTGTCCACCACCAGCGCGTACTTGCCGCTGGAGGCGCCATCGCCAAGGGTGACCTTGACGTTTTTGTCGTCAGTGGTCGTCGCCGCCAGGCCATTGAACGAAGAGGCGCTGTTCAACTTGGTGATTGCCGTCCGGTAAGCTTCCAGCGCACTTTTGACCGAGCCAACAGCCGACAACTGAGTGGTTGTGACCGTTTGCTGCTTGGTGATCTGGGACTGCTTGGGTGCTTTTTCAGCCCCAACCAGCGCCTTCACGATACCCTGGGTATCGTAGCCCGAACCCGGGCCGGTAATCGTTGAACTCGCCATTTTTTCTTCTCCTGTCCTGTGGCTGCCGCTTTCTTGGCGCAGTGTCGCCTATACGGCAATCAGAAACATGTTTCGTGCCAACTCAGGCCTTGCTGTCGAACAGCACGCTGCTGGCTTTGCTCAGGTCCTGCGCCAATTTCAACGCAGTCTCGGATGGAATCTGTCGAATCACTTCACCGCTGTCAGTGGCGATCACTTTGACCACGACACGACCGGTGGAGTCGTCGATGGAAAAGTCCAGGTTTCGCTGGGAAGCCTGCACAAATTCACGGATATCAGTCACTGCTTTTTCCAGCGCGTCGCGCTGCGGCTGTGCAGTGCCAGCCTGTGTCGTCTCGGTTGCAGGCCTGGCCGGCGTCGCAGTAGCAACAGTGGCCTGGGTAGTGCCAGCCGGGTAAGACGCGTTCAGCTTAATGCTCATGTCCATGTCATCACCTCATAACTGAAAAAACGGAAGGGCACGTAGACGCACCCTTCCGTTATCTAACCGCTACCGATGTTACTGAAGCAGCTTCAGTACAGCGGAGCCCAGCTGGTTAGCCTGGGACAGGATGGCGGTGGATGCTTGTTGCAGAGTTTGTTGCTTGGTCAGTTCAGCGGCTTCGGAAGCGAAGTCGGCGTCCTGTACGCGGCTACGGGCTGCGGTGGAGTTTTCCGAGATGCTTTGCAGGTTCGCCACGGTGCTGTCGAAACGGTTCTGAACCGCACCCAGCTGGGAACGCTGGCTGTCTACTTGTTGGATCGCACCTTCCAGAGCCTGGATGGTTTGCTGAGCGCTGGCAGCGTTCAGGATGCTCAGGTCGGCAACAGTGGTGTCCATTTTGACAGCGGCAGTTGTAGTTGCAGCGGCTGCAGTCAGACCCAGAGTGGACAGACCAGTACCCGCTTTGCCGTCGGCAACAGTGATGTCCTTGGTGGAGAACAGGCTCAGGGTGTTGTCAGCGTTTTTGCTGGCAGTCACACCGGTGCTGGCGCTGTTGATGGACGAAACGATGTCGGCCATGGTCGAACCAGCGGTGAACTTCACTTCAGTACCGTTCAGGCTAACCGAAGTATCAGCGCCCAGCTTGGCTTCAGTGGTACCAGCAGCCAGACCCAGTTTAGCCAGTGCACCTGCACCACCGTTGGCAGCAGCGCCAGTACCGTTACCCAGCTTGATGGCTTTGCCGTCAGCCGAAGTCAGTTCCAGACGGCCTTCAGCCGATACTGCAGCCTTGACGCCAGTACCTGGAACAACAGGTGGGCCAGCTACGTCTGCGGTTGCAGCGTTGATTTTGACAGCGATAGCAGCCAAGTCATCACCAACAGCCAGGGCAATGTTCTTGCCGTTGACGTTGATTTCAGCTGTGGCGTCGAGCTTGCCACCTACAGCTGGAGTGATGGTGGTTACGCCGCCGCTTGCGGTAGCAGTGTTCAGACCACCGACCGCACCCGAACCAATGGTGATTGCAGAGCTGGAGGTCAGTACCAGTGCGCCGGCGTTAACGGAGCCGGTCACACCAGGAACAGCACTCAGCTTGGCCGCGGCGGTAGCAGCGGTATCAGCGGTAGTGAAGGTGACGTCTTGACCATTTACCTTGAAGGTAGTGTCAGCGCCAGGAGCTGCGAAAGCACCACCAGTCTGCACGAATGCAGAAGTAACGCTCTTAGCCGGAGTACCGCCTGGCAGATCAACAGCGTTGGCAGTAACGGAAGCCGACAGAGTAGTGGTCAGGCCGTTGGTTTTGGCTTCGCTGTAAGTACCCTTCAGGCCAGTAGCGCTCAGGTCGCTCATGCCGAAAGAGATAGTCTGGTTAGCGTCCGAACCGATCTGGAAGGCAACGTTCTGGAACGAACCGTCCAGCAGGTTACGACCACCGAAAGTAGTGGTTTGGGCGATACGGGTCAGCTCACCGGATTTAGCGGTGAATTCTTGTTGCAGAGAAGCACGGTCAGCGTCGCTTTTATCACCGTTCGCGGACTGCAGAGCCAGTTCACGCAGACGTTGCAGAATGTTGGTGGACTCTTGCATCGCGCCTTCAGCGGTCTGGGCGATGGAAGTACCGTTGTTGGCGTTGGCGATGGCAACGGTCATGCCTTTGACCTGGGAGGTCAGACGGTTGGCGATTTGCATGCCAGCGGCGTCGTCTTTGGCGCTGTTGATTTTCAGGCCGGAAGACAGGCGAGTCATCGAGGTGCTCAGAGCATCACCGGCTTTGTTCAGGTTTTTCTGAACGGACAGGGAAGTGATGTTGGTGTTTACTGTTAAAGCCATGACGAAATCCTCGTGGGGTTGTTTACTGCGGCTTCCGGCCCTGGCAACCGCCGGGTGTGGCCTAGAGAACCTTCGTAATAGTTATCGTCGTGTGTGCCGGTTGCTTGAGTCTTTTTTTTGATTTTTTTAATGGCGCGGTGCCACCCCTTGCAATTCAAGGGCTTACATAAGTGTAAAACCCAGCATTCATTGGCTTTTCTGGCGCCAAATAAAAAACGCCGATGATCTCTCGATCATCGGCGTTTTTTTGTGTTGCCGGTTAAAGCGTCACGGACGATAGAGAATCGCCGAGCCCCACGACAGGCCCACGCCAAAACCACTGATCGCCACACGCTTCCAGGTGGCGTCCATCACGTGCTTTTCCAGCAGCAGTGGAATGCTCGATGACACGGTGTTGCCGGTCTCGACCATGTCCTTGATGAACTTCTCCACTGGCGCCTCTTCAAAGCGGCGCGCCACGGCATCGACAATCGCCGCACTGCCCTGGTGAATGCAGAAGGCATCGATGTCGTCGGCCTTGAGGTCCGACTCATTGAGCAGCTCGTGCAAATGCGCTGGCACTTTGAGCAGCGCGAAGTTGAACACCTGGCGGCCGTTCATGAAGAACACGCCGTCGCTGACCTTCAGGTGCGGCGCGCCGGAACCGTCGGTGCCGAACTTCGACTTGCCCAGCAACCAAGGGGCGTCCTCGCCCATCCAGGTAGCCGTGGCAGCGTCGCCGAACAGCATGGTGGTGTTGCGGTCTTCTGGGTCGACGATCTTCGAATACGGGTCGGCGGTGATCAGCAGGCCGTTTTTCAGGCCCGCGGCTTCCATGAAGCCCTTCATCGCATAGATGCCGTAGACGTAGCCGGAGCAGCCCAGGGAGATATCGAACGCGGCCACGTGGGTCGGCAGGCCCAGTTTGTCCTGGACGATGGCGGCGGTGTGGGGCAAACCCTCTTCGTCACCGTTCTGGGTGACGACGATCAGCGCGTCGATGGACTCGCGCTTCAACTCCGGGTTGTTGGCAAACAAAGCGTTGACTGCCTCGACACACAGATCGGAGGTTTCCTGGGCAGCTTCCTTGCGCGGCAGGAACGCCGAACCGATCTTGCCAATGATGAATTCTTCATCCTTGGCGAATTTGGCACCCTGGGCGTAGTTATCGATGCCGTCGGCCGGCACGTAACTGGCGATGCTTTTTATGCCAATCATTGTGGCTTCCCAATACTAAATAGCTGGAGAACACCCCGCGAACTGCCTCGCGAAGTGGTGACAATAAAGGGGATAACCCCGTAAAGAACTCGCTGAAAGCCGCTCTGCAAGGAGGCTGAGACGACTTATCCTTTTCACACGATACAGTGAAGATGCGCTTTATGACTCACAGGTCACCTAATTGTGTGTGCTTTCTGCAAAACCTTCAAACAATTAAGTCCCGGAAACGACAACGGCCCAGCCTGTTTCCAGGCTGAGCCGTTGCTGTGCAGCGGGCCGCTTACATCTTGTTGAACAGGCTCAGCTGGGAGATTTTCACGAATGCCAGCTGCGAGGCTTGCAGCATGGTTTGTTGCAGGCTCAGATTAATCGACGCTTCCGCCAGGTCGATGTTGCCCAGCGAGCTCATGGTCGAGTCATTGGCAATGCCCAGGCTGGTGTTTTCCGTGCTTTGCAACGTCAATGCAGCCCCGCGAGCCCCAACCGAACCCAGTACTTGGCCAACCTGGATCTTGGCGTTGGCCAAATTGCCGATGGACCGCGCGACCACATCCTTGAGCTCCTTCTGCGCAGCCGGGTTGCCGTCTGCCGGCGTCTCAAGAACTTTGCGCAGGTGAGTGAGGGTGTCGAGCACGTTTTCATTCTTGCTGCTGGTCGCGCCGACCGTGAATTGGTCGCCGTCACCCGGGGCGGAGGTGACTGCAAACTGCACGCCCGCCACGGTAATCGAGGTGGAGCCCGCCGCCAGGGTGTCATTGGCGATGGATTTGCTGTCCGCCGTGTACGGCTGCGCGTAGACGTTATAGCTACCGCCAGCGCCGAACTTGATGACAACGCCGGAGTTGGGGAAGGTGCTGGCGTAAGCCGCCTGATCGGTCACCGTGCCACCGGTCAACTGCGCGGTGGTCTGATTGCTCGGGGTGCGCGACACACTGAACGTGTCCGGCTTGAGCGCCAGCGTGAACTCCCGGTCCTTCACCAGAGCATCCGAATCCGCGCCTGGCTTCACGCCTTCGCCCAAATTGAAGCCGATATCGAACTTGACCCCGCGCAGGTTGACCGTCGACGCGCCCTCTTTGGTTGCGTCAAACGTGCCGTTGCCCTGGATCTCGGACGTGACGTCCTTGCCAGCGCTGTCAGTCACGGTGTACTGGGTGCTGCTGGTGAACTTCAGCGAATACGGCTGGCCGCTGGCAAAACTGCTGGTGGTACCGGCAGTAATAAGGCCGGCGGACACCGTCACCTTGTAGTCATCGACGTCAGGCGGCGTCAGCACACGGGTCGTTTGTGTACGGCCGGTGTTGCCCGAGCTTTCGAGGATGGTCTTCGCGGTATCACCCATTGAGATCGACAGGTTCTCAGCCACTTTCAGGCTCAACGGCGTCTCATCACCCTGATAGGTGTAGGTGCCATCGTTGTTACGGGTGTAAGGCGGCGTATCGGTCTTGCTGCCGGAGAACATGTAGTTGCCGCTGGCATCCTTGGTGTTGAGCAAGCCCAGCACCTGGTCCTGGATCGAACCAATCGAATCGGCCAAGGCCTTGCGGTCAGCGTCGCTGATGCCGATGTTACCGGCCTGCAACGCCAGCTCACTGGCCTTCTGCAACGCATTGTTGAGGTTATCCAGCACACCGTTTTCGTTGTTCAGCGAGTTGGTCAACGTGTCGATATTGCCGTTGAACTGCCCGAGCATGTCTTTCTGCTGTTGCAGCATCAGCAAGCGCGCTGCGGCGACCGGATCATCCGCGGCGGTTTGCACGCGCACGCCGGAAGTGGTCTGGTCCTGGGCCTTCACCAAACTGGAATAGTTCGACTGATACTTGGCAGTGCTGGCTTCGAAGTACTGCTGTGTAGAAATACGCATCGTCCCAGACTCCCTTAAAGACTATTGATCAATGTAGTGAAGGTTTCTTGCGCGGCCTTGATGATCTGCGACGACGCGGTGTAGTACTGCTGGAACTTGATCATGTCGCCGGCCTCGTCATCCAGGTTGACCCCGGACACTGCGTTGCGCGCTTCCTTGTTGGCCGCCAGCAAGGCGCCCGTCGCGGCAACGTCAACAGCGGACTGGCTGGCCTTTGCACCCACTTGTGACACCAGGCGGCTGTTGGCCCCCACCAGGCTCACGCCGGTGTTACCGTCACCCATGCCCACCGTGGCCTTGGTCTGCAAATCAAGCAATTGCTGCGCGTTGCGGCCGTCGGACTTACCGGCGCTGTTGAACGAGAACGTGGTGCTGTCACCGTCAGCCGGCGAGCCGTTGATGGTGGTGTCGAATTTGAAGCCCGAACCCGGGATCGGCGTACCGCTGGCATCCAGCTCGGGCACATTGATGGTGATCTTGTTGCCCTGCCCCGGCACGATGGTGCCGGTGCCAATCGCCTTGCCCTGGGCGTTGCTGATCGTATACGACTGCGTACCGTCAGCCGCCGGCTTGCCGAAGACCATTTTTACCGGCATCAAGCCTTCGATGTTCGCGCGCAACTTCGCCGAGTCGGCGCCGCCGTGGATATCAATTGGCGCGGTCAAGGACGGCTGGGAAAAGGTACCAGTGCCGGTGTTGGTCTTGCTGCTGTCACCTACCAGCGGGCCAGCGAACGCGAGCTTGTTGGCGTCAGCCATCTCGACACCAATGGCGCTGGCACCGTTGGCCGTCGGGCTGACCTTGAAGGTGTCGCCATACCCCATCGTGCCTTTGCCATCGAGCGTCACGGTCACGCCGTCAAACGACACCGGCGTGGTGGTCGAGCTGATATCGAAGTTGCCCATGGACTTACCGTCCGAGCGCTCCACGGTGATGATGTTCGGGTTGGTCTTGTCGCTGAAGGTGATCTTGTAGTCATAGGTCGTCAGCTTGCTGCTGTCGTTGATCGTCACATTCAGGTTGCTGGACGCGGCACTGTTGCCCGCCGCCGCCTGGCTGCGCGAAGCAATGGCGGTGGCGCTGTTGATGTCCTTGAACAGCGATTGGCCGAAATCGCCATTCAAATCCAGGCCCTGGCCCAGCTGATTGTTGATCGTATCCGCAGTGGCAATGGCCAGACGTCCCAGCTCGTTGATGGCTGGCATCAGGGCGTCGCTGCGATAGCGCAACAAGCCGCCAATGCTGCCGCCGCTGATGACCGAGCCCATGTCCAGGGCAGTGCCATTGACGTTCAGCTGGATGGTGTACTGGCTGTTGTCGTCTTTGCTCGGCACCGCCGAAATAGTGTTGGAAATCCCACCTTCCACCAGCGACTGGCCACTGCCGGTGTTGATGCTGAATTGACCGTTCTTTTCCGTTGCGGTGACGCCGATCAGCTCATTGAGCGCACGCACGGCCTCGTTGCGCGAATCCAGCAAATTCGCGGGCGCCGCGGTTGCGGAGCCCTGGGCTTGGGAGATTTGTTTATTCAGCGAAGCAATCGAGGAGGTCAGTTGATTGACCTGCTCACTCATAGTGCTCAGCTGGCTATTGATGGTTTCTTTTTGCTGGGTCAACTGCGTCGAGATGGAGTTGAAGCGACTGCTCAAGGTCTTGGCATTCGCCACCAGCAGTTGGCGCGCCGACAGGTCGCTGGGGTTGGACGAAGCGGTCTGCAAGGTCGCAAAGAACGAACTCAGTGCCGAGGACATGCCGGTAGTCTTGTCCGACAGGACCTTGTCCACCGCACTGATCTGATTCTGATAGGTGTTGGCATCAGCGCTGAGTGACGTGGTGTTCTGATACGCCGCATCCAGATACTCGTTATACACCCGACGCACATCCGCCAGGGTCGTGCCGCTGCCGATGAACACGCCGCCGAACTGGCTCGACGCGCTGGCGTTCTGGGTGGCCTGCTGACGTGAGTAGCCCGCGGTGTTGACGTTGGCAATGTTATTACTCAAGACCGACAGCGATCCTTGAGCGGCATTGAGCCCTGACATCCCGATACTGAGCAAACTCATGATTCAGACCTTATAAATGTGTGGTTGCGCCAGCGGCAGCGTAGTTCTGGTAGCTGTTCATCGTTTTGGCGATCTGCGAAATCTTGCTGGCATAGTCTGGGTCGGTTGCGTAACCGGCCTTTTGCAACTCGCGTACAAACTGTTCCGGGTTGTCGGCCGACTTCACAACTTCTTTATAGCGATCATTGCTTTGCAGCAATGTCACGAGGTCGTGGAAGCTGTCTTGATAGGAGCTGTAGGAACGGAACTGCGCCGTTTCCTTGACCATCGCCCCATCGCGGAACTCGCTGGTGATTGCCCGGGCCTGGCCACCCTGCCAGCTCTGGCCGGCCTTGATGCCGAACAGGTTGTGGCTGCTGCTGCCGTCTTCGGCGCGCATCACTGACTTGCCCCAACCGGTTTCCAGCGCGGCCTGGGCCACCAGGTACTTCGGATCGACGCCAATGCGCGCGGCGGCCGCCTTGGCCATCGGCAACATGGTGGCGACAAATTCGTCCTGGGAGCCGAAGGCTTTTTTCGCCGGTGCCAGCGGTGGCTGGGCAATGGCGCGGCCATAGACCTGCATGCGCCCGCTCGGCACGGCAAAGCTGCGCGCGGTGCTGTTGATCACGTTGTCTTCGGCGGCGCTGTTGCGCAGTGGCGCGGCCTTGGCCACGCTGGTGTCAGTGCTTGGCACGATGCCGGCCAGCAGGCGATCCGTCAGTTTGCTCGGCAAGGAGATACGGCGCTGGTTCATCAACTCCATGTCGTTGCTGTGGGACGCCGCGGCGCCCGCCTGCGGCTCAGCCACGCGATACGCCCACAGTGGGCGCTGACCATTGGAACGGCCCAGCGGGCCCTCGGCCTGGGTACCGGCGCCGATTTCCGTCGGCACATCCACCTTCTTCGTCGGCTCAGCCGCCGCCGGGCCTTGCAAGGTGGCCGCCTGGGCTTCCACCGGTTTGTTCTTCTGCATCTGGCGCATCAGCACGTCGGCCAGGCCGATACCGCCGCCTTCGCGGGACATCGACACCGCCAGTTGCTGGTCGTACATCTCCTGGTACTGCTTGGCCGCCGGGGTGTTCATCGGGTTGTCTTTGCCCAATGCCTCAGTCGCCGAACGCATGGACTTGAGCATCTCGCTCAGGAACAGCGACTCGAACTCCTGCGCCACCTTGCGCATGTTGCCTTCGCTGTTCTTGTCGGCACCGACCTTGAGCTGGTTAAGCCGGTTCAAGTCGGAGTACGACCCCGAGTCCGCCGTGCTGCTGATCCCGCTCTTGCGCATATCCATGGCCATGGCCTCAGATCACGATCAGGTCGGCTTGCAAGGCGCCGGCCTGTTTCAGGGCTTCAAGGATCGCCATCAAGTCGCCGGGCGCTGCGCCCACCTGGTTCACCGCGCGGACAATCTCATCCAGAGTGGTGCCGGGGCCGAACTTGAACATCGGCTTGGCTTCTTGCTGGGCATTCACCCGCGAGCGCGGCACCACGGCCGTCTGGCCATTGGACAACGGCCCAGGCTGGCTGACGATGGGGTCTTCGGTGATGGTCACGGTCAGGCTGCCGTGGGTCACCGCTGCCGGCGACACCTTGACGTTCTGGCCGATCACGATGGTGCCGGTGCGCGAGTTGATGATGACTTTGGCCACCGCCTGGCCTGGATCGACTTCGAGGTTTTCCAGGATCGACAGGTAGTCCACGCGCTGGCTTGGGTCTAGCGGCGCAGTCACGCGGATCGAGCCGCCGTCGATGGCCTGGGCCACGCCAGGGCCGAGCATGTCGTTGATCTTGTCGACGACGCGCTTGGCGGTGGTGAAGTCGGAACGGTTGAGGTTCAGGGTCAGGCTGTTGCCCTGGTTGAAGCCGCTCGGCACGGTGCGTTCCACCGTGGCGCCGCCAGGAATGCGCCCGGCGGACGGCACGTTGACGGTGATCTTCGAACCGTCACGGCCTTCGGCGTCAAAACCGCCCACCACCAGGTTGCCCTGGGCGATGGCGTACACGTTGCCGTCGATACCTTTGAGCGGCGTCATCAGCAAGGTGCCGCCGCGCAGGCTTTTCGAGTTACCGATGGAGGACACGGTAATGTCCACCACCTGGCCCGGCTTGGAGAACGCCGGCAAGTCGGCACTGATGGACACAGCCGCGACGTTTTTCAGCTGCACGTTGCCCGAACCGGCCGGCACCTTGATGCCGAACTGCGACAGCATGTTGTTGAAGGTCTGCAGGGTGAACGGGGTTTGGGTGGTCTGGTCACCCGTACCGTTGAGCCCCACCACCAGGCCGTAGCCGATCAACTGGTTGGAGCGCACGCCGGAGATGCTGGCGATGTCTTTCAGGCGTTCGGCCTGGGCGACGGCGCTCAGGGACAGCAACAACGCTGCCACCATCAGCTGTTTGAAGTTCAAAATGGCCACCTAGAAAGGGAACAGCGGGCTAAGGAAGAAACGGTCGAACCAGCCCGGCTGGCTCGCATCGGCAAACGAACCCGTACCCGAATAGGTAATGCGCGCATCGGCAATCCGCGTGGACGGCACGGTGTTGTCGGTGGAGATGTCATCGGCACGCACCATGCCGGCAATCCGCACCAGCTCGTCGCCGGTGTTGAGGGTCATCCACTTTTCACCGCGCACGGCGATGATGCCGTTGGGCAACACATCGGCCACGGTCACGGTGATCGAACCGGTCAGGCTGTTGCCCTGCCCCGCCGCGCTCTTGCCGTTGGTGGCACGGTCGCCGCTGTAGCCGGCGTCCAGGCTCAAGTCACCACTGCCCAGCGGGTTGTTGGTGTTGGGCACGCCACCAAACAGGGAGGTCAGGCCGAGGCTGGCCTTGCTGGTCTTGCCGATCTGCGAGTTGGCATTCTTGCTGGCCTGGGTCTTCTCGTTCAGGGTGATGGTGATGATGTCACCGACCCGGAACGCCTTGCGGTCGCTGTACAGGTTCTGTTCGAAACCGGCCTGGTAGATCGAGCCATTGTTGGCCGCCGCCGGCAACGGCGTGCGCGGCAACACCGGCGCGTAGTACGGGTCATTGGGTTTCGGCGTCGGGGCGACACAGCCCGCGAGCACGGTAATCCCACTCAATGCCAGAACAGAAACGTAGCGATTCATGACCCTTACCTCACGGTGTTGCAGGCGCCATCAATGGCGCCCCATAGACTTGATTACAGATTCTGCGTGACGAACGAGAGCATCTGGTCGGCGGTGGAGATCACCTTGGAGTTCATCTCGTAGGCGCGCTGGGTGGTGATCATGTTGACCATCTCCTCAACCGTGCTCACGTTGGAGGTTTCCAGGGTGCTTTGCAGCGTGGTGCCGAAACCGTTCAGGCCAGGGGTGCCGATTTGCGGCGCGCCGCTGGAAGCGGTTTCGAGGAACAGGTTGTTACCCATGGCTTGCAGGCCGGCCGGGTTGATGAAGTCGGCGGTTTGCAGGTTGCCGATCACTTGCGACGCCGGGTTGCCGGCCACGGTGATGGACACGGTGCCGTCGTTGCCGACGGTGAAGGTCTTGGCATCGGCCGGGACGATCACGGCCGGTTCCAGGGCGAAACCGTTGGCGGTAACCATCTGACCGTTGGAGTCCAGGTGGAAAGTACCGTCACGGGTGTAGGAGGTAGTGCCATCCGGTTGCAGGATCTGGAAGAAACCACGGCCGTTGATGGCCATATCCAGCGGCTGGCCGGTCTGTTGCAGGTTACCGGCGCTGAAGTTCTTCTGGGTGCCGACGATCTGCACACCGGTACCTAGTTGCAGGCCCGACGGCAGCTCGCTGTCCTGGGTCGATTGGGCGCCCGGCTGCTTCTTGATCTGATAGAGCAGGTCCTGGAATTCGGCACGGTCACGCTTGAAACCCGTGGTCGATACGTTGGCCAGGTTGTTGGAGATGGTGGTCAGGTTGGTGTCCTGGGCGGACAGACCGGTTTTGGCAACCCATAGAGCCGGAAGCATGCTGTTCTCCTTTGTGCGCCTGTTTGTCGGCGCCGCATCACAAATTAGTTAGTGGGTTGCAATCAGGTCATCGCCATGACGCGCGTCATGGCCTGATCGTCTTCCTTGGCGCTGTTCATCATCTTGATGTGCAGCTCGAATTGCTTGGAAAGCGCCAGCACAGCGGTCATTTCTTCCACCGCATTCACGTTGCTCGCCTGCAGGAAACCCGAGGTCAGCTTGACGCCCGCATCGGCCTGGGCCGGCTGGCCATCCTTGGTGTGGATGCTGCCATCCAGACCTTTGGTCATGTTCTTCAGATCAGGCTGCACCAGCTTGATCCGGTCCACTTCAGCCATCACGCGCGGGCCTTCGCCCATGGCGCGGATGCTGATGGTGCCGTCGGCGCCCACTTCGATTTTCTGCTGGGGCGGCACGGCAATCGGGCCACCGTTGCCCATGATCGGCATACCGTTGCCGGCGCGCAGTACGCCCAATGCATCGACGTTCATGCTCGCGCTGCGCACGTAGGCTTCGCCGCCATCCGGGGTCTGCACGGCCATCCAGCCGTCGCCGTTGACAGCGACGTCCAGGTCACGGCCGGTTTCAATCATTGCGCCAGGGCTGAAGTCGGTGGCCGGGCGTTCGGTGAGGGCAAACGCCCGCGCCGGAAAGCTGTCACCAAATACCGGCATCGAGCGCGCCTGCTCCAGGTCACGTTGGAAACCATTGGTGGAGATGTTCGCCAGGTTGTTGGCATGGGCCTTCTGCGCCAGTGCATTCTGGCTGGCGCCGGTCATTGCCACATATAGGTACTTGTCCACGCTCTTTCCTCTTTCTGACGGACGTTTGCCGCCCACCGCTGTGCTGATGAGGATTAAGCAATTTGCGAACCAACTTTTTAAAAACACCCTAAAACCCAGCCAGGACAAGGGGTTGAGGCCTCGAGACTGAAAACGCATCAGGGGCACGAGTCGAAAAAACGGCGGACTTATGCCGCTTACGGCAAGGAGCGACACCTGGAAGCGATTCCCCCACGACAGCGTGTCGCGCCCACGACCATCGTCAATACGTGATGTGAAGTTTCGAAGCAGCGTGCAACTAACCCTTCTGCCGCTTCGGTTTATTATTTCAAAATCATATACATCTCCCGCAAGCACGGGATATTGCGCTCTCTTCAAATTGGTTAATACGTATGTTTTTACTTGATTTTCCAACTTCAAAGAAAAACCATGCATTTTTCAACGCACTCCGACATACATTTACAATTACTCAACATCGCTTACTTGTGAACACTCCATCTGACTGAGTAACTTGAACCTGCGCACCAAGTACCGCCCGTAAATATCGCACCACTTACACCACCTCTTATTTCTCGGCACAGGACCTTCGCGATGCTCAAAGTCAATGACCTACCTATAATGCATTTCAGGGAGCCCTACTCTCGAAACAACCACAATTCGCTGCACGATTCGCGCTCCCACTACCGCCAGCCCCCGGAACACCACTATCACGCCTGCTTCAAAGACCATCGTATCGATCAGCGTCTTCCAGACTGGGGGCACAGGGATACGCGTCGGGATTGGGACTACCGACCCGATCGCGGACGTCCGGACATGCCCCGTGACCGGGACTATCACCCTGATCGCGGATATCCGGACATGCGCTCCGATCGGGACTGCCTGCCTGATCGTGCATATCCGGACATGCGCCGTGACCGGGACTACCTGCCTGATCGTGCATATCCGGACATGCGCAGTGACCGGGACTACCTGCCTGATCGTGCATATCCGGACATGCGCCGTGACCGGGACTACCTGCCTGATCGTGCATATCCGGACATGCGCCGTGACCGGGACTACCTGCCTGATTGCGGATATCCGGACATGCGCCACGATTCGAGATTGATCGACCGCTCCAGGCCACCAAAGCCCATCCCTGAAAATCCGACCCTCAATGCGATAGAGGCGTTACTGAACGCCCCGCTTGATCGAAAGCGAAATATCGATCACGGCATTAGCGCCAATGATGTTCGCGCAGGCAAATACGGAAAACTTTCACCTGCCATCATTAAAGAACTTAACAAACTCAAACCCGACCAAGACTATCGTCTTGTAACCCACATCACTGAAAATAAAGATAGTACAAAATGGATGCCGATTAACGGTGGTGAGCCTGTATTAATTGAGAGCCGGGATATGCAGAGTGGCGAAACCGTTCCCTATGGAGGATCGTCACTGATGAAACTTCGAAAAATAGAGAGCACACCAATAAAATCCTGGGATGAAGGGATCACTTCAGACGAACTAAAAGAAGGAAAATACGGGGTACTCTCGCCCTACATCAAAAAGAGTCTGGACGGATTGGAGCCGGGTAAAAATTATTCACTCACCACGATGGTGGGCGTTAACCCCGAAGATGGAAACACCATGGCATGGGTAGACAAAATCACCGGTAAATTCGTAGAGATCGCCACGGTCGATACCACCCCCTACTAAGAGGGGCCTGACGGCCTGCAAGTTGAACGCTGCCCCCCTGTGCGCAGCGTTTAACACGGCCGCACAATTACTTGAAGATTTTATAGTCACGCAATTTGTTCGCAACCGTGGTGTGGGACACCTCGAGACGCTTGCCCAACTGCCGGCTGCTCGGATGCTCTGTATATAACAGCTCCAGCACCGCCTTCTCAAACCGCCCAACGATTTCTTCCAAACCGCCTTCCAGGGAAAAATCGCCAAGCGGTTGACGTACGCCATAGTCCGGCAGGCGAATATGCTCAGCCTTGACCGTCCCGCCCTCACACAGCGAAACCGCCTGGAACAGTACGTTTTCCAACTGCCGCACGTTGCCTGGCCAATGGTAGTGACTCAAGCGATCCATAGCTGCCGGCGCCAACTTCGGCAGCGGGCAACCAATCTGCCGGCTGGCTTGATCGAGGAAGTGCTCAACCAACGGCGCCAAACCATCCAGGCATTCGCGCAGCGGCGGGATATGCAGCGACAGCACGTTGAGCCGGTGATAGAGATCCTGGCGAAACTCGCCACGGGCGCAGAGTTCCGACAAGTCGACCTGGGTTGCGCAGATCACTCGCACATCCAGATAGACCTCTTCATCGCTGCCCACACGCCGGAAGCAGCCGTCCTGCAAAAAGCGCAGCAACTTCACCTGCAAACGCGCGCTCATTTCCCCGACACCATCCAGAAACAATGTCCCGCCCGCCGTCAGCTCCAACAGCCCCAACTTGCCCTCGGCCCGCGCGCCTTCAAAAGCACCGGGGCCGTAGCCGAACAGTTCGGTCTCGGCCATCGACTCCGGCAACCCGGCGCAATTGAGCGCCATCAGCGGTGACTGCCCACGCGGGCTGGCCAAATGGCAGGCACGCGCGAGCAATTCCTTGCCGGTGCCGGTTTCGCCTTCTATCAATAGCGGCGCATCCAACGGTGCCATGCGCCGGGCTTCACGGACCACGGCCGCCATGACCTTGGAGCTTTGGAAAATGCTGTCAAAACCACGCAACTCCTGCTTGCGCACATTGTAGATACGCTCACCGACGCGATCGGCGCGGTGCAGGGTCAGCACGGCGCCGGCCATGGCTTCGCTGTCATCATGTTCAGAGGATTGCAGCGGGGCGATGTCCGCGAGGAACACGTCGCCCTTGACCTTGACCCGCAGGCCATTGATCCGCGACTTACTGGCGCGCACCAGTTCCGGCAAGTCGAAATCCTCGGCGTAGCGCGACAGCGGAATGCCCGGCACTTCATCCACGCGCACCCCGAGGAGCTGCGCCGCCGCACGGTTGGCGGCGACGATGGAGCCGCCCATATCAATGGACAGCACCGGAAACTCCAGGGCGCCAAGCAACGCATTCAGTTCCATATGCCGACGCTCACTGGGCATCAGCCCTACACGCTTCACGCCAAATACACCGGCAATCGCTTCGAACTGCGGGCGCAGCGCCTGGAACTGCATGTTCACCAGGTTGGGGCAAAACAGATAGATGGCGTTGCCATGTTCACCGCCGACCTCGCCCTTGGCGACGTTGACGCCGTACTCCACCAGCAGGTTGAGAATGTCCCGCAGGATGCCAATGCGGTTCTGGCAGTGCACTTTGATACGCATGAAGAGGCTCGAAAAATGGGTAGGCGCCGCGTCTTTTTGTCGCTGGGCGCAGATAGTCGTCAAGATTATGTGACAGCTCGTGACCTTTTCCCAGCCCATTGCAACGACTGGCGGCACAATCGTAACGAATACTTTACGAAAACTAGTAACTTTTCCCACATTCCAGCCTGAAACACGGATGGAGTCTTGCTCGGCAAGGGTTATCAATAGGGGCATCGCAGGACATAACAAGAACGAATGCCTAGCAGGAGAGCCGTATGAAGCAGACGCACTACGTGGCCCGCGAGCCCGATGCGCAAGGTTTTATCCACTACCCGCCGGAAGAACACGCGGTGTGGAACACCCTGATCACGCGACAGTTGAAAGTGATCGAAGGCCGCGCCTGCCAGGAATACCTGGACGGCATCGACAAGCTCGGCCTGCCTCACGACCGCATCCCGCAACTGGGCGAGATCAACAAAGTGCTGGCCGAAACCACCGGCTGGCAAGTCGCCCGCGTGCCGGCATTGATCCCCTTCCAGACCTTCTTCGAACTGCTCGCCAACAAGCAGTTTCCGGTCGCGACCTTTATTCGCACCCGTGAAGAACTGGACTACCTGCAAGAGCCGGATATTTTCCACGAGATCTTTGGCCACTGCCCGCTGCTGACCAACCCCTGGTTCGCCGAATTCACCCACACCTACGGCAAGCTCGGCCTCGCCGCCAGCAAAGAGCAACGGGTTTACCTGGCCCGGCTGTATTGGATGACCATCGAGTTCGGCCTGGTGGACACACCCCAAGGCCTGCGCATCTACGGTGGCGGCATTTTGTCGTCGCCCAAGGAGACGGTATACAGCCTGTCCGCCGAACCCGAGCACCAGGCCTTCGACCCGCTGGAAGCGATGCGCACGCCGTATCGCATCGACATCCTGCAACCTTTGTACTTCGTGCTGCCAGAGCTCAAGCGCCTGTTCGAAGTGGCGCAGGAAGATATCATGGGCATGGTCGAACGCGGCATGCAGCTGGGTCTGCACACACCTAAATTCCCACCCAAGCCCAAAGCCGCCTAAACCTCAGTTTTTACGGCCAGGTGAGTCTGTTCCCCGGCCCCGCGTTGCTTTAGGGTGACGCCACTGACCTCATCATTCGAATTCAGGACACTTTCACATGACCACCTTGAACCAAGCCCACTGCGAAGCCTGCCGCGCCGATGCCCCACAAGTCAGCGATGAAGAACTGCCGGTGCTGATCAAGCAGATCCCCGACTGGAACATCGAAGTACGCGATGGCGTGATGCAGCTGGAAAAGGTTTTCCTGTTCAAGAACTTCAAATTCGCCCTGGCTTTTACCAATGCCATGGGTGACATCTCCGAAGCCGAAGGCCATCACCCAGGCCTGCTCACCGAATGGGGCAAGGTCACCGTAACCTGGTGGAGCCATTCCATCAAAGGCCTGCACCGCAATGACTTCATCATGGCCGCCCGCACCGACGAAGTGGCCAAGGACGCCGAGGGCCGCAAGTAATGCACTTTGATGCGATTGGCCGCGTGCCCGGCGACCCGATCCTCGGGCTCATGGACCTGTATGCCCAGGACAGCAACCCGAACAAGTTCGACCTTGGCGTCGGTGTCTACAAGGACGACCAGGGCCTGACGCCGATTCCCCACTCTGTGAAGCTGGCCGAACAGCGCCTGGTGGACACGCAAACCACCAAGACCTACATCGGCGGCCATGGTAACGCAGCGTTCGGCACACTGATCAGCCAACTGGTGCTCGGTGCCCACTCGGCACTGATCCACGCCCGCCGCGCCGGCGCCACCCAGACCCCGGGCGGTACCGGCGCCCTGCGCCTGAGCGCCGACTTCATCGCCCACAGCCTACCGGGCCGTGGCGTGTGGCTGAGCAACCCGACCTGGCCGATCCACGAAAGCATCTTTGCCAAGGCCGGCCTCAAGGTCAGCCACTACCCCTACGTGGGCGCGGACAACCGCCTGGATGTGACGGCCATGCTTGCCACCCTGGCCACCGTGCCCAAGGGCGACGTGGTGCTGCTGCATGCCTGCTGCCACAACCCGACAGGGTTTGACCTGTCCCAGGACGACTGGCGCCAAGTGCTGCAGATCGTGCGCGAGCGCCAGTTGCTGCCCCTGATCGACTTTGCCTACCAAGGCTTTGGCGACGGCCTGGAGCAAGATGCCTGGGCCGTGCGGCTGTTTGCGGCCGAGCTGCCGGAAGTGCTGGTCACCAGTTCGTGCTCGAAGAATTTCGGTCTGTACAGCGACCGTGTCGGCGCGTTGATTGTGTGTGCGGCGGATGCCGAGAAGCTGATCGACGTGCGCAGCCAACTGGCGAATATCGCCCGTAACCTGTGGTCAACGCCGCCGGATCATGGTGCGGCTGTAGTGGCGACGATCCTTGGTGATACCGAGCTGAAAACGCTGTGGAGCGGTGAAGTGGAAGCCATGCGATCACGGATTGCGCAGTTGCGCTCCGGGCTGGTGGAAGCCTTGGCACCCCACGGTTTGGCTGAGCGGTTTGCGCATATTGGTGCGCAGCGTGGGATGTTTTCCTACACCGGCTTGAGTGCCGAGCAGGTCAAGCAACTGCGCGAGAAGCACAGCGTGTATATGGTCAATTCGGGGCGGGCGAATGTGGCCGGGATTGATGCCACACGACTGGCGCTGCTTGCCCAAGCCATCGCTGACGTCTCCAACTGAAGAAACCCAATCTAAATGTGGGAGCGGGCTTGCTCGCGAAAGCGGTGGGTCAGTCAATGATACTGTGACTGAAAGACCGCATTCGCGAGCAAGCCCGCTCCCACACTTGGACCGAGTACAACCTTTCAGCCAGCGACCATCTCCGCCCTGAGCTGCGCTTCCTTCGCCTGCGCATCCGCCAACCGATACAACTCGATCTGCCCATCCCAGTGCTCGATCAACGCCGTGCACGACTCCACCCAATCCCCGCAGTTGAGGTAATCCACCTCGCCCACCTTGCGAATCTCCGCATGGTGGATGTGCCCGCACACCACGCCGTGCAGCTCGCGCTTGGTCACTTCGTGGGCGATGGCTTCTTCGAAATCGCTGATAAAGCTCACCGCCGTCTTCACCTTATGCTTCAGATACGCCGACAGCGACCAGTAGCCGTAGCCATACCGCGCACGCCAGTGGTTGAGCCAGCGGTTAAGGGTGAGGGTGAATTCGTAGGCCGAATCGCCAAGGAACGCCAGCCAGCGGTGGTAGCGGGTGATTACATCGAATTGATCGCCGTGGATCACCAGCAGATGCCGACCGTCTGCCGTCACGTGCACCGCTTCATCCACCAACTGGATATTGCCCAGGATCAGCTTGGAATAGCGGCGCAGGAATTCGTCGTGGTTGCCGGTGACGTAGATCACCTCGGTGCCGCGTTTGGCCATGGTCAGCAGGCGGCGGATCACGTTGGTGTGGGCCTGGGGCCAATACATGCCGCCGCGCAGTTTCCAGCCGTCAATAATGTCACCCACCAGGTAGACCTTGTCGGCGTGGTAACCCTTGAGGAATTGCGACAAATGTTCCGCCTGGCAATCCCGGGTGCCCAGGTGCACATCGGAAATCCACAGGGTACGCACCCGTTGCTTGCGGCTGGGCTTGGTCAACTCGGCACTGGTCATGGGCATCCCTCGACGCTGTTTTTGCGAGCTTGCGCCAAGGCGATTAATAGCCCATGACAACTGTGAGTCAGTCTGATGACAGCGCTCAGGGCCCGCAAAGCGTTGTAGACTGCGACAGCCTGCCCAGGAGACCGCGATGAGACCGATCCTCACGCTACGCCATTACACCCAAGCGCCAATCGACCACAGCCATGACCATGCGCAGCTGGTGTTCGGCCTGTCCGGGCACCTGGATTTCGAGGTCGAGGGCCGTGGCAGCCAGGTGCGTGAAAGCAGCGTGATGGTACTGCCCTACTCCGCCCACCACGTCTGCGACAGCCGCGATGGCAGCCGCTGCCTGGTGCTGGATGTGCCTACCGAGCACTGGGTGGTGCAGTCGCTGGGGGAGCATGCCGATGCCAGTCGCCGCTTGCTCGATCAACCGACGCGCCTGGCCCTGGACGCCCGACAACACCAGTTGGTGCAATGGCTGGCGCACAGCCCGGTGAACGACCCGCTGATCGTGCAGCAAGGCGCGGTGCTGCTGCTCGCCAGCCTTAACCATCAGCAAGAGCTGCTGCCGGGCAAGCGCCTGCCGTATGCCGCGTTCAATGCGCACATTGAGCGCCACGTCGCCCACCCGCTGCAGGTCGCCGACCTCGCGCGCATCGCCGACCTGTCCCCGGCGCGCCTGCACGCACGGTTTATGGCCGAATGCGGGCAGACGCCCATGGACTACATCCGCAGCCGTCGCCTGCAGATGGCCTTCGACCTGCTGCGCGGAACACCGCTGCCCATCGGAGAAATCGCCGAGCGCGTCGGCTATAGCTCGCAAAGCGCCTTCGCCGCCGCGATGCTGCGGGAATTCGGCGCCTCCCCCGGTCAGTTGCGTCGCGCACCGTAGCAAGAGTCCCGCGACAAACAGCGCGAGCCCGACGACAGACGCCCAGGCCTGCCACCCTCTAGACTGGGTTTTTCGTCACCCCGTACGTTCAAGGACCGCAATGACTCCCCGTTCAGCCCTCGGCGCCCTGCATATCGGCGCATTGATGTTTGGCCTCACCGGCGTATTCGGCAAGCTGGCGGCCGCCTCGCCGGCCATTATTGTGTTTGGCCGCGCCGCGTTTGCCGTGCTCGCCCTGGCGGTATTCGCACGCTTCGCCAGCAATGCCCCGTGGAAACAACTGCAAAGCCGCGACTGGCGCCGACTGCTGGGCAGCGGCGTATTGCTGGCGGCGCATTGGGTGACGTTCTTTATGGCCGTCAAGGTGGGCGGTGTGGCGGTCGCTACCCTGGGTTTTACAGCGTTCCCGGCGTTTACCGTGATCCTCGAAGGGTTGATTTTCCGCGAGCGCATCCGCGCCAACGAAGTACTGCTGGTGGTCTTGGTCAGCATCGGCCTGGTGCTGGTCACCCCGGACTTCAACCTTGCCAGCGAAGCCACCGGCGGCCTGTTGTGGGGCATCGCCTCGGGGCTGTTGTTTTCGTTGTTGTCGCTGAACAATCGCGCCAGCTCCGGGAGAATTCCCGCCGTGCAGGCAGCGCTGTGCCAGAACGTGGTGGTCGCGGCGTTGCTGTTGCCCGTGGCGGCGCCCGGGCTGGCGGATGTGCGCGGCATTGACTGGTTGTGGATCGGCTTGCTGGGGGTGTTCTGCACCGGCCTGGCCCACAGCCTGTTTGTCGCCAGCCTGGCGGTGATCAAGGCGCGTACCGCGTCGGTGGTGTTTGCCATGGAGCCGGTCTATGGCATTACCGTGGCCTGGCTGTTGTTCGCCGAAACCCCGACGCTGCGCATGCTCCTGGGTGGCGCGCTGATCATCCTCGCCATCGTGCTCTCGGGGCTGATGGGCAGCGCCAGCCAGGCCAAACAGCCGACGGCAACGGCCTGATCTATACTCTGGCGATCCGCAACAGTCTGTCGTCGTTCAGCGGATAAAGACTCCTCGACGACAGCCCTGACGTTTGAAGTTGCTGCAAGCGAGTGGTCACTCCATTAACGCTATGCAGGGGTTTCATCATGGAAACACTTATCAGCTTGCTGGTGCAGATCATCAGCGGTGCCGTCGGCGGCAACTTGGCCGGCATGACCAAACAGAGCCTGGGGAGCGGGCTCAACACCCTTCTCGGCGGTGTTGGCGGCCTGGTCCTGGGCCAGATCATTGCGCAACTCACCGGCACCGCCAGTGGCGCGGCACTGGACGTGGCGACGGTGGGCACCAACATTGCCAGCGGTGGCCTGGGTGGCCTGGTGCTGACGTGGGTTGTCGGGTTCATCAAGCAGAAGATGGCCGCCAAGTAGCAGCGTCCCGGTCACCGCTCCCGCGGAGCGGTGACCTTCACTGCGTGCGGTCGTTATGCCCGAGGTCGCGCTGCGGGTCGATCTGATCACGCACCCGCTGCTTGAGGACCTTGGCTTCCGGGAAGCCACCGTCCTGTTTACGCTCCCAGATCTGCACGCCATCGCAGGTGATGCGAAACGCACCGCCGGTGGCCGGTTCCAGCGACACTTTGCCCAGGTCATCCGAAAACGTACTGAGCAGCTCCTGGGCCAGCCACGCCGCGCGCAGCAGCCACTGACACTGGGTGCAATAGGTGATGACGATCTCGGGCTTGTTCATGGACATAACTTGAGAGGCTCCTGGGGTAACGGGCTCGGCTGATCGGGTGGCTATAATAGCGGCCTTTAACGCCGAGCCTTGAGATTCATGATGCGCCGCCTGTTGTCCTGCCTGTTGCTGTGCCTGCTACCCCTCCTCGCCCAAGCCGTCGAAACCCCACGCCCGAAAATCGGCCTGGTGCTCTCCGGCGGCGCCGCCCGTGGCCTGTCGCACATCGGCGTGCTCAAGGCGCTGGAGGAGCAAGGCATTCACATCGATGCGATTGCCGGCACCAGCATGGGCGCGGTGATTGGCGGGCTGTATGCGTCGGGCTACAAGATCGACGAGCTGGAAAAACTGGCCCTGAGCATCGACTGGCAACAGGCGCTGTCCGACGCGCCGCCACGGGAAGACGTACCGTTCCGACGCAAACAGGATGACCGCGACTTCCTGGTCAAACAAAAACTCAGCTTTCGCGACGACGGCAGCCTGGGCTTGCCACTGGGCGTGATCCAGGGCCAGAACCTCGCGCTGCTGCTCGAAAGCATGTTCGCCCACAGCAGCAACACGCGCAATTTCGACAAACTGCCAATCCCGTTCCGTGCCGTAGCCACCGATATCACCACCGGCGAAAAGGTCGTGTTCAGCAAGGGCCACCTGCCCCAGGTGATCCGCGCCAGCATGTCGATCCCGGCAGTGTTTGCCCCGGTGGAGCTGGACGGCCGCCTGCTGGTGGACGGCGGCATGACCGACAATATCCCGCTGGACGTGGCGCGGGAGATGGGCGTGGACATCGCCATTGTGGTGGACATCGGCACCCCACTGCGCTCGCGCAAACAACTGGCGACGGTGGTGGATGTGCTCAACCAATCCATCACCTTGATGACCCGCAGCAATTCCGAGGAACAACTCAAGGCCCTGCACCCCAAGGACGTCCTGATCCAGCCGCCCTTGGCGGCGTTCGGTGTGACCGATTTCGGCCGTGCCAAAGAGATGATCGACGCCGGCTACCGCGCCACCCGCGCCCTCGACCTTCGCCTGGCCCACCTGCGCCCCGCAGAGCCGGTCGACCCGCAACTGGTGGCGGCGCGCACACCGGGCGAGCGCACGCCGGTGATCACCGCCATCACCGTGGAGAACGACTCGAAAGTCAGCGAAGACGTGATCCGCTACTACATCCGCCAACCCCTGGGCGAACCGCTGAACCTGGGGCGCCTGCAAACCGATATGGGCACCTTGTACGGCCTGGATTACTTTGAGCAGGTGCAATACCGCGTGATCAAAAAAGGCCAGGACAACACCCTGGTGATCAGCGCACGGGGCAAACGCAGCGGCACCGATTACCTGCGCCTGGGCCTGAACCTGTCGGACGACATGCGCGGCGACAGCGCCTTCAACCTCGGCGCCAGCTACCGCGTGAATGGCATCAACCGCCTCGGGGCCGAATGGCTGACGCGGGTACAGATCGGTGACCGCCAAGAGCTGTACAGCGAGTTCTACCAACCGATGGACACGGGCTCGCGGTACTTCGTCGCACCTTACATCAGCGCACAGGCGCAGAACGTCGAGCTGATCCTGGACAACGACCCCATCTCCGAATATCGCCTGGAACGCTACGGTTTCGGCTTGAACGTGGGCCGCCAGATCGGCAACAGCGGCGAAATCCGCTTCGGTGTCGGTGAAGCCTGGGGCAAGGCGGATGTGCGCATCGGTGATCGCGACCTGCCGAGCGTGAGTTTCAGTGAAGGTTTCTACGAGTTGAAGTACTCCTTCGACTCCCTGGACAACGTGTACTTCCCCCACACCGGTGAAGACATCGGCCTGGCCTACCGCGAATTCGAACCGGGGCTGGGTTCCGACCAGCGCTACCGGCAGTGGGAGTTCAAACTGGACAAGGCCATGAGCAATGGCCCGGACACTTTGGTGCTGGGCGGGCGCTACGGGCGTACGCTGGATAAGTCTGACGTGGTGATTTCCAGCTTCCTGCTGGGTGGCGCGCGGCAGCTGTCAGGCTTTCGTGAAGATGCGATTTCTGGGCAGAACGTCAGCCTGATGCGGGCGGTGTACTACCGCCGGCTGACGCCGCGCTCGTACTTGCCGCTGGATTTCCCGCTGTACCTGGGGGCCTCTCTGGAGCGAGGCCGCGCGTGGAACAACGACAATGAGTTCGACAGCGGTTATATCAACGCTGCGAGTATTTTCCTGGGGTTTGATACGCCGCTGGGGCCGCTGAATTTCAGCTATGGGTTTAACGATGATAATCAGAAGGCGGTGTATCTGAATCTGGGCCAGACGTTCTGACACTGTTGGAGCTGGCTTGTATGGGGTTGGTTTTTGTGGGAGCTGGCTTGCCTGCGATAGCCTTTTTCCGCAGGCGCTCGAGCTTTGGCAGGTGTATGCGGTCCAAATGTGGGAGCGGGCTTGCTCGCGAAGGCTATGTGTCGGGCGCTGGAGCTTTTTGGTCGGAGTACATATCCAGTGCTGCGGTAACGGCCACTTAGGGTTCCGCTCTTACAGCGGCTCACTTTTGAAAAGGCCCAAAAGTAAGCAAAAGGCCTTCGCCCCACCACTCGGCACCTCGCCTAGGCTCGGTGTTCCCTCACTCCGGCTTGAATCCGTGGGCCGCCGTCATGGGCCATCCCTGGCCCAGGACGGCTAACCCGGCGTCCTGCCGGGTTACCCACGGATTCAAGCCTGCGTTCGGCCAGCGTGGTTAACGGGGCGCCTAAGATCAAAATCAAAAGCCAAATCAAAAGCCAGAGCCAGAGCCAGAGCCAGAGCCAGAGCCAGAGCCAGAGCTTCGGGTTTTGACAGGTCCAGTAGTTGTGTAGATACCGATGGCCATCGCAGGCAAGCCAGCTCCCACACAAGCCAGCCGCCACATATCTTCTAGGATCAGGACTTTTCCAGATTCGCCAAAATGTGTCCATGCACGCGCATGCACACCTTCATATCCTCTTCATCCACTCCCACAAACAGCTCATGCCGTAACGCCGTCGCGATGGTTTCGATTTGATCAATCAACGGGCGGGCCGTGTCGCACAGCAAGATGCGCTTGGCGCGGCGGTCTTCTACCACGGCCTGGCGTTGCACCAGGCCCTGGCTTTCGAGGCTGTCGAGCAAACGCGCCAGCGTTGGCCCTTCGACGCCAACACTTTGTGCCAGCTCACGTTGGGTAGGCGCTTCTTCAAAACGCGCCAGGTGCAACAGCACCAACCAGCGCGCCTGGGACAAGCCCAGCCCCGCCAGGCGGCGATCCAGCTCGGCGCGCCAACCTCGGGACATTTGCGCCAACTGCATGCCAAAACGGTGTTGATCGGTTAACGGCATAAAAAACTCATGATTTAGACTGAAAACAAAGTGTGGCTAATTATTAGTCAGCTAAGCATGAGCCCTGCCAGTAGGCAAGAGGTGCTATGTACTGATTCGTTACATTGTCGTAATTGGCGCACTAAATTTCGAATTCAGACTGCAAAGCGGCACGTACACAGTACAAAACGCCCTCAGGCACGCGCCCGGTGAACAATGGCGCGATTTCCGCGACCGGCGGCAATTCGCCCTCGCCGTCAAGGAATGCATCCTGGATTTCACCCAGCAAGTCTTCCGGTAAATCGAGGGCCTGCTCCAGCGACAGCTGTTGCGCGCCGATGGACTCGGCCAGCAAGGTGTAGACGTTCTTCTCCGAACATTGCAGTTGCCCGGCGATCTGGATCGGCGTCATGCCCGCACGCGCCAGGCTGATCAGCTCGTGGCGGATATCAGCGACTTCCTTCGGCGCTTCGGCCTGGCCGCCGAGGACTTCGAGGAAGGCCTGGCCATAACGCTCCAGCTTGCGCGCACCCACGCCACTGACCCGGGCCATTTCCGACATGGTTGTCGGCTGCTCGCGCAGCATCTCCAACAAGGTGGAGTCGGGGAAGATAACGTACGGCGGCACGCTGTGTTCCTGGGCCAGCTTGCGGCGCAGGGTGCGCAAGGCTTCCCACTGTTCGCGCTCTTCGCCACGGACCAGTTGGCTGGCCTGGCTGGTGCTGGTCTTGGCGGTGGTTTGCGGCTTGAGGTCGCGACGCAACTCCAGGCTGACTTCGCCCTTGAGCAGCGGCCGGCAGCTGTCGTTCAGGCGCAGGCCGCCATAACCCTCGATGTCGATGTCCACCAGGCCACGCGCGACCATCTGCCGGAACAGCGAGCGCCACTCGCCTTCGGCGCGGGCCTTGCCGACGCCGTAGACCGAGAGTTTCTCGTGGCCGAAGCTGCGCACCTTCTCGTTGTCCTTGCCCAGCAACACATCCACCAGATGGCCTACGCCGTAGCGCTGGCCGGTGCGGTAGATCGCCGAAAGGCCCTGGCGCGCCGGTTCGGTGGCATCCCAGGTCTGCACGCCGTCGGTGCAGTTATCACAGTGGCCGCAGGGCTCGGGCATGTCTTCGTCGAAGTACGCGAGCAGGGTCTGGCGGCGGCAGCGGGTTTCTTCGCACAACGAGAGCATGGCATCCAGTTTGTGCTGCTCCAGGCGCTTGTGACGCTCGTCGCCCTCGGAGTTTTGCAGCATCTGCTTGAGCATCACCACGTCTTGCAGGCCGTAGACCATCCACGCATCCGCCGGCAGGCCATCACGGCCGGCGCGACCGGTTTCCTGGTAATACGCCTCAAGGGACTTGGGCAGATCCATATGCGCCACAAAACGCACGTTGGATTTGTCGATACCCATGCCAAACGCGATGGTCGCCACCATGATCAGGCCTTCCTCGTTGAGGAAGCGCTTCTGGTGCGCCGAGCGCGTTTCATTGGGCAGGCCCGCGTGGTAAGGCAGCGCCGGGTAGCCTTGCTCGCAGAGGAACGCGGCCACTTCATCGACCTTCTTGCGCGACAGGCAATAGACGATGCCCGCATCGCTGCGCCGCTCCGACAGGAAGGCGAGCAACTGCTTGCGCGGCTGCTCCTTGGGCACGATGCGGTAGAAAATATTCGGCCGGTCGAAGCTCGACAGGAAGCGTTCGGCGTTCTGCAAATGCAGGCGCTCGACGATTTCTTCGCGGGTGCGCTTGTCGGCAGTGGCGGTCAGCGCGATGCGCGGTACATCGGGGAACAGCTCGGCCAGTTGCCCCAGTTGCAGGTATTCTCGGCGGAAATCGTGACCCCATTGCGACACACAGTGGGCCTCGTCAATCGCGAACAGGGCAATTTCCAGGCTCTGCAGGAAGGCCAGCATGCGCGGCTGCACCAGGCGCTCGGGCGCCAGGTACAGCATCTTCACTTCGCCGCGCTTGATCCGCGCGGCCAGGTCGCGCTGCTGCTCGGCGCTGAGGGTGGAGTTCAACGAGGCAGCGGCAACACCGAGTTCTTCGAGGGTCGCGACCTGATCGTCCATCAACGCGATCAGCGGCGACACCACCACCGCCAGGCCATTGCGCAACAGCGCCGGCACCTGGAAGCACAACGACTTGCCGCCGCCGGTAGGCATCAATACCAGGGCATCGCCGCCACTGGCCACGCGCTCAATGATCGCACCCTGGCGGCCACGAAAACTGTCGTAGCCGAAGATGTCCTTGAGGACGCGTTGAGCCTGCTCGAGCATGTATAACTCCAAAATATCGCCGAAATCCCTCTGTACAGGCTGGCCGAAAAAACCCGGCCTCACGGAAAATAATCCGTAAGCGAAGTTTTCGCGGGTTGGCGCTTGGCCTGCAGGGGCATCACAAAACGCGGCAGTATACCCGAGCAGCACCCGGCAAAGGGCGCGGCTGACGAATAGCGACGGCTATCTAAAAGCTGGCAAATATGCAGTGCGGCTGGCCTGGGCGCTCAAGAAAGCCTAGAATTCAGCATCGTTTATTCCCAAGGTAGTCCTTCAATGTCCTTCGCTGAGCAACTAACCCGCCTGCAAGCCTTCCTCGACGCCGATGAGCTGCATGACGAGGCGCTGGACTACGTGGCCGCCCACGGCTACCTGACCGCCCTGTCCATCTGTTCCGAAGAAGTACCGGATCGTGAGTGGATCGACGCCCTGTTCGCCGAAGAGCCGCACTATGCGGACGCCGCCCAGCGCGAAGAAATCGAATCGACCCTGATCGCCCTCAAAGCCCACATCGGTCGCCAATTGGCCTCCGACGAGGAATTCGAGCTGCCATGCGACCTCGACCTGGGCGAAGAGCCGGATGACTCCGACCTGCGCGGCTGGTGCATCGGTTTCATGGAAGGCGTGTTCCTGCGCGAAGCCGCCTGGTTCGAAACCGCCGAGGAAGAAGTCAGCGAAATGTTGCTGCCGATCATGGTCGGTTCGGGCCTGTTCGACGACCAGCCAGAATTCGCCGACATCGCCTCCGACGCCAACCTGATGGACGACATGATCGTACAGATCCCGGAAGCCCTGACCGCCTTGTACCTGCTGTGCAACGCCCCTGACGAAAAACCGGCGATCCTCAAGCCACGTCACCACTGAGTCGCGTGCCCGTGACACCCATGGGCAACCGCTCGCCGCTCCTGCGTTACGCACTGCTGGCCATCGGCTGGCTGAGCGTAGCGCTGGGGGTAATCGGCATTTTCCTACCGGTATTGCCGACCACGCCCTTCCTGCTCCTCGCCGCCGCCTGCTTCGCCCGCAGCTCCCCGCGCTTCTACCACTGGCTGGTGGAACACCCGCGCCTGGGCCCGTGGATTCGCGACTATCTGGACGGCAATGGCATCCCTCTCAAAGGCAAGGTCTACGCCATCGGCTTGATGTGGCTGAGCATCGGCCTGTCCTGCTACCTGGTGCCGCTGCCGTGGGCACGCGGGTTCATGCTGATCAGCGCCGTGCTGGTGACGATCTACATCCTGCGCCAGAAGACCCTGCCGCCGCGCTAAACGCGCGCCTGCGACATTCCCCCTCACGCGACCTTGGTCGACACTGACTAACCCCCAGCATCATGCGAAACTGCCCCACCGGGCCTGGAATGCCTGGGTGTTCTTCTGCTCGGAGTTACCATGACGCTGTCCAGCGGGCTGATCGCCGCCGTTGCCTTGGCCTATATGGCCATTATGTTTGCCATCGCCTTCTACGGTGACCGCCGCCGTGCGCCGCTGCCACCACGCGTGCGCGCCTGGGTGTACAGCCTGTCACTGGCGGTCTACTGCACCAGCTGGACCTTCTTCGGCGCTGTAGGCCAAGCTGCCGAACAACTGTGGGCGTTTTTACCGATCTACCTGGGACCGGTGCTGCTGCTGGTGTTGGCACCCTGGGTATTGCAAAAGATGATCCTGATCAGCAAGCAGGAAAACATCACCTCCATTGCCGACTTTATCGCCGCGCGCTACGGCAAATCCCAGTCCCTGGCGGTGGTGGTCGCGCTTATCTGCCTGGTCGGCGTGCTGCCCTACATCGCCCTGCAACTCAAAGGCATCGTGCTCGGCGTGAACCTGCTGATCGGCGCCGGCGCAGACACCACCGGCACCCGCGCCCAGGACACGGCGTTGATCGTGTCACTGGTGCTGGCGCTGTTTACCATCGTCTTCGGTACCCGCAACCTCGATGCCACCGAACACCACCGAGGCATGGTGCTGGCGATTGCGTTTGAATCGCTGGTCAAGCTGTTCGCCTTTCTCGCCGTCGGCGCGTTTGTGACCTACGGCCTATACGACGGTTTCGGCGACCTGTTCAACCAGGCGATGCTCGCGCCGCGCCTGGAGGAATACTGGAAAGAAACCGTCAACTGGCCGTCGATGGTGGTACAGACTGGCGTGGCCATGATGGCAATCATCTGCCTGCCACGGCAGTTCCATGTGACAGTGGTGGAGAACATCGACCCCCAGGACCTGCGCCTGGCCAAATGGGTATTCCCTGCCTACCTGATCCTCGCCGCGCTGTTCGTCATCCCTATCGCCCTCGGCGGCAAGATGCTGCTGCCCGGCTCGGTGCTGCCGGATTCCTACGTGATCAGCCTGCCGATGGCCGAAGCCCATCCCGCTCTCGCCGTACTGGCGTTTATCGGCGGCGCGTCGGCGGCCACGGGCATGGTGATCGTGGCGAGCATCGCCCTGTCCACCATGGTCTCCAACGACATGCTGCTGCCCTGGCTGTTGCGCCGTTCCAGCGCCGAGCGACCATTCGAAGTGTTCCGCCACTGGATGCTGTCGGTGCGCCGGGTCAGCATTGTGATCATTCTGTTGCTGGCCTACGTGAGCTACCGCTTGCTGGGCTCCACGGCGAGCCTGGCGACCATCGGCCAGATCGCCTTCGCCGCCGTGACGCAACTGGCACCGGCCATGCTCGGCGCGCTGTATTGGAAACAAGCGAACCGGCGTGGCGTATTTGCCGGTTTGGCGGCGGGCACTTTCCTGTGGTTCTACACCCTGGTCCTACCGGTGACGGCGAAAAGCCTCGGCTGGTCCTTAAGCCTTTTCCCCGGCCTGACGTGGATGCATTCCCACCCGTTTGGCTTGTCGGTGACCTCACTGACCCTGGGCACCGTGTTTTCCCTGGCGGGCAACTTCACCCTGTTCGTCTGGGTGTCGATGCTGTCCCGCACACGGGTATCCGAGCATTGGCAGGCGGGACGCTTTATTGGCCAGGAAATCAGCCAGCGGGCCAATGCGCGCTCGATGCTGTCGGTGCAGATCAGCGACCTGCTGAGCCTGGCGGCGCGTTTTGTCGGTGAAGAGCGCGCCCAGCAGAGCTTTATCCGTTTCGCCTACCGCCAGGGCAAAGGGTTCAACCCCAACCAGAATGCCGATAACGATTGGATCGCCCACACCGAACGCCTGCTGGCCGGCGTGCTTGGCGCATCGTCGACACGGGCTGTGGTAAAAGCCGCGATTGAAGGCAGGGAAATGCAACTGGAGGACGTGGTACGGATCGCCGACGAAGCCTCCGAGGTGCTGCAATTCAACCGGGCGTTGTTGCAAGGCGCGATTGAAAACATTACCCAGGGCATCAGCGTGGTGGACCAGTCCCTCAAGCTGGTGGCGTGGAACCGCCGTTACCTGGAACTGTTCAACTACCCGGAAGGCTTGATCAGCGTCGGCCGGCCGATTGCCGACATCATTCGCTACAACGCCGAGCGCGGCCTGTGCGGGCCGGGCGAGGCGGAAGTGCATGTGGCGCGCCGCCTGCACTGGATGCGCCAGGGCCGCGCGCACACCTCCGAGCGCTTGTTCCCCAACGGGCGGGTGATCGAGCTGATCGGCAACCCGATGCCGGGCGGTGGTTTTGTCATGAGTTTCACCGACATCACCGCCTTCCGCGAAGCCGAGCAAGCGCTGACCGAGGCCAACGAAGGCCTGGAACAACGGGTGACCGAGCGCACCCATGAACTGTCGCAGCTGAATGTGGCGCTCACCGATGCCAAGGGCGTGGCCGAGTCCGCCAGCCAATCGAAGACGCGCTTCCTCGCCGCGGTCAGCCATGACCTGATGCAACCGCTGAACGCCGCACGGCTGTTCTCTGCCGCGCTGTCCCACCAGAATGACGGGCTGTCCGGCGAAGCGCGACAATTGGTGCAGCACCTGGACAGCTCGCTGCGCTCCGCCGAAGACCTGATCAGCGACCTGCTGGACATCTCGCGCTTGGAAAACGGCAAGATCAACCCCCAGCGCCAACCCTTTGCCCTCAATGAACTGTTCGACACCCTCGGCGCCGAATTCAAGGCCCTGGCCCAGGAACAAGGCTTGCGCTTCCGCCTGCGCGGCAGCCGCCTGCGGGTGGACAGTGACATCAAGTTGCTAAGGCGGATCTTGCAGAACTTTCTCACCAACGCCTTCCGTTATGCCGACGGCCCGGTGCTGCTTGGCGTACGCCGGCGCAAGGGCGAATTGTGCCTGGAGGTGTGGGACCGTGGCCCCGGCATTCCGGTGGATAAACAGAAGGTGATCTTCGAAGAATTCAAACGCCTGGACAGCCACCAGACCCGCGCTGAAAAAGGCCTGGGCCTGGGCCTGGCGATTGCCGATGGCCTGTGCCGCGTCTTGGGCCACCGCTTGAGCGTGCGCTCATGGCCCGGCAAAGGCAGCGTGTTCAGCGTGCGCGTGCCATTGGCGCGCAACCAGGCGAGCCCGCAGGTGAAGAGCACGCAAGAAAGCGGCTTGCCATTGAGCGGTGCGCAAGTGCTGTGCGTGGATAACGAGGAAAGCATCCTGATCGGCATGCGCAGCCTGTTGAGCCGCTGGGGTTGCGAAGTGTGGACTGCCACCGACCAGGCGCAATGTGCCGCGCTGTTGGCCGATGGCGTGCGCCCGCAACTGGCCTTGGTGGATTACCACCTGGACCATGGCGAAACCGGTACCGAGTTGATGGGCTGGCTGCGTGCGCAATTGGCGGAGCCGATCCCCGGCGTGGTGATCAGCGCCGACGGCCGACCGGAGATGGTGGCCGAGGTGCATGCGGCGGGGCTGGATTACCTGGCCAAGCCAGTGAAGCCGGCGGCGTTGCGGGCGTTGCTGAGTCGGCATTTGCCGCTTTAACCCGCCTCGACTGATGATCGTTCCCACGCTCTGCGTGGGAATGCTGCCGGTGACGCTCTGCGTCACGCCTTCAAGAACGGACGCAGAGCGTCCGAGGATGCATTCCCACGCAGAGCGTGGGAACGATCAACAGCTCCCCTACTTTGATCAGTGTTTATTCGGGGAGATGGGCTACGCCATCGGAATCGGTCATAGCCCGTTCCAACAGATCTGCGGGGAGGCTTTTGCTGGCGCGCGCACCCAGCAACCTTAATTGCTCGGTACGACTGACCAGATTTCCGCGTCCATCTGTCAGCTTGTTCCGCGCCGAGCTGTAAGCCTTATCCAACTGCTGCAGCCGATTGCCCACTTCATCCAGATCCTGGATAAACAACACGAACTTGTCGTACAGCCACCCGGCACGCTCGGCGATTTCCCGCGCGTTCTGGCTTTGCCGCTCCTGCTTCCACAGACTGTCGATCACCCGCAGGGTGGCAAGCAACGTGGTCGGGCTGACGATCACGATATGGCGGTCGAACGCCTCCTGGAACAGGTTGGGCTCGGCCTGCAACGCCGCGGAAAACGCCGCTTCGATCGGCACGAACAGCAGCACGAAATCCAGGCTGTGCAAGCCTTCCAGGCGCTTGTAATCCTTGCCGGCCAGGCCTTTGACGTGATTACGCAGGGACAGGACGTGCTGCTTCAACGCCGCCTGGCCGATCACCTCATCATCCGCGCCCACATACTGTTGATAGGCGGTCAGGCTGACCTTGGAGTCGACCACCACCTGCTTGTCGCCGGGCAACATGATCAACACGTCCGGCTGGAAGCGCTCGCCGTCCGGGCCTTTGAGGCTGACCTGGGTCTGGTACTCGCGGCCCTTTTCCAGGCCAGCGTGTTCCAATACGCGTTCGAGGATCAGTTCGCCCCAGTTGCCCTGGGTTTTCTGGCCCTTGAGGGCGCGGGTCAGATTGGTGGCTTCGTCGGACAGACGCAGATTCAGTTGTTGTAGGCGTTCGAGCTCCTTGGCCAGGGAAAAGCGCTCACGGGCTTCATTCTGGTAACTCTCTTCCACGCGTTTTTCAAAGGACTGGATGCGCTCTTTCAGCGGATCAAGCAACTGTCCCAGGCGCTCCTGGCTGGTTTCGGCAAAGCGTTGTTCACGCTCATCAAAGATCTTGCCGGCCAGCTCGGCGAACTGCGCCCGCAGCTCGTCACGCGAGCCTTGCAGGTCGGTGAGGCGTTGTTGATGGCTGTCCTGTTGCTCGCGCAACTCAGCGCGCAGCGAGGCCGACAACGCGTCGAGGCGACGCAGTTCGGTGTCCTTGGCGTTGCGGTCGAGGTTCCAGGCATGGGCGGCGTCGCGGGCGTTGTCGCGGTCGATCTGCAGCAGTTCAACTTCGCGGCGCACGGCAGCCAGGTCGGCTTGCTTGGCCGCGTTGGCCTGGCTCAGGTCGCTGATTTCATCGCGGCTCGCATCCAACTGGGCAGCCAGGCCTTCCTGGGCCATCTGTGCAGTGGCCAGACGCTCTTCGAGCAATTCCCAGCCGGTGGTGCGTGCGGTCAAGCGCCGCTGCAACTGCCAGCAAAGAGCCAGTAGCGGCAATCCAGCGCCAGCGAGGCCCAGGGCAATACCTGTCCAGTCAAAAGCCATAGCCATTTCTGCCATCAGCGAAAAAGAGAGAGGTTAACGGAGCACAGGGCGTGGCGACAGCTCAGTCTTCGACCTGGCCCAGTTCACGCTGGGCACGCCGATCACCCGCACGGGCCGCCAGGCGCAGCAGATCATGGCCGATGCGGCGGTCGCGCGCATTCCCGCATTCGCGGCACATCAATTGGCCCAGGCGGCTCTGGGCGGCCACGACGCCGTCACGGGCAGGCTGCTTGAGCAAGCGCCCGGCAAAGTGTTTGACGTTGGTGTTGTGCCCCAGCCGAGGACTGTCGAGCAACCACAAGGCAACCTTCATGGAAAAGCGCTTGGGTGCGGTAACAGTTTGGGGGGTGTCGGTAACAGAAGGTGATACTGAGCGAAACTTCATAAAGCACTGTGGGACAGAACGGAAGGCGCGCCACTCTACTCTTTTTTTCGTACAGGTAAAGCTGAAAAAACGCGGCACGCCCGTTCTAGAGCAAGCGCTCGGGACAATCCACAGAAGCTGTGGATAAGTCAGTGGACAACCGTGCTTAAACTCACGCAAAGGCCCATGCAGCGGGGGCCGCAGTCAAACTGACGCTTTTTTCACCAATTAAAAAAAGCGAGATTTTTCATTGACTTAAATTTCCACCGCAGGCTAAAGGCAGCCCTTCGAAGCAGTTGACAGGTTGGTTACACACATCGCAACTAATGTGCACAAGTACCCATCCGATGGTTATATCGCCGGTTTTTTTAAAGCGTTTGCTCGCAAAAATGTTACCGCTGCCGCGAATCGGCCACTTTTCAAATCCTGGCCGGCTCGCCACACTGCTCCACCGATAGCGCAACGTTGAGTGAGCCGATGAAAGGGATATTGTTGTTCGCCGTGTTGCTACTGGCGATCTGTGCGACATCGTTGGGGATCAATGCGGCGCTACCCTCCCCCGACGGTGCGTTGTTTGCCATCGCCATTCTGTTGTCAGCCGCCTTTACCGCCGTGAGCCTGTGCATCGAACTGGGCGACGGCCGGATCAACGACATGCGCGACGTGATGAACGTGATCGAGGCCGGCCAATCATTGCGCCTGACCCTGGCGGCCTACGCCCTGGGCTGCTCGCTGGCCGCAGCCACCACGGTGCTGGTATACCGCAGCCTGCTAGGAGGTTGATTGAATTTTTTTGGCTAGCACACTTTCTTTCCTTGTTTCAATCCGTTACTATCCGCGGCGTTAGTACCAAGCTGAAAGTCAATTCTGGTCGAACAACTCCCCCGAACAACGCGGGATCGACCACCTCGATGGTTTCCAGGTATCACTTGCGACGACACTGCCTTTGCACAAGCGAAGGGTGACGCGAAGTCTTGATATTCTGACCGAACCAACCTGCAAATTGATCAGGATCTTCACCCCGGGCCCAGAACCTTTGCCCCTGTTGTGTTGCCTGCCCTCCTAAGTACCTACCTGCCAGCCCAAGCGCGCCTAACTTATCAGCGCTTCAAACTGGCTGCTTTGTTCCAGTCGGTTTCTTCGTTCGATCAATCGTGATCAACGTCGCTGGAACGTTTTAATACGGCACGGTTCTTATCCGTGTCATTTGTAGGAACACCAATAATATGAACGCTCAAATCCATACTCAGGATGCCATTCGCACCCTCACCAACGCTTTTGCACCAATGAACTGCCTGATCATGGCCGCTCGCAAAGGCTGCTTCAGCTTCACCTTGGTCAATGAACACGGTATCGCTCGTCACAGCGAACGCCTGTACCCCGATCAATACTCCAGCGCAGAACCGCTGCAGGCCGTGATCGAGCGTACCCGTCAGGCACTGACTGCCTGATCGACCCGAGTCGCTGAAACACCAAAAACCCTGTTTAAAACACAGGGTTTTTTATTGCCTGACGTTTCTGTGATGGGCTTTTTTACTCATTACGAATAGATATAAACGATATAACTAAATGAATGAGATGTTTTAAAAACAGTCCTTTACATCATGAATATGACACTACACTTCAACTCAAGCGGCATGATCCGCTTCCGGCAAGCCTGAGATCCGATCCATTGCTGCCAAGCCCCCCGCTCTCAGGCTTCGCCGACCCTTTTCGTCACGGATTGAGGCTTGTATGGGTATCGCTGCCAGCGAATTATGTCGTTATGTGATCCGGCCGACGTTGATCTACCTGGGCCGCCATAACTCGACTGCCGAAGCCCTGCTGCTGGGCATCGCGGCCAGCCAGTCAGAACTGGGCTCGGCCCTGCATGACCGGCGCGGCCATGGCCTGTACAGCATCACCGAGCCACGCCATCGTGCCCTGTGGGACGACTACCTGGCGCTGGACCCCGAACGCGCCAGCCTCGTACGTGGGCTGGCCAGCCAACACGCCTTCCTCAGCGCGCCACAACTTGAGCTCACCGTAAACCTGCGTTACGCCACCGCCATCGCCTGGCTGCTGGTCGAACAACATCATCCCGCACTGCCACCCCCCGGCGATGTCCTCGCCATGGCGCGTATCTGGAAAGAAATATTTCACCCTCAAGGACGCCTGCGCGATTTCACCCAAACCTGGCAAACCTGTGTTTCACCCATGAATCAGGTGGTTTGCTGACCGGGCAATTTGCAAGATTCGTCAAAAACACTGAATTTTGGTCGGATTGTCCTACAAAACCGCTCTATCTCCAGCATTTCAGCCTATGGCGCGAACTTAAATTTATTGTTACTTTCCGCAGCGGTGATCACCACGGAGTTCTAATAATGAAAAAAGTAATGCTCAAGACCACACTTAGCCTCGCCGTTGCCATGGCCTCTTCCCAACTGTTCGCAAGCGGCTTTGCCCTCAACGAACAGAGCGTCAGCGGGATGGGTACCGGTTTCGCAGGTCGCTCTTCTTCTGCCGATGATGCAAGCACTGTCTACGGTAACCCTGCCGGTATGTCGCGCCTCAATGGCCAGCAAATCACTGGCGGCGTCGCGGCCATCGATGCCTCGACCAATATCAAAGATGCGAGCGGTGGCGTCAAAGGCACCAACAAAGGCGACATGGTTCCCTTCACGGCCGTGCCCTTTGGTTTCTACACCAACAAACTCAACGATCAGTGGGCCATCGGCTTTGGTGTGTATGCACCGTTCGGCCTGGTGACCGACTATGAAAGCGGCTTCCAGGGCCGTGGCTTCGGCAGCAAGAGCGAAGTGAAGGTCATGACCTTCCAGCCGACTGTCAGCTATGCATTCAACGACAAAGTGTCCATCGGCTTTGGCCCGACCATCAACCGGATTTCCGGCGTACTGGAGTCGGACAAGACCATCAGCCCGCTGGCCAACGACACCAACGTCAAAATCAAGGGTGACGATACCGCCCTTGGCTTCAACGTCGGCGTACTGGTTCAAGCCACCGACACCACCCGCGTTGGCCTGACCTACCATTCGAAGGTCAAGTACAAGCTTGAAGGTCACACCACCGTCAGCGGTCCAGCCGCGACTCAACCCGTACTGAGAAACAACCGTTACGACGCGTCGCTGAAAATCGACACGCCGGAATCCTGGGATGCGTCGGTCACTCAAGACCTGAGCGCCGATTGGAAACTGTACGGCGGTGCAACCTGGACCCGCTGGAGCCGCCTGAAAGAAATCACCGTCAACAACGAAGGTGTAACGGCTGCATCGGGCATTGGCGCTGCCGCGATCAAGACCATCAGCGAGCCGCAAAACTGGCACGATACCTGGGCCTACGCCGTGGGTACCTCGTACCAGCTGACCAAGCAGGTTGTGCTGCGTACCGGCCTGACCTTCGACCAGTCGCCGACCAACAACAAAGACCGTTCGCCGCGCATCCCGACTGGCGACCGTACGATCTTCAGCGTTGGCCTGGGCTACAAAGTCATGGATAACATGACCGTCGACCTGGCTTATTCCTACCTGAAGGAAGAAGACGTCAAGGTCACCCGTACCGACGCGCCGGGCTACCGCGCCAAGTACGAAAACAGTGCCAACGGTTTCGGCCTGGGCATGACTTACACCTTCTGATTCAGACCGGTGTAAAAAAGCCCCGCTCTCCTGCAAAGGAGGCGGGGCTTTTTAGTGGCTGGCGATCAAGGCTTGGAAGCCAACGCCTTCTCCACGGCCTCGATCAAATCCGGGCTGTCCGGTTTGGTCAGGCTGGAGAAATCGGCAATTACCTTGCCTTGACGGTCTACGACGTACTTGTAGAAATTCCACTTCGGCGCGTTGCTCTGCTGCGCCAACACCTTGAACAGGTGCACCGCATCCGGCCCCTTGACCTTCTGTGGTTCGGTCATGGTGAAGGTCACGCCGTAGTTCACGTAGCAGACCTTGGCGGTCTCCTCGCCGGTCTTGGCTTCCTGCTTGAAGTCATCGGACGGTACGCCAATGACTTCCAGCCCTTGATCCTTGTAACGTTGATACAGGGCTTCAAGCCCCTTGAATTGCGGCGCGAACCCGCAAAAGCTCGCGGTATTGACGATCACCAGGGGCTTGCCGGCAAAGCGCTGGCACAAGTCGATGGATTCCTTGGCCCGCAGCTTGGGCAATTGGCCCTCCAACAACGGCGGGCAACTGGCGGCCATCGCGGCACTGCCAATGGCCATCAGCACGGGTACAGCGAGCCAGCGCATCTGCATGTCGTGTGTCCTTGAATAGATTCAGGCAACGAACTTAACAGATCGCCATGCCCAGTTGCATCAATGCCAGGCCACCGTGCTGCCAGCCCATCCAGGCCAGCACCATCAGGATCAACCCCGCCGCGATCAACACGCCCCTTACCGCTATGCTCATGCCGCCTCCATCTGCGCCTGCAAGCGTGCCACCGGCCGCTCGCGCACTGGCCAGTTCAGGGCCGCCGCCAGCAGGCTCAATAGAATCGCACCCTGCCAGATCAAATCGTAGTTACCGGTTCGATCATAGACCACCCCGCCCAGCCAGCCGCCAAGAAAGGAGCCGATCTGATGGAACAGGAACACAATCCCACCTAGCATCGACAGGTTTCGTACACCAAATAACGTCGCCACCGTGCCGTTGGTCAGTGGCACAGTGGACAGCCACAACAAGCCCATCGCCATGCCGAACAGGTAGGCGCTGACCTGCGTCACCGGCGCCCACAGGAACAACACGATGACCACCGCACGCAACAGGTACAACGCCGTCAACAAGCGCGGCTTGGACATACGCCCGCCGAGCCAGCCAGCCGTGTAGGTGCCGATGATATTAAACAAACCAATCAATGCCAGCACGGTGGTGCCGGTGGTTGCCGGCAGGTGCTGATCCACCAGGTAGGCCGGCAGGTGTACGCCGATAAACACCACCTGGAATCCGCAGACGAAAAAGCCAAACGCCAACAGCCAGAACCCGGAATGGGAGCAGGCTTCTTTCAACGCTTCACGCAGGGTTTGCTGGCCGGCCATCACCGGCAGTGGCTTGTCCTTGAGCATGCCGACCAGTGGCAAAATCAGCGCGACCATCAGGCCCAATGCCAGCAATGCGGCGGACCAGCCCAACCAACTGATCAACCCCAAGGTGCCCGGCACCATGGCGAACTGGCCAAACGAACCGGCGGCACTCGCGATGCCCATGGCCATGCTGCGTTTTTCCGGCGCTACGGCACGGCCCACCACGCCGAGGATCACCGAGAACGAGGTCCCGGACAGGCCGATACCAATCAGCAACCCCGCGCTGAGGGACAGCGACCACGCCGAATCAGACAAGCCCATCAGCACCAGGCCTACGGCGTAGAGCACTCCACCGACAAACACCACCTTGGTCGCGCCAAAACGGTCGGCCAACGCGCCGGCAAACGGCTGCGCCAGGCCCCACACCAGGTTCTGCAGGGCGATCGCCAGGGCAAACGTGCCACGGCCCCAGCCGAATTCGGCGCTCATCGGCGCCAAAAACAGGCCGAAGCCATGCCGTACGCCCAAGGACAACGCCAGGATCAGCGCACTCCCTAAAAGGATCCAACCACTGGTGCGCCACATCGAGGTCATTTCTTATTCTCCGCTCGCGGGTATATACCCGCTTGTATTCGAACAAACCTGCCGTCAGGCGAGTTCGTCCAGCAAGGCCAACAAGGTTTCGCGTTTTTCCGCGCCGAGTTGATCGATCAATTTCTGCTGTGCTGCTTCCCAGGCCGGTAACGCGGCGGCCAATCGCTCTTCGCCTGCCGCGGTCAACAACACCAGGCGGTTGCGCAGGTCATCGCCTTCCACCAACTGCACCAGGCCTTCGCCTTCCAACACCCGCAGGTTGCGCCCCAAAGTGCTGCGATCCAGGCCCATGGCTTCGGCCAGGCTGGAGATGCTCGGCTGATCGAGACGTTGCAGGTTGCACAGCAAGGAATACTGGGCAACGTTGATCCCGAAGCCGTCGAGAGCGCCGTCGTAGTGCCTGCTGACGCCACGAGCGGCGCGACGCAGGTTGGTGCATAAACATTGGGAGGCAAGCATGGAACGTGTATATACCCGCGATTAAGGAAATGCAAGAAAGTGTTACAGCGCCAAGCCGACCAAAACCGCGACTTCCAGCAGCTCCAGCAAGGCACCAGCGGTGTCGCCCGTAGTGCCGCCCAGGCGCTTGACCATCAAGTGGCGCAGACCGATAAAGCACAGTGCCGCGAGCAGTACCGCAATCCCGCCACTGAAACCACCGATCAGCAGGCACGCCAGGCCGCTGAGGATCAGCACCTGCTGGCCGACAACTCTGGGTAAATGATCCGACAATGCCTGTCCCAATCCCCCTGCGCGCACGTAGCGCGTGGTCAGAAACAGCGCGAGCATCGACGCCCGACCAATCAGCGGCGCGAGGATCAGCGCAGCACCGTTGTGTTGTTCGATCAACGCCACCAGCGCAGTGAACTTGAGCAGCAGCACCAAACCCAGGGTGACCACGGCAATCGGTCCGCTACGCGGGTCTTTCATGATGGTGAGGGTGCGCTCGCGGTCGCCAAAGCCACCGAGCCAGGCGTCAGCGCTGTCGGCCAGGCCGTCCAGATGCAGGCCACCACTGAGCAGCACCCAGGCCGTCAACAACAGCGCGGCATGCAGCAGCAAGGGCGCGCCCATCAACAGTGCGTTCAAGCCCCACAGTAGCCCGCCGAACAACAGGCCGACCAGCGGATAAAACAGCAACGAGCGCCCCAGTTCGTGCGGCTGCGGCATACCCGGCAGGCGAATCGGCAGGCTGCTGAGAAATTGCAGGGCGATCCAGAACGGCAGCATCGTCAGACTCCTTCCTTCAACACGCCATCAGCCGCGACGTGCAGGCTGAACAGCGCGCCGTGGCCGACTTCGACATTCAGCAACTGCTCCCGGGGCAACCCGCGTGCCCGCGCCAGCAGCAGGCGCATCACACCGCCATGGCTGACCAACAACACGCGCTCACCGGCATACGTCTGATGCAAACGTGCGACGGCGCCGAGCACACGCTCGGAAAAGTCGCTGACCGGCTCGCCCTCGGGCGGCGTAAAGCTGTAAGGATCTGCCCAGAATAAGCCCAGCGCTTCGGCGTCGGTCTCCATCAACGCCGCTGCGCTCTGCCCTTCCCAAGCGCCAAAATGCAGCTCTTGCAGATCCTTCTCCAGGCTCACTGGCACCTCAAGTCGCGCCCCCAACTCATCGGCAAACCGCGCACAACGCTGCAACGGCGAACTGACCAACCGATCCCAAGGCCCCTTCGCCAGCACGGCGGCACGCATCTGCTCCCAGCCCTTGGCGGTGAGCGCGTCGTCCAGGCTGCCGCGCAGGCCACCGCCCAGCTCGGTTTCGCCGTGGCGCAGCAGGTCCAGGTGCAAGGTCATGCCGGGCGGTCTGCCACGGCGGCTTCGGCGAATGTGGCCATCTGACCGTGCAGGGCACAGGCCAGGCGCAGCAGCGGCACCGCCAGCGCCGCGCCACTGCCTTCGCCCAGGCGCAGGCCAAGCTCCAGCAGCGGTTGCGCGTCGAGGCTTTGCAGCACATGGCGATGACCCGGCTCGGCGCCCCGATGGCCGAACAGCAGCCATTCGCGGCTTGCCGGGTTCAGGCGCGTGGCCACCAACGCGGCGACCGTGCAGATAAACCCGTCCACCAGCACCACGATGCCTGCCTGGGCACAGGCCAGGTAGGCGCCGACCAGCGCGGCAATTTCAAAACCACCCAGGTTGAACAGGGTTTGCAGCGCATCACCACGCTGCCCGGCATGCAACGCCAGCGCGCGTTCGATCACCGCCACCTTGTGGCTGACGCCCTCGGCATTCAGCCCGGTGCCCGGGCCTGTGAGGTCGCTGACCTGGCAATCGAGCAACGCACACGCCAGCGCACTGGCGGCGGTGGTATTGCCGATGCCCATCTCGCCGCCGATAAACAGCTGCGCACCGCCCTCAAGCGCGCGACGCACGCTGTCGCGACCGGCTTGCAGGGCCAGGCGCCCTTGGGCTGCGGTCATCGCCGGGCCGTTGACGAAGTTGGCAGTGCCCGCGCCGATATTCAGGTGACGCACCCCAGGCAAGTCCAAGGTCGGCGTTACGGTGCCCAGATCGACCACTTCCAGCTGTGCGTCCAACTGCCGCGCCAACACGCTGATTGCCGCGCCACCGCTGACAAAGTTATGCAGCATCTGCCCGGTCACTTCCTGGGGAAATGCCGACACGCCCTCCGCCACCACACCGTGGTCGCCGGCAAAGATCGCAATCCAAAGTTTGTCTACCGAGGGTTTGACCTGGCCCTGCAAACCCGCCAACTGCACCGCCAACGCCTCCAACTGGCCGAGGGAGCCGGCGGGCTTGGTCAGTTGCTGCTGGCGCGCCAGGGCTTGTTCGTACGCACTGGCGTCGATTGCCTTACAAAGGTTTAGCCACCAGGTGTCAGTCATAACGCAGTACCTTTCAAAGTCAGGGGCAGGCCGGCAACCGTCAGGACAACACGCTGACAACGCTCGGCCAAGGCTTGATGCAGCCAACCGGCTTCATCCACATAGCGGCGAGTCAATTCGCCCAGCGGCACGACACCCATTCCGGTCTCGTTGCTGACAAAAATGATTTCACCCGGCAGCGTGGCCAGGGTTTCCAGCAATTGATCACGCTCGGAGGCCAAGCGCTGCGGGTCATCGAGCATCAGCAGGTTGGTCAGCCACAGGGTCAGGCAGTCCACCAACAGGCAGACGTCGGCGGCGGTGTTTTCCCGCAGCACGCGGGCAAGCTCGATGGGCTCTTCGATCAGGCCCCAATGGTCAGGGCGGCGCTGGCGATGCAGGGCCACACGTTCATTCATCTCGCCGTCCAGGGGTTGGCTGGTGGCGATATAGATGACCGGCAGCGCGCTGTCGCTGGCGAGTTTTTCGGCGAGGCGGCTCTTGCCGGAACGGGCGCCGCCGAGGATCAGTTGCAGCATAGGGTCATACCTTCCTGTGGGAGCGGGCTTGCTCGCGAAAGCGGTGGATCAGTCAACTTATGTGTGGCTGGGGCACCGCATTCGCGAGCAAGCCCGCTCCCACATTTGGCTCGCGTATACACCGTTAAATCCCGCACAGGCTGCGCAATAAATGGGTATCCAGATGGTTCTCCACCAAGTCCGCCAAGCGCTCGATATCGCGCTCGCGCAGCGCGTGGTAATCCACTTCCTGCACATCCTGCAACCCCGCCCAGCGCAACAAGGCGCTGCACGCTGCCGGCGTTTCGAACAGGCCATGCAGGTATGTACCAAGGATTTGCCCGTCTGCACTTTGCGCGCCGTCACGACGACCGTCATCCAGCAGCACGGCGGCACTCGACAGGGCATCGCCAGTGGTCACGCCCGCATGGATTTCGTAACCGCTCACTTCGGCGTCTTCCAGCAGCAACCGCCCACGCACATTACGCAGTTGCTTCTCCTCCTCCAGCGTGGTGCTGAATGCCAACAACCCCAGGCCATCGCTGGAACCTGCGGGCCCTTCCAAACCGAGCGGGTCGTGCACCTGTTCACCCAGCATCTGCAAACCACCGCAAATCCCCAGCACCTTGCCGCCGTAGCGCAAGTGCCGCGCCACGGCGCTGTCCCAGCCATTGGCACGCAGATAAGCCAGGTCGCTGCGCACGCTTTTCGAGCCGGGCAGGATGATCAGGTCTGCCGGCGGAATCGGCTGGCCGGGGCCGATGAACTGCAAGTCCACCTGGGGATGCAGGCGCAGCGGGTCGAAATCGGTGTGGTTGCTGATGCGCGGCAACACCGGCACCACCACTTTGAGCACCTGGGCGGCCTTGTCGATCTGGCGTCGGTCGATGCCGTCTTCGGCTTCGAGGTGCAGGTCCATCACGTAGGGCAGCACGCCCACCACCGGTTTGCCGGTGCGCGCCTCCAGCCAATCCAGGCCGGGTTGCAACAGCGCGATATCGCCGCGAAAACGGTTGATGATGAAGCCTTTGACCCGCGCCTGTTCGCTAGGCGAGAGCAATTCCAGGGTGCCGACCAGATGGGCAAACACGCCGCCGCGATTGATATCGGCGATCAGCAGCACCGGGCAATCCACCGCTTCGGCGAAGCCCATGTTGGCGATGTCATTGGCGCGCAGGTTGATCTCCGCCGGGGAGCCTGCACCTTCCACCATCACCACCGGATAGGCTTCGCTCAAGCGTGCGTGAGAGGCCAGTACCGCTTGCATGGCGATGGCTTTGTAGTCGTGATAGGCCACGGCGTTCATGCTGGTCACGGCGCGGCCGTGGATGATCACCTGGGAACCGGTGTCGCTGTTGGGCTTGAGCAGCACCGGGTTCATGTCGGTGTGCGGCGCCAGGTTGGCAGCCTGGGCCTGCACGGCCTGGGCGCGGCCGATTTCGCCGCCTTCGGCGGTCACGGCACTGTTGAGGGCCATGTTCTGCGGCTTGAACGGCGCCACGGCGACGCCCTGGCGTATCAACCAGCGGCACAGCGCGGTCACCAGCGTGCTTTTGCCGGCATCGGAGGTGGTGCCTTGCACCATCAGCGTACTCATGAGGCGTCCTTGTAGGCGGTCAGTGCCGCGTCGAGGCGCTGCCAGTCGGCCTCGGTGTCGGGCAGGCCAAAGCGCAGACTGCTGTCATGCACAAACAGGCGCAGCAGAATGCCGCGCTGGGCCATGAATTCGTGCAGGCGCTCGGCGTGCGGGGTGATCAGCCATTGGAACAAGGCGCAGCCGCCCTGGGGTTGAAAACCGTGGCGCTCAAGCACGCCAAACAAACGCTCGGCGGCGTCGGCGCAGCGCTTGCGCTGGCGCGTATGCCCGGCCACGTCGAGCAAGCATTCCTGGCCCAGTACGCGGGTCGGCCCACTGACCGCCCACGGCCCGACCTGTTCGGCGAGCAGCTTGAGCAGCTTGCGCTCGGCCAGCACAAACCCCAGACGCACCCCGGCGAGGCCGAAGAATTTGCCAAATGAGCGCAACACGATCAGCCCGACTTGGTGGGCCTGGCTGGCCAGGCTCAGGTGTGGGGTGATGTCCATGAACGCTTCATCCACCACCAGCCAACCGCCGCGTTGCGCCAGGCGCGCATGCCAATCCAGCAGGCGTTCCGGGGTCAGGCTCAGGCCAGTGGGGTTATTCGGATTGACCACCACCAGCACATCGAGGCCGTCGAGAAAGAAATCGACCTCCTGCTCCAGCACTTCACGCACCACGTAACCGGCGCGGCGCCAGGCTTCGGCGTGTTCGGCGTAGCACGGCGACAGCACGCCGACCTTGCCCGCCCGGCGCAGGCGCGGCAGCAACTGGATCGCGGCCTGGGAACCGGGCACTGGCAACACCTGCGCGGCCCCGTAGTACTCGCTGGCGGCGCGTTCCAGGCCGTCGTCGGTCTCAGGCAAACGCGCCCAGGCACGCAGCGGGATCTCCGGGATCGGCCAGGGCCAAGGCGCAAGGCCGCTGGACAAGTCGAGCCAGTCGGCCTCGGCAATCCCGTACTGAATCGCCGCCTTGCGCAGCCGGCCACCGTGCTCAAGCATAGAATTGCGCCCCCGCGCAGAGAATCAGCAGCCATAACCATACGCCGCGCTGCACCAGCTGCCAGCCGCGGTCGATGGAATCCGCATCCGCTGCCGGGCCTTCGCCCAATTGCGGACGCTGATGGACTTCGCCGTGATAAATCGCGGCGCCGCCCAGTTCGACACCCAGGGCACCCGCCCCCGCCGCCATCACCGGACCAGCATTGGGGCTGTCCCAGGTCGGCCCCTGCGTGCGCCAGCATTTCAGCGCCAGGCGGGTTTTGCCCAGCAGCGCGTAGGTCAGTGCCACCAGGCGCGCCGGAATATAGTTGAGCACGTCGTCGATCTTGGCCGCCGCCCAGCCGAAACGCTCGAAGCGTTCGTTGCGATAGCCCCACATGGCATCCAGGGTGTTGCTCAGGCGATAGAGCACCACGCCCGGCACGCCGGCCACCACAAACCAGAACAGCGCGGCGAACACCGCATCGCTGCCGTTCTCCAGCACCGATTCGGTGGCGGCACGGGCGACTTCGGTGCGGTCCAGCTCACTGGTCTGCCGGCTCACCAGGTAACTCACGCGCTGGCGCGCTTCGTCCAGATCGTCGCTGCGCAGGGCCTGTGCCACCGGAATCACGTGTTCGCCAAGGCTGCGCATGCCGAGAGCGCAGTACAGCGCCAGGATCTCCAGCACCCAGCCGATATACGGCGCCCACGACAACGCGGTGGCCAGCAAGGTCAGCGGCACCACGGCGATAAACCACGCGGTCACGCCATGGCTGCGCCAGCCACGGCCACCCGTGTTGAAACGTTGCTCGATGCGCCCGGCGAAATTACCGAATGCCACCAGCGGATGCCAGCGCTTGGGCTCGCCCAGCAGCGCATCCAGCGCGACGGCGGCGACACACAGCAAGGCCACACTCATTGACTCACTCCCCACACATTTTCATACAACATGTCACTCAGCGGCCGTGGTTCGGTCCAGCCTTCGAGTTGCAGCATCGGTGCCGGATAAAACTCGGCCACCGGCCCCAGGCACAGCACGGCCAGGGGTTTCGCGCCGGAGGGCAAGCCCAGCAGGTCGGCCAGAGCCTGGGGCTCGAACAGCGAGACCCAGCCCAGGCCCAGGCCTTCGACGCGGGCGGCCAGCCACAGGTTCTGGATCGCACAGGACAACGACGCCATGTCCATCTCCGGCAAGGTGCGGCGACCGAAGATGTGGCGTTCGCGATCGTCCATCAGTGCCGCCACCAGTACCTCGGCGCAATCGTGGATGCCTTCGACCTTGAGCTTCATGAAGTCGTCGGAGCGTTCGCCCAGCGCTTCGGCGGTGCGTATGCGTTCTTCTTCCACCAACTGCTGAATCTGCCCACGCAGTTGGCGGTCGCTGATGCGGATGAAGCGCCAGGGTTGCATCAGGCCGACACTGGGCGCCTGGTGGGCGGCCTGGAGCAGGCGGTGGAGCAGTTCGGGGGCCACGGTGCCGCCGGTGAAGTGGCGCATGTCGCGGCGTTCGGCGATGGCGCGGTAGACGGCGTCGCGGTCGGCTTGGGGGAAGGCGTTGTCGGTCATGGCCCTATCGCGGGCAAGCCCGCTCCCACATTGGACTGCGTTTCAACTCGGTCAACTGTGGGAGCTGGCTTGCCTGCGATGGCGGCCTCCCGGTCCGGCACAAACAGTGCAGCCACCGCCGCCGGATTCGACGGAAAGTAAAAGTGTACGTAGGAAGCGGTCATCCGCCCTTGTCGGTAAACCGCCTCGGCGCCGCGCCCGCCATTGGGGCTTACGCCACGGGCAATCGGCGTGCATTCGGTGCTGGTCAGGGAGTGGTGATAGGTATGCCCACGCAGTACGCCTTCCGGCAATTCGACATTTTGCAGGGCCAGGGCAGCCAACTTCTTCTGCATCACGGCGTCGCCCGGCAGCAGGCCGAGCAACTCGGCACGTTGGCCGGCGACATCGGTGAGCGAGTCCAGCAGGTACAACATGCCGCCGCACTCGGCGAGCAACGGTTTGCCGGCGGCGTGATGGGCGCGGATCGCGTCCAGCATCGCGGTGTTTTCCGACAACGCCTGGTGATGCAATTCCGGGTAGCCGCCCGGCAGATACAGACTGTCGGCGTCAGGCAATTCCCGATCATGGATCGGTGAAAAGAAATGCAACTCGGCACCCATCGCCCGCAACAGGTCGAGGCTGGCGCCGTAGGTAAAGGCGAAGGCTTCGTCGCGGGCCACGGCGATGCGCACACCGTCGAGCAGCGGCTCGGCAGCGATCACTTCAGGCGCGGCGAAGGTCACTGGCGGCGGCAAGGCGACTTCGCAACTGCTGCCCAAGGCTTGGGCGGCGGCGTCGAGGCGCACGTCGAGGTCATTCAGTTCGCTGGCCTGCACCAGGCCCAGGTGACGGCTTGGCAATTCGATGCCGGTCTCGCGGGACAAGGCGCCGTACCAGCGCAGGCCTTCGGTGAGGCTGCCTTCGAGCAGTTGCGCATGGCGCAGGGTGCCGACGCGGTTGGCCAGCACGCCGGCGAACGGCAGGTCCGGCTGATAACGCGCCAAGCCCAAGGCCAACGCGCCAAACGTCTGGGCCATGGCGGTGCCGTCGATCACGCCAAGTACCGGCACGCCGAAGTGGCGGGCCAGGTCAGCGCTGGAGGGGGTGCCGTCGAACAGGCCCATGACGCCTTCGATGAGGATCAGGTCGGCCTCGCCGGCGGCTTCCCACAACAGGCGGCGACTTTCCTGCTCGCCCACCATCCACATGTCCAACTGATACACCGGCGCACCGCTGGCACGCTCGTGAATCATCGGGTCGAGAAAGTCCGGCCCGCATTTGAACACGCGCACTTTACGCCCCAGGTTGCGGTGCAAACGGGCCAGCGCTGCGGTGACGGTGGTTTTGCCCTGGCCAGACGCCGGTGCGGCGATCAATACGGCCGGGCAATGACGGGGCTGATTCAAAGTTCGACGCCCTTCTGTGCCTTGATACCGGCCTGGAACGCGTGCTTGAGCATGCCCATTTCGGTGACGGTGTCGCCCATTTCGATCAATTCAGGCTTGGCGCCACGGCCGGTGACCACCACGTGCTGCATCGGCGGGCGTGCTTGCAGGTCGCTGAGCACTTGGTCGAGGTCGAGGTAGCCGTGTTTGAGGGCGATGTTCAGTTCATCGAGGACGACCAGGCCAATGGACGGGTCTTGCAGCAGTTCGCGGGAAACTTCCCACGCGGCTTCGGCGGCGGCGATGTCGCGCTGGCGGTCCTGGGTTTCCCAGGTGAAGCCTTCGCCCATGACATGGAAGCGCACTTGCTCGGGGAAACGGCGGAAGAACAGTTCTTCGCCCGTGCTGTTACGCCCCTTGATGAACTGCACCACGCCGCACTGCATACCGTGGCCCATGGCGCGGGCGAGCATGCCGAACGCGGAACTGCTTTTGCCTTTGCCGTTGCCGGTCAGCACCAGCAGCAGGCCGCACTCGTTGGGGGAATTGGCGATGCGCTCGTCGATCACGGCTTTTTTGCGCAGCATGCGCGCCAGGTGGCGTTCGTCGCGGTCGGGGGAATCGGTCATGGCAGCTCTCCGTTGGGGCTGGACAAAAACGGCGGGCAGGAAAAAGAAAAAACAGACAGCCAAGCATCGCCCACCGTGATGCTGTTGGATGTTTCAGGCCGGTCTCCGGGCTCATGAGTGGCGCGCTTGCCGACGCTGCGCCTTCCCATATCGCGGGGCGATACAGTGGCAAAAGCAGGGTCTTGACTCATTTACCGTTGCGGGGGCAGCGCCGGAATTGCGGCAGCACTGTGTACAAGTGCGCTCGCTCACCGGCTTCCCTGTTTCACTCGGTGGACCCGTGGGTCACAGAGCACCTGGAACAAGTCGCGAAGGGTAGAGGGTTGGGGGTGGAGCGTCAATTAAAGCCGGCTGCGCACTTGAACCATCGGACCGCCGCGCGCCTCTACCCTTACAGGTATCCAGGAGAAAACCATGCACAAGACCCGACTTGCCCTACTGATCATGTGCGCAGGCGCCCTCGTCGCCTGCGGTGAAAGTTCGACCTTGCAAGTATCTGACGGTACCGGGCCTTCCCCCAAGCTCCCGGAGCCAAACAAGACCCTGATCCCCACGGTAAACATCGCACCCGCCATCGGCTGGCCTGAGGGCGCGAAACCAACTGCCGCTGCGGGCACCCAAGTGGCGGCGTTTGCCGAGGGCCTGGACCACCCGCGCTGGCTATACGTACTGCCCAATGGCGACGTGCTGGTGGCAGAAACCAATGCGCCGCCCAAACCCGATGACTCAAAGGGCATTCGTGGCTGGGTGATGGAAAAGGTCATGGGCCGAGCCGGCGCTGGTGTGCCGAGCCCGAACCGCATCACGTTGCTGCGCGATGCGGACCACGATGGCATCGCCGAGACCCGCACGGTCTTCCTGGCAAACCTCAATTCGCCGTTCGGCATGGCCCTGGTGGGCAATGACCTGTATGTGGCGGACTCGGACAAGCTGCTGCGCTTCCCCTACCAACCGGGTGAGACCACGATCAAAGCAGCCGGCACCAAGGTCGTCGACCTCCCCGGCGGCAGTATCAACCACCATTGGACGAAAAACGTGGTGGCGAGCAAGGACGGCAGCAAGCTTTACGTAAGCGTTGGCTCTAATAGCAACGTGGGTGAAAACGGCCTGCAGGCAGAAGAAGGTCGGGCGGCGATCTGGGAAGTGGACCGCGCCAGCGGCCAGCACCGCATCTTCGCCTCAGGCTTGCGCAACCCCAACGGCATGGCGTGGGAACCGCAAAGCGGCAAGCTGTGGACAGCGGTGAACGAACGCGATGAGATCGGCAGCGACCTGGTGCCGGACTACATCACCTCGGTGCAGGATGGCGCCTTCTATGGCTGGCCGTTCAGCTACTACGGGCAGCATGTGGACGTGCGGGTCAACCCGCAAAACCTCGACCTGGTGGCCAAGGCGATTGCGCCGGACTACGCCGTGGGCCCACATACCGCCTCGCTGGGCCTGACGTTTGCCGAGGGCAGCAACTTGCCGGCGCCGTTCACGCATGGCGCGTTCATCGGCCAGCATGGCTCATGGAACCGCAAGCCCCACAGTGGTTACAAGGTGATATTCGTGCCGTTCGAGGCTGGCCAGCCCAAGGGGCAGCCGGTGGATGTGCTGACCGGGTTCCTCGACAAAGACGAGAAAGCCATGGGCCGGCCGGTGGGCGTGGTGGTGGATCAGCAAGGAGGGGTGCTGGTGGCGGATGATGTGGGGAATAAGGTGTGGCGGGTGTCGGCGATTAAGTAAGTAGGCGTCAGACCACCACAAAACCAATGTGGGAGCGGGCTTGCTCACGAATGCGCCGGATCAGACGACACATCTGTGACTGACACACCGCCTTCGCGAGCAAGCCCGCTCCCACACAAGCCCGCTCCCACATTTAGCTCTGCATTCAACTCAGGGATTACGCGCCAGATTCCCTGGCAACACGCGCTTGGCACTCAGGTAAGCATTCTGCCAATACGCCTTGGACAGGGTATCCAGCTTCACCGTACCGCCGGTTTGCGGCGCGTGCACGAAGCGGCCCTCGCCCACATAGATGCCGGCATGGCTGACCTGGGAGCCACCGCCCGTGGCGAAGAACAACAGGTCACCCGTTTGCAGGTTCTGCTCACTGACATCCTGCGCACGCATCACGATCAGCTCGCGGGTGGTACGCGGCAAGGAGATGCCAGCGGCGTCACGAAACACAAAGCCGATCAGGCCGCTGCAATCAAAACCCGAGTCCGGCGTGTTGCCGCCCCAGCGATAAGGCGTACCGACCAGGCCCAGCGCGCGAAAGAGCACGTCTTCGGCAGCCGGCGAGAAATTCTGGGTGGCGTAGTTGAACACCGGCTTGGGCTTCACCGCGACGGGTGCAGGCGGTGGACGGCTGGCGCAGGCGCTGAGCAGCGCGGCGCAGACAATGAGGATCAGGCGGGCCGAGGTCGACATGTGCAGAACAATCCTGGTCTGGATGCGGCTTTCGCTGCCGAACGCTGAAAACCAGAACGCGCAAGCAAAGCTCGCGCGTACGGATTACAACAATATCCAGGGATTCTAGCGCTTACACGTCAAACTTCAAGTATCACTTTAAGTTTACTTGCTAGCGGTAACCGTTGTCGGTGCCATGGCGAGTGCGCGCTTGGCTTCGATAAAGGTTTTGCTCCAGTAGCTGTCGCCCAGGTTGTCGACTCGAACACCGCCACTGCGACGGCTGCTGGAGTGGATAAACTGGTTATCGCCCAGGTAGATACCGGCATGGCTTACGCGACCACGGCCAGCCGTACTAAAGAAAAGCAGATCACCTGGCTTGAGGTTGTTGCGCGCGACCAACGGTGCATCCACGTTGATCATCTCGCGAGTGGAGCGTGGCAGGTTCATGCCAGCTTCTTCGCGAAACAGATAGCCGATAAAACCGCTGCAGTCGAAACCGGCTTCAGAGGTACCGCCGAAACGGTAACGGGTACCGATCAAGGACATGCCGCGTTCGAGGATGCTGTCGGCCAGGACTGGAAGCTGGTAAGGCTTGTTGCCGGAGAAGGCGCCCAGTTCCTTTTCAGTCGCCAGCTCTTCTTCATAAACAGAAGCAGACTGTGCAGCGACGAATTTTGCCTGATTTTGAACCTGGGGTTTGGGCTGTTCAACCACTTGTTGAGGGTGGGAAGCGCAACCAAACAACAGGGTAACGAGTGCGAGAGGCACGAGGGGTGCGAAGCGATTTAGCATGGGCACGACCGTGGCTGATGTGTAAAGAAGTCGAGACTATGCCCTCTATCACATCGATTTGCAAATTCAATCGTGATCTATGTGACTTCTTGTTTGGACTATGACATCTAAGCCCTTAACACCCTATACGCGCCTTTTGCGTGGCCAAAGCGGCCCGAACGCAGGTTTTCTGGCGCCTGGAATTTGCCGAAAGCCCCGAAAACAAAGGGTCGGCTACCAGCCGAGGGTTTCCTTGAGGAAGGGAATGGTCAGCTTGCGCTGGGCCTGCAAGGAGGCCTGATCGAGCTGTTCGAGCAAATCGAACAACGCGCTCATGCTGCGGGTACCACGCGTCAGGATAAAGTGCCCGACTTCGTCAGTGAGGTGCAGGCCGCGACGGGATGCACGCAATTGCAGGGCGCGCAGTTTGTCTTCGTCGGAGAGCGGGCGCATCTGGAAGATCAACGCCAGGGTCAGGCGAGACTTGAGGTCAGCCAGCTTCACCGGCAACTCTCGCGGTGAGGTCGATGCGGCGATCAACAAACGCCGGCCGCTGTCACGCAGACGGTTGAACAGATGGAACAGCGCCTCTTCCCACTCCGCCTTGCCGGCAATCGCCTGCAGGTCATCCAGACAGACCAGCTCGTATTGCTCAAGGTGGTCGAAGATGCCGATACCACGGTCCATCAATTCAGCCAACGGCAGGTAAACCGCCGCTTCACCCATCTGCTCGAAGCGCAAACACGCGGCCTGCAGCAGGTGAGTACGCCCTACGCCGTGCTTGCCCCACAGATAGATCAGGCTTTCGGTCCACCCGGCGTCGGCTTCGCAGAGCCGCTCGACATAGCCGAGTGCAGCGGCATTGGCGCCTGGGTAGTAGTTGATAAAGGTGGCGTCGTCACGCAGACGCACACCCAAGGGCAGCTGAATCGGTTTCATGCTGACTGAACGGCTCCAAACGAACCGCTAGTGGCCTCTGTGTAAAGTTTGCAAAGTTTATACCCGTGAAGCCGGGCGCACAATGCAGCAGACCACAAGCAAAATCAAAGGTTTGCGTTAACTTGCCGGTTTTGCGCAAATTGTTTGACACCAGAAACAACAAACCCGGCCAGGCCGGGTTTGTGACACAAGGTTTACAGATCGGGGTCTTCGACCCCCGTGTACACATCCGAATCCTTGTACAGATCGTGCACATGGCGCACCAGCACCATGATCACCGCCGCTACCGGCAACGCCAGCAAGATGCCAGTAAAGCCGAACAGCTCACCGCCCGCCAGGATCGCAAAGATCACCGCCACCGGGTGCAGACCGATCCGGTCCCCCACCAGCAGCGGCGTCAGCACCATGCCTTCCAAGGCCTGGCCGACCATAAACACCGCGACAATCCCCAGCATCGGGTACAGGTCGCCGCCAAACTGGAACAGCCCCGCCACCAGCGCTGCGCCAATACCGATCACAAAGCCCATATACGGCACGATAGCCGCCAGACCGGCGATCAGGCCAATCAGCAGGCCCAGTTCCAAGCCAATCGCCATCAGGCCCGCCGCGTAGATAACCCCCAGGGCCAGCATCACCAGCAACTGCCCACGCACGAAGGCGCCGAGCACTTCATGGCATTCCTCCGCCAGGGAGACGATGCGCTCCTCGCGATTGCGCGGCAGCAGGCTGCGGATCTTGGCCATCATGATGTCCCAGTCACGCAGCAGGTAGAACGCCACCACCGGGATCAGCACCAGGTTAGTCAACCAACCGATCAGCGCCAGGCTGGACGCCGTGGCCTGGCTGAGTACCATGCCGACAATGTCGGTGGTCTGGCCCATATGCTCGCTGATCGCGGCCTTGACCTTGTCGAACTTCCAGAAGCCATCGGATAACCCCAACTTGGCCTGGGCCCACGGCATCGCCGTGTGCTGCAACCAGTCGAGCATCTGTGGCGCCAGCTCATACAGACGGAACAGCTGCTTGGCCAGCATTGGCACCAGCACCAGCACCAGGGCCGTGACAATCAAGGTAAACAGGGCAAACACCGCCACCACGCCCCAGGTACGTGACAAGCCGGCTTTCTCCAGGCGATCCACCACCGGATCAAACAGATAGGCCAACAGCAACGCAACCAGGAACGGCGTCAGGATCGAATGCAGCAAGAAAACAAAAGCGCACAGCAGGACGATCCCGCCAATCCACACCCAACGACGCGTATCCGCCATAAACCACTCCATTGCTTCTATATAAGGAAGAACATTTACCAGTGAAAGCGCAGTTGCGCCTGAGGCTCTGGAGCACCACCGGCCGCAGCCGGCACTTCACCCGGTGCAACCTCCTGCAACTTGGCCAGGCTCAACTGGCTGCGCAACTGCTCGGCACTGCCATTGACCCGGTAAACAATACGATCGCCATCCACCAACAGCGGCTGGCCACCAAACGGTTCAAGCAGATGCCCCAGGGCGGCGTAGCGCTCCAGTGTCATGCCCTGCACTTCCAGCAGTTGCTCGGCACTGACGCCCGGCTTGACCGCAAAGCGCGGCGCCAACTTCTGGCTGACGGCCAGCATCACGGCATCGGCCACAGCAGCGGTATCGGCCCCTTGGACGCTGCCCTGCTCGCTCTTGTCGCCCAACCACAACCGCCACTTGGCCTGCCATTGGCTGCCTTCCTGCCGCGCATGCACCGCCAGCAAGGCATCCGCACCGTAGCGCTCGGAGGCGGCGCGCAGTGGCGTGGCATCGGCGCTTTCCAGATTCGGCGCGGTGGCGACCACCTGTTCATCCAGGTCACCCAACGGCAGGCGCAATGGCAAGCCACGGTGTTGCGCCGCCCGGCGCAAGGCTTGGGCGACGCTTTGTCCATCGCCCACCAAACTGCTGCCTTCGGTGGAGTCGTTCAGCCACCAACCGAGGATCGACGGCCGGTTGCTGCCCCAGATCGACAGGCCGGCGTCACGCAAGGCACGGTCGGTGCTCACCGGGTCAAAATCCACTTGCAGGCTCTCGGGCGGGCCGGCGTCGTAGCCGTATTGGCTGATAATTTGTTGCGGGTCCTTGCGAATCGCCGCCAGGCCCGGGCCGTCGGCCGCCTTGGCGTCACCGGTGAGGCGGATCACCAGGGTCTGCACGGCGCGCTGGGTCGCCTGGTCGCGCTCTTGTGGCGACTGGCTGCTGACCGGTTCAAGTACTTGATAGAGGCCATTGAGGGTTTCGGCATGACTCGCCAGGCTGACCAACGACAAGCAGCCTACAAAGAAGAATTTACACAGACGCATGAAAGATTCCCGAACGACAAATTTAGCGGCTGGAACAGACCGCGTGAACTCGGTTGCGCAAGGCTGTGACCACAGCGACCGGTAAAACATTCACAGGGTCTTGGTAAGTTTTCGTACTGTCATAACGATAGCGGGTTCAAGGCTATACCTTAATACGCACCAAGGCAGAGCCGATTAGCATTTTTTTAATCGGCTTTTTTAACCTATATCGCCCTGCCCGTCGGCCCGAGGATGGCCGCTGCCCCTCAAGCCTGATAAAATCGCGCGCCTTCGCAGACCGTCAACGGCTGGGCCTTTTACCAAAAGCGCCTGCCCGCTCGGTCGTTACCCCTGAATCCCCCCTAAAGGCCTGGATCATGAGCAAGCAACCCTCCCTGAGCTACAAGGACGCCGGTGTAGACATCGACGCCGGTGAAGCATTGGTCGAACGCATCAAGAGCGTCGCCAAGCGCACTGCGCGCCCCGAAGTCATGGGCGGCCTGGGCGGTTTTGGCGCCCTCTGCGAGATCCCGGCCGGCTACAAACAGCCTGTGCTGGTCTCCGGCACCGACGGCGTGGGCACCAAGCTGCGCCTGGCGCTGAACCTGAACAAGCACGACAGCATCGGCATCGACCTGGTTGCCATGTGCGTAAACGACCTGGTGGTATGCGGCGCCGAGCCGTTGTTCTTCCTGGACTACTACGCCACCGGCAAGCTCAACGTCGAGACCGCTACCCAGGTAGTGACCGGCATTGGCGCTGGCTGCGAACTGTCGGGTTGCTCCCTGGTCGGCGGCGAAACCGCTGAAATGCCAGGCATGTACGAAGGCGAAGACTACGACCTGGCCGGCTTCTGCGTCGGCGTTGTAGAAAAAGCCGAGATCATCGACGGCTCCAAGGTTGCCGCCGGTGACGCCCTGCTCGCCCTGCCATCGTCCGGCCCGCATTCCAACGGCTACTCGCTGATCCGCAAGATCATCGAAGTGTCCGGCGCCGACATCGAAAACATCCAGCTCGACGGCAAGCCACTGACCGACCTGCTGATGGCCCCGACCCGCATCTACGTCAAGCCACTGCTCAAGCTGATCAAGGACACTGGCGCGGTTAAAGCCATGGCCCACATCACCGGTGGCGGCCTGCTGGACAACATCCCGCGCGTCCTGCCAAAAGGCGCCCAGGCAATCGTCGACGTGGCGAGCTGGCAGCGCCCTGCGGTCTTCGACTGGCTGCAAGAGAAAGGCAACGTCAACGAAACCGAGATGCACCGCGTGCTGAACTGCGGCGTGGGCATGGTCATCTGCGTGGCGCAAGAGCACGTCGAAACCGCGCTGAACGTCCTGCGTGAAGCGGGCGAGCAGCCTTGGGTCATCGGCCAGATCGCCACCGCCCCGGAAGGCGCGGCCCAGGTCGAACTGAAGAACCTCAAGGCTCATTGATGTCCCAGACCTGTGATGTCGTGGTGCTGCTCTCCGGCACCGGCAGTAACTTGCAGGCCCTGATCGACAGCACGCGCACCGGCGACAGCCCGGTGCGCATCGCTGCGGTGATCTCCAACCGCAGCGACGCCTACGGCCTGCAACGCGCCAGGGACGCAGGTATCGACACCCGCTCCCTGGATCACAAGGCTTTCGAGGGTCGCGAGGCCTTCGATGCTGCCTTGATCGAACTGATCGACGCCTTCAACCCCAAACTCGTGGTACTGGCCGGCTTCATGCGCATCCTCAGCGCTGATTTCGTGCGCCATTACGATGGGCGCCTGCTCAATATCCACCCTTCCCTACTGCCCAAGTACAAAGGCATGCACACGCACCAGCGGGCGCTCGACGCCGGCGACAGCGAGCATGGCTGCAGCGTGCACTTCGTCACCGAGGAACTCGATGGCGGGCCTCTGGTCGTACAGGCAGTGGTTCCGGTAGAGTCTGACGACTCGGCGCAGACCCTTGCGCAACGGGTTCACACCCAGGAGCACAGGATTTACCCGTTGGCTGTACGCTGGTTTGCCGAGGGGCGGTTGATTCTTGGTGACCAGGGTGCATTATTGGACGGTCAGTTACTCGCGGCCAGCGGCCACTTGATTCGAACCTAGGAGATTTTATGCGTCGCGCCTTGCTCTTCGCTTTTGCTCTGTTTGCCTTGCCTGCGGTGCAAGCGGCAGACCTTCACCCTTTCTCCGTCAGCTACACCGCCGACTGGAAACAGTTGCCCATGAGTGGCTCGGCTGAACGCAGCCTGGCAAAGAATGGCGATGGCACCTGGACCTTGAACTTCAAGGCTTCGATGATGATCGCCAGCCTTACCGAAACCAGCGTGATCCTGTTTGACAAGGACACCCTGCAACCGAAGAGCTACACCTTCGAACGCGGTGGCCTGGGCAAGGCGAAGAAGATCAATCTGGACTTCGATCAAACCGCCAAGAAAGTCACCGGCTTTGAGAACAAAGACCCGGTCAACGTAGCGCTGCAAAGCGGCATGCTCGACAAGTCGACCTACCAGTTGGCCCTGCAGCGTGATGTCGCCGCCGGCAAGAAAAGCATGAGCTACAACGTGGTGGAAGGTACCGACGTCGATACCTACGACTTCCGCGTGATTGGCCCGGAAAAAGTCCAGACCAAGGTCGGCTCCATTGACGCGATCAAGGTTGAGCGCGTGCGCGACCCGACGCAAAGCAAGCGCATTACCCAGATGTGGTTCGCCAAGGACCAGGGCGGCATCCTGGTTGCACTGCGTCAGGTTGAGACTGACGGCAAGGAATACAACATCATGCTGCAAGACGGTACCGTTGACGGCAAGGCTGTCAAAGGTAGCTGATGAGCTGGTGAGTCAAAAAAAGAGCCTCGCTGAATGCGGGGCTTTTTTTCGTCTGCATATTTTGTGTTGAAGCTTCTGCCGTCTTCGCGAGCAAGCCCGCTCCCACATTTGGAATGCATTCCAAATGTGGGAGCGGGCTTGCTCGCGAAGGCAATGGCAGAGCCGATACAAAGTTCAAGCCTGACCTGAACATGAAACTTCTGTCATAAAACTCCAGCCCCCAAAACACAAACCCCCAATTCTCAAGGCCTGTAGCACTGTTGCAGTTCCTGCAATGAATAGTTGCGCGAAAAGTCGGTTTACTTAGCAAGCTAACAAAACATATAAAAGAGGCCTGCGACGACTTGCCGCAGACCCACCAGAGATTGGAGCAAGCAGATGACTGTAAAAGTAACTGAACGCGACGATGCACATATGTCCCACGAAGCGCTGGGCCATGGGATTCACATCTGGGATGTACACCAACAAGACCTGCTGGTCGGCATGTTTCACAACGAGAGTGACGCTCACAATTATAAGAACGAGCTAGAGTCGCTTGAGATGAAACGCCAGGCAGAGAGCTCCTGAGTATTCGCAAGGCTCAGGTACAAGGCCCACGCAGCCTGGATACCTGAAAACACAAAACCCGCCTCTTGAGCGGGTTTTGTATTGATGGGGCTGCTTCGCAGCCCAGCGCGAGCAAGCTCGCTCGCCACAAGGTTGTTTCTAAAGGCTTACCACATCAGATCGTCAGGGATCTGGTAGGCCGCGTACGGATCATCCTCATCCGGCACTTGGCTTTCCGTCAGGATGTTGAGCTGCACGATACGCTCTGGCGCACGCTCCTGGATCTTCAGCGCAGCTTCACGCGGGATCACCTCGTAACTGCCACCGTGGTGCACGATCGCCAGGGAGCCGTTGCTCAGCTTATTGCGCATCAACGTGTTGACCGACAGGCGCTTGACCTTCTTGTCATCCACAAAGTTGTAGTAGTCCTCGGTGGTCAGCTTGGGCAGGCGCGAAGTCTCGATCAACTGTTTGACCTGGGCCGTGCGGGCCTTGGCCTCGGCTTTTTCCTGCTGCTGGCGGTTCAGCTCCTGGTCGCGCTTGACCTTCTCGGCCTGCGCTTCCTGGGCCAGGCGAGCCTGGGTGTCATCGGCTTCGATCTGGCCCTTGTGGACCAGGCGTTGCTGCTTCTGCTTCTCTTTGCCGACCTGCTTGGCCTGCTTTTGGTTGACCAGACCTGCTTTGAGCAACTGATCGCGAAGGGAAATGCTCATGGTGCTTACTCACTTAGGCAGCCGCTCAACCGCAGCTGGACATGTTCTTTTCCTGGCGTTTGGCTTCGCCCCACAGGGCGTCCAACGTTTCGAGGGTGCAATCTTCTATGGGTTGATGCGTGTCGCGCAATGCCTGCTCGATAAATCGGAAACGTCGTTCGAACTTGGCATTGGCGCCACGCAGCGCGGTTTCCGGGTCGACCTTGAGATGGCGAGCCAGGTTGACCGCAGCAAACAGCAGATCACCGACTTCATCAGCGATAGCGGCCGGGTCGTTATCAGCCATGGCTTCGAGCACTTCATCGAGCTCTTCGCGCACGTTATCCACCACCGGCAACGCCGACGGCCAGTCAAAGCCGACTTGGCTGGCGCGCTTTTGCAGTTTGGCCGCGCGGGACAGGGACGGCAGCGCTGTAGGCACATCATCCAGTAGGGAGAGTTGCTCCGGCGCGTCGGATTTTTCCGCACGCTCCTCGGCCTTGATCTGCTCCCAACGTTCCTTGACCTGCTCTTCGCTCAGTTGCGGGACATCCAGCGGCGCATACAGGTCGCCAGTGGGAAACACGTGGGGATGACGACGGATCAGCTTGCGCGTGATGCTATCGATCACCCCGGCAAATTCGAAACGCCCTTCTTCCCGCGCCAGCTGGCTGTAATACACCACCTGGAACAACAGGTCGCCCAACTCGCCTTGCAGGTGGTCGAAATCACCGCGCTCGATGGCGTCGGCAACTTCATAGGCTTCTTCCAGGGTATGCGGGACGATGGTGGCGTAGGTTTGCTTGATGTCCCACGGGCAGCCGTATTGCGGGTCGCGCAGGCGGTTCATCAGGTGCAGCAGGTCGTCTAGTGAATACATTGATTTCTATCCGCCGAAGTGGGAACGCTGAAGATCAAATGTGGGAGCGGGCTTGTGTGGGAGCGGGCTTGCTCGCGAATGCGGTGAGCCAGTCAATACATCTGGTGACTGATCCACCGCTTTCGCGAGCAAGCCCGCTCCCACAAAAGCCCTCCCACATTTTAGTCCGCGCTCATTCAGCTAATCATGGTGTGCGGTTACGCCGCGTCTCAATGATGTTCGGCAATTGGGAAATCCGCCCCAACAACCGCCCCAACGCGTCCAACCCCGGGATCTCGATGGTCAGGGACATCAACGCGGTGTTGTCCTCTTTGTTCGAGCGCGTGTTGACCGCCAGCACGTTGATCCGCTCATTGAGCAGCACTTGCGACACATCCCGCAGCAAGCCGGAACGGTCGTAGGCACGAATCACAATGTCCACCGGATAGGTGAGCACCGGCACCGGCCCCCAGCTGACCTGGATGATGCGCTCCGGCTCACGCCCGCCCAGTTGCAGCACCGAGGCGCAGTCCTGGCGGTGAATGCTCACGCCACGGCCCTGGGTGATGTAGCCGACGATGGCGTCGCCCGGCAACGGTTGGCAGCAGCCAGCCATTTGCGTCATCAGGTTGCCCACGCCCTGGATCTGGATATCGCCGCGCTTGCCGGGCTTGTAGCCGGTGGCTTTGCGTGGGATCAGTTCCAGCTGTTCGCTGCCGCGTTCCGGTTCGACCAACTGTTGCGCCAGGTTGACCAGTTGCGCCAAACGCAGGTCGCCGGCACCGAGGGCGGCGAACATGTCTTCGGCGATCTTCATGTTGGCCTTTTCGGCCAGCTTGTCGAAGTCCACCTGCGGCAGGCCCAGGCGTGCCAGTTCGCGTTCGAGCAGGGTCTTGCCGGCGGCGACGTTCTGGTCGCGCGCCTGCAACTTGAACCAGTGCACGATCTTCGCCCGCGCCCGCGACGTGGTGATGTAGCCCAGGTTCGGGTTCAGCCAGTCGCGGCTCGGCGTGCCGTGCTTGCTGGTGATGATCTCGACCTGTTCACCGGTTTGCAGGCTGTAGTTGAGCGGCACGATGCGCCCATTGATCTTGGCGCCCCGGCAGTTGTGGCCGATCTCGGTGTGTACGCGGTAGGCGAAGTCCAACGGCGTCGCGCCCTTGGGCAGGTCGATGGCGTGGCCGTCGGGGGTGAAGATGTAGACCCGGTCCGGTTCGATATCCACCCGCAGCTGTTCGGCCAGGCCGCCGATGTCGCCGAGTTCTTCGTGCCATTCCAGCACTTGGCGCAGCCAGGAGATTTTCTCTTCGTACTGGTTGGACCCGGCCTTGACGTCGGTGCCCTTGTAACGCCAGTGCGCACACACGCCCAACTCGGCCTCTTCGTGCATGGCGTGGGTGCGGATCTGCACTTCCAGCACCTTGCCTTCGGGGCCGATCACGGCGGTGTGCAGCGAGCGGTAGCCGTTCTCCTTGGGGTTGGCGATGTAGTCGTCAAACTCCTTGGGAATGTGCCGCCACAGGGTGTGGACGATGCCCAGCGCGGTGTAGCAGTCGCGCATTTCCGGCACCAGCACACGCACCGCGCGCACGTCGTAGATCTGGCTGAAGGCCAGGCCCTTGCGCTGCATTTTGCGCCAGATGGAATAGATGTGCTTGGCGCGGCCGCTGATGTCGGCATCGACGCCGGTGGCTTGCAGCTCGGCGCGCAACTGGCCCATCACGTCGCTGATAAAGCGCTCGCGGTCGAGCCGCCGCTCATGCAGCAGCGTGGCGATCTGTTTGTATTGGTCGGGTTCGAGGTAGCGGAAGGACAAGTCCTCCAGCTCCCACTTGATATGGCCGATACCCAGGCGGTGCGCCAGCGGTGCGTAGATGTCGAAGACCTCGCGGGCGACGCGGTTGCGCTTTTCGTCATCGGCAGTCTTCACGGCACGGATCGCGCAGGTGCGTTCGGCCAGCTTGATCAGGGCGACGCGCACGTCGTCGACCATCGCCACCAGCATCTTGCGCAGGTTCTCGACCTGGCCCTGGGTGCCCAGCACCATCGACTGGCGCGGGCTCAGGCTGGCGCTGATGGCAGCCATGCGCAGCACGCCGTCGATCAGCTTGGCCACCACGGCGCCGAAACGCTGGCTGACCAGCGGCAACGCGATATGCCCTTCACGCACGCCGCGATAGAGCACGGCAGCGATCAGCGAATCCTGATCCAGCTTGAGATCGGCAAGGATCTCGGCGATCTCAAGCCCGGTGCGAAAGCTGGAAGTGCCTTCGGCCCACAGGTTCTTCGCCGCATTGTCTTGCTGCTCGGCCTCACGCGCGAACTCGCAGGCAGCTTTCAATGCTTCACGGTCCAGTGCCGGATCGACACTGATGGCATGGTCCAGCCATGCCTCCAGGTTGATACTGCCGTCGGTGTTGATCGGCTGGTGTGCTCTCACCTGTACCATCTTTCTTACCTTCCCTACGACGCACCTTGGGTGCGCCAATATCATCGCCGACCTTTTACTGCGAACTCCCTGGCAGGTCACAGGCCCTGGAGAACGCAGGCCAGTCGGATTAAACGGGCATCCTAGCCCGCTTCAAATAACGCCATGGCCTCGACATGCGCGGTTTGCGGAAACATGTCGAGGATCCCGGCACGTTTTAGCCGGTAGCCTTGCTTGACCAACTCAACCGTGTCCCGCGCCAGCGTTGCCGGGTTGCAGGACACATACACCAGGCGCTTGGCTCCCAGGGTGGCAAGCTTGCGCACAACCTCTTGGGCACCGTCACGGGGTGGGTCCAAGAGTACCGCAGAAAAGCCCTGTTTGGCCCATTCTGCGTCGGTCAAAGGCTGAGACAAATCGGCCTGAAAAAACTGCGCATTATGCAAATTGTTGCTGACGGCATTGAGAGCCGCCCGGTCTACCATGGTCTGCACACCTTCCACCGCCACCACTTCGCGCACTTGCCGGGCGAGTGGCAGAGCAAAGTTGCCCAGGCCGCAAAACAGGTCCAGCACCCGTTCATCGGGCTGTGGTGCCAACCATTCAAGGGCCTGGGCAACCATCGCCGAGTTGACCCCGGCGTTGACTTGCACGAAATCCCCTGGACGGTAGGCCAGTTCCAGATCCCACGGTTCCAAACGGAAACCCAGGGCAGCATCAGCGTCCACCGGCTCCGGCTGGCCCTCGCCATGCAGCCACAACTGGGCTTCATGGAAAGCGCAAAATTCTTTCAACACCAGCAGGTCCGCTTCCGACAACGGCGCCATATGGCGCAGCAACACGGCGACGGCGGTACCACTGAACAACTCCACATGCCCAAGAGCCTTCGGATTGCTCAAGCGACGCAGCATGTTCGGCAGGCGCTGCATGATCGGTTGCAAGGCCTGTACCAGCACCGGGCAATCATCGATGGCGACGATGTCCTGGCTGGCAACCGCGCGAAAACCCACTTCCAGGTGTTTCGCCTTGGCGTCCCAACGCACCGCCACACGGGCGCGGCGGCGGTAGCCGAACTCTGGCCCGCTCAACGGCGCAGCCCATTCTTGCGGTTCGACACCGGCCACGCGCGACAGTTGCTCGGCGAGCATGCGCTGTTTCAGGGCAAGTTGTTCGGTATGGGGCAAGTGCTGCACGCTGCAACCGCCACAGCGGCCAACATGCGCGCACGGCGCCGGGCGCCGCAGTTCGCTGGCCTTGAATACCCGCTCGGTGCGCGCCTCGACCACTTTGCCGTGGGCGCCCAACACCCGCGCTTCGACTTCTTCGCCGGCCAGCGCGCCATTCACAAACCACGTGCGGCCTTCAAAAAACACGATGCCACGGCCGTCGTTGGCCAGGCGTTCGATGGTCAGGCGTTGTTTCTTGCCCACGGGAATCTGCGGGGCGCGGCTGCCGCCCGTCGGTTGGAAGCGCAGGCCTCTCTCGTGCTTGGCCATCAGTTGGGTTCGTCGAAAATGCCGGTCGACAGGTAACGGTCGCCTCGGTCACAGATGATCGCGACGATCACCGCGTTTTCCACTTCCCTGGACAAGCGCAACATACCCGCGACAGCGCCACCGGAGGACACGCCGCAGAAGATGCCTTCTTCACGGGCCAGGCGGCGCGTGGTGTCTTCGGCTTCACGCTGGGCCATGTCGATGATGCGGTCCACACGCGTGGCGTTGTAGATCTTCGGCAGATACTCTTCGGGCCAGCGGCGGATACCGGGGATGGCCGCGCCTTCCATCGGTTGCAGGCCGACGATCTGGATCGCCGGGTTCTGCTCCTTGAGGTAGCGCGAATTGCCCATGATGGTGCCGGTGGTGCCCATGGAGCTGACGAAATGGGTGATGGTGCCCCCGGTCTGGCGCCAGATTTCCGGACCAGTGGTGGTGTAGTGCGCCTCGGGGTTGTCGCCGTTGGCGAACTGGTCCAGCACCTGGCCGCGGCCTTCGGCGGCCATGCGCTCGGCGAGGTCACGGGCACCTTCCATGCCCTCTTCCTGGGTCACCAGCACCAGCTCGGCGCCATAGGCGGTCATCGCCGCCTTGCGCTCGGCGCTGCCGTTGTCAGGCATGATCAGCACCATCTTGTAACCCTTGATCGCGGCGGCCATGGCCAGGGCGATCCCGGTATTACCCGAGGTGGCTTCGATCAAGGTGTCGCCGGGCTTGATCTGCCCGCGCAGCTCGGCGCGGGTGATCATCGACAGCGCCGGGCGGTCCTTGACGGAGCCGGCCGGGTTGTTCCCTTCGAGCTTGAGCAGCAGGGTATTGCTGGTCTCGCCCGCCATGCGTTGCAAGCGGACCAGGGGCGTGTTGCCGACGCAATCGGCGATTGTTGGGTACTGCAAGGTCATGGCGTATTCGCAATCCAGACTGCGGGGGCGAACATCATACCGGCAAACGTCGGCGGGCCATATCACGCAAAGTAAGGTGCTTATGGCTGATAGATATAAGCAGAGTTTGCGGCCCCATTGATGTTGGTCCACTCGCCCTGAGTCAATGCCAGAAGCAGGCGTCCCTCATCGACTCGGCGCTGGGCCGAAAGGTCGTCGATTAGAGCCAGGTAGGCCCCCTCGCTCAACTCTGCCGAATTGACGCGATCCAACGCAATCTCCAGCTCCCGATCGTAATGACCCAGCGTGGCTTGAAATCGCGCCGAGTACTTTGCTTGCAGAAACAACACCCAATATTCCTCCTGAACCAGCAGCGCAGGCCAGTCCAACAGCGCCTCATTGGCAAGGATGTTGTTGCGCATCGCGGCGACCGCCTCCGGGCTGGGGGTGCCCAAGGTTCGGTCCAGCCGCTGGTCGAACCCCAGGGGAAGGTCCAGGGTCGGGGACAGCGCGATTCGGTAGGCCAATATGCGCGTTCCCGCCAGCTGCGGCGCCTGGTGAGGATCAAACAACAGGATCGCGTTCGTGATGGCTGCCCACCGGCTTGCGGCGCGAAAACAGTTCAAGAGAGGCATGGCATCACCTCCGCCCACTCGGTGCAGATCGAACATCCTGAACTTCAGTTCCAGATCGTTGAGCGACACCATCCAGCCATTCACACCACGATTCATTTCATACCGATGATTGAACATGATCGTAGCCAGTTCCTCGTGATTGGCGGCCCCTTCGATCAGGCCCCAGACCCTTCGGGCCAGGTCTTCGCGCAGGGTTCGATATCCCGGCTCAACCAATTTTGGATCACCGGAAATACGCTCGATCAGGGTGAAAAAACCGCCGAAAATCTGACGCGCCTGCAGGTCCTGCCACAGCTCGAGGTGCAACGGTACGTCCCTGACCGCCAGCACCGCCAACCAACGATCGGGGCTGGCTGTGATGCGCGCGTTATGCGGGTGCAGCCCAAAGTAGATGTCTGAACGTCCCGGCTGCTCACGGTAGTGACGAAGCATCTGGAGCGTGCCTTGCGACAAAGGGTTGCCGGACAGATCCATGGCGCGGTGGACATCAGGGTAAATAAACAAATTAGAACGCGTGAGTACTTTGATCTGGTTATCTCGCAGGTCAAAGACTTCAAGCCAGCTCAGGGTGACAGCACCTTTGGGCAGGTTTTCCAGTTGAGTGTTGCGCACGCTCAAATACCGCAGGTGGCGCAATCGATACAGGTCCAGGCGTTGCCCTTGCCGGAGTGGGTTAGAGGACAAATCCAATACCCGCAACTGGGTCATTTCGCTCAGATGGATCACATCCCCCAGTTTGAATTTGAGTCGATTGTTATGCAGGTACAAGGTTCTCAGGTGCGGCATTCTGGAAAGCCCCACAGGGAGTTGTTCAAACAGGTTGTTGCTCAGGTAAACCCTGGTCACGCCCGGAAAACACCGCAGGAAGCGCTGGGGCAATTGAGAAAGCTGGTTATTTTTAAGGCTGAGCACCTGCACATGACCAAAATGAGCACCCAAAACGGGCAGGTCAGTCAGGTCCAGGCCATCGAGGTTCAGTTCCTTGACCATCGCGGTCCCGTGAGTGGAGGGCTCCTTTGCCCAGCATCTCTTTATTCGATCAACCGCCAACTCCCGTGCAGCACGCGCCTGGTCGCCCGGCGCGACATGAAGCCATTGCGCCAACACAGCGTTCATGGCTTCACGCTCCCTGTACAGATAGTCAATCATTGCATCGCGCTCTCGAACCGAGTCGCCAGCATCCCTCAACAACTGCAAAAGCTCTTCTTTCGGTGTTGACAGATACAACGCGCGCAAGCGAGCGACCTGCTGACGCTCCACCGGCCTCAGCCCCCGACCGCTCAGCGGGTAACCGATCCGCCCATCCGCCACACGCTGGGGGGGATGGAAAAGAGGCCGACGCCCGATGCCCCGGAAGGTCTCGGCATACTCCCATTTTCTCTGCAGGCGGGAACAGACCTCTGCCACCAATTCCTCCGCTCCAGCGCCCTCGATGTAACCCAACGATTGACGCTCGGCCAGCGGCAGCGCCGCCAACAAAACGTCAAGAAACGGGCCGGTGCTGCCGGTCGGCTTGCGCTTTCCGTTCGCCAAGGGGATATAGACCTGATACTGATTGGATACGACCACCACGATGCGTTTGAGCAGCCCGTCGAAAGGGCCCACGCTGGTACGCAGAAAACCGTCCTTCCACAGCTCCACCCGCAAATGTGCCGGCCAACCGTCAATCTGCGGCAATGCATGCAGGATCGCTGTGGAGCTTTCCTCATTGGCTGCGGCAGGCAGGTGCACGCTTTCCAGGGCCCTGGTTTTGCGCAAGTACTCCACCCACCACCGGATCGCGGCGTTCAGCGATGCGGGGACTATGCCGTTCTCCAGACTTTTACGCTCGGCCGGTGTGATGTTGTGCACCAGGTCTTCTGCGACCCGTGTGGTCAATCCGGGGTTAACACGCTGTAGCACTTGCGCCAGAGGATTAGCAGAATGCTGGCCGCCAGCGCACAACGCCTCGAAAAAAAGGTGCTCCATCAGAGGCTTGTCCAACGCGACTTTGGTTTCCAGCACAGTGACCTGATCTGCACGTGCGACGCCTTCGCGCCCCACCAATGCATCCGCACGATCGGGACCGACTTCACCAAGCAACCGGTCGAAAAAATCCACCCCGGCCTCCACGCCCGACTTGACCCGTTGGTGCACCCTGACACGCTCGACGGTCTCCACAAGAATGGCCGGAGGGCGCTCATTGCGCACATGCACCCGCCGCAGCATATCTGGGGTAATGCCACTGATCTGCTGGATCTGCGTAATTGCATCCGGCGACAACGAGCGCGCCAGAGGCCCCAGCCGATAAAACGGGCGTTGCCCCTCCCAGGTCAGCGGGTTCTCCCACTCATGGCGCCAGGCGCCAGCACCGTTGTGCGTCAACACTGGCGCATACGCATCGCTTAACGACGGATGCTGAATCCGCCAAGGCTGTGCAGGATCGGCCTGGGCGACCTGGAAATACAGGCCTTCGATAAACAGGTAGTGAGCCGAACCCAAGCGGTAAAAGCCCAGCGCGTCAGGCGCGTCGGCGATACCCGAGAGGTCAGCCATCAGGGCGTACGGCACGATCTCACGCCGATACGGGTAAAACGAACCATCGAGCGCACGATTTCGCATCACCTCGCGGGCAATCCGCTCACGCAAATCGGCAATCGCCCGCCCCGCAGAGAGGCTTAGCTGGGTGCGTTCAGGCTCGGACAATTGGCGCACGACGGCATCATAGAAGCTATCGACACCGGTCAGTATTTCACCGCTGCGCAGTGTGTGAGGGTCATACGCAGAAAACCGTCCATGACGATGATCAATCACGACCAGCGTGCGATCCTTGCTGCCCTTGGCAACATAAGGCACGCCGTTCCCCGCCGGGCTGACGACCAACGCTCGCCCCGTGAAATCACTCACCATCTCTTGGGCGAACGCAGCCGCCCAGTTCTGGGTTTGCCGGTCAAAGCTGCGCCCATGGTAAAGCCCGTCCACAATGGCCTCCCGGCGCGCTGCCCGACGTGCGGCACGCAACGCCAGGTACAACGCCTCAGGCTGCAACTGCGATTCCAGCAATTGTGTTTGCTGATGTTCGGATAATGGATGCCCACGCAGCACCTCAAGCAACCGCGCCTGGCTCACGTGCGGGTGCAGGGCCTGCAACTGTGCAACCACGGCGGGGATGTCACCCTCGGCGCCCAGGCGGTCCGGCAACACGCGACGCACCGACGCACTGGCACCTTGCGCCGCCTGGCGGCTGGCCCGGGCAAAGCGCGTGAGTGCGTCAAACAGATCGACACCCAGCGCTTTGACCAGAGCCGCCAGATGCTGGCAAATCACCGGCTCGCCGCCCGGAAATTGGCCGGGCAGCAACGCCACGATGGCGCTCGGCAAATGCGTCGTGAGGCGACGCGGGGTCGCGTAGGCGAATTGATGGTTTTCCTGCACGGTCACGCTGACAGTTTCGGTCACCGGATGCGCGGCATCCTTGCTGTAGCGGCGTAATTCCAGGCCTTGCGGGTTGATGATGCTCAGGGCTGTGCCCGCAGGCCAGTGCTCCAACTGAGTCAGCAGCGGCGCCATGACTTCAACTGCGCCAACGGGTGTGGGGTGTTCAGGGGCAGCGCCATCAGCGACCCACTCAATCAAACGGTCGGTCCTGAACCGGTGCGTTGCCTCTACCAACGATGCCGAAGGCGTGGCGCCCTCCCACACTTGGTTCAAGGTTTCGTGGGGAGTGCCACTGATATCAAGCACGTTCGCCAGCGCCTGGACAGACGCGTCCTGTGTACCGAGCATTCTTTCGAGCAAGGGCGGGCCGGTCGGCTGCGGGGTATCGGGAACGGCACTGCGCGGCTGCGCCAGTTGCTGGTACAAATGCCGATGGCGACGTAGGACGGTCTTGGCCAGACGAGTGTGCAATCGGCCACTGACCAGCAAGTCCGCCAGGTCCATCAGCCCTTGCAACAGATCGCCAGGCTCGTCCTGGAGCACCTTGGAACCGCCCCCCACCAGCGACTGTGACAGCATCACGAACATCCCGAAGGCACGCGCGCGCCCCAAGCCCTTCAAGGCGCCAGGCACCGGGATCAGCAGCACGTTGAGGACTTCATGGAGCACGGTCTGAAACAGCTCGATCAGGGTCGGCATGAAACCAGGCGTCGCGTTGGTGAGTTCTTGCAGGTTGGCTCGGCTGCGCTCGATATAGAGATCGCATAGGGCGACAACCGGCATTTTTTGCAACGAGACGCGTACGTAGCCGATAGTCCGCGGGTGATCAACCTTGGGAATCGACTGCACCAGTTCATAAATCAGTCGGGCAAAAAAATCGAGGTTTGGCGGGCGAGCCGTGACTTTGGCAAGTTGACTCAGTCGAGCAGCGTCGCGTGACGACATCATCTGGTACAGCCAATCGACCTGGCCTCTGAGGTAAAACCCATGAAAGGCGACATGGAACTCTTCGCAGGCGGTTCGGGCGCTGTCATGGTGGCGCAAAGTCCCCCCAGGTCGATTCGGGAAAAAGCTGAATGCCCCGGGGCAACCACTGACCGAAAAAACCAGGTGGGGAATACGCAGGGAATCACCCGGTGGGGGCGCCACGTATTGTCCGGTCAAGCCTATGGTCTGCGGCAACCAGCTGATGTTGTCCGCACCATGGGGGACAAACAGGCGCATTTCTTCGGTAGTGTTCCAGGCAGTCGCCCCTGCCAGCGCTTGTTTCACTTGATGATATTTGGTGCGATCAACGTGACTGAGCGTGGTGTTTTTCAAGGCTTCGATCAACGCGAATTCAAATTCGGCACTGGCCAAGCCCAGGAAGCTGTCACCCAGCGCAGCATTGCCGCGCAGCGCATCACTCAATTGCTGTTTGAGTTGCCCGCCGAGATCAAGTCGACGCACCAGCGCGATGAACTCGCCAGCGGTGGTGTCGATGCCGCTGTCGAGATAACTGGCCTGCGCCAAACCGGTACGGCCCGGGTAGCTCCAACCGGTCAACCCATCATAGTTGCGGCAAGCAGCGTCCCACAGCGTGAGGCTCGCCACTTGTACGACCTCATCTTCATTCGCTGCGCGCCGAACACGCGGGGAGGATTGGAGGTAGCGGGTGTGGATTTTCGCGACGGTGGGATCGATATCCTGACCCGTCAGCGTTTTAAGCCCCGCACGCAACGCGCCTATTGCCTGGTGCTCAAACGTTTGGGTGAATTGGGCAATGGCTCGTTCGACCGTCTGCTGGGCCTCGATCCAGGCCCTTTGCAGGCGCACGTACTCAAGTTTCTCCTCATCATTGAGGCTGGCGAGGAAACCGTCGAAGTCTACCCGAATCAAGTCCAGGGCTTGTAAGGCGGCCCACTCTGGGGCCGCCATCAACGGTGAATGTTGATTGGCAATGAATTCAGACAGCGGATCTGGCACTGGCGCACGGGTCAGCGGCTCGGTCATTTTTCTGCTCCCAGAAAAAAGATCAGGCTATCCGGTCGCCGTCAGCCGCTGCGGTAGCTATGTAATGCTGGGGTCAGCTGTGGTTTTTTTCGAAGACGGCCGGTCCCATTGCCGCGATCTGCCCTTCGATCAGCGCGTCAAATGGTTTGAGCAACGCCTCGAAACACATCGGTGCCTCCAGCGTCTGCAAGGCCTGCACAATCGCTTCTACCGTCGATAACGCACCAGCCGCTGGTGCCTTGCGCAGCCGGTAGCGCGACACAGCGCCCTCGGCCAAGGTCACCCGGGGCAACGCGGCCAGCAGCGGATTGAGGTGCAGCATTTTTCGCGCCTTGCGCCAGGTGCCATCGGGGACCACCAGCAGAAGCGGTTCATCGGACGATGCGTAGGCCTGCAACGGCTGGGCATCATCGGCCGGAAACAACAGCCGCGCCTGATAGCCGGGCGCGCTCAATAGCGTCGGCAAATCCTCAAACACCTCGCCCACCACCAACTGCGCATTGTTCAATCCGAGCGCCGCCAACCGCGCGGTATTGAGCGCATGATTGACCTCGCTCGGATGCTGCAACAGCAACACGCGGGTGCGGCTGTCGAGGCTGGGGATCAGCGCACACAGGCAGTGGGTGACGGGGCGCAGGCAACGGGAGCATTGGGGTCTGGACATGGTTTATCAAGCCTGGTTGAGCTGGGTTTTGAGCAGGTCGCGGAACGTCTGGATCAGCGGTTCACGGCTGCGGCCCCGACGCATGATCATCGAGAACGGCGCCTGGTAGCCGAAGGTCGCCGGCAGCAAGACGCGCAGGTCGCCCTTGTCGGCCCAGGCCTGGGCGTAGTGCTCGGGCAGATAGCCGATATAAGCGCCGGACAGCACCAGAATCAGCTGCGCTTCCATACTTTCCACCGTGGCAGCGCTGTGCTTGAAACCGTGGCGCGCCAGCTCCGCCTGGCTCCAGTAACCGCGACCGACCATGCGTTGTTGGGTGATGACTTGCTCAGGAATGCGCCGTTCGTTGAACAATGGGTGGCGGGTGCTGCAATACAGCCAGTGCTGTTCGCGGTATAGCGGCATGTAGATCAAGCCGCTCATGCGATTGGAGAAAGCGCCGATGGCCAGGTCGAGGCGGTTGTCCTGCACACCCAATTGCAATTCATAAGGGCTCATCACCGATAAGTGCAGGTGCACCGCCGGGTGTTCCAGGCTGTAGGCACCGATCACTTCGGCGAACGGCAGGGCCTTGTCGCTGACGGTGGAGTCGAGCACGCCGAGCTTGAGGGTGCCGCGCAACTCGCCTTTTAGTGCAGCGGCGTACTGCTCGAAGCCTTCCAGCTCGCCCAGCAGGCGCAAGGTCTCTTGATGGAACAGCTCGCCCTTGCTGGTCAGGCTGAACCCGCCGCGCCCGCGATGGCATAGCACAAGGCCCAACGCCGACTCCAGTTGGCTCATATAAGTGCTGATGGCCGATGTGGACAGGTTGAGTTCGTGCTGGGCATTGGCGAACCCCTGGTGCCGCACGACGCTGACGAAGATGCGCAGGAGTTTCAGGTCGGGCAAGGCGTTGGCCATGGGATCTCCAGATGCATACAAAAACCTGTGGGAGCGGAGTTTACCTCAGGCATTAGTTTAGAAAAATCTGAACTAAGTATTTGCCCCTGCCGATTCTTTCGCCCCTGGGTATTTCGCAGAATCGGCCTCTAATAAACAAAACAACGATGAGGCACTCCCGTGGACAAGATTTTCCACCAACCACTGGGCGGCAACGAAATGCCGCGCTTTGCCGGCATCGCGACCATGATGCGACTCCCCCACCTGCAAACCGCCAAGGGCCTGGACGCTGCCTTTATCGGCGTGCCCCTGGACATCGGCACCTCACTGCGCGCCGGCACCCGCTTCGGGCCGCGTGAAATCCGCGCCGAATCGGTGATGATCCGCCCGTACAACATGGCCACCGGTGCCGCACCATTCGACGCGCTGTCCGTGGCCGATATCGGCGACGTGGCGATCAACACCTTCAACCTCCTCGACGCCGTGCGCATTATCGAAGAAGCCTACGACGAGATCCTCGAACACGACGTGATCCCGATGACCCTGGGCGGCGACCACACCATCACCCTGCCGATCCTGCGGGCGATCCACAAGAAACACGGCAAGGTCGGGCTGGTGCACATCGATGCCCATGCCGATGTGAACGACCATATGTTCGGCGAGAAAATCGCCCACGGCACCACCTTCCGCCGCGCAGTGGAAGAAGGCCTGCTGGATTGCGACCGCGTCGTGCAAATCGGCCTGCGCGCCCAGGGCTACACCGCCGAAGACTTCAACTGGAGCCGCAAACAGGGATTCCGCGTGGTCCAGGCCGAAGAATGCTGGCACCACTCCCTGGCACCGTTGATGGCCGAAGTGCGGGAAAAAGTCGGCGGCGGCCCGGTGTACCTGAGCTTTGACATCGACGGCATCGACCCCGCCTGGGCGCCCGGCACCGGCACCCCGGAAATCGGCGGGCTGACCACCATCCAGGCCATCGAGATCATTCGTGGCTGCCAGGGCCTCGACTTGGTTGGTTGCGATTTGGTAGAAGTTTCACCGCCTTACGACACCACCGGCAACACCTCGCTGCTCGGCGCCAACCTCCTGTACGAGATGCTCTGCGTACTGCCCGGCGTGGCGCATCGCTGATGAGCGCCCGCGAGGTGCTGCAAGCCGCCGCCGACCTGGTGGCGGCCTTCGCCCGCAATGACCGCGCGGCCTACTTCGGCGCGTTCACGGCCGATGCCAGCTTTGTGTTCTACACCCTGCCCCAGCCACTGCTCAGTCGCGATGCCTACCAGGCATTGTGGGACAGCTGGCGCCGGGACGAGGGGTTCGAGGTGCTGTCGTGCACATCGAGCAACGCTTTTGTCAGCCTGCAAGGTGACGTGGCGATTTTTATGCATGACGTGGCCACCGAGCTACGCATGCAAGGGGAGCAATTTTTTAGCCAGGAACGCGAGACCATTGTCTTTAAACGGCAAGGATCTCGCACAGAACAAAAAGAAGGCCTGTGGCTGGCCTGTCACGAACATTTGTCCGCTATGCCGGAAGGGCTGCCGCCCCCTTAGCCAATGTGATCGGAGCTGATCATGAATAATAAAAACAACGATAAAAGTATTCGCAAGATAGAAACCAACGGGGTCGAACAGATCCCGGACCATGAACGTACCGCCGGCCCCAAGGATCTGTTCCGCCTGATCTTCGGCGGTGCCAACACCTTTGCCACCGCCGTGCTGGGTTCCTTTCCTGTGCTGTTCGGCTTGTCCTTCCAGGCCGGGGTCTGGGCGATTGTGCTGGGCGTGCTGGTGGGCGCACTGATCCTGGCGCCGATGGGCCTGTTCGGGCCGATCAACGGTACCAATAACGCGGTGTCGTCCGGTGCGCACTTCGGCGTGCACGGGCGGATTGTCGGCTCGTTTCTATCGTTGCTGACCGCGATTGCCTTCTTCTCACTGTCGGTGTGGAGTTCAGGCGATGCGCTGGTGGGCGGTGCGAAACGGCTGATCGGCCTGCCGGAAACCGACCTGACCCTGGGCCTGGCCTACGGCGTGTTCGCAATTTTGGTGCTGACCGTGTGCATCTACGGCTTTCGCTTCATGCTGTGGGTCAACCGCATCGCGGTGTGGGCGGCGAGCCTGCTGTTTTTGCTGGGCATCTTCGCCTTCGCGCCGGCCTTCGACAGCCACTTCGCCGGCACTGTTGCCCTGGGCCAGAGCGGCTTTTGGGCGGCGTTCATCGGTGCGGCGCTGGTGGCCATGAGCAACCCGATCTCCTTTGGCGCGTTCCTCGGCGACTGGTCGCGCTACATCCCGCGTGAGACACCGAAAATGCACATCATGCTGGCCGTAGTGCTGGCGCAGATCGCCACTTTGATTCCGTTCCTGTTCGGCCTGGCCACCGCGACTATCGTGGCGATCAAGGCACCGGACTACATCGCGGCCAACAACTACGTCGGCGGTTTGCTGGCGGTGGCGCCGAGCTGGTTTTTCCTGCCGGTGTGCCTGATCGCGGTGATTGGCGGCATGTCCACCGGCACCACGTCGCTGTATGGCACGGGGCTGGACATGTCCAGCGTGTTCCCACGCCTGCTGTCACGGGTCAAGGCCACGCTGCTGATCGGGGTGATGTCGATTGTCTTCATCTTTATCGGACGTTTCGCCGCCAACCTGGTGCAGAGCGTCTCGACTTTCGCCGTGCTGATCATCACCTGCACCACGCCTTGGATGGTAATGATGATCATCGGCCTGATCGTGCGCCGCGGCTTCTACTGCCCGGATGACTTGCAGGTGTTCACCCGCGGTGAAACCGGTGGCCGCTACTGGTTCAGCCATGGCTGGAACTGGCGCGGGCTGGGGGCGTGGATACCGAGCGCGTTGGTGGGGCTGTGCTTTGTCAACTTGCCGGGGCAGTTTGTCGGGCCGCTGGGCAATCTGGCCGATGGCATTGATATCAGCTTGCCGGTGACGTTGGGGTTGGCGTCGGTGGTGTATCTGACCTTGCTGCGCTTGTTCCCGGAACCGGCCGCTGTTTATGGCCCGACCATTGTGGCGAGGGAGCTTGCTCCCGCTGGGCTGCGAAGCGGCCCCAAAAAAGCCGGCTCCAGCTTCGCTGTCGAACGGGAGCAAGCTCCCTCGCCACTGCAAGCTCCCTCACCACACCAAGCCTCGTCATCACAATAAAAATCGGAGAACCGCCGTCATGGCTTTGGATTTATTCGTCGTACTCATCTACGCCGCCGGCATGCTCGTGCTCGGCTATTACGGCATGCGCCGCGCCAAGACCCATGAAGACTACCTGGTCGCCGGCCGCAACCTGGGCCCGACCCTGTACATGGGCACCATGGCCGCCACGGTGCTGGGCGGCGCTTCTACCGTCGGCACCGTGCGCCTGGGTTATGTGCATGGCATCTCGGGCTTTTGGCTGTGCGCCGCGCTGGGTGCGGGGATCATTGCGCTGAACCTGTTCCTGGCCAAGCCGCTGTTGAAGCTGAAGATCTTCACCGTCACCCAGGTCCTCGAAAAACGCTACAACCCCATGGCCCGCCAAGCCAGCGCAGTGATCATGCTGGCCTATGCGCTGATGATCGGCGTGACCTCGATCCTCGCCATCGGCACCGTACTGCAAGTGCTGTTTGGCCTGCCGTTCTGGATCTCGGTGCTGCTCGGCGGTGGCGTGGTGGTGGTGTACTCGACCATTGGCGGCATGTGGTCGCTGACCCTCACCGACATCGTGCAATTCGTGATCAAGACCGTCGGCCTGATGTTTATCCTGCTGCCGATCTGCCTGTACCGCGTCGGCGGCTGGGATGAGCTGGTGGCCAAGCTGCCGGCGTCGAGTTTCAGCTTCACCGCGATTGGCTGGGACACGATCATTACCTACTTCATGATCTACTTCTTCGGCATCCTGATCGGCCAGGACATCTGGCAACGGGTGTTCACCGCCCGTGACGAAAAGGTCGCCAAGTACGCCGGCACGTTCGCCGGGTTCTACTGCATCCTCTACGGCCTGGCCTGTGCGTTGATCGGCATGGCCGCGCACGTGCTGATCCCGGACCTGGACAACGTCAACAACGCGTTTGCCGCCATCGTCAAAGTCTCGCTGCCAGACGGCATCCGTGGCTTGGTGATTGCAGCGGCACTCGCCGCGATGATGTCCACCGCCAGCGCCGGTTTGCTCGCGGCCTCCACCGTACTGACCGAAGACCTGCTGCCACGCCTGCGCGGCGGTAAGCAGTCGAGCCTGGCGATCAACCGCTTGTTCACCCTGCTGACCGGCATCGCCGTGCTGGGCATCGCACTGGTGGTGAACGACGTGATCAGCGCGCTGACCCTGGCCTACAACCTGCTGGTGGGCGGCATGTTGATCCCGCTGATCGGCGCGATCTTCTGGAAGCGCGCCACCACGTCCGGGGCAATCACCTCAATGGCGCTGGGCTTTGTCACGGCGCTGGTGTTCATGCTCAAGGACGGGTTGGATGCGAACACGCCGATCTACTACAGCCTCGCGGTTGGGTTGGTGAGTTTTGTGCTGGTGAGTGTGTTGTCGCGCAAGCCTGAGGCGGTGGCGGCGCGCACGGTTTGATGCATTACAGGATTTAGAGCGGTTTCTTCAGCGGGCACGACGTCGGATGTCGTGCCCGTTTTTTTGTTTCAGTTTGCCTGGATGATTTCCTGAACCAAAGAGGCCCAGACCAAGCCCTGTGTTGTACCAGCGGCATAAGTGCCCCCAGCTACAATTTGGTGATGGGCAGCGTGATGAACGATTGAAAGTCCGTCTGGAGTACCGGGCCTGGCACATTCGATAATTTGCAAATCGCCACTGTCCATTGCCCTTCGGTACGACGCTGGAAAGTGCCGAGAAACAGCAGCGAGACACGCAGCCAGTATCTGCTCCTTGTACTCCGGCGCCGAATCGGGCGGAACCTGTCCCCCGGAGACAAGAATGCAATCCCCGTCCAAGCGGCAATTCATGACGCCAACTGGCAGATCGTACTGCAGCTTGAGTCCGCGCAGTTCGGCCCCCTCACTACCAACAGCACGCATTCTGAAAAACCAGCCAATGATCGCGACTACATGATGTGATTCCTCTATCCCCATGGCAGTAACGACGAAGTGATCTCTGCTCAGCTCCGCAATTTGAGCCGGACTCAGATGCTGGGGCAGGAACTGAACCCCTGAGTACCGCAAAAGCGTCTCTATCCCTTCCTTTAAATGGATAAATTCCAAATCGTAGCCCGATACCTCAATAGCTTGACCGATCCCAGAAACACCACAACGCACCTGTAATTGCTGTGGGCTGATCTCTGCGATCTCACTCCCTGGCTTGCCGCTCGGCCACGGCCTGTTTTCGATGTCACGTTGTTCGCAGATCGCCTCCTCTACGCCAATGGCTCCATCCACATAGGCTCGTACAATCCGTGCCCGCGCAAACTTTGCCAGGGATGGATTATCGGCCAGAAACTTTTCAAACAGCTCAATGCCTGCGCGATTGCACTCAACGGCCAAATATTGATTCCCTGCAAATAGGTAGTGGTTATGTAACGGCTTTGCCGTCGTCTCCGTTGCAGATAGATGGCGCATGTTTACATTCTTGTGACTGGCCCCATCGCTCTGCTGATTGCCTCCATACACCGTGACCTGATAGTTCGCCAGACGGAGCATCACCGCTTGAAGCAGACCGTTGATCCCCCGACCGACAATCGACACGCGGGGCGCATCGGTACCGGCTTGCTGAGAGGGGATCATCAATGATTGCGCAAGTTTGCGTCGTACAAGACCGTGCAAGGCCGTCAAGCTCAGTTGAACGCAGACGGCATAGTCGAGATCGCAATGGCAGGCCTCGGAGGTTGACGCCTGGGTCGTCAGCATCGCGGGGTTGCGCCATGTGGAGACACTACAGCCGAGTGCCTGTGTGCGTATCCGAAACGCATCCAGCGTTGTAGGGCCATAGTCCAATACAACCTGGATGGTTTCAGCCATAGCCAGGGCCTGCAAAGCATCGTCGCTGAAGACATCCGGTTTGGCGACGCAGATCAGACGAGCTTGTTTGCACAGGCGTTGAATCAGGGTTCGATCAATGCGGTGAGCGGATGCATCGTTCAGGGATAAACAGACGGCCAGTGCATAGGCCCCCTCAAGCGCCTCGCGCCAGTCCACGAAAAATGACACTCTGCTGTCGGAATCCGGCACTCGACCGTGTCGAACCAGCACCTTTACCCGAACATCGGGATCTCGATCCAGCAACAGCTTGACCAGCTCTTTACCCACAGCTCCGTATCCCAGTACACAGACATCGCGGGGGATGGAGCCATCGGCCAATGTCAGCCAGTGCGCGATGTATGCAGCAACATGCGGCGCGTTGACCCCGGGGGTGTTGACCACTTGGATGCCGTTGGACTCGCACAGATCCAGACTAATCCTATCCAGGCTGGTACCCCTGCGAACCAGACAGAGCTTTCCAAATGGGTGAGATATGCGCCATTGATCAATGACGTCTTCATCAATGGCTTGGTCGCCGACAATGATCGTCGATGGACTCAGCAGAGCGATCTGTATGAGCAGGGCTTGCTGGGTCAACGTCGGCGCAAGGAACACCAAATTGCTGGGGGCATCGGCCTTCCAGCGCCTTGATACAGGTGCGATATGCAGAATGGTTTCGGTTGTGGCAATCAGCGACGCGGCGACTGGCGGAACGGAAGAGAGCATCATAGTTTTGCCTCCAACAATGCTGACTTACGGATGCCTCGTGGCGAGGATTTCAATTCTGTTAGGCACTACGGAACTGAACCTACGCTCATCGCTAAAATTAAATAACTCAGCCGATTCTGATAAGCAGGTAGCCTGATTCCGACACTGAAACGGCAAAAACCAACTGGCATGCGAACTCGCCGCTCGAGTAAAGCTTGACGATTGGGCGGGTGAGTTTGGGAGTGGAGGGTGTGCTATCGCGCAAACCACAGGCAGCAGCAACTCGCACGGTTTGATGCATAACAGGATTTAGAGCGGTTTCTTCAGCGGGCACGACGTCGGATGTCGTGCCCGTTTTTTTGCCTGGCACAGAAACAACTGTGGGAGCGGGCTTGCTCGCGAAGGCGGTGTGTCAGTCAACCTTGCATCGATTGACACACCGCCTTCGCGAGCAAGCCCGCTCCCACATTATTGAATTCTGCCTAGCCCCAGGGCCTACCTGCGACGTGGCCGACGCTGCTCGTCATCGGTACGAATCGGCACCGGTTGCAATGGCGGTTCGATCAGGCCCAGTGCAACACCGAGGTCATGGAGCCAGTTTTGAATTTTCTCTTTCATGGTTGCCCCCTTTGAGGGTAATGCTGGCAGGCGCAAATTCTGTCGCCGTTTCCTACAGTGATAGTAGCCCTAAGTCCTACGTATTGCATGGACGAAACCACAACGAACTATTACTGAATTGATCTGAATCCTGACGGATCGCTCAAGCAATCGCCCGCGTGTCTTGCGGGACTTCGGCCTTGCCCGCTTGCTGCAAGTCGATCCATGCATTGAGGTTAGCGCCGAGCATACCCTTTCGCCACATGAGCCAGGTGGTGGCAGTGGCAAAATGCCCTGTCAGCGGATGAACGGACACGCTGTCCTTGCCTGGCAGGCTGTCGAGCATGGATTCGGACATCAGCGCCACTCCGGAACCGGCAATCACGCAGGCCAGCATGCCCTGATAGGACTCGATCTCGATCGCACGCCCCATGGCTACATGCTCGTGAGAAAACCACGTCTCCAGCCGCGTCCGATAGGCACAACTGCGTCGGAAGGTGAACACCGAACGCCCCGCGACATCCTGCGGCCCACGCACTGGCGGGTGATCGGCTTCGCAGATCAGCACCAGGCGTTCTTCACACAACGGCACACCGTCCAGGGTGGCGATAGTGATCGGGCCGTCCACAAAGGCCGCATCCAGGCGACCGGTAATCAACCCTTCGAGCAACTCGCCGCTGGGCGCCGATTGCACCTGAAGGTTCACCATCGGGTAAGCCTTGTGATAGCCCGCCAACAGTTTTGGCAAGTGCACCGCCGCCGTGCTGTACATGCTACCCAGCACAAAATCGCCGGCCGGCTGCCCGCCCTGCACCGCGCCGTGGGCTTCGTCGTGCAACGCTAGCAGGCGGCTGCTGTAGTCCAGCAACACCTTGCCCGCCGGAGAAAGCTGCAAGCGCTGGCGTTCGCGCACGAACAGCTCGACGCCGAGCTGCTCTTCCATCTGCTTGAGCCGGGTCGACAGGTTTGATGGCACGCGATGCAGGCGCTCGGCGGCACGGGTGATGGAGCCCTCTTCCGCCACGGCCTGGAAAATGCGCAATTGACTGAACTCCATACCTTTCTCCAAAACTGAACAAGTTACTCACTATTATTCAATTTTACAGAAAGTCAATCCGCTTTAGCCTGAAAGTCATTCGTTGACCCGCAGGAAAACAGCCCATGTCGCCCCTGATTCGTTTACTCGCCAGCTTTATCGCCCTGATGATGGCCATGGGCATTGGCCGCTTTGCCCTCACCCCGCAACTGCCGCATTTGCTCGGCGAAGGGCAGATCGACCTGACCGGTGCCGGCCTGATTGCCGCGGCCAATTACCTGGGTTACTTCGTCGGGGCGGTGGATTCGATCTTCGCCCGCAGCCATCACCACGTGCGCGGCCGGCTCTATGGCGGGCTGTGGTTGTGCGTGCTGTTGACCTTGGCGTCGTACTGGGCCCATGGGTTCTGGCCCCATCTGCTGTTGCGCTTTGGGACCGGCGTCGCGAGTGCCTGGGCGCTGGTGATGATCACCAGCCTGAGCCAGCCGCTGGCGCTTGCCGCCGGGCGTCCGCGCCTGGGCGCCCTGGTATTTGCCGGGCCGGGGCTGGGGATTTTTCTCACAGGGGTGCTGGCACTGGGCTCTAACCTGCTAGGCCAGGACTCGGCCACCTTATGGCTGGTCTATGGGGCGGTGGCGCTGGTGATGCTGCTGGTCGTCCTGCCCTTCCTGCCCCAGCCGACACCGACCACGGCGGCCACAGTCACTGCGGGCAGCAACCAGAGCATCGCGCACCTGGGCTGGATCTACTTTTTATTTGGCTTGGGCTACATCATCCCCGCGACCTTTCTGTCGCAGATGGCCAACGCGCAATTCAAAGGCGCCTGGCAGGCCGATCTGTTCTGGCCGTGTTTTGGCTTGGCAGCGGCGCTGGGCGTAGTGGTCGCCAGCTTGCGCCGCAAGGACCCGCACACCACGCGGCGCTGGCTGATGGCGACATTGTGGCTGCAAGCCGCTGGTGTGTTCGCCTGCCTGCTGGGCAATGCCTGGGGCCTGGCGCTCGGCGTGCTGCTGTGTGGCGCGCCGTTCCTGGCGTGCATGCAATTGGTGATGACGCGCCTGCGCGACATCGCGCCCCACGGCTATCAGCGCAGCACCGGTTTGCTCACCGCCAGTTTTGCCATCGGCCAGTTGAGCGGGCCGTTGCTGGCGTCGGTGAGTAGTCACTTGAGTGGCGGCCTGCACCCGGCGCTGGTGATCGCCGGATGCGGCCTACTCGTGGCGGGTATGCTGCTTAGCCAGCAACCAAGGGCAGAGGCACGCGCAGCTGTTCCCGGCGTGCCAGCACCAGGAAAAACAGCCCACCCAGGAAGCACCCGGTAAACCAGGCGAAGTTGGCCATGCCCTGCAACGCCGGGGTGAAGGTGATTGCGACACCCACCAAAGTGGCCGGCACCAACGCCTTGACCGCCGTCCAGTTCACGCCGCCGTCGAAGTAATAGCGCCCGCTGGGGCTGTCATCGAACAACGCGTCCACGTCGATCTTCTGCTTTTTGATCAGGTAGAAATCCACCAGCAGGATGCCGAACAACGGCCCGATGAATGCGGCGAGGATGTCCAGGGTGTAATGGATCATCAGCGGGTTGTTGAACAGGTTCCACGGGGTGATGAAGATCGACGCCACTGCGGCGATCATGCCACCGGCACACCAGCTGATCTTGCTGGGGGCGACGTTGGCGAAATCAAAGGCAGGGGAAACAAAGTTGGCGACGATATTGATGCCGATGGTGGCGGTCACAAAAGCAAAGGCGCCGAGCAGTACAGCCATGCTGTTGTCGATGCGCGACACCGTGGCAATCGGGTCATGGAGCATTTCGCCAAATACCGGCAAGGTGCCCGACACGATCACTACGGTGACCAGCGAGAACGCCAGGAAATTTACCGGCAGCCCCCAGAAATTGCCCCGCCGCACGTCGTGCATGCTGCGGCAATAGCGGCTGAAGTCGCCGAAGTTCAGCGTCGGGCCGGAGAAGTAAGACACCACCAGCGCCGTCGCAACGATCACCTGACCGAACGCCTGCCAGCCAGACAGTGATTTTTCCGACAGGGTAAAGCTGATATTCGCCCAGCCGGCTTTCCACACGATCCAACCAGCCAGGGCAAACATGACCGCATACACCACCGGCCCCGCCCAATCGATAAAACGCCGGATGGACTCCATGCCTGCCCAGAACACAGCCGCTTGCAGCACCCATAGGCTGAGGAAGCCGAACCAACCGAGGTAGGACAGGCCCGCGAAATGCGGTTCTGCGTATACCGCCATCTGTGGGAAAAAGCGCAGCACCACGATGATCAGCGCGCTGGAGGCCAGATAGGTCTGAATCCCATACCAGGCCACGGCGATCAGGCCGCGGATCACTGCGGGAATATTCGCGCCGAACACCCCAAACGCCAGCCGGCAAATCACCGGGTATGGCACCGCGGCTTGCTGGCTCGGCTTGGCCACCAGGTTGGCGATCAACTGCACGATGCAGATACCGGCAAGCAAGGCGATCAACACCTGCCAACTGGCCAGGCCCAGCGCGAACAGGCTGGCGGCAAATACGTAGCCGCCGACGCTGTGCACATCGCTCATCCAGAAGGCGAAGATGTTGTACCAAGTCCACTTTTGCGGCAGTGGGCCAAGGTCCTGGTTGTACAGGCGTGGGCTGTAGCCTTTGGGCAATTGTTCGGTCATCGCTGGGCTCCTCGTCATACCGGCCTGCGCTGCCGTAGCGGTGTGCATACGGGAGGCGGCATGGTTTGTATACGAAGCAGTCAGCAGAATGCGTGCCAATGGCACACAATCCTTTCAGGATGGCGCTCCAAAGCGATTAACGAAGGATTGGATACGGGGACTTCGCTCAGCAACGGTGCACAAAAAACCTGTACACAATCAGCCACGCACCCGATCTGCACACAGGTACCCAACCGTGCAGCAAGCCGCCGTCAGGCAGGTGCCCCAGGCCATATCCATCAACGCCAACCCGGCAGACCAACCGTGCAACGTGGCCCAGTTGCTCAAGTCATAGGTGCCATAGGCCACCAGGCCCAACAAGGCACCCAGGCGCGCCGCACGCTGCCAACTGACGCTGGGCAAGACCACGAGCACGACGCAACCGAGGGCATACAGGAGATAGAAGAGTGTGGCGGGCAATAACCGTGGCTGATCAAGCATCAGCGGGCCCAGCAGGTTTTTGTAGGTCGGCCCCATGAGGACGCCGAGCCAGAGGCCGTCGAGCACCAGAAAGGCGAGCAAGGTGCCGAGGTAGGCGAACAACGACTTTTTGGACATGACGCACCTCTGTAGGAGACGACTTTCCGTGGCGAGGGAGCTTGCTCCCGCTGGAGTGCGAAGCGCTCCCAAAATCGTGGGGCCGCTACGCAGCCCAGCGGGAGCAAGCTCCCTCGCCACAACTAGCCCGTTCCTACAGAGAGAAACTTCGATCAGCTTAGTTCAATGCGATCCGCATGAATCACGATCTGGCCCTGCTTATATAGGGCACCGATGGCCTTCTTGAAGTTGCCCTTGCTCACGCCGAACAAGTTGCTGATCACCGCCGGGTCGCTCTTGTCGCTGACCGGCAGGCTGCCGTTGTTTTCACGCAACTTGGCGAGGATCTTCGAGTTCAGGCTGGAAGCCGCTTCCTGGCCCACGGGCTGCAGGCTCAGGCTGATGTTGCCGTCGGCGCGGATCTCTTTGATAAAGCCTTTCTCTTCCTTGCCCGGGCGCAGGAACTTGAACACTTCATTCTTGTGGATCAAGCCCCAGTGCTTGTTGTTGATGATCGCCTTGAAGCCCATGTCGGTGGCTTCGGCCACCAGCAGATTGACTTCCTGGCCCACCTGGTAATTCGCCGGGGTCTTGTCCAGGTAGCGATCCAGGCGCGCGGTCGCGGTGATGCGCTTGGTGTGCTTGTCGAGGTAGACGTGCACCACGCAATATTCACCAGCGGTCATCTGGCGCTTTTCTTCCGAATACGGCAGCAACAGGTCCTTGGGCAAACCCCAATCGAGGAATACACCGATACTGTTGACTTCCACCACTTTCAAACTGGCAAACTCGCCCACTTGAACTTTCGGCTTTTCAGTCGTGGCGATAAGTTTGTCATCGCTGTCCAGATAAATAAAAACGTTCAGCCAGTCTTCATCTTCACTGGGAATATCTTTGGGGATATACCGGTTGGGCAAGAGGATTTCACCGTCTTGCGCGCCGTCCAGGTACAAACCAAAGTTAGTGTGTTTAACCACTTGCAAGCTGTTGTAGCGACCGACCAAAGCCATTTTTCAATACCCTCATTACGTGGGCGGCATTCTACCCGAGTTGCGCCCGCCACGCGCGCACCCCTGAAAAATCGCGGGCTGGCGTGGCAAGCTGATGGCCCTGCCCCGCTCGTCCGATCGATCGCCTCAATTTTACCGCTACGTACGCCACCGCCAGCCCGGTGGTTTCGAATTAAAACAGTAAGTTAGAGGCTTATTTCAAAGATAGACTTGGGTTGTTTCCAGGTGCACTGCTTATTCCCAGGGGATATTTGCCAAGCAATTGTCAAGTATTTCCTGTACGATGCCTGGCCAAGTTAATTTTCTACAGGTTAGTGGCCGCCATGCGCGTAAAAGCATCCAACAGCAAAGCAAAGCCAGCTCCCGCCGTTGAAACCAGCGAATCGATCAACAGCCAGATTGCTGCTTTCCTCAAGTCCGGCGGCGAAATCCAGCAAATTGCCAAGGGCGTGAGCGGCCAGACTTTCGGCCCGTCCAAGCAGATCAGCCTGGGCAAGAAGTAATACCGCGCAACATACCTGGTCCCTAAGCGCCTTGCCATCAAGGCGCTAGGACTAGAGCCCGCAACACCCTCCCGACACATTCAATCTCGCACCAATCGACGAACGGGGCTCAACCCCAGGCATTCGCCGGTATGCTTGCACACCTCTAGCACGGGCATCTTCCCGACTTTTTCAGTTACTGCTCCTCGCTTTTCATGGAGTGACGCATGTTCAAACCCTGCATTTTCCTGCTCACGGCCCTGGTCGCCAGCCCCCTTGCCGAAGCGCAGATCTTTCAGCGCGAACTGGGCGACTTCGACTTGAAATTGGGTACCGCCCCCAGCCGCAGCATGGCCCAGGGCCTGGTCAAGCCTACCTCGCCGGGCAGCGATTCATTCCATGGCGGGCTCGACCTGAGCCACGACAGCGGCCTGTACTTCGGCCAGTTCTCACCGAGTATGGGCCTGTCGCCGGGCAGCACCCTCGAAGTCGATTCCTACATGGGCTTCAAACATCCCTTCGACCAGACCCTGGGCTACGAAGTCGGCCTGATCCACTACAGCTACCCCAAGCTCAGCCCCCTCGACAGCCAGGAGTTCTACGGCGGCCTGAACCTGCTGGGCAACCGCTTCGGCGCGTCCTTCAGCAACGACCCGGGCCGCCAGGACAGCACCTTGTTTGCCGACCTCGGCGGCACGCAACCCTTTGGCATCGGCGTCAGCATGAAGTACACCACTCATCAGTTGGGCAGCCCGGTCGCGGTCGACGGGGGCTCCATCCGCAGCTTCAGCGATTGGTCGGTGCAATTCTCCCGAGCCTGGATGGGCGTTGACCTGAACCTGATCTACAGCGACTCCAGCCTCAGCGGCGGCGATTGCTCGGCCTACTCCGGACACAACTCGCAATGCGATGGCCTGTTGACGCTGAAGGCCGCGCGGTCGTTTTATTAATGGGCTGAACTGTCGCACCCCGCGCAGGTTCACATGCACACACCTCCTCTGCGCAAGGACCCGCCCATGCTGCGTCGGCTCAAACTCCTGGTGGTATTGCTGGCCCTCAGCCTGGTGCTCGCTGGCTGCAACCGCGTCGGCCTGGCCTATCGCAACCTCGATGTGATCATCCCCTGGACCCTCAGCGACTACCTGGACATGAATGCCGGGCAGAAGAGCTGGTTCAACGACAACCTCAAGACACACCTGGCCTGGCACTGCACCACCCAACTGCCGGGCTACCTCGACTGGCTGGACCGCCTGCAACAGATGGCCGACAACCGCCAGGCCAGCGACGCCGCCCTGCAAGACCGTACTGCCGAAGCCAAGCAGGCGATCGGTGAAATCGCCCGGCAGATCACCCCGTCCGCCATCGAGCTGCTGCAAGGCCTCGACGACCAGCAGGTGCAGGACATGAACGACGCCCTGGCCAAGGACCTGCGCAAGCGCCAGGACGACTACCTCAAGCCGCCATTGGCCAAGCAGATCCAGGAACGCGCCGACCGCATGAGCAAGCGCCTGGACGCTTGGATCGGCCCGCTCAGCGCCAGCCAGCAAAGTCGGGTCAACGCCTGGTCCGTCGCGCTGGGCGAACAGAACCAGGCCTGGGTCGGCAACCGCGCCCGCTGGCAGGCGCACTTCATCGCCGCCGTGCAGCAACGCCATGACGCCGACTTCCCACAGAAAATCGAGCAACTGCTGGTGGACCGCGAAAGCCTGTGGACCCCGCAATACCGCAGCGCCTACGCACAAACGGAAACCGCAGCGCGCAGCCTGATTGTCGATCTGATGGCCGAAAGCACCCCGGCGCAACGCCAGAAACTCACCCAGAAAATCGACAAGGTACGCAGCGATTTCCAAACGCTGAAATGCCTCAAAAGCACGCCGTCCTAAGTGGGCGCCAAGGTGCCCAGCCACGCGACCAGCCCCAGGATCAGCACCACCGCCGCCAACTCCAGGGCGATGCTGCGGCGCAGCGCCTTGAGCGCCATGCCATGTTCGCCCGCTGCCAGGGACCGTTGCAGCAACGGCGCCAGGTGCACACGATTGAGCGCCGCCAACCCCAGCATCAGGCCGAACAATCCCAACTTGAGGCACAGCAGCAGCCCATAGAGCCCAGCCGTGAGGCCATCCAGATTCGGCCCGACGACAAACAGATAATTGGCCACACCGGTGACCATCAACACCACCACGAACCCGCTGCCGACACGCGCAAATCCCGCCAACGTACGCGCCAGCGCCTGCACACGCCCGGCCTGGGGCAACGACCGGCTCATCAGCAACAGCCCGAACGCCGCCAGCGCCCCAACCCAACCCGCCGCCGCCAGCAGGTGCGCGCTGTCGCTGAGCACATGCCAGAGCCGCAACGTGCCTTCGTGCATCGCGCCATGCCCGGTCCACGTCAGCGTGACCAGCGCGACACCGCCGCATAGCGTGGCCAGCCTCGTATCCAGCACAACCAACACCAGCGCCGCCACGCGCAACCACCACGTCCAGCCCAGTTCGGTCTGCCCCAACATCATGTGCAGGTGCGCCCACAACGTCGGCCAATCCTCGGCGCCGCTCATGGCCTGGGTCATGGACAGCATCGACAGCACCGAAAACAGCACCCCCAGGCCTGCCAGCACGCGCAGCAAGGGCTGCACACTCAACAGTCGGCGCTCGGCATAAAAGCCAAACAACCCCAGGCCAAACACCAGCATCAAGTCCGAATACAACGCAAAGCGCAGCAACACCGGGATCAGTTCACTCATGGCTGGACGCTGAACACCACATTGCCAAGGATCGGGTGTGTGTCCGACGACACGGCACGCCAGTCCACCTGATAGGTACCGGCCGTCAGTGCGGACGCGGGCTTGATCAGCATCACTTTGGGGTCGGTACTGGCAGCGACGCTGGCCTTCACCGGCATTGGCGCGTGGGCCATGCCTTGCATGCCAGTCATGGTCAGCTTGGCGCCGGAAAACTGCGTCAGCAGGTTTTCCGAGAAGTGCAGTTCAATCACTGCGGGCGCAAGGCCCTGGGCGCCCGCTGCCGGAATGGATGAGAGCAGTTTGGGATGGGCTGTGACCGAAAAGCTGGTGAGCAACGCAGCGCCCACCAGCGCGGTTTTCAACATCGACATGCAAGGCTCCAGGCCGCTCATGGCGGCGAGTTATAAGAAGAGTGAAACGTCAGAACCACAGGCGCACACCCGCGACCCAGCGCCATTGGCTGGCGTCTTCGCCTTCGTCGCGGGCGTATTGCGCGGTCTGGCCATAGCTGCGATGCCAGGTGAAACCCACATAGGGCGCAAACTCGCGGCGTACCTCATAGCGCAAGCGCAAGCCGACCTCACTGTCGGCCAGGCCGGAGCCGATGCCGCGCTGCGGGTCATTGCGCCCGTAGAAATTGAGTTCGGCGGTCGGTTGCAGGATCAGGCGGTTGGTCAGCAGGATGTCGTAGTCACCTTCCAACCGTGCGGCGGTGCGCCCGGCTTCGCCGATGAACAGCGTTGCCTCGGCCTCGAAGTTGTAGAGCGCCATGCCCTGCGCGCCGAAGGCGACCCAGGTCTGCCCATCACCCGGCTTGAAGTCTTGGCGCACGCCGCCGACCAGGTCCCACCAGGGGCTGATGGCATGCCCCCAGAGGGCCTGGGCCTCAGCGCTGTCTGTGCGGCCGGCGCTACGCTCGCCCTCGGTACGCAGCCACAGGCGGTCGATGTCGCCGCCAAGCCAGCCCTTCATATCCCAGCTCAGCGCCCCTTCACCGCCGCCACCCTGCCACTCCAACTGGTTGATCAACAGCATCGAATTGACGCCGCTGTCATGCACCATGTGCCCACCAGGGGCGTTGTACACCGCCGCGCGATCGGCATCGGTCAGCACCGGAATCGGCGTACGGCTTTCGGTGAGTGCCGGTGACGCCGGGCTCATGCCTTGAAACTCATCCGCCAGCGCCCACGGGTTGCACCCCAGCGCGATGACTACAGCAACCACACGACGGCTCATCCTCAGATCCTTATTCATGCACGCGCACCTCACGGAACATGCCCATTTCCATGTGGTACAGCAGGTGGCAGTGATAGGCCCAGCGGCCCAGGGCATCGGCGGTCACGCGGTAGCTGCGCCGGGAGCCGGGCGGCATGTCGATGGTGTGCTTGCGCACCTGGAATTGGCCGTTCTCGTCTTCCAGGTCGCTCCACAGGCCGTGCAGGTGGATCGGGTGGCTCATCATGGTGTCGTTGACCAACACCAGCCGCACTCGCTCGCCGTAAGTCAGTTGCAACGGCTCGGCAGCGGAGAACTTCACCCCATTGAATGACCAGGCGAACTTCTCCATATGCCCGGTGAGATGCAGCTCGATGGTGCGACTGGGGTCGCGGCCGTCGGGGTCTTCGAAGGTGCTGCGCAAGTCGGCGTAGGTGAGGACGCGGCGGCCATTGTTGCGCAGGCCGATGCCAGGGTCGTCGAGCTTGGGCACCGGGCTCATGGCTTGCATGTCCACCAACGGGTTGTTCTGCTCGCTGGCCGGATGGCTTTGCATCGCCATGGCGCTGTGATCCATGCCTTCCATATCCGCCATGGCGCCGTGGTCCATGCCGCCCATGCCCATGTCGTCCATGGTGATCCACGGGCGCGGATCGACGGCCGGGACTGGCGCGGTCAAGCCGACTTGCCGGGCCAGCGTGCCCCGGGCAAAGCCGCTACGGTCCATGGCCTGGGCAAACAGCGTGTAGGCCGGCGCCGTAGGCTCGACCAGCACGTCAAACGTCTCTGCCACGGCAATGCGCAACTCATCGACGCTGACCGGTTGGACCGGCTGGCCATCGGCGGCCACCACGGTCATTTTCAGCCCGGGGATGCGCACGTCGAAATAGCTCATCGCCGAGCCGTTGATAAAGCGCAGGCGAATCGTCTCCCCCGCCGCGAACAGCCCGGTCCAGTTGCGCTCGGGCGGCTGGCCGTTGAGCAGATAGGTGTAGGTCTCGCCGCTGACGTCCGCCAGGTCGGTGGGGTTCATCTTCATTTGCGCCCACATCAGGCGGTCGGCGGCCGTGGCAGACCAGCCCTTCGCCCCGGCATCGCGCACAAAGTCGCCCACAGTGGGCTTGTGCAGGTTGTAGTAGTCGGACTGTTTTTTCAGGGTCTTCATCAGTGCGACGGGGTCTTCATCCGTCCAATCCGAGAGCATCACCACGTAGTCACGCTGGTAACTGAAGGGCTCGGGCTCTTTCGGATCGATCACCAGCGGACCGTATACACCTTGCTGTTCCTGGAACCCGGAATGGCTGTGGTACCAGTAGGTGCCGTGCTGCTTGACGGTGAACTGGTAGACAAACACCCCGCCCGGCTCGATGCCCTTGAAGCTCAGGCCGGGCACGCCGTCCATGGTGGAGGGCAACAAAATGCCGTGCCAGTGGATCGACGTGGGCTCGGCCAGGCGGTTTTTCACGCGCAGGGTCACGGTGTCGCCTTCGCGCCAGCGCAGCAACGGGCCGGGCAGGCTGCCGTTGATGGTCAGCGCGGTGCGGTGGCGGCCGGTGAGGTTGACCGGGGTCTGGTCGATAAACAGGTCAAATTCACTGCCCGCCAACACAGTGGGCTGGCCGGGGCTGGTCAAGGCCCAGACCGGGCTGCGCCAAAGCCCGAGCCCGCCCAGCAGGCCGCCAGCGGCGAGGCTTTTGACAAAGGTGCGTCTGGAGGGTGTGGAATGCATGCCGATTCACGTCCGTCAGGGGAATGGCAGCAGATTAGGGGTGGCCGGCTGTCAGCCACCTTAGCGGCAGATTACCGATCTGACAGGTTCGCCTGGCACCGCAGCGGGTGCCGGGCGCGGTCAAGGTCAGGCGATCTGGGCCTTTGACGCGACTTCGGCGAAGGTGGCCGGGTCCAGCGCATCACCTTGCTCGTCCAGCACTTGGCGCGGGTGGTCGTTGCCCGGGATCGAACTGTCGATCAACGCCAGCAATTGCGCGCCCAACGGCGTCAAGATGAAATTCTCGCCGGTGCCGCCCTCTGCCTCTGGCCGCGGCTCGATGAAACCGCGCTTGAGCAACAGCGCTTCATAATCCGCAGCGGTCTTTTTCAACGCGTCCAGATTGCCCGTGGATTCGCCTGCCGTGGCCTTTTCGGCCGCCTCCTGCTCGGCATACTGGCGCGGGGCGAAGCTGCCCTCACCATTCTGCACTTCGTGCAGCAAGCGCTCGATCAGATCCCAATTGTAAGTCGTCATCCTGATTCCTCCTGCGGGCGAGTGGAAAGTAGCCCGTCTAAAGGTGTGACCGGGCACGTCACTGGCCGTTCAGCCCAATGGACGAGCGTCATTTTTGTGAACTTTCCAGGCGGCGGCGACCTCCACAGAGATATCCCTGCCAAGGAAGTCCACCCATGAAACCCCTGATGAACCTGGCCATCGCGGCCACGTTGCTGGCCGCCCTGCCCGCCTGGGCCTGTACGCCGGAAGAGGCCACGGAAAAGCGCGAGCAACTGGGCCAGGAAGTGGCCAAGCTGACCGAACAGAACGCGACCCAAGCCAAGGAGATGAACGACGAGCTGCAGAAGATGGATCTGGATACGGAAAGTGCTCAGTTCCCTGACAAATGCCAACTGATCGACGCCCGGCTCAAGGAACTCAAGGAAGCGGCGGCCAAAGCCAAGAATTGAAGCCAGAGGCAGGACGCGGAGCGTCCTTGGAGGCATTCCCACGCGGAGCGTGGGAATGATCACCGCGCATAAAAAAACCGGACATACGTCCGGTTTTTTCACATCAGCCCAACCTTACTCGGCAGCCGGTGCTTCTGGCTTGCGGCGCTTGAGCGGGGCCATGCCGTCCTTGCTGACGAGCGACAGGTTGTCGGTCTTCGGCCGGTTGGCGATCTTGCGCTTGGTCGGCGACTTGGCACCGGTTTTCTTCTTGTCACCCTTGGCGTCGGTCTTTTTCTTCTTCACGCCAACAGCCTTGCCCGACGCCTTGACCTTCTTCGGCCCGGTGTAGGTGCCTTTGACTTCCTTGATGGTACGGCGCTCGAACGACTGCTTGAGGTAGCGCTCGATGCTCGACATCAGGTTCCAGTCGCCGTGGCAGATCAGCGAGATGGCCAGGCCATCGTTGCCGGCACGCCCGGTACGGCCGATACGGTGCACGTATTCGTCGCCGCTGCGGGGCATGTCGAAGTTGATCACCAGGTCCAGGCCATCCACGTCGAGGCCGCGGGCGGCAACGTCGGTAGCCACGAGGATTTTCACGCCGCCGGCCTTGAGGCGGTCGATGGCCAGCTTGCGGTCCTTCTGGTCTTTCTCGCCGTGCAGCACGAACGCCTTGTATTCCTGGGCAACCAGGCGGCCGTAGATACGGTCGGCGGCGGCACGGGTGTTGGTGAACACGATGGCCTTCTGATAGGTCTCGTTGGCCAACAGCCAGTTGAGGATCTGCTCTTTGTGCACGTTGTGGTCGGCGGTGATGATCTGCTGACGCGTGGTGGCGTTCAGGTCGCTGACGTTGTTGACCTGCAAGTGCTCAGGGTTGTTCAGGACCTTGGCGACCATCTCGCGCAGGGTCGAACCGCCGGTGGTGGCGGAGAACAGCATGGTCTGCTGGCGGTTGACGCACTCGGCCACCAGGCGCTGCACGTCGTCGGCGAAGCCCATGTCGAGCATGCGGTCGGCTTCGTCCAGCACCAGTACTTCGACTTCCTTGAGGTCAAGGTTGCCGGCGTTGAGTTGCTCGATCATGCGGCCCGGGGTGCCGATCAGGATGTCCGGCACCTTGCGCAGCATGGCGGCCTGGACCTTGAAGTCTTCACCGCCGGTGATGATGCCGGACTTGATGAAGGTGAACTGGGAGAAACGCTCCACTTCCTTCAGGGTCTGCTGGGCCAGCTCGCGGGTTGGCAGCAGGATCAGGGTCTTGATGCTGACGCGAACCTTGGCCGGGCCGATCAGGCGGTTCAGCACCGGCAGGACGAAAGCGGCAGTCTTGCCGCTACCGGTTTGAGCTGTCACCCGCAGGTCACGCCCTTCGAGCGCGAGCGGGATGGCCGCTGCTTGCACAGGCGTTGGCTCGACAAATTTAAGCTCGGCCACGGCTTTGAGCAGGCGTTCGTGCAGGGCGAATTGGGAAAACACGGGTGCTACCTCGAAGAAATACAAAATATCAGCGCCATAGGGTACCGGTTTCGGGCGGCCAAACCGAGTTTCTTTACGCGAACGGTGCTAATCAGCTGCTTTTTTGTGAGCACTTTTGTCCATGAGGCCAACTTTGTAGCACTTCAATGCTCTAATCGCCCCGTCTTGTCCTATAGAAGAATCGGTTTCACCCATGGATATCAAACAGCTCTGGCTCAACGTCCAAGACCTTTGGGGCGCCCTCGATGAACACCCGCTGCTGCACGCCAGCCTCGGCTTTGTGGTGCTGCTGGTGGTGGCGCTGTTGCTCGGACGGGTGGCGCGCTACCTGATCCTGCACACGATCAAATTGCTCGGCCGACAGCCGGCGCTGCACTGGCTCAATGACCTGCGGCATAACAAAGTCTTCCACCGCCTGGCGCAAATGACGCCATCGCTGGTGATCCAGTTCGGCCTGTATCTGGTGCCGGACCTGAGCAAGACCGCGATCCTGTTCATCGGCAATGTGGCCCTGGCAATCAGCATCCTGTTCCTGATGTTGGCCATGAGTGCCCTGCTCAACGCCCTGTTGGACATCTACGCCCGCACCGAACACGCCCGCACCCGCTCGATCAAGGGCTATGTGCAGCTGGCGAAGATGGTCTTGTACGTGTTTGGCGCAATCATCATCGTCGCCACCCTGATCGACCGTTCGCCACTGTTGCTGCTGTCGGGTCTTGGTGCGATGTCGGCGGTGATCCTGTTGGTGTACAAGGACACTCTGCTGTCGTTCGTCGCCAGCGTGCAACTGACCAGCAACGACATGCTGCGGGTCGGCGACTGGATCGAAATGCCCCAGGTCGGCGCCGATGGCGACGTGGTGGACATCACCTTGCACACGGTCAAGGTACAGAATTTCGACAAGACCATCGTCTCCATCCCCACCTGGCGCCTGATGTCCGAGTCGTTCAAGAACTGGCGCGGCATGCAGGCCTCCGGCGGACGGCGGATCAAGCGCAGCCTGTTTATCGACGCCAGCGGCGTGCGCTTCCTGCGTGACGATGAAGAAGTGCGCATGACCCAGGTGCACCTGCTCACCGACTACATCGCGCGCAAGCAGGCCGAGCTCAAGGCCTGGAACGAAGCCCAGGGCCACAGCGCGCAACTGTCGGCGAACCGTCGGCGCATGACCAACCTCGGCACCTTTCGCGCCTACGCCCTGGCCTACCTGAAAAGCCACCCGGACATCCAGCCGAACATGACCTGCATGGTGCGCCAGATGCAAACCACCGCCCAGGGCGTGCCGCTGGAGATCTACTGCTTCACGCGCACGACCGCATGGGCGGATTACGAGCGTATCCAGGGCGACATCTTCGATTACTTGCTGGCGGTGCTGCCGGAGTTTGGCTTGAGCCTTTATCAGCAGCCGAGCGGGAATGACCTGCGGGCCGGGGTGTTGCCGGCCTTGCTCGGCGCCAGTCATCTGTCGGCACCGGAAAAAGCCTTGAGCTAGAGCGATTGAGCACAGCCGTTCAATCGCTGCGCTGAACATTCGGCGACCCTTGGTCTCATTGGAAATCCTTTGAGGCCACGCCGATGCGCGCTCCAACCCTGTTTTCATGCCTGCTGGCCGGCACCTGCAATAGTGTGCTGGCAGCAGGATTGATCGACGATTCAAACCTTGATCTACTCAGCCGCAACTTCTACCTCGACAACAGGGACCGATCCTCCGAGGGCAAGCCGCACAAGGCCGAGTGGGCCCAAGGTTTTATCGCCAACTTCGCGTCCGGCTTCACCCCGGACACGATTGGCCTGGGTGTGGACGCCCACGCCTTTGTCGGCCTGAAACTCGACGGCGGCAGAGGCCATGCCGGCACCGGCCTGCTGCCCGTGGACAACGACGGCCGCAGCGAAAGCGACTACTCCAGCGCGGGCGGCGCGCTCAAGTTGCGCGCGTCAAAAACCACCTTGGCGGTGGGCGAAATGACGGTCGAAACCCCGGTGTTCGACACCTCCGACAAACGCCTGCAACCCGAATACGCCACGGGTTTGTTGCTGGACAGCCACGAAATCGACGCTCTGCACTGGCAAGCCGGCCACTTCACCGCGTTCAAAAACCAGGATGCGTCCACCGGGCATGGCGACTTCAACGGCTATGGCGCCAGCACCCGCAGCGGCGCCATCGACTTTATCGGTGGTCAATTCTTCGAAGGCCAGCCCGTTGGCGGCGCGCTGTACACCTCGCAACTAAGCGATACCTGGCGCCAGTACTACGCCAACCTGCACTGGTCGCCGGCTGATTGGATGTTGGACAGCAATATCTATCGCACAGAAGACCAAGGCCGCGCCGAAGCCGGGGCCATTGCCAACACCGCCTACAGCCTGGCGGGCAAATACAGTTTCGCCGCGCAATCGGTGACCCTGGCCTATCAGAAGATCAACGGCAACACGCCGTTCGACTTTGTCGGTGGTGACTCCATCTACCTGGCCAACTCGATCAAATACGCCGACTTCAACGGCCCCGGCGAAAGCTCGTGGCAGCTTCGCTATGACCTGAACCTCGCCAGCTTTGGCATTCCCGGCTTGAAGTTCATGACTCGCTACGTCACCGGCCGTGGGATCGACGGCACCCAAGCGCCACAGGGCGGCGCGTACAACCCATTCGACACCGACAGTGGCGAGTACCAACCGCAGCAAGGTCGCGGTGGCCGCCACTGGGAGCGGGATATCGACCTGCACTACGTGGTGCAATCCGGCCCGGCCAAGGATTTGTCGGTGCAGCTATCCCATGTCAGCCATCGTGCCAATACGGCCCAGGCCGGGGACGATATCGACCGGGTGTATGTGGTGATCGAATACCCGTTGAAGTGGCGTTAACCCTGAAGAAAGTGGCGAATACCGATCTTCACCCCCTCGGTCTGATACCGCCGCGCCGCCGCTTCAATCTTCAATTCGGCACGGGTCACGCGCTGGTGATGACGCAAGTGGCCGAGCCAGGATTCGTCGTAGAACACTTCACACCAGCGGCGTGGGTCTTGGCTGTCTTGCACCAGGCTCCAGGAAAACGAGCCGTTTCGCTGGCGCATGCGGCGTACCGGGTTCATGGCCTGGGTAAAGGCCCGGATGTGCTGGGGGTCGATGTCATATTCCAACGTCACCATCACCGGGCCACGCTCTTGGTCCTGCCCTTCTGCCAGCAGTGGTTGCGGCCAGTGCAGCGACGGCGCAAGGTCTTCGGCCTTGCGTTGCGGCAGGGCCACGCGCCAGGTCACCAGCACGCCCAACACCAACACGCCACCTGCTGCGCTTAACGCCAAGCTCATGGAGGTGTGACTGGCGACCCAGCCCCAGAGCAAACCGCCCAGGGCCATGGAGCCGAAAAACATCAGGAGATACACCGCCAGCGCCCGTGCCCGTACCCAGGCCGGCACCGAGGTCTGCGCCGCCACCTGGAAGCTGGACAACACGGCAATCCACGCCGCGCCGCTGATCAGCATTACCGGTATCAGCACATAGAAGTCCCGCACCCAGCCCAGGGCAAACAGCACCAAGGCATAGACCAAACTGGCGATGGCGACCAACTTGTCTACCGAAAAGGCCTGGCGCAGTCGCGGCAACAGCATCGCCCCCAACACCGCACCGATACCCACACTGCCCAGCAGTACGCCAAACTGCGCTGCGCTGCCGTGCAACTCACCGCGCACAATCAGCGGCAACAGTGACATGCCAGCACTCGCGCCAAAAAAGAACGCCAGCGTACGCACCAACACCCGTTGCAACGGCCGCGAACTGCGTGCATAACGCCAGCCCACCCGCACGGCGCTGAGCAAACGCTCGGCTGGCAGCACGGCCACTTGCGCCTCACGCCGCCACAACAGCAGCACCGAAATGACCGCAAAAAACGACAGCGCATTCACCGCGAACGTAGCCCAAGGCCCCACCAGGCTCACCAACACACCGGCGATGGCCGGGCCGACAGCACGGGCGAGGTTGGTGCCTACGCTGCTCAGGGCGATGGCTGACGGCACTTCGTCAGCCGGCACCAGTTCCGGTGTCAGCGAAGACCACGCCGGCATCATCAAGGCCGTGCCCACCCCCATGCCCAGAGTCAGCAGCAGCAACAACGGCACCGTCATCATTCCGCTCAACGTCAACACCGCCAGCAGCAACGCCACCGTGGCCATCCACGCCTGCACCATTAACAGATAGCGACGCTTGTCGACGATATCCGCGAGCGCGCCCGCCGGCAGCGCCAGCAGGAACATCGGCGCGGCGCTGGCCACTTGCACCAGGGCGACGGTCATCGGGTTGGCCGACAGCGACGTCATCAGCCAGCCAGCGCCGACCTCATGCATCCAGGTGCCGATATTGGAGGCAATGCTGGCGAGCCATAGCCCACGGAAGATCGAGTGTTTCAACGGGCTCCACGGGGAGCGGGCAGTGGTGGTCATGGGGCGAACCTGATCGAAAAATGCGCAAAAAAAAGCCACAACCCAAGGGCTGTGGCTCCCAACCGAGTTACTTGACCTGACGCTGCGGCGCGCCGTGCACCATGGTGTAGGCGTAGTCCACGCCCATGCCGTAGGCGCCGCTGTGGTCGCGCACCAGGTCCATCACTTCGTCGTAGGTTTCTTTGTGCGCCCAGTCGCGCTGGTATTCGAGCAGCACTTGCTGCCAGGTCACCGGTACTGCGCCAGCCTGGATCATGCGCTGGATCGACATGTCATGGGCCTCTTTGGTAGTGCCGCCCGACGCGTCGGTGACGATGTACACCTCGTAGCCTTCGGCCAGGGCTTCCAGGGCCGGGAAGTTCAGGCAGACCTCGGTCCATAGCGCGGCCATGATCAGTTTCTTGCGGCCAGTGGCTTTCACGGCAGCGACCAGCGCCTTGTCTTCCCAGGAGTTCATCGAGGTGCGCTCGATAGGCTGCTGGTCAGGAAACACACTCAGCAGTTCCGGCCAGATGTAGCCGCTGAAGCTTTTGGTTTCTACCGACGTGAAGATGGTCGGCACGTTGAAGATCTTGGCCGCCTTGGCCAAGGCCACGGTGTTGTTCTTCAGGGTTTGGCGGTCGATGGACTGCACGCCAAAAGCCATCTGTGGCTGGTGGTCAATCAGGATCAGGGTGGAGTTGGATGGGTTGAGCAATTCGCGAATGGACATGGTTGGCTTCCCTTAATGACTTGGTTTTTTAGTTGCTTCCAGCGTTGCTGGCGGCTTGGAAGTAACTTTACGGGCTAGCCAATATCGAGACAATTACCTAAAATATGGATTCATTGATTCTATAAAAGGGACAATCATGGACCGTATCGAATGCATGCGCGCATTCGTCGTCACCGTCGGCGAAAACGGCTTTGCCGCTGCGGCCCGTGCGATGGACGTGCCTCGCTCAAAAGTCAGTAAACAGATCCAGGCGCTTGAAGACGCCATCGGTGTGCAGTTGTTGCAACGCACCACCCGCAGCCTGCATTTGACCGAGGCCGGCGCCGAGTATTTTGAAGCCGCCCGGGAGGTGATCGCGGCCCTCGACGAAGCGGAGCAGCGTGCACGGGACGGTATTGGCGAGTTGCGCGGCGTATTGCGAGTGAACGCGCCGATGTCTTTTGGCTTGCATCGGCTGGGGCGGTTGATTCCGCTGTTCCATGAACAGCACCCCAATATCGAATTGCAACTGGTACTCAGCGATCAACAAGTGGACCCGGTGCGCGGCGGCTTCGACGTCACCATCCGCATCGCCAGCCTGCCCGATTCCACTATGATCGCCCGCCAACTGGCGCCGGCCCCGCGCATCATGGTGGCATCGCCGGCCTACCTGAAACGTGCCGGCACACCGCAATCGCCACAAGACCTGCGCCAGCATCAATGCTTGAACTACGGTTACCTGCAAAGCGGCGTCAGCCTGCAACTGAGCAACGGCAAAGACACCCAGCGTGTCAACGTCACCGGCCCCCTGCACGCCAACAACGGTGACTTGCTGGCCCAGGCGGCCGAAGCGGGAATGGGCATTGCGCTGCTGCCGGACTTCATCGTCGAACAGGCACTGGCCGCCGGGCGCCTGGTGCCGGTGCTCTGCGAATGGCAGGCGCCGGCGATTTCGGTGAACGCCGTGTATTCATCGGCGCGGCGGGTGCCACAGAAGACGCGGGCGTTTATCGAGTTTTTGGTGGCGCAATTGGCGCCATCGAACGAGCCCCCAACCGACTGATCCACACCGCCGCCAAAATCACCAACCCACCCAGCGCCAACCGCCCCAGCGGCTCATGCTGGTTCCAGATCAGCAGGTTCAACAACAACCCCACCGGCACATGCAGGTTGTTCATCACCGCCAGCGTGCCGCCCTGCACCAGGCAGGCACCCTTGTTCCACCAATACATGCCCAGCGCCGTGCTGACCAAGCCGAGGAACACCAGCACGCCCCATTGCAGCGGCGCATCGGGCAGGTAGTTGGACTTGCCGAACAGCAGGAACGCCGGCAACACCACCAGCAACGCGCCCACATAGAAGAAGCCAAAGCGCCGGTAATGCGGCAGGTCACTCGGGTAACGTTTCACCAAATGCTTGTACATCACCTGCCCGGCGGCGTAGGTGAAGTTGGCCAGTTGCAACAGCAGGAAGCCGCCGAGGAAGTGCGGGGTGATCTGGTCGAAGCGGATCACCGCCGCGCCCGCCACCGCCACCAATGCGGCGACCAGCGCCCAGGGGTTGAAGCGCCGGTTGAGCGCATCTTCGATCAAGGTCACATGCAACGGCGTAAGAATGGTGAACAGCAGCACCTCGGGCACCGTGAGCACGCGAAAGCTCAAGTACAGACACACGTAGGTCACGCCGAATTGCAGCGCGCCGATCACCAGCATGCCGCGCATGAACCCCGGTTCCACCGAGCGCCAGCGGGTCAGCGGGATAAACACCAGCCCGGCCAACAGCACACGCACCAGCACGGCGAAGTAGCTGTCGACGTGACCGGCGAGGTATTCGCCGATCAAGCTGAAGGAAAATGCCTGAATCAGGGTGACAACCAGTAGATAGCCCATGCGCGCCTCGTTTCGAATGGGCGGGACATTAAAGGTTTTCGACGGTTGAAGAAACTCAAGGCAAAAAAAACCCGACCTCGCTAAAGCGGCAGTCGGGTAGGAGCACTCAGGAGCAAAAAGTGCAAAGGGAGGTTCATTACGCGTACTTGAAGGGTTTGCGTGGGGCTAGATAAACACGGCGCGATTATCTGGCGATTAAAGGATCAGGCCACCTGTGCCAGCAAGGCCCTGGCGTGATTGATGCCTTTTTCCTGGAAGTCGCCGCTCAGGTTCACCCCTTCGGCATGAATGAAGGTGACGTCATGGATACCGATAAAGGCCATGACCTGACGCAGGTACGGTTCCTGGTGATCCGACGTCGCACCGGTATGGATGCCGCCGCGAGCGGTCAGCACAATGGCACGCTTGCCGGTGAGCAAGCCCTGCGGGCCGGTGGCCGTGTACTTGAAGGTCACACCGGCACGCAACACGTGGTCCAGCCAGGCTTTCAGGGTGCTGGGGATGGCGAAGTTGTACATCGGCGCGGCCATGACCAGGACATCGGCGGCCAGCAGTTCATCGGTCAATTCGTTGGAGCGGTCGAGGGAGGCCTGTTCGTTGCCATTGCGCTGATCCGCAGGTTTCATCCAGCCGCCGAGCAAGTTGGCGTCCAGGTGGGGAACCGGGTTGAGCGCCACATCACGCACGGTCATGGTGTCCGCTGGATGTGCAGCCTGCCATTGGCTGATGAACTGCTGGGTCAGCTGGCGGGAGATCGAATCCTGCTGACGGGCGCTGCTTTCGATGATCAGAACGTTGGACATGGCTGGGTAGGCTCCATCGGTAAATGCTGTAAGGCGATGGAGTAGAGATTAAACAGAGCCAATTCGATAAAAAAGCGCAAAAAACTGCTATAACCCATCTATAAATTTGTTTATAAGCGGAGTATTCCTATGGACATGCTCCGCTGTCGGGTTATTTCGGGCCGCACGCCAGGGCGATGCGCATCTTGAGAATGGCGCGGTTGAACTTGACCGTGGTGTCGGTGCTTTTCCCCGCTGGCACCGTGACCTTGCGATTGCGCGGCGCCTCCGGGCCGTTGGTGAAGGTTACCGAACACACTGCATCGTGGGTGCCGTAGTTATTCAGGCGGATCGAACTGATGTCGCCGTCCACATCAGAGGCGGTGTAATCAATGCTCACGCCGTCGATCTTTTTCGTCACGTCGATGGGGTAGGCAAACGCGCTCATCGGCAACAGCGCCAGCAACACACAACAGAATTTTCTCATTCGGCAGTCTCCAATAAGGACCGCCAGCTTAGGACAAGAGGAACCCATCTTGAAAGCGCCCCGCGTTACCCTCGATCAATGGCGCACGCTGCAAGCCGTGGTCGACCATGGCGGCTTCGCCCAGGCGGCTGAAGCACTGCACCGTTCGCAGTCCTCGGTGAGCTACACCGTGGCCCGCATGCAAGACCAGCTTGGCGTACCGCTGCTGCGCATCGACGGGCGCAAAGCCGTGCTCACCGACGCCGGTGAAGTGCTGCTGCGCCGCTCGCGCCAGTTGGTCAAAAACGCCAGCCAACTGGAAGACCTCGCCCACCATATGGAACAAGGCTGGGAAGCCGAAGTGCGCCTGGTGGTAGACGCCGCCTACCCGAATGCGCGCCTCGTCCGTGCCCTCTCCGCCTTTATGCCGCAAAGCCGTGGTTGCCGTGTGCGTTTGCGCGAGGAGGTGCTGTCCGGCGTCGAAGAATTGCTGATAGAAGGCGTCGCCGACCTGGCCATCTGCGGCTTCAGCATTCCCGGCTACCTGGGCACGGAGATGAGCGACGTGGAATTTGTCGCCGTGGCCCACCCCGACCATGCCTTGCACCGCATGCATCGCGAATTGAGCTTCCAGGACCTGGAAAGCCAGATGCAGGTGGTGATCCGCGACTCTGGCCGCCAGCAACCGCGCGATGTCGGCTGGCTCGGCGCCGAACAGCGCTGGACCGTCGGCAGCCTGGCCACCGCTGCGGCCTTTGTCGGCAGCGGCCTGGGCTTTGCCTGGTTGCCCCGGCACATGATCGAACGCGAACTCGCCGAAGGCGTGCTCAAGCAGCTACCCTTGGAACAGGGCGGCAGCCGCCACCCGACGTTCTTCCTGTACTCAAACAAGGACAAACCTTTGGGGCCGGCAACGCAGATCCTCGTGGAACTGCTGCGCACCTTTGACACCGCCCCCTTGGACGCGCCTTTCGCCGCCCCCCAGCAAGCCTGAAACGGAGTTCAAGCATGGCCTGGTTCGACCACGAAGGATGCAGCCTGCACTACGAGGAATACGGCCACGGCACGCCGCTGATCCTGATCCACGGCCTGGGCTCCAGCAGCCAGGATTGGGAATTGCAGATCCCCGTGCTGGCCAGGCATTACCGCCTGATCGTGGTGGACGTGCGCGGCCATGGGCGCTCGGACAAACCCCGTGAGCGCTACAGCATCCAGGGTTTCACCTTTGACCTGCTGGCCCTGATCGAACACCTGGACCTGCCGCCCGCCCACGTGGTGGGTTTGTCCATGGGCGGCATGATCGCCTTCCAACTGGCGGTGGACGAACCGGCCCTGGTCAAGAGCCTGTGCATCGTCAACAGCGCGCCCGAGGTCAAGGTGCGCAGTGCCAACGACTATTGGCAGTGGGCCAAGCGCTGGAGCCTGGCGCGCGTGCTCAGCCTGGCCACGATTGGCAAGGCCCTGGGCGACCGGCTGTTCCCCAAGCCGGACCAGGCCGACCTGCGCCGCAAGATGGCCGAGCGCTGGGCAAAAAACGACAAACGTGCTTATCTCGCCAGCTTCGATGCGATTGTGGGCTGGGGCGTGCAGGAACGACTTTCGCGAATCACCTGTCCAACCCTGGTCATCAGCGCCGACCACGACTACACCCCCGTGGCGCAAAAACAAAACTATGTAAAACTGCTGCCCGATGCGCGGCTGGTGGTGATCGCAGATTCCCGCCATGCCACGCCCTTGGACCAACCCGAAGTCTTTAACGCTACCTTGCTCGATTTTCTAAAGACAGTCGAAACCACTACCCAGGATCACTGACCCATGCTGAAAAAAATCGCCTTCTTTGCCGGTTCTGTTCTGTTCGCTGCCAACCTGATGGCGGCCGAACCTGCCAAGGCGCCCCACGTGCTGATTTCCACCACCAACGGCGACATTGAAATCGAACTGGACCCGGTCAAGGCGCCGATCAGTACCAAGAACTTCCTCGCCTACGTGGACAAGGGTTTCTACACCAACACAATCTTCCACCGCGTGATCCCGGGCTTCATGGTCCAGGGCGGTGGGTTCACCACGCAGATGTCGCAAAAGCCGACCGAAGCGCCGATCCGCAACGAAGCCAGCAATGGCCTGCATAACGTGCGCGGCACCTTGTCCATGGCCCGCACCAACGACCCGAACTCGGCCACCAGCCAATTCTTCATCAACGTCGCCGACAATGCGTTCCTCGACCCAGGCCGCGACGCCGGTTATGCCGTATTCGCCAAAGTGGTCAAGGGCATGGACGTCGTCGACATCATCGTCAACTCCCAGACCACCACCAAACAGGGCATGCAGAACGTGCCAATCGATCCTGTCCTGATCAAGTCGGCCAAGCGCATCGACTGAGGTCTGCAGGGCTTTTTCAGGTAGCCCCGCGCGTGGCCCACAAGGCCGCGCGCGCATTTGAAAGGAGAGCCCGCCAGGCGGGCGTCAACCCTAATGCTCTATCGTCGTTTTGAACAACTGATCGATATTTTCCGCGACGCCCCCAGCGACGCCCCGCCCGATAAAGTCCTGCCCTTCTACCTCTATTACCTACGCCAGGTGTGGCCGCATTTTGCCGCCTTGCTGGTGGTGGGCCTGATCGGTGCATTGATCGAGGTCGCGCTGTTCAGCTACCTCAGCCGCATCATCGACCTGGCCCAGGGCACGCCGCCCGCGAATTTCTTCCAGGTGCACAGCACCGAGCTGATCTGGATGGCCGTGGTCGCCCTGCTGTTGCGCCCGATCTTCGGCGCCTTGCACGACCTGTTGGTGCACCAGACCATCAGCCCCCGCATGACCAGCCTGATCCGCTGGCAGAACCACAGCTACGTGCTCAAGCAGAGTCTGAATTTCTTCCAGAACGACTTCGCCGGGCGCATCGCCCAGCGCATCATGCAAACCGGCAACTCCCTGCGCGACTCCGCCGTGGCGGCGGTGGACGCGATCTGGCACGTGGCGATCTACGCCATCAGTTCCCTGGTGCTGTTTGCCGAGGCCGACTGGCGCCTGATGATCCCGCTGGTGACGTGGATCATCAGCTACAGCCTGGCCCTGCGCTACTTCGTGCCACGGGTGAAGGAGCGCTCGGTGATTTCCTCCGAGGCGCGCTCCAAGCTGATGGGCCGCATCGTCGACGGCTACACCAATATCACCACCTTGAAGCTGTTCGCCCATACCCAGTCTGAGCAGCAGTACGCCAAGGAAGCGATCATCGAGCAGACCGAAAAAACCCAGCTGGCCAGCCGTGTGATCACCAGCATGGACATCGTGATCACCAGCATGAATGGGCTGCTGATCGTGAGCACCACCGGCCTGGCCCTGTGGCTGTGGACGCAGTCGCTGATTTCCGTGGGCGCGATTGCCCTGGCGACCGGCCTGGTGATCCGTATCGTCAACATGTCCGGCTGGATCATGTGGGTGGTCAACGGCATTTTTGAAAACATCGGCATTGTGCAGGACGGCTTGAAAACCATCGCCCAGCCCCTGGCCGTGGTCGACCGCGAAAACGCCCCGCGCCTGACAGTACCCCGTGGCGAAGTGCGCTTTGAACAGGTGGATTTCCACTATGGCAAAAAGAGCGGGATCATTGGCGGGCTGAACCTGGAGATCAAGGCTGGCGAGAAAATCGGCCTGATCGGCCCGTCCGGCGCCGGCAAATCCACCCTGGTCAACCTGTTGCTGCGCCTGTACGACCTGCAAGGCGGGCGCATCCTGATCGACGGGCAGAACATCGCCGAGGTTGCGCAGGAGTCCTTGCGCGAACAGATCGGCATGATCACCCAGGACACTTCCCTGCTGCACCGCTCGATCCGCGAAAACCTGTTGTACGGCAAGCCGGACGCTACCGACGAAGAACTCTGGGCTGCCATCCACAAGGCCCGTGCCGATGAGTTCATCCCCCTGCTGTCGGACGCCGAAGGCCGCACCGGGCTGGACGCCCACGTGGGCGAGCGCGGGGTGAAACTTTCCGGTGGGCAACGCCAGCGCATCGCCATTGCCCGCGTGCTGCTCAAGGATGCGCCGATCCTGATCATGGACGAAGCCACCTCGGCCCTGGACTCGGAAGTGGAAGCGGCGATCCAGGAGAGCCTGGAAACCCTGATGCAAGGCAAGACCGTGATTGCGATTGCGCACCGCTTGTCGACCATTGCACGCATGGACCGCCTGGTGGTGCTGGAGAAGGGCCAGATTGCCGAGACGGGCAGCCATGCCGAGTTGCTGGCCCATGGTGGGTTGTATGCGCGGTTGTGGCAGCACCAGACGGGAGGGTTTGTAGGTATCGACTGAACATTTCAGGGCATACACAAATCAAAAATGTGGGAGCGGGCTTGCTCGCGAATACGGAGTGTCAGTCACCAGATGAGTAGCTGACCCACCGCCTTCGCGAGCAAGCCCGCTCCCACATTTGATCAGTGCCCGGCGCCAGATTTCGTTGGGCCCCTCCCCATGTGGGCACTGGATTTGTGCCACATCCCTGCTGTAATCAACGCAGTGCCCAGACGGGCGCTGTAGTAAATGCAGGGAGCATTACTGTTTTACTGATTCGGTAGAGCGATCTATCAAGGACGTGTTCCATGTCTTTGTTCAAGCGTTCAGTCACGGAGAGTCTAGGTACGTTTTGGCTGGTGTTGGGCGGTTGCGGGAGTGCGGTGTTGGCCGCGGCGTTTCCGGCAGTCGGGATCGGTTTGCTGGGGGTGTCCCTGGCGTTCGGGCTCACGGTGTTGACCATGGCGTTGGCCATCGGCCATATCAGCGGTTGTCACCTCAACCCGGCGGTGTCGGTGGGGCTGGTGGTGGGCGGCAGGTTTCCGGCCAAGGAGTTACCCGCGTACATCGTCGCCCAGGTTATCGGCGGCACGGTTGCCGCGGCCTTGCTGTACTTCATTGCCAGCGGCAAGCCAGGCTTTGAACTGGCGTCGGGCCTGGCGTCCAACGGCTATGGCGAGCATTCGCCCGGCGGTTATTCGATGGCGGCGGGGTTTGTCTGTGAGCTGGTGATGACGGCGATGTTCGTGCTGATCATCCTCGGCGCCACCGACCACCGCGCCCCGAAGGGCCTCGCGCCCATCGCCATCGGCCTGGCTTTGACGCTGATCCACCTGATCTCCATTCCCGTCACCAACACCTCGGTCAACCCCGCGCGCAGTACGGGGCCAGCCTTGATCGTCGGCGGGTGGGCGATCCAGCAATTGTGGATGTTCTGGCTCGCGCCGATCCTTGGCGCGGTGATCGGCGGTGTGACCTATCGATGGCTGGGCAAGGAGGAGTCGGCCTGAGACAAAGCGGGCTCAGCCCTGCCAGCAAGGCAGGGCTGAAACTCCCGAACTGTTTTCAGCCTTGATGGGCCTGCATGTACTGGCGCAATAGCTGATTAATACGCGTCTGGTAGCCAGTACCCTGGCCTTTGAACCACTCCAGGACATCCGCATCAAGTCGAATCGTGACGGCTTGTTTTACCGGAACACGTAAGTCAGCACGCTTGAAAAAGTCGGCGTCCAACTCAGGAATATCACTGGTATCGATTTCTTCGTCATTCATCTTGGCCAGGCGCTCCCAATCAGTTTTCGATGTTTGCGTCATAATATTTGGCCTCCTTCTTGGTTGCTTTTCGGGCGGAAATGATACGAATCACATCACCACTCCGTTCGGTGTATACGACCACACCCATTAACATTTTGATCCAGCCAATACTGATCCAACGCTCTTCGCCATAATCCACTCGATCATCGCGCAAGGCCAGCATTGGATGCCGAAAGATATCGGGAACGTCATTGAAATCGATGCCGTGCTTAGCAATATTGGCCTCATTCTTGGATTCATCCCATTCAAAAAGCATGGCACATCCTGTATGTACTTTTGTACATACAGGATGTGCCATTTCTTTCTTCCTTAAAAGGGCTACCAGACCACCGGCTTAGTTCTGCCGATACGGCAACGCCGCCCGCGCCTCTTTGGCATACGCCACAATCCCCACCCGCTCACGCTCGAGGAAATCCTCCACGGCGCTCTTCAACCCCGCATGCCGCAAGTAGTGCCACGACCGCGTAATCACCGGTTCAAACCCGCGAATCAACTTGTGCTCACCCTGCGCCCCGGCGTCAAAGCGTTGCACGCCATGGGCGATGGCGTAGTCCATGCCCTGGTAGAAGCAGGTTTCAAAATGCAGGCGGTCGAACTCCGCCAGGCAGCCCCAGTAGCGGCCGTAGAAGCTGTCGCCGCCGATCAGGCTGAACGCCATGGCCACCGGCCGTGTGCCTTGCTTGGCCAGCACCACGCGGATCGCTTCGGGCATACGCTCGGCGAGCAGGCTGAAAAACGCGCGGGTCAGGTACGGCGATTGGCGGCGCACCGCATAGGTGTTGGCGTAGCAGGCGTAGACAAAATCCCACTGCGCTTCGCTCAGCTCATGGCCTTGCAACCATTCAAAGTCGATGCCCTGCCCGGCCACTTGTTCGCGCTCTTTGCGCATCTGTTTGCGCTTGCGTGAGCTGAGGGCATCAAGGAAGTCCTGGAAGTCGCGGTAGCCACGGTTCTGCCAGTGAAACTGACAGCCCAGACGCTGCAACCAGCCCGGCTGATTGGCCAGCGCATCATCGGCCAAGCCGTCGGTGAAGTTGATATGGGCGCTGGAGAGCCCTTCGATTTCCAGGTAACCCGGCAGGCTTTTGAGCAGTTCAAAACCGTCCTCGACACTCGCCGCCAGCAGGCGTGGCCCACTGACCGGGCTGAACGGCACGGCGGTGAGCAGCTTGGGATAGTAATCGATGCCGGCCCGCTCGCAGGCGTCGGCCCAGCCGTGATCGAACACGTACTCGCCATAGGAGTGCCACTTGCGATAACTGGGCAGTGCCGCCACCAGCCGCTCGCCCTCCCAGTGCAGTAAATGTTCCGGCTGCCAACCCGAATGCGGGCCAACGCTGCCGCTGTCTTCCAAGGCACTGAGGAACGCGTGCCGCACAAACGGCTGGGCGTCTGGCACCAGTGCATCCCAGGTCTGCGGGGCGATTTCGGACAGTCTGGTCAGACGTTGCAGCGGCATCGGAATCCTCATTGCTCAGGGGCGTAAAAGCCTCGCGAGTATCGCTTATCGCCGGCTTTCGCACACCCTCGAATCGCCGGACAAGGCCCCAAACAAATAGTTCCAATCATGAAAAATTTGTCATGTAGATGACATCACTTCGCCACTGCTCCGTCATAAACGATCGCGATACTGACGCCTGTTTTTAGAGCGTCTGGTGCTACCAGGCGGCTATTTTTCCGTCCGTCATCGGTCGGTTGTGTCCTGGATGGTTTGCCATCCCTCCTCACTTTCGGAGATTGATATGCGTCTTGCTTCCACTAAAACTGCGGCGATCCTGTGCGGCGGCCTGTTGCTGGCCCTGAGCGTACCGGCCAACGCTGCAGTCGACGCTAAATTGCTCGACATGCTCAAGGCCAACGGCCAGATCACCAATGCCCAGTACAGCGAATTGCAAGCTGAGCTGGCACGGGACCAGAAAGATCAGCAGATCGCACGGCAAGCTCAACAAGAGACCAACGAACAGATCGCGGCCACCGCGAAGAAAACCAACGAACTGAGCAGCTTCGACCAGAAACTGGCCTGGGCGGCCAAGACTCAATTCAAAGGCGATGTGCGCATGCGTCACGAGACCATCAAGGTCGAAGGCGAAAACGGCGTCACCCGTGCCGGCGTCACTGGCCGTGACAAGGACCGTGAACGCATCCGCGCACGTCTGGGCGCTTACACCGAGATCAACCCGCAAGTGGACACCGGTATCCGTATCGCCACCGGCGGCGGCAGCGATGCGCGCTCCACCAACCAGGACCTGGATGGCTACTTCGATAAGAAATCGATCTGGCTGGACCTCGGCTACATCGACTACCACCCGGACCAGATCAAAAACCTGCACATCATCGGCGGCAAGATGCTGCAACCCTGGGTCAACATGGGCGATGTGATCTGGGATAGCGACATCAACCCCGAAGGCCTGGCCGTTACCTACAAGTACCCACTGGGCGGCAGCGCCGAACTGTTCGGTAGCCTGGGCAACTACAACCTCAAGGACAACGTGGACGGTGACGGCGTGCAGTACCGCCATGACCTGCGCCTGACCACCGGCCAGTTGGGCACCCGTTTCTCGGTCACCGACAACTTGAAAATGACCCTGGGCGGCAGCGTCTACGCCTACCAGAACGATGAAGACAGCCGCGCCTCCGGCACCAGCACACCGAACGTGTTGGCAACCAACGGCAACACCCCTAACGGCGAGTTCCGCCTGTATGAAGGCTTCGGTCAAGTCGATATCGGCGGCCTGGCAGTACCGCTGTCGTTCTACGGTCAGTACGTGAAAAACAATGACGCCATCGACGACGAAGACACCGCCTGGTTGCTGGGTGCCAAGTCCAAGGTGTTCGGGTTCAACCTGGACTACAACTACCGCGACGTGCAGAAAAACGCGGTGGTGGGTGCCTTTACCGACTCGGACTTCGGCGGTGGCTTCACCGGTTCCCGTGGCCACAAGTTCAAGGTTGGCTACGACATCGACAAAAACTTCTCCGTCGGTGCCACGTACTTCCTGACCAAGACCGACACCTACAGCCGCACGATGCTGAACGAAAGCGCCAAGGCCAACACCTTCCAGCTGGACGCAGAAGCCAAGTTCTAAATATGAGTGCTTGAAGCCTTGGGCCAGGACGGCCCGAGGTGGCTGCAACAGCCTTGCGTGGTTGGATCGGTCCCCATCATCCGTTCGATCCCGCCACGCGAGCCTGCTTATTCCCCGCCTTTCTGATCCTTGAGCCGTTCGGCAGCCAGCTGCTGCGCCAAGGCATCCACATCCCCCACCGGCTCGTCCGGCAGTATTTTCAGCGTGGCCTGCATCAAGCGCATCTGGCGGATAAACCGTCGGCAGTTCGGGCAAAACATCAGGTGATGACGCACCAACAGGCGTTCGCGAAAGGTCAGTTGCCCATCGAGATAGTCACTGGAACGTGCCACTTGTTCTTTACAGGTCAACATTCGCCCGTTTCCTCAAAATGCTCCACCGTGGCGAAGACTTTAAGCCGTGCTCGATGCAGCAGCACACGGACATTGGAGAGTGAGAGCGTCAGAAGATTACAGATCTCTTCCAACTCCAGGCCTTGGCGTTCACGCAATACCAGCACGCTGCTTTGCAACTCCGACAGGCTCAGCAAGGTGTGCTCCAGACAATCACGCAGTTCATCCTCGGTGAGCAGGGCTTCCGGGGTGTCCTGGTGCCAGGCGTACGGGGCGACGGCCCAGTGGCCATCATCGGGGGTAAAACGATCATCACCAATCGTGCCATGGGGTGACGGCAGATCATCCAGCAGCACTTCGCGGCGGTTCTGCTTGTAGCGGCCCTTGGCGGCGTTGGCGGTGATGGTCAGCAGCCAGGTCTTGAGGCTGGAGCGGCCTTCGAACTTGGACAAGTTACGCACCACCGACAGCCAGGCATCCTGGACGATTTCATCGGCATGGCGCTGGCCGACGATGGCATAGGCCACCGCGCGCATGGCGCTCTGGTAGGTGGTGACCAATTCCTTGTAGGCCCGCTGCTCACCCTTGAGCAGGCGTTCAAGCAGGTGCCCGTCGTCGGCTGCTGCCATTGTCTACCTCAATGCGATAGGTGTGAGATCTGGCTTTTTGTGGGAGCTGGCTTGCCTGCGATGCAGACACCTCGGTCTGTCAGTCAAACTGCAGTGATGCCATCGCAGGCAAGCCAGCCCCCACATTTGACCGCGCCCAACAGACCAATCAGCGTTTGCGCAGGATTACGCTGCCAATTGAGTACCCAGCGCCAAACGAGCTGAGCACCGCAACGGAGCCCTTGGCCAGATCATCCTGGTATTTATGGAACGCAATCACCGAACCCGCCGAACTGGTGTTGGCATAGGTATCAAGGATCACCGGCGCCTCTTCCACCGTGGCCTCGCGGCCCAGCAGTTTTTTCACGATCAGGTGGTTCATGCTCAGGTTCGCCTGGTGCAACCAGAAGCGTTTCACCTCAGCCACGTCCAACTGGTTTTCCGCCAGGTGCACGCCGATCAGCTCGGCGACCATCGGGCACACGTCGCGGAAGACTTTGCGGCCTTCCTGCACGAACAGCTTGTCGGGCGCACCGATGCCCTCTTCCGCCGCGCGGTTGAGGAAGCCGAAGTTGTTGCGGATGTTATTGGAGAACGTGGTCAGCAGCTTGGTGCTGACCACGTCGAACTGGTGCTCGGACGTCGCCAGGTCGGCACGCTCCAGGATCACGGCGGTGGCCGCATCGCCAAAGATGAAGTGGCTGTCACGGTCACGGAAATTCAGGTGGCCGGTGCAGACTTCCGGGTTGACCATCAGGATCGCCCGGGCCTGGCCCAGCGCGATGCTGTTGGCGGCGTTCTGGATGCCAAAGGTGGCCGAGGAACACGCCACATTCATGTCAAAACCGAAACCGGCGATGCCCAGGGCTTCCTGGACTTCGATGGCGATAGCCGGGTAAGCGCGCTGCAAGTTGGAACAGGCGACGATCACACCGTCGATATCGGCAGCCGTCTTGCCGGCGCGTTGCAGGGCCTGTTCGGCAGCGCCGACGGCCATCTGGCAGAGCACCGACCACTCGTCGTTGCTGCGCTCAGGCAGACGTGGAGCCATGCGCTTAGGGTCGAGGATGCCTTCCTTGTCCATCACGAAGCGGCTCTTGATACCCGAGGCTTTTTCGATGAAGGCGGCGCTGGATTCGGTCAGCGCCTGCACTTCACCGCGCTCGATGGCGGCAGCGTTGTCGGTGTTGAATTGCTGAACATAGGTATTGAAAGACTGCACCAGCTCTTCGTTGGAGATGCTGTTGGCCGGGGTGTACAGGCCGGTGCCGCTGATCACGACGTTATGCACGGTCGTTCCTCTAAATCTGTCAGGCAGGGAATATTGGCACCTTCGTACCAAACTGTAAGTAGTCCGAATCCGCCCGGCGGACATCAAACTGGCATCGCTTTATTCCATCGCGCCGTGGCTGCAACAGCCAGCCTGTAACGACGATCCCGGCATTTATAGGCGCGAAGTTTGCCACAAACCTAACAATTTGGCGCTATTTCCCAGATAAGCACTGAATTCTCAGAGGCACCCTAGATCAATTGTGGGAGCGGGCTTGCTCGCGAATGCGGTGTGTCAGTCACCGCATGCATAGCTGATACACCGCATTCGCGAGCAAGCCCGCTCCCACATTGGATCTGTTTTGCCTCGGGAACCGAGGCAGGCCTCAGGCCTCGACCAGGCTCCATTGCTTGCTCAGGCGCTTGTCGGAAATCGGCACCTTGGTGCCCAACTGCTGGCCAAACAACGACACCCGATATTCCTCCAACCACCAGCGGTACAGCTCCAGCTGCGGGTCGCGCTTGCCTTCCTGGGCGTGCTTTTTCAGGCGATTCTCGTACTGCGCCCACAAACCCGCCAACTCGCCGCTCCACACCCGGTCCTTTTGCACCTGGCTCGGCAGTTTCTCCAGGCGCAGTTCGATGGCCTTGAGGTAACGCGGCAGTTCCTTGAACCACTGCGCCGGGGTTTCGCGGACAAACCCGGGATACACCAGGTTGCTCAGTTGCAGCTTGATATCGTTCAAGGCCACAGCCTGGGCCAGGTCGATCTTGCCTTTGAAACGCTTTTGCAGCGCGTGCCAGAGCTTCAGCACGTCCAAGGTCAAGCGTGCCAGGCGCTCGGCGTGTTCGGTCCAGCCGCCACGCTTGCGTTCGGCCAAGGCAGCCAGGCCTGCACCATCGCGCGGCAGGCTGGCTTCGCCTTCCAATACGCAGGTGTCGAGGCTGGCCAGCAGGATATCTTCCACCAGGGCGTCGATGCGCCCCAGTTCGCGGTACATCAGCCCCAACTCCGTCAGACCGGGCAATTTGCCGCGCAGGAATTTGGCCGGTTCCGCCAGTTGCTGCATCAACAAGCGTTGCAAGGCGCGGCGATGCTGGAACTCAGCTTCGGCAGCCGTGGAGAAACGCCCTTCCTTGACCGTGCCGTTTTCTTCCACCAGCGCCGGATAGACCGTCATCGACAGCCCGGCAATCTTCTGCTGGGTCTTCTCGGCGACGGCGGCAAACACCTTGGCTTCCACCGGCTGTTGGCTTTTCGCGGTTTGCGGCACGGCCAACGCGGCTTGGCTGGCCTCGGCGAAGCGTGCGGTCAGCTCGGCCAGGTCACGGCCTTCGCCAAGGAACTTGCCTTGGCCATCGACCACTTCCAGGTTCATCTTCAGGTGGCTGTCTACCTGCTGCGCAGCCTCGGCCCAGGCTTCGTCGCTGACCCGCGCGCCGGTCATGCGCAGCAGCTCACGCCCCAGCGCCTGGGGCAGCGAGCCCTGGCCGAATTCGATGCGTTGCAGGGCGGCCTTGACGAAGTCCGGCACCGGCACGAAGTTCTTGCGCAGGGCCTTGGGCAAGTTGCGCACCAGGGCAATGCACTTGGCCTCGATCAGCCCCGGCACCAGCCACTCCAGACGCTCGGGCGGCAACGCCGGCAGCAGCGGCGCGGGCACGCGCAGGGTCACGCCGTCGCGCGGGTGGTTGGGTTCGAAGTGATAACTCAAGGCCAGGGCCAGGTCGCCCAAGTGCAGGGTGTCTGGGTAATGCGCAGCGGTGACTTCACTGGCCTCGCGGGCCAGCACGTCTTCTTCGCGCATGATCAGCAACTGCGGGTCTTTCTGGCTGTGAATCTTGTACCAGCTGTCAAAGGTCGCGGTCTGGTGGATCTCCGCCGGCAGGCGCGCATCGTAGAAGGCGTACAGGGTTTCTTCATCGGCGAGAATGTCGCGGCGGCGCGCCTTGGCTTCCAGTTCGTCGAGCTGTTCCAGCAGTTGCTGGTTGGCGGTCAGGCACTTGGCCCGCGACTGAATTTCGCCGCGCACCAGGCCTTCGCGGATAAACAACTCGCGCGACACCACCGGATCAATCGGCCCGTAATGCACCGGCCGGCGCCCGACCACAATCAGCCCGAACAGGGTGATCTGCTCAAACGCCACCACTTGGCCGCGCTTCTTCTCCCAATGGGGTTCGAAGTGGTTCTTCTTGATCAAGTGCCCGGCCAGCGGCTCGATCCAGTCAGCATCGATCTTGGCGACCATGCGCGCATACAGCTTGGTGGTTTCCACCAGCTCGGCGGTCATCAGCCATTGCGGGCGCTTTTTGCCGATGCCCGACGATGGGTGAATCCAGAAGCGTCGCTGGCGCGCACCGAGGTAATCGCCGTCTTCGGTCTTCTGGCCGATCTGGCTGAGAAGGCCGGACAGCACCGCCTTGTGCAGTTTGGCGAAATCCGCCGGCTCTTTATTGACGGTCAACTGCATGTCGCGGCAGATCAGGCTGAGCTGGCGATGGGAGTCGCGCCATTCGCGCAGGCGCAAATAGTTGAGGAAGTTCTTGCGACACCAGTTGCGCAACGGGCTGGCGGTCAGCGCCTGGCGCTGCTCTTCAAAGCCGCGCCACAGGTTGACCAGGCCGGCGAAGTCCGAATCCGCATCTTTCCATTGTGCGTGGGCCTGGTCGGCGGCTTGCTGACGCTCCGGCGGGCGCTCGCGCGGGTCCTGGATCGACATGGCGCTGGCGACGATCAGCACTTCCTGCAAACTGCCAAGCTTGGCCGCTTCCAGCAGCATGCGGCCCATGCGCGGGTCCACCGGCAGGCGCGCCAACTGGCGGCCCAGCGGCGTGAGCTGGCTGTTGCGGTCCACTGCCGAGAGTTCTTGCAGCAGGTTGAAACCGTCGCTGATGGCCTTGCCGTCTGGCGGTTCGATAAACGGGAAGTCGGTGATTTCGCCAAGGCGCAGGTGCAGCATCTGCAAGATCACGGCGGCGAGGTTGGTCCGCAGGATTTCCGGGTCGGTAAATTCCGGGCGGCCGATAAAGTCTTCTTCGCTGTACAAGCGAATGCAGATACCCGGCTCGACCCGGCCACACCGGCCTTTACGCTGGTTGGCGCTGGCCTGGGAAATCGCCTCGATGGGCAGGCGTTGCACCTTGGCGCGGTAGCTGTAGCGGCTGATGCGCGCGGTGCCGCTGTCGATCACATAACGGATGCCTGGCACGGTCAGCGAGGTTTCTGCGACGTTGGTGGCCAGCACCACACGCCGCCCCGGGTGGGATTGGAAAATCCGCTGCTGTTCGGCCGGAGACAGGCGCGCGTACAGCGGCAGGATTTCGGTGTGCTTGAGCTGAGCCTTGCGCAACATCTCGGCGGCATCGCGAATCTCGCGCTCGCCGGGCAAGAACACCAATACATCGCCGGGGCTGCGCCGTTCGCTGCGCTCGTAGGCGGCGATTTCATCGAGGGTGGCGAGGATCGCCTGGTCGACGGTGAGGTCGTCCTCGACGCGGTTGCCCTCCTCGTCCTGCTCCAGGGTCAGCGGGCGGTACCAGGTGTCCACCGGGAAGGTACGGCCCGACACTTCGACGATCGGCGCATCGTCAAAATGCTTGGAGAAGCGCTCCAGGTCGATGGTCGCCGAGGTGATGATGACTTTCAGGTCCGGGCGACGGGGCAACAGGGTCTTCAGGTAGCCCAGCAGGAAGTCGATGTTCAGGCTGCGCTCGTGGGCTTCGTCGACGATGATCGTGTCGTAACGTTCCAGGTAGCGGTCGTTCTGGGTTTCCGCCAGCAGGATGCCGTCGGTCATCAGCTTGATCAGGGTGTTGGAGTCGCTCTGGTCTTCAAAGCGCACCTGATAGCCGACCAACGCACCCAATGGCGTGGCCAACTCTTCGGCAACCCGGCTGGCGACGCTGCGCGCAGCGATCCGGCGCGGCTGGGTGTGGCCGATCAGGCCGAATTGGCCGCGACCGATTTCCAGGCAGATCTTCGGCAACTGCGTGGTTTTACCCGAGCCGGTCTCACCGGCAATGATCAGCACCTGATGCTTGTTCAGCGCTTCTTTGATTTCATCGCGTTTGGCGGCAATCGGCAGGCTGTCGTCGTAACGGATCACCGGCAGGCTGGCGCGGCGCGCCGTGACCTGGGCACAGGACGCCTGCATGCGCGCGACCCACTGCGCCAACTTGTCCTCGTCGGGTTTCTTGCGCAGCTCGAGCAACTGCCGACGCAAGCGGTGGCGGTCGGCGAGCATGGCGTGATCGAGGGTTTTGAGCAATTGGTCGATAGTGGGCGCTTGGTCAGTCATCAGGTACTTGACGGTTATCTATATAGGCACGGCCGGCAAGTGTGGCAGAAAAGCGGCTCGCCTGGCAGGCGCCTGAGTGGCATCGGCGGTAAACCACAATCAAATGTGGGAGCGGGATTGCTCGCGAATGCGGAGTGTCAACCAATACATCTATTGACTGATCCACCGCATTCGCGAGCAAGCCCGCTCCCACAAGGGGGTCGGCGTCACACTGGGTCCCTGCGCCTGTATGGGAACACGTCGATGACCTTGCCCGCACGAATCGCATCCTGCAGGCCTTTCCAGTAGTCGGCGTTGTACAGCTCGCCGTGCAGTTCATCGAACAGCTTACGCTGGCCGGCATCGGCGAACAGGAACGGCGGGAACTCTTCGGGGAACACATCCAGCGGGCCGATGGAGTACCAGGGCTCGGAGGCCATTTCGTCCTCGGGGGTACGCGGTGCGGGGATGTGGCGGAAGTTGGCTTCGGTAAGAAAGCAGATTTCGTCGTAGTCGTAGAACACCACGCGGCCGTGGCGGGTGACGCCGAAGTTTTTCAGCAGCATGTCGCCGGGGAAGATATTCGCCGCCGCCAGTTGCTTGATGGCAAGGCCGTAGTCTTCGAGGGCTTCGCGCACCTGAGCGGGGTTGGCGTTTTCCAGGTAGAGGTTGAGCGGGGTCATGCGCCGCTCGGTCCAGCAGTGGCGGATGAGCACCGTGTCGCCTTCGACTTCGACGGTGCCGGCGGCGACTTCCAGCAGTTCGGCCAGGCATTCGGGTTCGAATTTGCTGAGGGGGAAACGGAAGTCGGCGAATTCCTGGGTGTCGGCCATGCGTCCTACGCGGTCGACGCTTTTGACCAGGCGATATTTCTCGATCACGGTGGCGCGGTTGACGTTTTTCGACGGCGAAAAACGGTCCTTGATGATCTTGAACACGGTGTTGAAGCCCGGCAGCGTGAACACGCTCATGACCATGCCGCGCACGCCGGGGGCCATGATGAACTGGTCGTCGGTGGTGGCGAGGTGGTTGATCAGCGCGCGGTAGAACTCCGACTTGCCGTGTTTGTAGAAGCCGATGGAGGTGTACAACTCGGCAATGTGCTTGCCCGGCAGGATGCGCCGCAGGAAGCCAATGAACTCCGCCGGCACCGGCACATCGACCATGAAGTAGGAGCGGGTAAACGAAAAAATGATCGACACGTCGGCTTCGTCGGTAATCAGCGCATCGATCTGGATGCCCTGCCCTTCGCGGTGCAGCAGCGGGATCACCAGGGGCCATTGTTCGTCGCGGGTGTAGATGCGTCCTACAAGGTAGGCGCCTTTATTGCGGTAGAGCACCGAGGAAAACAGCTCGACCTTGAGGTCGGGGTCTTTGCATACCCAGTCCGGCAGGTTCTCGCGCAGTTGGGCTTCAAGGCGGCGCAGGTCGGCGGGCAAGTCGGCGTAGGGCTCGCTGAAGCGATAGTCGGCGAAGACCTGCGCCAGCATCGCGGCGATGTTGCCCGCTGGCGCGTACGTGCGCGTTTGCGCCGCGCGCGCCCGGCGCAGGCTGGGTCGGGTGGTGTGGATGAACATGCAGCCGTCGCTGATCAGGTCATGGCTGAACAGGCCGCAGAAGATCGAGTTGTACCAGGTCTCGGACAGTTCATCGTCAAAGCGCAGGTCGATCAGGCCGATGTAGGCGCTTTTCACCAGGGGCCACAGGTCGATGTCCAGCAATTCGCCCTCGGCGAAGCTCGCGTGCAGGCGCGTGGTCACTTCGCCGACCTTCTCTTCATACAGGTTGATCCGCGCCGCCGACGCCGCCTGCCCCTGCTGCCACTGGGCCTTTTCGAAACGCTCGCGGGCGCCATCGGTGATCTGGCGAAAATGCTCACGGTAATCGTCGAAGCCATCAAGGATCATCCGGGCGATGGCGAGGGCGGGCGTGGATGGCGACATGCGGGAAACCTCTGCGGGTATCTGGAAGACCTGAGCTTAGCCAGTGTAGGAAGGCAGGAGAAGGACGATTTTTCCTGGCGCGTTGTACAACTTTGTTAAATTCGTACATTTATTTTCATTTCTTTAAATTCGACCAACCGGTCAATAAACGCACCAAAAAGTCGCAAGGTGTTTGCTCCACACGCCTGCAACGGCGCAGCCTGGCGCTGTGCGGGCGAAAAATCCGGCACCGCAATGGCCGGCACGGCTATGTAACCGTCTTGATACGCCGTAAGGGAAACCCTGATTACCTCATTAGTGGCACTTTGCTATACAGCGCGCCCTTTCCCCCCCTGACAAGGTCTAAAGGCCGGCACGGGAACAGGTTCTAATCGCCCAAGGAGCATTGAGATGTCATTGAGGAACATGAGGATCGGCTTGCGTGCTGGTCTGAGTTTTGGGGTTTTGGCCAGCTTGCTGGTGATCGTTGGCCTGTTTGGCCTGGGCCAGATGGCCAAGCTGCGCGAAAGTGCGCTGGTCATCGAGCAATCGTGGATGCCGAGCATCGAGAATATCCACGACAGTGCCGCCTACGTGGCCAGCATCCGCCTGGAAGCGTTGCGCCTGGCCACCACCGATGAATCGCGGATTCGTGACACCAGCAAAAGCCTGCTCGACCGCCACCGCAGCGAACTGCAAACCTTGCTGCAGCGTCACGAAAGCCTGCTCAGCGACGCCGAAGAAGGCGAGAAACTCAAGCAGCTCAAGGTCAACGTGGACACCTATCTCAGCCTGGTCGGGCAGATCGTCGCGCTGGTGGACAAGGATCAGCAACAAGACGCCATCGACCTGCTCAACACGCGCCTGGCGCCCCAGGGTGTGATCCTCAGCAAAAGCCTGGAAGAGCTGATCGTCTTCAACCAGGACGGTGTCGAAGCGGCAGTGGCGTCGGCGGCGCAGACGTATACGAACGCACAATGGGTGGTCGGCCTGATCATCGTGTTCGCGCTGCTGGCCACCTTGGTCCTGGCGTGGCTGCTGACCCGCAGCATCACCGCCCCCCTCGGCCAGGCGCTGAGCGTGGCACGCACCATCGCCGCTGGCGACTTGAGCCAACCCATCGTGGTGCGCGGCAAGGACGAGCCGGCGCACTTGTTGACGGCCCTGGCCACCATGCAGGCGCAGCTGCAAACCACCATTCGCGGCATCAGCGAATCGGCGCAACAGCTGGCCTCCGCCGCCGAAGAAATGAGCTCGGTGATGGAACAGAGCACCCGTGGCCTGCAAGCGCAGAACGATGAAATCGAACAGGCCGCGACCGCCGTGACCCAGATGAGCGCGGCGGTGGATGAGGTGGCGGGCAATGCGGTGTCCAGCGCCGAGGCGTCCAAGGCCTCCGACGAAGACAGCAAGCACGGCCACTACCAGATCAGCGAAACCATCAGCTCGATCCAGAACCTGGTGGACGAAGTGCTCGGCGCCTCCAATAAAGCCGAAGGCCTGGCGGTACAGGCGCAAGATATCAGCAAGGTGCTGGAAGTGATCCGCGGCATTGCCGGGCAAACCAACCTGCTGGCGCTGAACGCCGCCATCGAAGCCGCCCGCGCGGGCGAGGCTGGCCGTGGTTTTGCGGTGGTTGCCGACGAGGTGCGCTCACTGGCCCAACGCACCCAGAACTCCACCGAAGAAATCGAGCAGATGATCACCGGCATCCAGCAAGGCACCCAGGACACGGTCGGCGCGCTGAACAGCAGCGCCGAACACGCCGGGCAAACCCTGCAACGGGCCAACAGCGCGGGCAGCGCCCTGGAGAAAATCACTGCGGCCATCTCGCAGATCAGCCAACGCAACCTGGTAATCGCCAGCGCCGCCGAGCAACAGGCCCTGGTGGCGCGCGAGGTAGACCGCAGCCTGGTGAACATTCGCGACCTGTCCACCCAGACCGCCGCCGGCGCCACCCAGACCTCGGCCGCCAGCCAGGAACTGTCGCGCCTGGCGGTGGACCTCAATGGGATGGTGACGCGGTTTGTCCTGTAATCAGTCGAGGTGACATGCAACACTCGCCGCCTGATTGATGTAGGAGAACTCCGTGAGACCTGTCGACACCCTGTACCTGCTGGGGCTCGCCGCCATTTGGGGCGCCAGCTTTCTGTTCATGCGCATTATCGCGCCGGAGCTGGGGGCGGTGCCGACCGCGTTTTTCCGGGTGTCGATTGCCGCTGCCGGCTTGTTGGTGATCCTCGCGGTGATGCGTGTGAAGTGGGATTTCCAGGGCAAGTTCAAGACCGTCCTGCTGCTGGGGGTCATCAACTCGGGCATTCCGGCGACGATGTACTCGGTGGCCGCCCAGGTGCTGCCGGCGGGTTACTCGGCGATCTTCAACGCCACCACGCCGTTGATGGGCGTGTTGATTGGCGGGCTGTTTTTCAGTGAACGCCTGACCCCGTCGAAACTCGCCGGGGTCAGCCTGGGCCTGCTGGGCGTGGGCGTGTTGACCCGTGCGGGGCCGGTGGCGTTTGACTCGGAGTTGTTGATGGGCGCGCTGGCCTGCCTGGTCGCCACCACCTGTTATGGCTTTGCCGGGTTCCTGGCGCGGCGCTGGCTGGATCAGCGCGGTGGCTTGGACAGTCGTCTGTCGGCCTTGGGCAGCATGCTCGGTGCGACGTTGTTTCTGTTGCCGCTGTTTGCCTACAGCGCCATCAGCCATCCGCCCGCGAGTTGGGGCGGCTGGCCGGTGTGGGGCTCGTTGCTCGGGTTGGGCCTGGTGTGTACGGCGCTGGCCTACGTGTTGTACTTCCGTTTGCTCACCGCCATCGGGCCGGTGCGGTCGATGACCACCACCTTTTTGATCCCGCCGTTTGGGGTATTGTGGGGGGCGCTGTTGCTGGGCGAGCCCTTATCGATGGCGCATCTGTATGGCGGGGTGTTGATTGCTGGCGCGTTGTGGCTGGTGTTGCGGCCGAAAAAATCATAACCAAACCCCTCTATTCTTATACAACTGAAAAGCATTAAAAAATCCTTTTAACACCTGTCAACATTAACAGTAGACGGCATTCCCAGTTAATGAATAATAAAGTAGCGAGCATGAAAAAGATCGCACTCATACTTGGAGAATGACATGTTTAACAAAAAGCTGAATGAACTCATCCATCGCATTGATGACAAAAACTCCCAGCACGCCATCGGCACGATCGAGATCACAAAAAATACCGGCCCACTTCAACTGCCAGACGCTAAACGTCATCATTTCGAAAAACACCTTAGCAACGAGTGGTCTTCTACAAGGTGGGTCGCTCGAAGGGTCGGAGAAGACTCGCCAGATTACAACTATCAAGCTATCGTGATCGCATTTAACGACAACATCGCCGATGGTGCAGTCGATCTGACCTACTTTGGGGATGCAACACTCACTTGGGTATTGGTCATCAATAATTTCATTACCTCTTGGCATGCACACAGTGGCACCTTAAACCTTACGTCTGACCGCACACCTGGACAGGAGTACATTCGCGGCAACTTCAAAGATTGCAAGATGGTTAACGATCCCGACCAAACACAAAGCTTCGTTCTGGAGGGTGATTATGATCTCAAGGACGTTCAAGTTATTCCCTGACAAGGACCTCCCCTTTCAGTAGTTAAGTATCCACTAATAAAAAAGCAGTTTTTGACCCAAGGAAGGCCTGAATTACCCACCCGCTTTTGATGCCTTCATTAGCGGAAACTAAAAAACAAGCGTGTCGGCAAATCAGACCTTTCCTTGCTCTTAATTCATGATTATTTCCAATATCAAACTTTTCCAGAGTGGTTAGCCCGCCTCACAGGCGCAGTTCGCCCATGCCCGTCAGCCGTCTTCATCACATCCGACACATTGGCCGCCGCGTAAAGCATGGGTTTGCCAAGGCGCGACAGTTTCAACCTGAGGATCAGCCGGAAATACCAACGCCCGGAGTAGAGGAGTTTTCATGTGGGCCCTGTAGGACGGGTTGGTATAATGCCGCCCAGATTTTTCCAAGGACTCACCATGCTCGCACTGCCCTGGCTGTACCTGGCGCTTCTTTCCATTGGCTACGTATTGGCCCTGATCTATGGGCAATTGGGCCTGCTCGCCGGCATCTCGGTCGCCCTGTTGTTGCTGGCCGGGTATGCCGTACGCCAGCAGCGCACCCCTTGGGCGCGCTACTTGGGCCACGGCTTGTTTATCGTGCTGGCCCTGGGCCTGGCGATGCACTGGCTGCCGGGTTTCTACAATGGACGCGGCATTGCCCCGCAGCGATTTACCGCCGACGCCGTGCCCTTCTCGATGTACCTCAACCAGGACAAGCCGCTGATCGGCTTCTGGCTGCTGCTGGCCTGCCCATGGATCGTGGCGCGCCGTTCGTTGCGCCTGTCGATCTGCGTCACCGCGCTGGCCTTGACCTTGACGGCCGTTGCCGCGCTGGGTGGCGCCGCGCTGCTGGGCATGATCAGTTGGGCGCCGAAATGGCCGGAGCAGGCGTGGCTGTGGGTGTTGAACAATCTGCTGCTGGTCACCCTGGTGGAAGAAGCGCTGTTCCGTGGCTACGTCCAGGGCGGGCTGAGCCAACGTTTCAAACAGCTGCCCTACGGTGACAATCTCGCGTTGTTGCTGGCCTCGCTGCTCTTTGGCCTGGTGCACCTGGCCGCGGGTTGGCAGTGGGTGCTGTTGGCGAGCATTGCCGGGGTCGGTTATGGCCTGGCGTATCGCTTCGGCGGTCTGGGTGCGGCGGTTGCCACGCACTTCGGCCTGAATCTGCTTCACTTCGGCTTGTTTACGTACCCGATGCTGGCCGGTTGATTGTTGCAAAAATAAGTTAAATAAACCCCTGCCCGTGCCGATAACCCCTGAAAGCCTTGCGGATTGAACAATCATGCGTAATAACCAACCCGTTACCCAGCGCGAACGTACCTTCCCCGCTCAGCAACGGTTGATCTCCACCACAGATGCCAAGGGTGTGATCACCTACTGTAACGACGCGTTTGTCGAGATCAGTGGGTTCACCCGCGAAGAACTGCTGCGTGCGCCACACAACCTGGTGCGTCACCCGGATGTTCCGGGAGCGGTGTTTGCGCATATGTGGACCACGCTCAAACAAGGCTTGCCATGGATGGGCATTGTCAAGAATCGCTGCAAGACCGGTGACCACTACTGGGTTAACGCCTATGTGACGCCGGTTTTCGAAGGCAACCAGGTGGTCGGCTACGAATCGGTGCGCATCAAGCCCACCGCCGAGCAGATCCGCCGCGCCGAAGCGCTCTATCAACGCATCAACCAGGGCAAGTCGGCGATCCCCCAGAAAGACAAGTGGCTGCCGGTGCTGCAAGACTGGCTGCCGTTTATCCTGGTCAGCCAGTTGAGTTTCATGATCGGCGCGTCGCTCAACTCCCACTGGGGCTTTGCCCTGGCGGCGGGGTTGTCGGTGCCCTTGGGCCTGCTGGGCCTGAGCTGGCAACAGCGTGGCCTCAAGCGCTTGCTGCGCCTGGCCGAGCAGACCACCTCCGACCCGTTGATCGCGCAGATGTACACCGACAGCCGTGGCGCCCAGGCGCGCCTGGAGATGTCGATCCTCAGCCAGGAAGCCCGTCTGAAAACGTGCCTCACGCGCCTGCAGGACACTGCAGAACACCTCAACGACCAGGCGGCGCAGTCCAATACCCTGGCGCACAACAGCTCCAGCGGTTTGGAACGCCAGCGCGTCGAGACCGAGCAGGTGGCTACCGCTGTCAACCAGATGGCGGCGACGACCCAGGAAGTCGCCAGCCATGTACAGCGCACCGCTGATGCGACCCAGGAGGCCAACCGCCTGACCGGCCGCGGCCGCGATATCGCCGGGGAAACCCGCGAGGCGATTCAGCGCCTGTCGATGGCCGTTGGCGAGACGGGCGTAACCGTCACCCAATTGGCCAAGGACAGCGATGAGATCGGCGGCGTGGTCGATGTGATCAAAGGCATCGCCGACCAGACCAACCTGCTAGCGCTCAACGCCGCGATCGAAGCGGCGCGTGCCGGTGAGATGGGCCGTGGTTTTGCCGTGGTGGCCGACGAAGTGCGCCAACTGGCCCAGCGTACCGCTGAGTCCACCGGGCAGATCCACGCCCTGATCGCCAAGTTGCAGCAGACCGCTGCCGCTGCCGTGCAAACCATGGACGCCGGGCATCGCCAGGCCGAAGAAGGTGTGGCGCGGGTGATGGAGGCGGATCAGGCGTTGGTGGGGATCAGTGAAGCGGTGGCGCATATCACCGACATGACCACGCAGATCGCGGCGGCGACCGAAGAGCAAAGCTCGGTGGCCGAAGAAATCAGCCGCAATATCAGCACGATTGCGTTGTTGGCGGACCAGACGTCGGAGCAGGCGTTGAATTCGGCGCAGTTGAGTGAAGAGCTTACTCATACCGCGAATACCCAGTATTCGCTGGTGGAGCGTTTCAACCGATAGACCGCTATCGCAGGCAAGCCAGCTCCCACAGTTGAATGTGTTCACACATGGAAATCTGTGAACACCGTCCAATGTGGGAGCTGGCTTGTCGGGTCGCCGCATCGCTGCGATGAGGCCCTAACAGCCGCCGAGAAACCCAGCTACTTTCACCGCCGCAGCCGCCAAATGCTGCTCATGACTAAACCCCGAAACCTTCAACGGTTTCAAATCATGATCCCCCGCCACCAGCCACATCAGCTCGATGCTCGGCGCTAACACATAGCCCTCCACCGCCGCCCGATTGCCCAAGGCATCGCGCTCGCCCTGCACGATCAAGGTCCGCGTCTTCAGCCCTGCCAGGTGCTCCACCCGTGGTTTTTCCGGCTTGCCCACCGCATAGAACGGATACCCCAGGCACACCAACCCATCAGCGCCCAATTCATCCGCCAACAGACTGGCCATGCGCCCGCCCATGGACTTGCCGCCAATCGCCAGTTTCCCAGCGACATGACGTCGCACTTGCGCATGCACCTCGCGCCATGCCTCCAGCAGTTTCGGCGCCGGATTCGGTGGGCGCTTGCCACCGTCCACACGGCGTTGGGCCATGTAGGGGAACTCAAAGCGCAACACGTTGACGCCGTGCCCGGCAAGGCGTGCAGCCATGTCGTTCATGAAGGATGAGTCCATCGGTGCGCCGGCGCCGTGGGCCAGGATCAGCGTCACAGGTTCATGCCCTGCGACGCCCGTCGCGACATCCCACAACCAGCCGTGTTCCCGCACACACTGCGCCCATTGATCCCCGTCAATACTGGCCTTGTGCTCTTTGCCCATGCTTGCCTCGCTATTTAGTCTGCCTATAACTCCAGCCCAAGTGCCGCATTTGCTTGGGTTGAACCGTGGATGGGGAACCATGAACACTACTTTAAGTACCGCCTATAACTACAAGGTGGTCCGCCAATTCGCCATTATGACGGTGGTGTGGGGCATCGTCGGCATGGGGCTCGGGGTTTTTCTCGCCGCCCAATTGGTCTGGCCTGCTCTGAATTTCGATTTACCCTGGACCAGCTTCGGCCGCCTGCGCCCGTTGCACACCAACGCGGTGATCTTCGCGTTCGGTGGCTGCGCGCTGTTCGCCAGCTCCTTTTATTCGGTGCAACGCACCTGCCAGACCCAGCTGTTTGCGCCGAAAATCGCCGCGTTCTGCTTCTGGGGCTGGCAGTTGGTCATCCTGTTGGCCGCGATCACCTTGCCGCTGGGCTACACCAGCTCCAAGGAATACGCCGAGCTGGAATGGCCGATCGACATCCTCATCACCATTGTCTGGGTGGCCTACGCCATCGTGTTCTTCGGCACGGTGATGAAGCGCAATACCAAGCACATCTACGTCGGTAACTGGTTTTTCGGTGCGTTCATCATCACCGTGGCCATTTTGCATATCGTCAACAACCTGGAAATCCCGGTCAGCCTGACCAAGTCCTACTCCCTCTACGGTGGTGCGACGGATGCCATGGTGCAGTGGTGGTATGGACATAACGCGGTAGGCTTTTTCCTCACCGCTGGCTTCCTCGGGATGATGTACTACTTCGTGCCGAAACAGGCCGAGCGTCCGGTGTATTCCTATCGCTTGTCCATCGTGCACTTCTGGGCACTGATCACCCTGTACATCTGGGCAGGTCCCCACCACTTGCACTACACCGCGCTGCCGGACTGGGCACAGTCCCTGGGCATGGTGATGTCGCTGGTGCTGCTGGCACCGAGCTGGGGCGGGATGATCAACGGCATGATGACCCTGTCGGGCGCCTGGCATAAGTTGCGCAGCGACCCGATCCTGCGCTTCCTCGTGGTCTCCCTGGCGTTCTACGGCATGTCGACGTTCGAAGGCCCGATGATGGCGATCAAGACCGTCAACGCCCTCTCCCACTACACCGACTGGACCATCGGCCACGTACACGCCGGCGCCCTCGGTTGGGTAGCGATGATCTCCATCGGCGCGCTGTACCACATGATCCCGAAAATCTTCGGTCGCGAGCAGATGTACAGCCTCGGCCTGATCAACGCGCATTTCTGGCTGGCCACCATCGGCACCGTGCTCTACATCGCCTCGATGTGGGTCAACGGCATCGCCCAGGGCCTGATGTGGCGTGCGGTCAACGAAGACGGCACCTTGACCTACTCCTTCGTCGAAACCCTGGTGGCCAGCCACCCTGGCTTCATCGTGCGGTTGGTGGGCGGTGCAGTGTTCCTCAGCGGCATGTTCCTGATGGCTTACAACACTTGGCGCACCGTGCGCTCGGCACAACCTGTCGAAGCCGCCACCGCCACGCAGATGGCCTGAGGAGTCAGTGATGAAACACGAAACGATTGAAAAGAACGTCGGCCTGCTGATGCTGCTGATGGTGCTGGCCGTGAGTATCGGCGGCCTGACCCAGATCGTCCCGCTGTTCTTCCAGGACGTCACCAACAAGCCCGTGGAAGGCATGAAGCCCTACACCGCGCTGCAACTGGAAGGCCGTGACATCTACATCCGCGAAGGCTGTGTGCAGTGCCACTCGCAGATGATCCGCCCATTCCGCGCCGAGACCGAGCGCTACGGCCACTACTCGGTGGCGGGCGAAAGCGTCTGGGACCACCCGTTCCTGTGGGGCTCCAAGCGCACCGGTCCGGACCTGGCCCGCGTCGGTGCACGCTACTCGGACGACTGGCACCGCGCGCACTTGTACAACCCGCGCAACGTGGTGCCCGAGTCGAAAATGCCAGCCTACCCATGGCTGGTCACCGCCGCGGTCGACAGCAGCCACACCGAGACCAAGTTGAAAGTGATGCGCACCCTCGGCGTGCCGTACACCGACGACGACATCAGTGGCGCCGTCGCCAGCCTCAAAGGCAAGACCGAGATGGACGCACTGGTTTCGTACCTGCAAGTGCTCGGCACTGCCATCAAGAGCAAGAGGTGAGCCATGGGATTTGAATTCGATGCGGGCACCATCCGCGGCCTTGGCACGCTGGTCGTCGCCATCGCCTTTATCGGCCTGTCGCTGTGGGTGTTCAACAACCGGCGCAATGCGGAGTTCGAGCAGGCGCGCCTGCTGCCGTTCGCCGATGAACCCTCTCCATCCGACGCTCAAGAAGAGCCTGCAATAAGGAGCACTCGGCCATGACCCTATTTTGGAGTACATGGATCTGCGTACTGACCCTGGGCAGCCTGATCGGCCTCACCTGGCTGTTGATCGGCACCCGCAAGGGCGAGACCAAGGGCAGTGTGGACCAGACCATGGGCCACGCCTTCGACGGGATCGAGGAGTACGACAACCCCCTGCCCCAGTGGTGGTTCATGCTGTTCGCCGGCACCCTGGTGTTTGCGGTCGGCTACCTGATCCTCTACCCGGGCCTGGGCAACTGGAAAGGCGTGTTGCCAGGCTACGAGGACGGCTGGACGCAGAACAAGGAATGGGACAAGGAAATGGCCAAGGCCGACGCCAAGTTCGGGCCGATCTTCGCCAAATTCGCGGCCATGCCCGTGGAAGAAGTGGCGAAAGACCCGCAAGCGTTGAAAATGGGCGGTCGCCTGTTTGCCTCCAACTGCGCGGTGTGCCACGGCTCGGACGCCAAGGGCGCGTATGGCTTCCCGAACCTGGCGGACAACATCTGGCGCTGGGGCGGTTCGGCAGAGGCGATCAAGACCACCATCCTCAACGGTCGCCACGCGGCGATGCCGGCCTGGGGTGAAATCCTCGGTGAAGACGGCGTGAAAAACGTTGCCGCCTATGTGCGTCACGACCTGGCCAAGCTGCCATTGCCGGCCGACAACAGCGCCGACCTGGCCGCCGGCCAAGCCGCGTTCAACACCACCTGCGTCGCCTGCCACGGCCCGCAAGGCACTGGCATGGAAGCCATGGGTGCACCCGACCTGACCAAACCGGCCGGCTACATCTACGGCACCAGCCTGGCGCAGCTGCAGCAGACGATCCGTCACGGCCGCCAAGGCCAGATGCCGGCGCAGGATGTGCTGCAAGGGAATGACAAGGTGCATTTGCTGGCGGCGTATGTTTACAGCTTGTCCCATGGGGAGCAAAAGACCGAGCAATAGTCAGTCTTCGTAAACCCGCGAGCCCCGCTCAGTGAGAACTGGCGGGGCTTTTTTGTGGGGACAATATTGCCACCCGCGCAGCCAAAGTAGTAACGTACCTACATTCACCCTGACCCGGGGAGCTATCCCATGACCATCACCACTATTTCCAGTCGCGAATTCAATCAAGACACAAGCGGTGCCAAAAAAGCCACGCGCCAGGGCCCGGTTTTCATCACCGACCGCGGCAAACCCGCCCATGTGCTGCTAAGCATTGAGGACTACCAGAAGTTGACCGGCCTGAACGCCGACATCGTCGAACTGCTGGTCATGCCGGACGCTGCCGATATCGACTTCGAGACCGAACGCGCCGTGATCACTCATCGCCCCGTGGACCTTTCTTGATGTACCTACTCGACACCAACGTTATTTCCGAGCTACGTAAACCCCAGGCAGACGCGAACGTCGTCGCCTGGGCCAAAAGCGTCATCGCACCGCGCATGTTCATCTCAGTGATTACGCTGAAAGAGCTGGAAACCGGCGTGCTGCGTATGGAGCGGCGCGATCCGGCCCAAGGCAAAGTCTTGCGCACCTGGCTCAAGCGCCATGTGATGCCGGCGTTCGATGCCCGAATCCTGCCGGTGGATGCGGCCGTTGCACTGCGTTGTGCCCACCTGCACGTTCCCGACCAGGCGAACGAGAGCGATGCATTGATCGCGGCGACCGCACTGGTACACGGACTCACCGTTGTCACACGCAACGTCAGTGACTTCAAATCCAGTGGCGTGACGGTGATCAATCCCTGGGACGAATAATCACGCTTTCACCCGCCGAGACTTCGCGACCTTTTGTCACACCCCCTCCAAAGCACAACTTTCCCCTCCCGCCATTCGGGTCTACGCTTCCTCCACAGCGGGCCGGTTCTGGTGTACGCGACGACTCCCGTTGCGACCCGAAAAAATTCCTGTCCACTTGATCAGCTTTCCAACTCCGACTTTATCCTTACGTAAAACAGGGAAAGGGCGCAGAATCTGGCGTGGAACGCCTTGACACAGGTCAGCGTTGCGTTGCATTGGCCTCTCGCTTTCTACATACTTGCGGCCGATTTTTACCTATAAAAAAACCTAAACCGTGGAACCTTAGAATGAGCACAGCAATCAGTCCGACTGCTTATAACTATAAGGTAGTCCGCCAGTTCGCCATCATGACGGTGGTCTGGGGGATCCTTGGCATGGGGCTCGGGGTGTTCATCGCCTCGCAACTGGTCTGGCCGGAATTGAATTTCGGTTTGCCCTGGACGACCTTCGGTCGCCTGCGCCCGCTGCACACCAACCTGGTGATTTTTGCCTTCGGTGGATGTGCATTGTTTGCCACCTCCTACTATGTCGTGCAGCGAACCTGCCAGACGCGACTGATCTCCGATGGCCTCGCCGCCTTCACCTTCTGGGGCTGGCAAGCCGTGATCCTCGGCGCCATCGTCACCCTGCCCCTGGGCTACACCACCACCAAGGAATACGCCGAGCTGGAATGGCCCATCGCCATTTTGCTCGCCATTGTGTGGGTGACCTATGCCGTGGTGTTCTTCGGCACCATCGTCAAGCGCAAGACCAAGCACATCTATGTGGGCAACTGGTTCTACGGCGCCTTTATCCTGGTCACGGCGATGCTGCACATCGTCAACCACGCCTCGCTGCCGGTCAGCCTGTTCAAGTCCTATTCGGCGTACGCCGGGGCGACGGACGCGATGATCCAGTGGTGGTACGGGCACAACGCGGTAGGGTTTTTCCTGACCACGGGTTTCCTGGGGATGATGTACTACTTCGTGCCGAAACAGGCCGAACGTCCTATTTACTCGTATCGCCTGTCCATCGTGCACTTCTGGGCGCTGATCACCCTGTACATCTGGGCAGGTCCCCACCACCTGCACTACACCGCGTTGCCGGATTGGGCGCAGTCGCTGGGCATGGCGATGTCGATCATCCTGCTGGCCCCGAGCTGGGGCGGCATGATCAACGGCATGATGACACTGTCGGGCGCCTGGCATAAATTGCGCACCGACCCGATCCTGCGCTTCCTCGTGGTATCGCTGGCGTTCTACGGCATGTCGACCTTCGAAGGGCCGATGATGGCGATCAAGACCGTCAACTCGCTGTCCCACTACACCGACTGGACCATCGGCCACGTACACGCCGGCGCCCTCGGTTGGGTAGCGATGATCTCCATCGGCGCGCTGTACCACATGATCCCGAAACTGTTCGGTCGCCCGCAAATGCACAGCGTCGCGCTGATCAATGCGCACTTCTGGCTGGCCACCATCGGCACCGTGCTCTACATCGCCTCGATGTGGGTCAACGGCATCACCCAGGGCCTGATGTGGCGTGCAATCAACGATGACGGCACCCTCACCTACTCCTTCGTCGAAGCGCTGCAAGCCAGCCATCCGGGTTTCATCGTCCGCGCCCTGGGCGGTGCATTCTTTGCCTCCGGCATGTTCCTGATGGCCTACAACGTCTGGCGCACCGTGCGTGCCGCCGACCCTGTAGAAGCTGAAGCCGCCGCCAAGATCGCCGTAGTGGGAGCGCACTGATGAAGCATGAAGTAGTCGAGAAGAATATCGGCCTGCTGGCCTTCTTCATGGTCATCGCCGTGAGTATCGGCGGCCTGACCCAGATCGTTCCGCTGTTCTTCCAGGACGTGACCAACAAGCCGGTCGAAGGCATGAAGCCGCGCACCGCCCTTGAACTGGAAGGCCGCGACGTCTACATCGCCAACGGTTGTGTCGGCTGCCACTCGCAGATGATCCGCCCGTTCCGCGCCGAAACCGAACGCTACGGCCACTACTCGGTCGCCGGCGAAAGCGTGTGGGACCACCCGTTCCTGTGGGGTTCCAAGCGCACCGGCCCGGACCTGGCCCGTGTCGGCGGACGTTACTCCGATGACTGGCAGCGCGCGCACTTGTACAACCCGCGCAACGTGGTGCCTGAGTCGAAAATGCCGGCGTACCCGTTCCTCGTGGAAAACAAGCTCGACGGCAAGGACACTGCGAAGAAGATGGAAGTCTTGCGCACCCTGGGCGTGCCCTACACCGATGAAGACATCGCCGGTGCAGCTGCAGCCGTGAAGGGCAAGACCGAAATGGACGCATTGGTGGCCTACCTGCAAGGCCTTGGCACCATCATCAAAAGCAAACGGTGACCTACATGGATATCGGGATGATTCGAGGCCTGGGCACCGTTGTGGTGATGGTGGCCTTTGTAGGCCTGGCGTTGTGGGTGTTCAGCCCCCGCCGCAAGTCGGAGTTTGACGACGCAACCATGCTGCCCTTTGCGGATGATCCCGAAGCCATCAAGCACGTCGAGCAAGCTTCTAGGAGTAACAAAGAATGACTACGTTCTGGAGTCTGTACGTCACAGTCCTCAGTCTGGGAACCATCTTCGCCCTGACCTGGCTGTTGCTGTCGACCCGCAGGGGGCAGCGCAGCGAACAAACCGACGAAACCGTCGGCCACTCGTTCGACGGCATCGAGGAGTACGACAACCCGCTGCCGAAGTGGTGGTTCATGCTGTTCGTCGGCACCATCGTCTTCGCCCTCGGCTACCTGGTGCTGTACCCGGGCCTGGGCAACTGGAAAGGCGTGCTGCCGGGCTACAACTACCTCGACAACGATAAGCAAACCCCCTTCGCCAACGGCCAGACCGGCTGGACCGGCGTGCACGAGTGGGAAAAGGAAATGGCCAAGTCGGAAGCCAAGTTCGGGCCGATCTTCGCCAAATTCGCGTCGATGCCCATTGAAGAAGTGGCCAAGGACCCGCAAGCCCTGAAGATGGGTGGCCGTTTGTTCGCCTCCAACTGCTCGGTGTGCCACGGTTCCGACGCCAAGGGCGCCTACGGCTTCCCCAACCTGACCGACGCCGACTGGCGCTGGGGCGGCGAGCCGGCGACCATCAAGGAAACCATCCTGAAAGGCCGCCACGCGGTCATGCCGGCCTGGGCTGAAGTGATTGGCGAACAAGGCGTGGCCGATGTGGCCGGTTTCGTGCTGACCAACCTCGATGGCCGCAAGCTGCCGGAAGGCGCCAAGGCTGACGTAGCCAACGGTGAAAAACTCTTCGCCACCAACTGCGTGGCCTGCCACGGCCCGGCCGGCAAAGGCACCCCAGCAATGGGCGCGCCCGATCTGACCCACCCGGGCGCATTCATCTACGGTTCGAGCTTCGCGCAATTGCAGCAGACCATCCGTTATGGCCGTCAGGGCCAGATGCCTGCGCAGGAGCAAATGCAGGGCAACGACAAGGTGCATCTGTTGGCGGCGTATGTTTACAGCCTGTCCCACGGGGATAAAAAGGCGGAGGAATAGAGCCGTTCGCCTACTCTGAAACCGACGAGAAACCAAAGTGGGGGCGGGCTTGCTCGCGAATGCGGTATGTTCAGTAACGGATAAGCCGACTGACCCAACGCATTCGCGAGCAAGCCCGCTCCCACATTGGAACTGCTTCGTTTCGGCCACCGAGCCGGGATAAACCGACCATACTTGCCAATTCAATTGATCCAGATCATGTAGGTCGCCCCCGTTCAACATCATCGGGGGCGTATCATTAGGCCACTGCAACACCCCTAATTTGACCCCGGCTGGCACGTACTGGCCGAGGCAAATCTCCACCGCCGTGGGATGCAATGATGAGCGACCAAATACCGGTACATGACGTTACCCCCCCTGCCAAGACCATCGATCTCTACGCCTCGCGCGAGAAAATCTACACCCGTGCCTTCACTGGCCTGTTCCGCAACCTGCGCATGCTCGGCGGCGCCGGTCTGTTCCTGCTCTACTTCGGCACGGTGTGGCTGAACTGGGGTGGTCACCAGGCTGTGTGGTGGAACCTGCCGGAACGTAAATTCTTTATTTTTGGCGCGACCTTCTGGCCCCAGGACTTCATCCTGCTCTCGGGCATCCTGATCGTTGCGGCCTTTGGCCTGTTCTTTATCACCGTGTACGCCGGCCGCGTGTGGTGCGGCTACACCTGCCCGCAAAGCGTGTGGACGTGGATCTTCATGTGGTGCGAAAAGGTCACCGAAGGCGACCGCAACCAGCGCATCAAGCTCGATAAAGCGCCGATGGGCGCCAACAAGTTCTTGCGTAAATTCAGCAAGCACACCTTGTGGCTGCTGATCGGTTTTGTCACCGGCATGACCTTTGTCGGCTACTTCTCGCCGATCCGCGAACTGGTGTTCGACTTCTTCACCGGCCAGGCCGATGGCTGGTCGTATTTCTGGGTCGGTTTCTTCACCCTCGCCACCTACGGCAACGCCGGCTGGCTGCGCGAGCAGGTGTGTATCTACATGTGCCCGTACGCACGTTTCCAGAGCGTGATGTTCGACAAGGACACCCTGATCGTGTCCTACGACCCACGCCGCGGCGAACTGCGTGGCCCGCGTAAAAAAGGCAGCGACTACAAGGCTGAGGGCCTGGGGGATTGCATCGACTGCACGATGTGCGTGCAGGTGTGCCCTACCGGTATCGACATCCGCGACGGCCTGCAAATCGAATGCATCGGCTGCGCGGCGTGTATCGACGCCTGCGACAACATCATGGACAAGATGGACTACCCACGCGGCCTGATCAGCTACACCACCGAACACAACCTCTCCGGGCAGAAAACCCATAAGCTGCGCCCGCGTCTGATCGGCTACGCGCTGGTGTTGCTGGCGATGATCAGCCTGCTGGTGGCGGCTTTCTTCATGCGCTCGCTGGTGGGTTTCGACGTGAGCAAGGACCGCGTGCTGTACCGCGAAAACGCCGAAGGCCGCATCGAAAACGTCTACAGCCTGAAGATCATGAACAAGGACCAGCGCGACCACACCTACGTGCTCGACGCCGCTGGCCTGCCCGACCTCAAGCTGCAAGGCCGCCGCGAGATCAGGGTGGCTGCCGGTGATATCGTCAGCATGCCGGTAGAGCTGTCCAGTGCGCCGGAGCAATTGCCGTCGAGCACCAACGAGGTCAAATTCATCCTCACCGACGCCGATGACCCCGACGTTCGTATTGAAGCCAAGAGCCGATTCATCGGCCCTCAAGTCCGTTAAGTTAAATAGAGAGCAGAACAATGCCCGTAGCGACTGCCGCAAGCCCCTGGTACAAGCACCTCTGGCCCTGGATCATCATTGCCATCCTGGCCTGCTCGGTGACCTTGACCTTGTCCATGGTGACTATCGCGGTGAACAACCCGGACAACCTGGTCAACGACAACTACTACGAGGCCGGCAAAGGCATCAACCGCTCGCTCGACCGCGAGCTGCTGGCCCAGACCCTGCAACTGCGCGCCAAGGTGCACCTGGATGAACTGACCGGTGAAGTCGAGCTGCACCTGACCGGCAACAGCAACCCGACCACCCTGGAACTCAACCTTATTTCCCCGACGCAGCCCGAGAAGGATCGCAAGATCAACCTGGCCCGCAGCGACAGCGAACCCGGCCGCTACATCGGCCAGGTCACCGACAAGGTCGAAGGCCGCCGTTTCGTCGAACTGCTTGGCGTGGAAGGCGACCGCACCTGGCGCATGTTCGAAGAGGAACAGGTCAGCCACGACAAAGACTTGCTGCTGGGGGATGAACCGCTGCAAGGTGCCGAAGACCTGAAAAAGTAACAGCACCCATGATCGTTCCCACGCTCCGCGTGGGAATGCAGCACGTGACGCTCTGCGTCACAAAAGCGGACGCAGAGCGTCCAGCGAGGCGTTCCCACGCAGAGCGTGGGAACGATCAGCGGAACCGAACCATGACCAGCCCCACCCCCTGCTACCACTGCGCCCTGCCCGTCCCCGCCGGCAGCCGGTTCACCGCCGAGATCCTCGGCGAACGCCGCGAACTCTGCTGCCCCGGTTGCCAGGCCGTGGCCGAAGCCATCGTGGCCGGCGGCCTGGAAAGCTATTACCAGCACCGCAGCGAAGCCTCGGCCAACCCCGACGCACTGCCGGTCCAACTAGTGGACGAACTGGCGCTGTACGACCGCGCCGACGTGCAAAAACCCTTCGTGCGTCACGAAGGCGAACTCGCCGAAACCACGTTATTGATGGAAGGCATCAGCTGCGCCGCCTGCGGCTGGCTGATCGAAAAACACCTGCGCCGCTTGCCCGCCGTGGCCGAGGCGCGGCTGAACCTGTCCAACCATCGCCTGCAAGTGCGCTGGGCCGACGGGCAATTGCCGCTGAGCCAACTGCTCGGCGAGCTGCGCCAGATCGGCTATGCCGCCCACCCCTATCAAGCGGACCGCGCAGCCGAACAACTGGCCAACGAAAACCGCCTGGCCTTGCGCCAGTTGGGCGTGGCCGGGCTGCTGTGGTTCCAGGCGATGATGGCGACCATGGCCACCTGGCCGGAATTCAACATCGACCTGAGCCCCGAGTTGCACGTGATCCTGCGCTGGGTGGCGATGTTCCTGACCACGCCCATCGTGTTCTACAGCTGCGCGCCGTTTTTCAAAGGTGCGATGCGCGACCTGCGCACACGCCACCTGACGATGGATGTGTCGGTGTCCCTGGCCATCGGCGGGGCGTATCTGGCGGGGATCTGGACTGCAATCACCGGCGTCGGCGAGTTGTATTTCGACGCCGTGGGCATGTTCGCCCTGTTCCTGCTCGCCGGGCGCTACCTGGAGCGCCGCGCCCGGGAACGCACGGCCGCCGCCACCGCACAATTGGTCAACCTGTTGCCGGCGTCGTGCCTGCGCTTGCAACGCGACGGCCACAGCGAACGCATCCTGCTCAGCGAACTGGCCCTGGGTGATCGCGTGCTGGTGCATCCCGGCGCGGTATTGCCGGCAGACGGCGTGATTCTCGACGGCCAATCCAGCATCGATGAATCCCTGCTCACCGGCGAGTACCTGCCGCAACCGCGCCAGGTCGGCGATAGCGTCACCGCTGGCACCCTCAATGTCGAAGGCGCGCTGACCGTCGAAGTGCGCGCCCTCGGCCACGACACGCGCCTGTCCGCCATCGTGCGCCTGCTGGAACGGGCCCAGGCGGAAAAACCACGCCTGGCGCAAATCGCCGACCGTGCCGCGCAGTGGTTCCTGTTGTGCTCGCTGATTGCCGCCGCCGTGATCGGCCTGGTGTGGTGGGAGCTGGATTCATCCCGCGCGTTCTGGATCGTCCTGGCCATGCTTGTCGCGACCTGCCCCTGCGCGCTGTCGCTGGCCACGCCCACCGCCCTCACCGCCGCCACCGGCACCCTGCACAAACTCGGGCTATTGCTGACCCGTGGCCATGTGCTGGAAGGCCTGAACCAGATCGACACGGTGATTTTCGACAAGACCGGCACCCTCACCGAAGGCCGCTTGGCCCTCCGCGCGATCCGGCCCCTGGGTGCGCTGGACAGCAATGCCTGCCTGGGCCTCGCCGCCGCCCTCGAAAACCGCTCCGAACACCCGATTGCCCGCGCCTTTGGCCGCGCCCCACTGGCCGCCGACGAGGTGCTCAGCACCCCCGGCCTGGGCCTGGAAGGCCGTGTCGGCGAGCACCAGCTACGCATCGGCCAGCCCGGTTTTGTCTGCGCCCTCAGTGGTTGCCCGATCCCCGCCTCACCGGACGAAGCCGGGCAATGGCTGCTGCTGGGCGATACCCACGGCGCCCTCGCCTGGTTTGTCCTCGATGACCGTTTGCGCAGCGACGCCCCGGCCTTGCTGGCGGCGTGCAAGGCGCGCGGTTGGCGTACCTTGTTGCTGTCGGGAGACAGCTCGCCGATGGTCGCCAGCGTGGCGGCCGAACTGGGCATCGACGAAGCCCGTGGCGGCCTGCGCCCCGACGACAAGCTGCAGGTGTTGCAACAGTTGCACCAGCAGGGCCGCAAGGTGCTGATGCTTGGGGACGGGGTCAACGATGTGCCGGTCCTCGCCGCCGCCGATATCAGCGTGGCCATGGGTTCGGCCACCGACCTGGCCAAGACCAGCGCCGACGCGGTGCTGCTGTCCAACCGCCTCGACGCCCTGGCGCAAGCCTTCACCCTGGCGCGACGCACCCGCCGGGTAATCATTGAAAACCTGCTGTGGGCCGGGCTGTACAATGGCCTTATGCTGCCGTTTGCCGCCTTGGGTTGGATCACGCCGATCTGGGCGGCGATAGGCATGTCCCTCAGTTCGTTGACCGTGGTGCTCAACGCCCTGCGCCTGACTCGCCAGCCGAGCGCGCCGGGCACCAGCGCCCCTACAGTCACCCGCCCGCTGCCGGCATAAGCCGGGCGGGCTTGGAGTACCGATGCCAGCTCTCTACGTGATGATTCCAGCGGCGCTGCTGTTAGTGGGCGTGGCCATCTACATCTTCTTCTGGGCGGTGGACAGCGGCCAGTACGACGACCTCGACGGCCCGGCCCACAGCGTGCTGTTTGACGACCAGGACCCCAACCACCTGGCCGCTGTCGACGAGGCCAACGGCCCCGAACAGCCACCCAAAGACCCACCCCATGCTTGAACTCGCGCCACTGCTGGTCTCCGCGCTGATCCTTGGCCTGCTCGGCGGCGGCCACTGCCTGGGCATGTGTGGCGGGCTGATGGGCGCGCTGACCCTGGCGATCCCCAAGGAGCAGCGCAGCCGCCGTTTTCGCCTGCTGCTGGCATACAACCTGGGGCGCATCCTCAGCTATGCCACGGCCGGCATCTTGATCGGTCTGGCGGGCTGGGCCGTGGCGAACAGCCCGGCGGCGATGTTCATGCGTGTGCTGGCCGGGTTGCTGCTGATCAGCATGGGCCTGTACCTGGCCGGCTGGTGGAGCGGCCTGACCCGTATCGAAAGCCTCGGGCGCGGCCTGTGGCGGCATATCCAGCCGATTGCCAACCGTTTGCTGCCGGTGTCCAGCCTGCCGCGCGCCTTGCTGCTGGGCGCGCTCTGGGGCTGGTTGCCGTGCGGGTTGGTCTACAGCACCCTGCTGTGGGCAGCGAGCCAGGGCAATGCGCTGGACAGCGGGTTGTTGATGCTGGCGTTTGGGTTGGGCACCTGGCCGGTGCTGCTGGCGACCGGGCTGGCGGCCGAGCGGGTCACGGCGCTGTTACGCAAACGCAGCGTAAGAATGACCGGTGGCCTGCTGGTGATTCTGTTTGGAATTTGGACATTGCCCGGTCCGCATCAGCACTGGCTAATGGGGCACTAGCGCCCTGCCTCGCCAGTACGATCCTTTTTTGACGAGTGGCTGTTGTCGTCAGGCAAGGCGCCGCGACGACTCATAGCTGGCTATGGGGAGGAGCGGCAACGCAGCATGACGGCAACAGACACCGTCAAAAAGGATCAGTACTGGCGAGGCAGGGCGCTCGGCGCCATGTGGCATAGCGCCGCTCCCTGTTGATGCAAATCAAGGTGCCCTCCCTGCAACGCCCCTAGACTCGGCCCATTAGCCTATCCGGGGGAACGCCCGCATGCTCGACGCCATTCGTTGGGACACCGATCTGATTCACCGCTACGACTTGGCGGGGCCGCGCTACACGTCCTACCCCACCGCCGTACAATTCGACAGCCAGGTCGGCACATTCGACCTGCTCCACGCCCTGCGCGACAGCCGCAAGGCCGCGCGGCCGTTGTCGCTGTATGTGCATGTGCCGTTCTGCGCGAACATCTGCTACTACTGCGCCTGCAACAAGGTCATCACCAAGGACCGTGGCCGTGCCCATGCCTACCTGCAACGGCTGGAGCAGGAGATCCAACTGGTGGCCTGCCACCTCGACCCGAAACAGCCGGTAGAGCAACTGCACTTCGGCGGCGGTACCCCGACCTTTCTCAGCCACGACGAACTGCGCCAAGTCATGGGCTGCCTGCGCAAGCACTTCAATCTGCTCGACGATGACTCCGGCGACTACGGCATCGAGATCGACCCGCGCGAAGCCGACTGGGCCACCATGGGCCTGTTGCGCGAGCTGGGGTTCAACCGCGTGAGCATTGGCCTGCAAGACCTCGACCCCGAGGTACAACGGGCGGTCAATCGCCTGCAAAGCCTGGAAGAAACCCGCGCCGTCATCGATGCAGCGCGCACCCTGCAATTTCGCTCGATCAATATCGACCTGATCTACGGCCTGCCCAAGCAAACCCCGCTCAACTTTGCGCGCACCGTGGAAGAAGTGATCAAGCTGCAACCCGACCGACTGTCGGTGTTCAACTACGCCCACCTGCCGGAACGCTTCATGCCGCAGCGGCGGATCAACACCGACGACCTGCCCTCCCCGGCGGAAAAACTGCTGATGCTGCAAACCACCATCGAACAGCTGACCCAGGCCGGCTACCGCTACATCGGCATGGACCACTTCGCCCTGCCGGATGACGAGCTGGCCATCGCCCAGGAAGAAGGCACCTTGCAACGTAACTTCCAGGGCTACACCACCCATGGCCATTGCGACCTGATCGGCCTCGGCGTGTCAGCCATCAGCCAGATCGGCGACCTGTACTGCCAGAACACCAGCGACCTCAACGCTTACCAGAACACCTTGGCCAGCGCACAACTGGCCACCAGCCGTGGCTTGGTATGCACCACGGACGATCGGCTGCGCCGGGAAGTGATCCAGCAGTTGATCTGCAATTTCAGCCTGGCATTCGACAAGGTCGAACAGGCCTTCAACATCGATTTTCGCGGGTATTTCGACGATATCTGGCCCCAGCTTGAGGCCATGGCCGCCGACGGCCTGATCGAACTGGATGCCCAGGGCATTCGCGTGTTGCCGGCCGGGCGCCTGCTGGTGCGCTCGGTGTGCATGGTGTTCGATGCCTACCTGGAACACCAGAATAGGCAGCGGTTTTCACGGGTGATTTGAGCGCGGTTATTTCATCGCCAGGCCGGCGGCCTTGATCGAGTCGCCAGCACTCATGTCTTTCATCGCCTTGGTCAAGGACGCCTGGGCACTGGTCAGGCTGGCCTGCAGCGCACCCAACGCCGATTGCAGGGCAGTGGCCTTGGCCCTGGCCTGATCAGGGCTGAGGCTCTTGTCAGCCATGACCGCCGCCATTTCCGCCTGTTTCTCGGCGATCTGCTTCTTGATCTCGCGAATCATCTTCAACAGTTGCTTGACGTTTTCTGCCAGGCCACTGTCATCGATGTCACTGTTGGAGGTTTTCTCGGCCGCAGCTGCTTTCATCGCCGCACCGGAAATGACCACCGAGACTGCAGGTTTGGTCTCATCAGTGGCCTTCGGGTCGGCGGCGTCGGTTTTGGCAACGGGCTTTTTTGCATCTGGCGTGGTGGTAATTTGCGTGCGCATTGCCAGGTCGAGCGTAAGGGAAGCCATCTTGTGAACATCCAGGTTCCAGGGTTGATAGCAAGTCATCGGCACCTGGCGAAAATTCTTTATACCCCTGTCGGTTTTTTGTACAGGCTGGCCTCACACTCCCTCAGTGCGTTACCCTTACGTCTTATGTGTGTTTTCCCACAAGGATTTAAGAAATGTCCGAGCCAGTTAAACTGCGCGCTCACAGCCAGGCTCATTGCAAGGATTGCAGCCTGGCCCCCCTCTGCTTGCCACTTTCGTTGAATTTGGAAGACATGGATGCGCTGGACGACATCGTTAAACGCGGCCGCCCACTGAAAAAAGGCGAGTTCCTGTTTCGCCAGGGCGACAAGTTCGATTCCGTCTATGCAGTACGTTCCGGCGCGTTGAAGACGTTCAGCCTGAGCGACAGCGGCGAAGAGCAGATCACCGGTTTCCACCTGCCCAGCGAACTGGTCGGGCTGTCCGGCATGGACACCGAGATTCACCCGGTGTCGGCCCAGGCGCTGGAGACCACGTCGGTGTGCGAAATTCCTTTCGAACGCCTCGACGAACTGGCCCTGCAATTGCCGCAATTGCGCCGTCAGTTGATGCGCGTGATGAGCCGCGAGATTCGTGACGACCAGCAAATGATGCTGCTGCTGTCGAAGAAAACCGCCGACGAGCGCATCGCGACCTTCCTGGTCAACCTGTCCGCACGCTTCCGCGCCCGTGGCTTCTCGGCCAACCAGTTCCGCCTGAGCATGTCGCGCAATGAAATCGGCAACTACCTGGGCCTCGCGGTGGAAACCGTGTCCCGCGTGTTTACCCGCTTCCAGCAGAACGAGCTGATCGCCGCCGAGGGCAAGGAAGTGCATATCCTCGACCCGATCCAGCTGTGCGCGCTGGCCGGTGGCTCCCTCGAGGGCTGATCCAGACACTTGCGGCCGCGCCAATCGGCGAGGCCGCAGGTATACTTCGAGTCCGTTTCCAGCCCCAGGACTCTTCGACGATGACCTTCGATTCGTTCGACATCAAATCCCTGATCCGCCCTGTCATCGACTTCCCCAAGCCTGGGGTGATCTTTCGTGACATCACGCCACTGTTCCAATCGCCCCGCGCCCTGCGCCTGGTGGCCGACAGCTTTGCCCATCGCTATGTCGAAGCTGACTTCACCCATATCGGCGCGATGGATGCGCGGGGCTTCCTGATCGGCTCGATCATCGCCTATCAATTGAACAAACCGCTGATCCTGTTTCGCAAGCAGGGCAAACTGCCGGCCGACGTGCTGGCCGAGGGTTACCAGACCGAATACGGCGAAGCCTTCCTGGAAGTGCATGCCGACAGCCTGTGTGAAGGCGACTCGGTGCTGATGTTCGATGACCTGATTGCCACTGGCGGGACCTTGATTGCTGCGGCGAATCTGGTGCGGCGCATGGGCGCGAAGATTTTTGAAGCGGCGGCGATTATTGATTTGCCGGAGCTGGGTGGCTCGCAGCGTTTGGAAGATATGGGGATTCCGACGTTTTGTTTGACTCAGTTTGCCCTGAGCGAACAGTAACTTTTTCAGTTGCCTGTGCTGGCCTCTTCGCGAGCAAGCCCGCTCCCACAGTTGACCGAGTACATCCTTTGGAATGCGGTCGAATGTGGGAGCTGGCTTGCCTGCGATGAGGCCCTGAAAAACACCACAAAAACTAGAGCCCCATCTGCTTGCTGATGATCTCGTTCATCACCTCTCGCGTCCCCCCACCAATCGACAGAATGCGATTGTCGCGATACAGCCGCTCCACCAGGCTGCCGCGCATATACCCCTGCCCGCCGAGGATCTGCACCGCGTCATAGGTGACCCGATCCGCCGTGTCGGTCGCCAGGTTCTTGGCCATGGAAATTTCCTTGATCACACTCTTGCCCGCCGCCATCTTCGCCGCCTGGCGATAGGTGAATTCCCGCGAGACTTCCACCGCCGTGGCCATTTCCGCCAACCGGTGCTTGAGCACCTGGAATTTGCCGATGGGCTTGCCGAACGCTTCACGCTGCGCGGCCCACGTGAGGCTTTCTTCCAGGGCCATCTGCGCCGTCATGTTGGCCATCAACGCCAGGGCCAGGCGTTCGCTCTGGAAGTTGCCCATGATGCAGGCAAACCCCATGTTCTCGGCGCCGATCAAGTTGCCTACGGGCACTCGGCAATCGTCGAAGAACAATTCGGCTGTGTCCGACGCCCACCAGCCCATTTTCTTCAGGGGCTGGCCGACGGTGAAACCGGGAGTATTTTTTTCGATCAGTAGCAGGCTGATGCCGCCGAAGCCCGGCCCGCCGGTGCGCACGGCGACGGTGTAGAAGTCGGCGCGCACGCCGCTGGTGATAAAGGTCTTGCTACCGCTGACCCGGTAATGGTCGCCATCGCGGACGGCGCGGGTTTGCAGGTTGGCCACATCGGAACCACCGCCCGGCTCGGTGACGGCCAGCGCGATGATCTTTTCGCCCGCCAGCACCAAAGGCGCCACGCGTTCGCGCACCTCGGCGCGCGCCCATTTGACGACGGGCGGCAGGCCGATATCCAGCGAACCGAGCCCCGCCACCACACCGCCAGAGCCACAGCGCATCAACTCCTCGCTGGCCGCGACCTTGGCGAACAAATCGCCTTCATGGCTGCCGCCAAGGGCTTCGGGGTAGCCGATACCCAGGATCCCCGCCGCGCCGGCCTTGAGGTACAGCTCGCGGGGAAAGCGCTCGGCCTCCTCCCATTGCTCGATCCCCGGCAGCATCTCGCGCTCGACAAAACGGCGCACGCTGTCGCGGACCAATTGGTGGCTGGGGTCGAAGTAGTCCTGATAGGCAGACATCGGCAAGCTCCACGGAGAGGTGGAGGAAAATTACCAAGCGCTTGCTTGGTTATCAAGCGATCCGCAAATATCACCCACAACACAAAACCACTGTGGGAGCGGGCTTGCTCGCGAATGCGGTGGGTCAGTCAATAAATCTGGCGACTGACACACTGTATTCGCGAGCAAGCCCGCTCCCACACAAGCCAGGTCCCACCATTGCTTCTGCAGTGTTGCTTAGAGCGCGATTGGCTTGCGACCCGCAAACGAATGCGCCAACGTGCCGCCGTCCACCAGCTCCAACTCGCCCCCCAACGGCACGCCATGGGCGATACGCGAGGTGATCAGGCCTTTGTTGGTCAGCAGTTGCGCGATGTAATGCGCCGTCGCTTCGCCTTCCACCGTCGGGTTGGTGGCCAGGATCACCTCGGTAAAGGTGCCCTGCTCTTCGATTCGCGCCACCAGTTGCGGAATGCCAATCGCCTCCGGCCCCAGGCCGTCGAGCGGCGAGAGGTGGCCCTTGAGCACAAAGTAGCGCCCGCGATAACCGGTCTGCTCCACCGCGTACACATCCATCGGCCCTTCCACCACGCACAGCAACGTGTCGTCGCGGCGCGGGTCGGCGCATTGCGGGCAGAGGTCTTCTTCGGTAAGGGTGCGGCACTGGCGGCAGTGGCCGACGCCGGTCATGGCCTGGCTCAGGGCCTGGGCCAACCGGGTGCCGCCACTGCGGTCACGCTCCAGCAGTTGCAGCGCCATGCGCTGGGCGGTTTTCTGGCCGACGCCGGGCAAGGTGCGCAGGGCGTCGATCAGTTGGCGAATCAGGGGGCTGAAGCTCATGGGCGAAGGGTCCGACAAAACAACGAGACGCGGTTTATACCCGCGCCCCGGATTAGCGTCAAATGCTCAATCCTGCGCGACGCGCACCACCAACTTGCCGAAGTTGCGCCCTTCGAGCAAACCGATAAAGGCTTCGGGCGCCTGCTCCAGGCCGTCCACCACGTCTTCGCGGAATTTCACCTTGCCCTCGCGCACCCACGGCACCATGGCGCTGATGAACTCGGGCTGGCGGTCGCCGTAGTCGTCGAACACGATAAAACCCTGGATGCGCACACGCTTGGTCAGCAACGTGCGTTGCAATGCGGGCAGCCGATCGGGGCCGCTCGGCGGCTGATGGGCGTTGTAGCCGGCGATCAACCCGCACAACGGGATGCGCGCCTTGGGGTTGAGCAACGGCAGCACCGCGTCGAACACCTTGCCACCGACGTTTTCGAAATAGATATCCACGCCCTTGAAGCAGGCCTGGGCCAGTTCATCGGCGAAGTCTGCGCTCTTATGATCGATGCAGGCATCAAAGCCCAACTCGTCCACTACATAGCGGCACTTGTCCGCACCGCCGGCGATACCCACCACACGCAAGCCCTTGAGCTTGGCCACTTGCCCCACCACCGAGCCCACCGCACCGGACGCCGCCGCCACCACCAGGGTTTCGCCGGCCTTGGGTTGGCCGATGTCCATCAGGCCCATGTAGGCGGTCATGCCCGGCATGCCGAGTACACCCAGGGCCATGGAGGGGCTGGCGAGGCCCTTGGGCACAGGGATCAGGTTGTACCCGTCGGAAATGCTATGGCTTTGCCAGCCGGTGGCACCGACCACCAGATCACCCACTTCGAATTTCGGATTGCGCGACTGCTCGATACGGCTGACAGCACCGCCGGTCATCACCTCGTCGATTTCCACCGGAGCAGCGTAGGACGGCGCGTCACTCATGCGTCCGCGCATGTAGGGGTCGAGCGACAGGTACAAGGTCTTCAGCAGGACTTGGCCGTCTGCCAACTCCGGAAGATTCACACGCTCCAGGCGGAAGTTTTCCGGGGTGGGTGCGCCCTGTGGGCGTGAGACCAGGACAATGCGCTGGTTCAAAGTCGGTTGTTGAGGCATCTGGGGCTCCTTTCGCGAATCCATCGGTATAGGGTGCAGACCATGCTTGGGGTGCCGGGGTTCAGATTGGACGCGGAGCGTCCGCGGCGGCGTTACCACGCAGAGCGTGGGAACGATCAGCCAGCTCCCACATGGGACGTGGCGCGCGCAAAAAAATGCCAGGCACATGGCCTGGCATTCGAGTCTAGCTAACGCGCACCGATCAGAACGGCAGCTTCATGCCTGGCGGCAGTTGCATGCCAGCGGTCACGCCGCCCATTTTTTCCTGGCTGTTGGCTTCGATCTTGCGCACGGCGTCGTTGACGGCCGCGGCGAACAGCGCTTCGAGCATTTCCAGGTCGTCTTCGCCAACACCTGGCAATACGCTTGGGTCGATGCTGACGCGCTTGATGTCGTGACGACCGGTCATCACCACGCTGACCATATCGCCACCGGCTTTACCGGTGACTTCGGCGTTGGCCAGTTCTTCCTGCATCTTGGCCATTTTTTCCTGCATCTGCTGCGCCTGCTTCATCAGGCCGGCCATGCCACCTTTCATCATGGGAATTACCTCAAAGTACGTGGATCAAGTGAGTAGCCCGGTATCAGGACGCCTGGGGCACCGGGGCTTCGACAGGTTCAATAGTATCGTGACGGACGACCGCACCGAACTGTTGCATCATTTGCTGGATGAGCGGATCAGCGTGGATCGAGTCCTCGGCTTCGCGCTGGCGGTTGATGCGCCGGCGGGTCGCGGCCTGGGCCGGGGTTTCCTGCTCAGGCTTGATCAACTCGATGGCGACGGTCAGCGTGCGCTCATGGTACTGGTTCAGTGCGTCATTCAGGCGACGTTGCTGGGTGGCATTGAACAGGGCGCTGTGGGCCGGGTCCAGGTGCAGCAGCCAGTGGTCGCCATCAATGGCGATCAGTGTGCAGTTGGCGGCGATGCTGCCGGTCATGCCGGAGATCGGCAGTTTCGGGAACAGCTCCAGCCATTGCAGGGCCAGGCCGGTGGCCGGTGCCGCAGCGGGTTCCGCCTCGGGCTCGGGGGCCGGCTCGGCGGTATGTTCGCTGGCCAGGTCGTCCAGGTAGCTGTAGGCCGAATCCATGTCCGGCTCGATGTAGTCTTCGTCCAGCGGCGGTTCGTCGTCGTCGATACCCGGCACGGCCGCTTCAACCTGGGCGACGGTCGGCTCGGGCACGGGCGCAGACACCCACTCAGGGGCGTCGGGCACCACGCTGTCCGGGGTCGGCGTGGGCATTGGCGTCAGCTCGGGCTGCTCGCCGGTGGTTTCCAGCACGGGCTCCACGGCGGGCTGTTGCTCGGCTTCGGGCTCGGCCTCGGCTGCCACCGGGTCGTTCCACGGCAGGTCAACGACCGGCTCGGGCTCGGATTCGACAACCGGTTCCGGCACAACCACAGGCGCAACCACCACCGGCTCGGGCGCCGGTACAGGTGCAGCAACCACTGGCGCGACAACCGCCGCGCCAGCCACTGGTTTGGCGGAATCAACTGTGGCCTGGCTGATCCCCACTGGCTTTAGCGGCTGTCTCGGCGCATCGGCCGAGTCGGCGGGCCGGAACGCCAGCATGCGCAGCAGGACCATTTCGAAACCACCGCGCGGATCCGGCGCCAGGGGCAGGTCGCGACGACCGATCAGGCCCATCTGGTAGTAGAACTGCACATCTTCGGCCGGCAGCGCCTGGGCCAGGGCCAGCACGCGGTCACGGTCACCGTGGCCGTTATCGACGCCTTCAGGCAAGGCCTGGGCGATGGCGACGCGGTGCAGCACGTTGAGGATTTCCGAGAGCACGCCGTTCCAGTCCGGGCCCTGCTCCGACAGGTGGCGAACGGCTTCGAGCAACGCCTTGGCGTCGCCTTCGATCAGCGCGTGCAGTACGTCGAACACCTGGCCGTGGTCGAGGGTGCCGAGCATGGCGCGCACATCGGCGGCCATGACCTTGCCTTCACCAAAGGCGATGGCCTGGTCGGTGAGGCTCATGGCGTCACGCATCGAACCATCGGCGGCGCGGCCGAGCAGCCACAGCGCGTCGTCTTCGAACGGCACGTTCTCGACACCGAGCACGTGGGTCAAGTGCTCGACCACCCGCTCGGGGGTCATGTTCTTCAGGGAGAACTGCAGGCACCGCGACAGAATCGTTGCAGGAAGTTTCTGCGGGTCGGTGGTGGCCAGGATGAATTTGACGTAGGGCGGCGGCTCTTCCAGGGTTTTCAACAGGGCGTTGAAGGAGTGGCTGGACAGCATGTGCACTTCGTCGATCAGGTAGACCTTGAAGCGGCCGCGGCTGGGCGCGTACTGCACGTTGTCCAGCAGCTCGCGGGTGTCTTCGACCTTGGTGCGGCTCGCGGCGTCGATCTCGATCAGGTCGACAAAGCGCCCTTCGTCGATTTCCCGGCACACCGAGCAGGTGCCGCAGGGCGTCGAAGTGATACCGGTTTCACAATTCAGGCATTTGGCGATGATGCGCGCGATGGTGGTCTTGCCCACCCCGCGTGTGCCGGTGAACAGGTAGGCGTGGTGCAGCCGCTGGCTGTCCAAGGCATTGATCAGAGCCTTGAGCACATGGGTCTGGCCGACCATTTCGCGGAACGAGCGCGGACGCCATTTACGTGCAAGAACCTGATAACTCATCGAAAACCGTCGCAACTGGGAAGCGGAAGCCGGTAATGCTAGCGGAGCAAGGGGGAAATTGCATCCGGCACGCTCGCCTAATCTGACTAAGCTCATCGCATTGGCCCCGAAAAGGCCTGAACCCGGAGAGCATATGCGCGTAGTCCTGGGCGCTTTATGGATGATTGCCACGGCTAGCCTGGCGGCGCCTGCACCGCTGCGCTTCTCGGTTTCCGACAGTTGGGCGATGCCCATGGTGCAACTGGAGGACGGACGGCCGACCCAGGGTATTTTGTATGACTTGATGTCCAGCCTCGCCACCCAGGTCGGGCGCCCGACGCACTTCCACGTGCTGGCCCGGGCGCGCATCGCCGCGGCCATGGAACACGGCGATATCGATGTGCGCTGTTATGTCGCCCAGGCGTGGGTCGATGATATGTCCGGCGACTACACCTGGAGCGTGCCGCTGTTTGTGCAGCGCAACCTGCTGGTCAGCACCCACGTGCCCGCACAGACCGTGCAGATGGACAAGCTGGCACCGCAGTTGATCGGCACGGTACTCAACTACCGCTACACCACCCTCGACCCCTTGTTCGCCAGCGGCCAGCTCATCCGTGACGACGCCCGCAGTGAAGAGCAGGTGCTGCACAAACTGGTGGCCGGTCGCTTCAAGTACGCGGTCACCAATGAATGGATACTCGACCGTTTCAACCAACGCCTGGCACCCGGCCGGCGCCTGCATAAAGTCGCGATAATCGAGGAGCAAAGCCTGGGCTGCACCGTGCGCAATGACCCGAATGTGCCGGTGCAACGCATCCTGCGCACCTTGTTGCGGATGAAAATGTCCGGCGAGATCGACGACATCATCCAGCTGTACACCGGGGAACGCGCACCCGGCGCCCCTCCAGACTGATCGCCGCCACGCTGGCCAGCACGATCCCCCCACCCAGCACCACTTGCGCGGCAATCTGCTCGCCAAGCAGCGTCGCGGCCATCAGCATGGCCACCGGCGGGATCAGGTACATCGCCACCGACGCGCGGCTGACCTCGACATGCTTCAATACATAGGCCCACGCCAAGTATGCCAAGGCACTGGGGAAAATCCCCAGCACCAGCACTGCCAGGTTCTCCGCCAACGGCGCCTGCGCCACGGCGGCGGGCAGGCCTGGCAGGTTGATGCACAGCATCAAGGTGCCCGCCCACACCATGTAGCACGCCATCGTCAGCGGGCTGTAGCGATGGGCATAGTGCTTCTGGATGGCGAAATACACACTCCACGACAGCGCCGCCAGCAGGATCAACGAGCCACGCGGGTCGATGTCACCTACCCCCTGATCACCCCAGATCACCACCAGCACACCCAGCAAGCCGAGCAGCACACACCCCCAGCGCCAGCCACTGACCCGCTCCTTCAAAGCGAAAAACGCGATCAACACGCTAAACAGCGGCGCCGACTGCGCCAACACGCTGGACGCCGCCGCCGTAACGAATTGCTGCCCATAGTTGAGGCTGGTGTGGTGCAGGAACACGCCGAAAAAACCCAGCACCAGCAACCACGGCAGATCCCGCAGGCGCGGCCGGCCGATGCCCATCGCCAACGCCACGCCGCCCATGAACAGCGACGCAATCAGAAACCGCAGCAAGGCCAATTGCCCGGGGCTGTAGCTGTGCAGCCCCATGTGCACGCCAATTGGCGAATAGGCCCAACAGAGGATGACGCTGGCAACCACTAGCGTAAGCTTCACGGGTGACGGGGAATTCATCGAAGGCATCCAGAGACAGAGAAGGAATGCCGTCAGTCTTGGCCCCGGTCACCCGCAGGACAATTAACCGTTTCTGACTTCTGCAATCACTGGAACTGAGCAATGGAACTGGCCCAACTGAAGATGGTGCGAGCCGTGGCGCAAACCGGCAGCGTGGCCCAGGCCGCCGTGCAATTGCACTGTGTGCCGTCCAACATCACCACGCGCATCAAGCAACTGGAAAACGAGTTGGGCACACCGCTGTTTATCCGTGCCGGGCGCGGGCTGGCGATCAGTGCCGCCGGCGAGATCTTCCTGGAGTACTGCGAACGCATCCTCGCACTGGTGGACGAATCCAAACGCGCCGTGGACGCCAATGCCATACCCCGCGGCACCTTGCGCATCGGTGCGGTGGAGTCCAGCGCCAGCGGGCGCTTGCCGCCGCTGCTGGCGGAGTATCACCGGCGTTACCCGGACGTCAGCCTGGAGTTGGTGACCGGCGCCTGGAGCCAACTGCTCGACGACCTGCAACACCATCGCCTGGACGTGGCCCTGGTGGCCAGCGGCGGCAAGCGCGCCAAGCTCGAACACAGCGTGGTCTACAGCGAACGCCTGGTACTGATCGCCAGTGCGTCCAGCGCGCCGATCCACAGCGCCGAAGACCTGGCCGGGCGCACGCTGCTGGTGTGGCCACCGGGCTGCCCCTATCGCGCGGCGCTGGAGAACTGGGTCAAGCCTCAAGCCTTCAAGCCGAGTATCGCCAGTTATGCCAGTTGGGGCACGATCATTGGTTGTGTCAGCGCGGGGATTGGCGTGGCCTTGGCGCCGGAGGGCATTTTGGCTCGGTATGAGCAGGCCAATCAGCTGGCGTCGTACCGTTTTGAGGAGTTGCAGGCGGTGGACAATCTGCTGTTTTGGCACACGGACACCCAGCGACACTTGGCCAGGGATGCGTTCGCCGGGCTGCTGCGCGAAACCTTTGGCTGACACATACCCATGTGGGAGCGGGCTTGCTCGCGAATGCGGTGTATCAGTACCAGATTCATTGACTGACACTACGCATTCGCGAGCAAGCCCGCTCCCACATTTTTAAGTGTGTTGTTGTTCAGATCAGCTTTTCGCAGGAGCCAGACGCGCGTACTGACCCTCGCTGATCCAGCCAATAAACGAACGATTCTGCGCATTGATGAACTCAACCTGCGCCCAGCCATCCTTGAAGGCCAGCACGCCCACCACATCATCCTTGATGATATACGGGCGTTTGGCCGCCTTGGCCCCCGGGGTTTTCAGCAGGTAAACCTTATCGACGGCCACCGTCACCAGGCCAATCCACTGTTTATTCGCGGTCTGGGTCAGGTCCAACCCCGTGGCAATCTCTGGCATCAACACATTCATGCAGCCGGGATGCTGGCGGCCCTGCTCCACGGTCAAGGTCACGCCATCGGCGGACGGTGTCACGCTGCCAGGGTAGGCATCGACGAGCCAGGTGGTCACTACATTCGCGTTGCCTTGTAGGTAGAACGCGCATCTGCTGACGCCCTCACCCAATTCTTCCGCGTAAAAACCTTCCACCTGATGCTCAGGCGTTACCGCCAGCATCAGCCCTTCATACATGCCCGAGTGCAGCGCAGGCGCACCCGCAAATGCCGGGGCCACGGCACACAACGACAACACACCCATCGCCAGAAAACGGATCATCTTATTTTTTCCCTTCAAGCGCGTTGTAGGCTTTTTCGATAAGCACGTCATAGTTACCGTAGTCCTTGCCGTTATAGTTACGCGCCATGGCCACGTAATCCTTGTCTTTCATGGCCTTCATCAGTGTCGGGCTCTGACTGCAAAAACTCAGGAACGCCCTTAGTTGGCTGCCGGCATTTATCTTTAATGCCGCGACAAACTCAAACACGGTCTTGTAACCGCACGCCGCAAAGTTGAAACCCATGACCTGAAACATGCCCCATGACGCCGACATCAACGCTGCTTCCTGATCCAACGCAAAGGCGGTGGCCATGGTCTCCCAGGCCTTGACCTGATCCTTGTTGTTGACCTGCCACTGCGGCCCGGCTTTTCGCACATAGGGATACGACAGCAGCGGGTGTGCCTGGTCGTAGATGTGTTTGGTGTACTTGCGAAACAGGTGCCCTTCAAAGGCGATCACCGGCAACTTCGCCGGCCCGAACCCCGAGCGCCCGCCCGACTCAACCGTGGCGAAAGCCTTGATGATGTTTACCGAGATGCCGTTGCCCAACTGCTTGGCGGCGTTCTGGAAGTCGGTTTCAGTCAGGGTCATGCCCCCGTCGCACGTGGCCTGGAGCACCAACTGGCGGTTGCGTCGCTCGGCCTCGACCATGGCGCGCATGCGGTCCAGGTACACATTGACCGTAGCCTGCACCGCATCGCCCTGGTTATTGCCGAACACATTGAGAAAGCTCGGGATACGCATCGCCGGGAACGCCTTCACCGGCACTTTCACCGCTTCTTCGATCAGGCTGTTGAAGGTGCGACCCGTCGGATCGATCACCCCATCGGGGTGGGCATATTTGAGATGGCGGAACTGGTACTGACTGATGCACTGCACCAATTGGCCGTCGCACTTGCCGTTCTCGGCCAGCGGAAAACCCAGCTTGGGAATGATCAGGTTGAATAAATACTGGATGCACTGCACATCGGCGGTCAAGTTGCGGGCTTTACCGGGAGCGCCCACCGACGCACTGATAAGACGGGGCAACCCTTGCAGGCTTTTCATCACAGACATCCTTGTTAGTTAAAGAAGTGATAGCACTTCAATATCAATTCCGTGCACTTGTTACATTCTGAAACAAGCGGCCGGCGCAAACTAACAAGGTGGTTTTGGCTTGTAAAGTGGGGGAATTTAAAGTTGTGAAACAGCCGTCATCGCTGCGCAATAAGCTGGGCAGGTGATCAGATAAAAGATTTTTTGATTTGACGCAGAAGAGGTACTGCAAGGGAGAGCGTTATGGAGGCAACCCCACCAGCCACACCCCGGCACACAATGTTCCCGCTGTGGCTGCTGCCTTCCGGCTCTGACCAGGTTCACGGGTAATCGTTGCGGGGGGACCGATGGGGTCACCATAACGACGCCTGCCTATCGGCAAGCGGGGCCATTGTACCGATCTCATCGGAAGTTACAACCGTTGGTGCTGGAATAAAAACATCTGGCGGTTCAAGCACTTGCCCGCGATGCAGGCGACGCGGTCGGTCAGTTGGACCTAGGTGATGCTATCGCAGGCAAGCCAGCTCCCACAGAAAAGCCATTTCACTGGGCCTGTAGGACCTCATCCGCCCTTCCGCCCTCCTCCTGGATCACCAGATGGATGAAGTGCAACTTGGCAATCACCGCCGGTGGCAGCACAAAGGGATAGAAATCCGGCTGGCCCATGCTGCGCGACAGCTCGTTGAGCATGCCGGCCAGTTCGATCCAGGCGTTGACGAATGACAGGAACGCCACCCCGCCCGGGTGTTCTGGGTCGTAGAGGGTGCTGAGGGGGAACGGCTGGTAATCCAGGTCCATCTCGCGGGCGCTCATGCCAAAGCCCAACGCCGTATCGACGGCATCCATCATGTGCAGGTAATGGGCCCAGGTTTCGGCCCAGTCTTCCCAGGGGTGCATGGTGGCGTAGGCGCTGACGCAGGTCTGTTGCCAATCGGGACGCGGGCCGTTCTGGTAATGCTGGTCCAGGGCATCGGCGTAGCTGGCACGTTCGTCGCCGAACAGGCGGCGAAACGGTTCAAGCCAGTGGGTATTGGCGATCAGGCGATCCCAGTAGTAATGACCCACTTCATGGCGAAAATGCCCGAGCAAGGTGCGGTAAGGCTCACGCATCTGTACGCGAACTTTCTCACGGTGGGCATCGTCGGCTTCCTTGATGTCGAGGGTGATCAGGCCGTTGGCATGGCCAGTCATGGGCGCATTGCCCTCCAAGTCGATACCGACAAAGTCGAAGGCCAGGCCGGTGTCTTCGTCGACGCTCTTGGGCACCACTTGCAAGCCGAGGCTGATGAGCTGGGCCACCAGGCGGCGCTTGGCGATCTCCACTTTGCGCCAGCGTTCGGGGTTTTCCGCCACAGACAGGTCGGGGATGGTGCGGTTGAGGCTGCACGCCACGCACAGTGGCGCGGTGCTATGGGCGGGGATCAGCCAGTTGCAGGCGGCCGGGGTGTCGAGGTTGGCGCAGCGGCGGAAGGCGCCGGCGTCGAGATTGCCGTCTTGCAGCCAGGTGCCTTCCACGGGGCCGGGTTGCAGGGAGGCGAGCCGGCTTTGTTGCGGTTGGTAGCCCAGCAGCGCCTGGCAGGCCAGGCATTGGCTGTTGCGAAAAAACAGGGATTGGCCGCAGCGGCATTGCCACACCTTGCCGTCGCGAGAGGGCCCGGCCACGAAGGGGGCGGCGATGCGTGAACTGAGCTGCTCGAAGTAGCGGAACATGGCGATCTCTCCCTGGGTGACTGAGACTAGATCATTTGCCGCGTAAGATCGTTCCCACGCTCTGCGTGGGAACGTCTCTTGTGACGCTCAGCGTCACGCCTTGGGCTGCATTCCCACGCGGAGCGTGGGAACGATCATCATCAGACGGTGATGTTGTGCTTGGCCAGGAAGGCGACGAAGGCTTCTTCGTCGAGAACCTTGAGGCCCAGTTCGCTGGCCTTGGCCAGCTTTGAACCGGCGCCCGGGCCGGCCACCACGCAATGGGTTTTCGCCGAGACGGAGCCCGCCACCTTGGCGCCGAGGCTTTCCAGCTTGTCCTTGGCCACGTCGCGGCTCATCAGCTCCAGGGAGCCTGTGAGCACCCAGGTGTGACCGGCTTCGGGTAAGCCTTCGACGACCTTCTTCTCGCTCTCCCAATGCATGCCGAAGTCCTTGAGCTGCTGCTCGATGGCCAGGGCGCGGTTGGCGTTATCCGCATTATCGAAAAACTCACGCACGGCCTTGGCCTGCTTCTCGGGCAGTGCTTGACGCATGTCCAGCCAGTCAGCCTTGATCACGCCTTCGAGGCTACCGAACTTGTCCGCGAGTTTCTGCGCCGCACCCGGGCCAACGCTCGGCACGTGCAACTTGTCGAGCAAGCCGCCCAAGGTGGTGCTGGCGGCGAACTCGGCGCTGAGATCGCCCTGATCCTGCAATTGCAGGCCGCACTCGTCCGGCGCCAGCAACGCGCCGATGACCTCCTGGTTATGGCTGTCTTCAAAGAAGCTGTGGATCTCGTGCGCCACTTCCAGGCCCACGTCCGGCAAGTACGTCAGCACTTCCGGCAAAGCCTTCTGCACGCGCTCCAGGGACGCCAGGGAACGCGCCAGCACCTTGGCCGTCTCCTCGCCCACGTCGGGGATGCCCAGCGCATAGATAAAGCGCGCCAGGGTCGGCGTCTTGCTGTTTTCGATGGCCGCGATCAGCTTCTTGCTGGAGATATCGGCAAAGCCTTCCAGGTCGATGATCTGCTCGTACTTGAGCTTGTAGAGATCGGCCGGCGAGCCGATGAGCTTTTCGTCCACCAGTTGCTCGATGGTCTTGTCGCCCAGGCCATCGATGTCCATGGCGCGGCGCGAGACGAAATGGATGATCGCCTGCTTGAGCTGCGCGCCGCACGCCAGGCGCCCGACGCAGCGGTACACCGCGCCTTCGCTGACGGTTTCCTTGCCCTTGCTGCGCTTGACCAGTTGGGTGCGTTCCACATGGGAACCGCACACCGGGCAGCTTTCAGGAATCGGTACTGCGCGGGCGTCTTCCGGGCGGCGTTCGAGCACCACGGAGACGACTTGCGGGATCACGTCCCCGGCGCGACGGATGATCACGGTGTCGCCGATCATCACACCCAGGCGCGCCACTTCATCCATGTTGTGCAAGGTGGCATTGGACACGGTGACGCCCGCGACCTTGACCGGCTTCAAGCGCGCCACCGGGGTGACGGCGCCCGTGCGGCCGACCTGGAATTCCACGTCGAGTAGTTCGGTCAGTTCTTCCAGGGCCGGGAATTTATGCGCGATGGCCCAGCGCGGCTCGCGGGCGCGGAAGCCCAGCTCGCGCTGGTAGGCAATGCTGTTGACCTTGAACACCACGCCGTCGATCTCGTACGGCAGGCTGTTGCGGCGCTCGCCGATGTCGCGGTAGTAGTCCAGGCAATCCTGAATACCCTTGGCCAGCTTCAGCTCGTGGCTGATGGGCATGCCCCACTGCTGCAACTGTTGCAGGTTGCCGATATGGGTGTCGCTGATGTCAGTGGTCACGCCATAGCAGCAAAACTCCAGCGGACGGCTGGCGGTGATCTTCGAATCCAGCTGGCGCAGGCTGCCAGCAGCGGCGTTGCGCGGGTTGGCGAAGGTCTTGCCGCCGACTTCCAGCTGCGAGGCGTTGAGCCGCTCGAAACCGGCCTTGGACATGAACACTTCGCCGCGCACTTCGAGGGTCGACGGCCAGCCGCTGCCGTGCAGTTTCAGCGGGATATTGCGCACGGTGCGCACATTGACGCTGATGTCTTCGCCGGTGGTGCCATCGCCACGGGTGGCGCCGCGCACCAGTTCGCCGTCCTGATACAGCAGGCTGACCGCCAGGCCGTCCAGCTTGGGTTCGCAGCTGTATTCCACCACCGCACCAGCGCCGAACAGATCACCGGCCGGCAGGTCGAGGCCTTCGGTGACCCGGCGATCAAACTCGAGCATGGTGGTTTCATCAAACGCGTTGCCGAGGCTGAGCATGGGTACCTCATGCTTGACCTGGGTGAACGCCGACAACGCCGCACTGCCGACCCGCTGTGTCGGCGAATCCCGCGTGACCAGCTCCGGGTGCTCGGCCTCCAGGGCCTTGAGCTCGTGAAACAACCGGTCGTACTCGGCGTCCGGGATGCTCGGCTCGTCGAGGACGTGGTAACGGTAGTTGTGCTGATCCAGTTCAGCGCGCAGTTCGAGAATGCGGGTGTGGGCGGCGGTCATGGGTGTTCTCTCATAAAGCAAAAGAGCAGCCGAAGCTGCTCAATATGTTAGTGCACGGATTCTACAGACAACGCTTAAGCTCAGGCCTCAGCGTTTCTGTGTCAGGGCGCGACGCTCGAACTCGACGATGCGCTGACGGTAATGTTCGATGGTCTGAGCGGTAAGGACGCTGCGTTGATCGTCCTTCAGCTCGCCGTTCAGTTCCTGGGACAGCTTGCGCGCTGCGGCCACCATCACGTCGAACGCTTGTTTCGGGTGACGCGGGCCTGGCAGGCCGAGGAAGAAGCTCACAGCCGGGGTGCTGAACAGGTCGATGTCGTCCAGGTCAAACGTACCCGGCTTGACCGCGTTGGCCATGGAGAACAGCACTTCGCCGTTGCCGGCCATGCTTTCGTGACGGTGGAAGATATCCATCTCGCCAAAACGCAGGCCGCTTTCGAGGATGTTCTGCAACAGCGCCGGGCCTTTGAAGCCGGCGGCGTCGCGGCAGATCACGCTGATCACCAGCACTTCTTCAGCGGCCGGCTGATCGTTGACCGATTGGCGCGGCGCGGTCTTGCCGACGTTTTCATCCGGGAAGTCATCGTCGCGGCTGCTGAAGCTCGGGCCGTCATCGACGTCGAGGTTCAGGTCGCCCTGATGCGGCTCGGCCACGGCGGCACTGGTACGCTTGCCACGCTTGGACGAAGGCTCGCGAGCCTCACGCAGCGGCGCGCTCATCGACGGCAGGTCGTGCTCGTCCAGTTGCGGTTCCTTATGGGTATCCAGCACACGGGGCGGCCCCAGCAGCTCGGCAGCGCCGTCGTCGTCTGGCAGGTTGGACAGGTTGCGGTCCAGGCGGAATTTAAGCTTGCCCTTGCCGCCGCGCATCCGGCGCCAGCCATCAAAAAGAATACCGGCAATGACAATAATGCCGATGACGATCAGCCACTCGCGCAGACCGATTTCCATGTAATCCCGTGCCTCTAATAAAAAATGCTGAAAAATAAGGGGTTTAGCACCGTGCAAACCGCTTTAAAACGTGGCGCCAACTCTATGTTCTGACTGACGTTTTGCCCACGCACACGAAAAATTGACATTAAACTAGCACGACCAAAGATAACTTTACACCGTCTGTCAAAATGCCTTGAACAATTATGTCGTTAGGCCATCTTTGCCAGACCGGTAAAACACCTTACATCCTGCTGAAAATTCTCTTTCGAAGCCTGGGTCAGGATTCCACCATCGCCATTGCTTCTTCCACATCCACCGCCACCAAACGCGAACAACCCGGTTCGTGCATCGTCACGCCCATCAACTGATCAGCCATTTCCATGGCGATCTTGTTGTGGGTGATATAGATGAACTGCACGGTCTGGGACATCTCTTTGACCAGTCGTGCATAGCGTCCAACGTTAGCGTCATCCAGCGGCGCGTCAACTTCATCGAGCATGCAGAACGGCGCCGGGTTCAACTTGAAGATGGCAAATACCAGGGCCAATGCGGTCAGGGCTTTTTCGCCGCCGGACAACAAATGGATGGTGCTGTTCTTCTTGCCCGGAGGCCGCGCCATGATCGTTACCCCTGTATCGAGTAGATCTTCGCCCGTCAGTTCCAAGTAAGCGCTGCCACCGCCGAAAACTTTCGGGAATAACGCCTGTAAACCGCTATTAATCTGATCAAAGGTATCTTTGAAGCGGTTGCGGGTTTCCTTGTCGATCTTGCGGATCACGTTTTCCAACGTATCGAGGGCTTCGACCAGGTCGGCGTCCTGCGCGTCCAGATAACGTTTACGCTCGGATTGTTGCTGGTATTCGTCGATGGCCGCGAGGTTGATCGCGCCAAGGCGCTGGATACGCGCGGCAATCCGCTCAAGTTCTTCTTCGGCGTCTTTCTCGTTGGCCTGGGTGGTCAACGTGTTGAGCACGCCGTGCAAGTCATAGCCGTCTTCGAGCAATTGGTCTTGCAGGGTCTTGCGGCGCACGGTCAGGGCTTGCCATTCCATGCGCTGTTGTTCGAGTTGGCCACGGATCAACTGGGATTGCTGCTCGGCCTGGGTCCGGCGTTTCTCGGCGTCGCGCAGTTCGCGGTCGGCGTCTTCCAGGGCGATTTGCGCGGTCTTGAGTTCTTCGTCGACGGTCATGCGCTTGTCGAGCAACTCTTCGAGCTTGAGCCGCAACTCTTCCAGCGGCGCTTCGCCCTCTTCCAGGTTGAGGCTCAGTTGCTCGCGTTTTTCGGTGAGGCGTTCGGACTGCATCTCCAGGCGCTCAAGGGCCTGGGCGGTGGACGCGTGCTGGGCCTTGAGCGAGCCCAGACGTACCGCCAACTGGTGAGCGTGATCCTTGTGCTGACGAGCTTCCTGGCGCACGCGGTCGAGGCGTTCGCGCAGGCTGTCGCGCTGGGCCAGCAGCAGTTCGCGCTGCTCGGTGTCGAGGGCCATGCTGTCGAGGGCTTCCTGCAAGTGCAGGCGCGCTTCTCCGATCTGTTCGTGCTCCAGGGCGCGCTGCTCGCCCATCTCGGCGACTTCTTCGTCGAGGCGGGTGCGGCGCAGGGTCAGCTGTTCGGCCTTGGCCTTGCTCGCGGAGAGCTGGGCCTTGAGTTCACCTTGCTGGCGCGCTTCGTCCTGCAACAGGCGGCGCAGGTGTTCGCGGCCGGTCTCTTGCTGGCGCTGGGTGGCGCGCAAGGTTTGCAGTTGGGTTTCCAGGCTTTCGAGGGTGGCTTCGCGTTCTTCGCGTTCGGCGATCAGGTTGACGATTTCCTGGCCGCGGGCCAATACGCCGCTTTCCGCTTCACTGGCGCGGCGCACCCGCAGGAAGTACCGGCCAACCCAATAGCCGTCGCGGCTGATCAGGCTTTCGCCGGCCGCCAGTTGGCCGCGCTGGGCCAATGCTTGCTCAAGTGACTCAACCGGCTTGACCTGGCCCAGCCACGGCGACAGATCAATCGCCGCCTCAACCTTGTCCAGCAAACTGCCCGGCACGCGCTTGCCATCGGCAGCAGGGCTGAGCAAACGCAGGTCGCCCTGGGCGAAACCGGCCAGGTCGAAGCCGCCAAAATCGTCCACCAATACGGCTTGCAGGTCGGCGCCGAGCACGGTTTCCACCGCCAGCTCCCAACCCGCTTCGACTTTCAAACCTTCCGCCAGGCGCGGGCGCTCGGCCAGGTGCTGGTCGCGCAGCCATTCGGCGGTGCCGGTGCCGGGGTCCAACGCCGCTTGTTGCAACGCCTCAAGGGACGCCAGCCGACCGTTAAGCCGCTGCAAATCGCCCTGGGCCTGCTGCTGCGCCTGGGTCGCCTGTTGCAGTTGCTGACGCAATTGCTCCAGGCGCTCCACTTGTTGTTCTTCGCTGGCTTCCAGCTCCTCAAGCGTCATTTCGCTTTCGGCCAGTTGCTCGCTCAGCTCCATGATCGCCGCGTCTTCCGGGTCGGCGGCGAGCAACACGCGCTCTTCCTGCAAGCGGCGCTGGCGCTCGGCCAAACGCTCCATGCTGGTTTCCAGTTGCTGGATGCGCGACTGCTGCACCTCAGCCTGGCGGCGCGGCTCGGCGGATTGCAGGTTGAACGTGTCCCACTGCTCCTGCCAGCCGTGCATGGTGCTTTCGGATTCTTCCAGGGCGGCGGCGGCTTCTTCGGCGGCGGCGCTGGTGACTTCCTGCTCGGGGGTGAGCATGTCCAGCTCTTCGCCGAGGGTCAGCAGCAACGTGCGGTCGTGACCCAGGTGAGATTCGGTCTCCAGGCGCGCACGTTCGGCTTCCTTGAGATCGTCCTGCAACTGGCGCAGACGCTGCTGGCCGTGCTGGATGCTCTGCTCGACGCGGGCGATATCGCCGCCCACGGAATAGAAGCGGCCCTGCACCAGATTGAAGCGTTCGGACAAATCATGGTGCCCATCACGCAGGCGTTCGATGCTGGCATCGGCATTGCGCTGTTCGGCCACCAGCGCTTCAAAGCTGATTTCCTGGGTGCCGATGATCGCCTCGCGCTGGCCGACCTGCTCGTTCAGCGCCTGCCAGCGCAGGGCCGACAGTTGCGCCTTGAGTTGGCGCTCTTCGCCCTTGTATTCCTGATACTTCTCGGCCGCCTGGGCCTGGCGGTGCAGGCGCTCCAACTGGCGCTCCAGCTCTTCGCGCAGGTCGGTGAGGCGGGCGAGGTTTTCGTGGGTGCGGCGGATGCGGTTTTCAGTCTCGCGGCGGCGTTCCTTGTACTTGGAGATGCCGGCCGCTTCTTCGATAAAGTTGCGCAGGTCTTCGGGCTTGGCTTCGATCAGCTTGGAGATCATGCCCTGCTCGATGATCGAATAGCTGCGTGGGCCCAGGCCGGTGCCGAGGAAAATATCGGTGATGTCCCGACGGCGACACTTGGTGCCGTTGAGGAAATAACTGTTCTGGCTGTCGCGGGTCACTTTGCGGCGAATGGAAATTTCGGCGTAGGCCGCGTACTCGCCAATCAAGGTGCCGTCGGAGTTGTCGAACACCAGTTCGATGCTGGCCTGGCTCACCGGTTTACGGCTGGTGGAGCCGTTGAAGATGACGTCGGTCATCGACTCGCCGCGCAGGTTTTTCGCCGAGCTCTCGCCCATCACCCAACGGACGGCGTCGATGATGTTCGACTTGCCGCAACCATTGGGCCCGACCACCGCCGCCATATTACTGGGGAAGTTCACCGTGGTCGGGTCGACGAAGGATTTGAACCCCGCCAGTTTGATGCACTTGAGCCGCACGCTTAGGCGTCCGCCAACGCAGCGATGACCAGCGAGCAGCTGCGTTCGCCGTAGGCCGACAGCACCTGGCGAATCTGTGGCAGGTCACGGGCGAGGACGGCGGCGAGCAATTGCTCGAACAACACCAGGTATTCGCTCATGGACGCCTTGCGCTGATCCAGGGCCAGGTAATAGGCGCGGTTCATCGCCGGTTGCAGGTTTTCGACGGTTTCCTGCAAGTACGGGTTGTTGGCGAACGGGTACGCGGCGCGCATCACGTTGAAGCTTTCTTCGACGAAGGCACGGATGTCCTGGCGCTCGAAATTAGTCACCAGGCGCTGCTGGATCTGCACGAACGGCGCCATGTCGGCCTGGGTCTGCCAGCCTTGGGCGACCGCGTTGCCGAGCAGGATGTACAACTCGCCCATCAGCGTGCACAGGCTCTGCACCTTGTGTGCGGTGAGTTCGGTAACGTGGGCGCCACGGCGCGGCAGGATCGCGATCAGGTGGCGGCGTTCGAGGATCAGCAAGGCTTCGCGCACGGAACCACGGCTGACATTGAGTGCCAGCGTGACCTTTTGCTCCTGGATCCGCTCCCCAGGCTTGAGTTCGCCGCGAATGATGCGTTCGGCGAGGTGGTGAGCGATTTGCTCGGCGAGACTGTCCGGCGCCTTGAACGTCATGTTTTACCTTCAAAATCTTCTATCGATACAAGCGCGGCAGTGTAGCGCATTGGCCCGCTGATGGCGCTACGCCCACCGTGGCGAATTTGGCACGGAATAAGCACAGCTGAAAACTCAAAAGCCCCTGAAAACGCCGGTTCCAGAAGACTGGACCATAATTGAAAGTGTTGTGATCGCAATTTCTTGACCTTCCGGTCAGAAAACCATTGACCGAAAAGTCAGAGATGTCTAGATTCGGCGCAAAGCGGTTAACAACAATAATGAGTCTGCGAGGCCTTCCGTGATCCAGTTTTTACTTAACCAGGAACTCCGTAGCGAGCACGCCCTGGACCCCAATCTCACCGTGCTCAACTACCTGCGTGAGCACCTGGGCAAATCCGGTACCAAGGAAGGCTGCGCCAGTGGCGACTGCGGTGCGTGCACCGTGGTGGTCGGCGAGCTGCACACCGATGCGCAAGGCGCGGAGCAGATTCGTTACCGCAGCCTCAACTCGTGCCTGACCTTTGTCTCGTCCCTGCACGGCAAACAACTGATCAGCGTCGAAGACCTCAAGCACCAAGGCCAACTGCACAGCGTGCAACAGGCGATGGTCGAGTGCCACGGTTCGCAATGCGGCTTTTGCACCCCCGGTTTCGTGATGTCGTTGTTCGCCCTGCAAAAGAACAGCGACGCCCCCGACAGCCAAAAAGCCCACGAAGCCCTGGCCGGCAACCTGTGCCGTTGCACCGGTTATCGGCCGATCCTCGCCGCCGCCGAACAGGCCTGCTGCAACAAGCCGCAGGATCAGTTCGACAGCCGCCAAGCCGAAACCATCGCGCGCCTCAAAGCCATCGCGCCGACGCAGACCGGCGAACTCAACAGCGGCGACAAACGCTGCCTGGTGCCGCTCACCGTCGCCGACCTGGCCGATCTCTATGACTCCTATCCACAGGCACGCCTGTTGGCCGGCGGCACCGACCTGGCACTGGAAGTCACCCAGTTCCACCGCACGCTGCCGGTGATGATCTACGTCGGCAACATCGAAGAGATGAAGCGCATCGACGACTTCGACGACCGTCTGGAAATCGGCGCGGCCACCGCCCTCTCCGATTGCTACACCGCGCTGCACCACGAATACCCGGACTTCGGCGAGCTGCTGCACCGCTTCGCCTCCTTGCAGATCCGCAACCAGGGCACCCTCGGCGGCAATATCGGTAACGCCTCGCCGATTGGTGACTCGCCGCCCCTGCTGATCGCCCTTGGTGCGCAGATCGTGCTGTGCAAGGGCAACACCCGGCGCACCTTGGCGCTCGAAGATTACTTCATCGACTACCGCGTCACCGCGCGCCAGGACAGCGAGTTCATCGAGAAAATCATCGTGCCGAAGGGCCACGCACTGTTCCGCGCCTACAAGGTGTCCAAGCGCCTGGACGATGATATTTCCGCCGTCTGTGCCGCGTTCAACCTGAAGATCGACAACGGCGTGATCCGCGAAGCCCGCGTCGCCTTCGGCGGTATGGCCGCCACGCCGAAACGCGCGAAAAGCTGCGAAGCCGTGCTGGTCGGTGCTACCTGGAACAGTGCCACCGTGGAGAAAGCCTGCGCCGCCCTGGCCGAGGACTTCACCCCACTGTCGGACTTCCGCGCCAGCAAGGAATATCGCCTGCTCAGCGCGCAGAACCTGCTGCGCAAATACTTCATCGAACTGCAAACACCGCACATCGAGACTCGGGTGACCGCTTATGTCTAACCATCACGCCGTCGTTAAAACCCAGGCCGAACTCGCCGAGTTGTTCGCCCAGGACCTCACCTCCGGTGTCGGCCGCAGCGTCAAGCATGACAGCGCCGCCAAGCATGTCAGCGGTGAAGCGCAGTACATCGATGACCGCCTGGAATTCCCTAACCAGCTGCACCTATATGCGCGCATGTCCGACCGCGCCCACGCCCGCATCATCAGCATCGACACTGCGCCGTGCTACGCGTTTGAAGGCGTGCGTATCGCGATCACCCACGAGGACGTGCCCGGCCTGAAAGACATCGGCCCGCTGATGCCCGGCGATCCGTTGCTGGCCATCGACACAGTGCAGTTCGTCGGCCAGGTCGTGCTCGCCGTCGCCGCGCGAGACCTGGAAACCGCACGCAAGGCGGCGATGGCGGCGGTGATTGAATACGAAGACCTGGAACCGGTGCTGGACGTGGTCGAGGCCTTCCGCAAGAAACACTTCGTGCTCGACAGCCACACCCACCAACGCGGCGATTCGGCCAGCGCACTGGCGGCGGCGAAAAACCGCATCCAGGGCACCCTGCACATCGGCGGCCAGGAACACTTCTACCTGGAGACCCAGATCTCCTCGGTGATGCCCACCGAAGACGGCGGCATGATCGTCTACTGCTCTACGCAAAACCCCACCGAAGTGCAGAAACTGGTGGCCGAAGTGCTGGACGTGTCGATGAATAAAATCGTCGTCGATATGCGCCGCATGGGCGGTGGTTTCGGCGGCAAGGAAACCCAGGCCGCCAGCCCCGCGTGCCTGTGTGCGGTGGTGGCGCGCCTCACCGGGCAGCCGACCAAGATGCGCCTGCCGCGTGTCGAAGACATGCTGATGACCGGCAAGCGTCACCCCTTCTACATCGAATACGACGTGGGTTTTGACGACAGCGGCCGCCTGCACGGGATCAACCTCGACCTGGCCGGCAACTGCGGTTGCTCGCCGGACTTGTCCAACTCGATTGTCGACCGCGCGATGTTCCACTCCGACAACTCGTATTACCTGGGCGATGCCACGGTCAATGGCCATCGCTGCAAGACCAACACCGCGTCCAACACGGCCTATCGCGGCTTCGGCGGCCCGCAAGGCATGGTCGCCATCGAGGAAGTGATGGACGCCATCGCCCGCCATCTGGCGCTCGACCCGCTGGCAGTGCGCAAGGTCAACTACTACGGCAAGACCGAGCGCAACGTCACCCACTACTACCAGACCGTCGAGCACAACCTGCTCGAAGAGATGACCGCCGAGCTTGAGGCCAGCAGCCAGTACGCTGAACGCCGCGAAGCGATCCGCCTGTACAACGCCCACAGCCCGATCCTGAAAAAAGGCCTGGCGCTGACCCCGGTGAAATTCGGTATTTCGTTTACCGCCAGTTTCCTCAACCAGGCAGGTGCGCTGATCCACATCTACACCGACGGCAGCATCCACCTGAACCACGGCGGCACCGAGATGGGCCAAGGCTTGAACACCAAGGTCGCGCAGGTGGTGGCCGAAGTGTTCCAGGTGGAAATCGACCGCGTACAGATCACCGCCACCAACACCGACAAGGTGCCCAACACCTCGCCAACCGCTGCCTCCAGCGGTGCGGATCTGAACGGCAAGGCCGCGCAGAACGCCGCCGAAATCATCAAGCAGCGCCTGGTGGAATTCGCCGCGCGCAAGTACGACGTGAGCGAAGCGGATGTGCAATTCCACAACGGTCATGTGCGCGTGCGTGAGCAGATCCTGACGTTTGAGGCGCTGATCCAGCAGGCGTATTTCGCCCAGGTGTCACTGTCGAGCACCGGGTTCTACAAGACTCCAAAAATCTTCTACGACCGCAGCCAGTCGCGCGGGCGGCCGTTCTACTACTTCGCCTTCGGCGCGGCGTGCTGCGAAGTGATCGTCGATACGCTGACCGGCGAATACAAGATGCTGCGCACCGATATCCTCCACGATGTGGGCGACTCGCTGAACCCAGCCATCGACATCGGCCAGGTGGAAGGCGGGTTTATCCAGGGCATGGGCTGGCTGACCATGGAAGAGCTGGTGTGGAACAACAAGGGCAAGCTGATGACCAACGGCCCGGCCAGCTACAAGATCCCGGCGGTGGCGGACATGCCGCTGGACCTGCGGGTGAAGCTGGTGGAGAACCGCAAGAACCCGGAAGACACGGTGTTCCATTCCAAGGCCGTGGGTGAGCCGCCATTTATGCTCGGGATTGCCTCGTGGTGTGCGATCAAGGATGCGGTGGCAAGTTTGGGTGACTATCGGCATCAGCCGCAGATCGATGCGCCGGCGACGCCGGAGCGGGTGTTGTGGGGGTGTGAGCAGATGCGGCAGTTGACGGCTGCGAAGGTGGTAGAGACTGAGCTGGCTTGATCGTTCCCACGCTCTGCGTGGGAATGCCGCCTTGGGCGCTCTGCGTCCGCTCTTGTGACGCAGAGCGTCACGGTATGCATTCCCACGCGGAGCGTGGGAACGATCTGATTGGAGGTGACTATGAATTATTGGATCAGCGCCCTCGCCCACCTGCAAACCAGCGGCGAACCCTGCGTACTGGTAACCATCATCGAAGAACTCGGCTCCACCCCGCGCAACGCCGGTTCCAAGATGGTCATCAGCGCCACCCAGACCTTCGACACCATCGGCGGCGGGCATTTGGAATACAAGGCGATGCAGATCGCCCGGGACATGCTCGTACGTGGCCAGCAGAACACCCATCTGGAGCGCTTCAGCCTCGGCGCAAGCCTGGGCCAGTGCTGCGGCGGCGTGACCGTGCTGCTGTTCGAACCGATGGGCCAGGTGCAGGCACAAATCGCGGTGTTTGGCGCCGGCCATGTCGGCCGAGCGCTGGTACCGTTGCTGGCCAGCCTGCCGTGCCGGGTGCGCTGGATCGATTCCCGCGAGCAGGAGTTTCCGGAACATATCCCCGACGGCGTGCGTAAAATCGTCAGCGAAGAGCCGGTCGATGAAATTGCCGACCTGCCGGTGGGCAGTTACTGCATCGTCATGACCCACAATCACGCGCTGGACCTGGAACTCACCGCCGCCCTGCTCAAGCGCAATGACTTCGCCTACTTCGGCCTGATCGGCTCCAGGACCAAACGGGTCAAGTTCGAACACCGCCTGCGTGATCGCGGCTTCGACGCCGCACAGTTGCAACGCATGCGCTGCCCCATGGGCCTCAGCGAGGTGAAGGGCAAGTTGCCGGTGGAGATCGCGATCTCCATCGCCGGCGAAATCATCGCCACCTATAACGCCAATTTCGGCCAGCACACCGCCAGCGCCGAACCCATTGCCAAACTGCTGCCGGCTTCGCGCCGCAGCCAAGCCCTTTGAATTGAGATGACCATGCCTTTGACTCGCAAAGCCTACCGTGCCGCCATTCTGCACAGCATCGCCGACCCCGCTGAAGTGGGCATCGAAGCTTCTTATGAGTATTTCGAAGACGGCCTGCTGGTGATCGAAAACGGCAAGATCAGCGCCGTCGGCCATGCCAGCGATTTGCTGCCGACCCTGCCTGCCGACATCGACGTCACCCATCACCAGGACGCCCTGATAACCCCCGGCCTGATCGACACCCATATCCACCTGCCACAGACCGGCATGGTCGGCGCCTACGGCGAGCAGTTGCTGGACTGGCTCAACACCTACACCTTCCCGTGTGAAAGCCAATTCGCCGACAAGGCCCACGCCGAGGAAGTTGCCGACATTTTTATCAAGGAACTCCTACGCAACGGCACCACCACCGCGCTGGTGTTCGGCAGCGTGCACCCGCAGTCGGTGAACGCATTCTTTGAAGCGGCCGAAAAGCTCGACCTGCGCATGATCGCCGGCAAGGTGATGATGGACCGCAACGCCCCGGACTATCTGACGGACACCGCCGAATCCGGCTACCAGGAAAGCAAGGCGCTGATCGAGCGCTGGCACGGCAAGGGCCGCCTGCACTACGCCGTCACACCCCGTTTTGCGCCGACCAGCACGCCGGAACAACTGGCGCTGGCCGGGCAACTGCTGGGGGAATACCCGGACCTGTACATGCAGACCCACATCAGTGAGAACAAGCAAGAAATCGAGTGGGTAAAAGAACTTTTCCCTGAGCGTAACGGCTACCTGGACGTGTACGACCATTACCAGCTGCTCGGCGAGCGCTCGGTATTTGCCCACGGCGTACACCTGTGTGACGACGAGTGCGCGCGGCTGGCGGAGACCGGTTCAGCGGTGGCGTTCTGCCCGACGTCGAACCTGTTCCTCGGCAGTGGTTTGTTCAACCTGCCGATGGCGGAAAAGCACAAATTGAATGTAGGCCTGGGCACGGACGTGGGCGGCGGCACCAGTTTTTCGCTGCTGCAAACCTTGAACGAAGCCTACAAGGTCATGCAGTTGCAGGGCGCGCGGTTGAGCCCGTTCAAGTCGCTGTATCTCGCCACATTGGGCGGTGCCCGGGCACTGCGCCTGGAAGACAAGATCGGCACGTTGCAGCCGGGCACGGATGCGGACTTTTTGGTGTTGGACTACAACGCCACGCCCCTGCTGAGCTATCGCTTGAAGCAGGCCAATGACATTGCCGAGACGTTGTTTGTGCTGATGACGCTGGGGGATGATCGGACGGTGTTGCAGACGTATGCGGCGGGGACTCTGGTGCACCAGCGCTAATTTCAAAACCACCGAAAATCAAATGTGGGAGCGGGCTTGCTCGCGAATGCGGAGTGTCAGTCAACACATCTGTCGACTGACACTCCGCATTCGCGAGCAAGCCCGCTCCCACATTTTTTGTCCCAGGTGAGTCAGGAAGATCAGAGTTTGACCGGAGAACGCCCTGGCTTCTTGGTCTGCAACAAGTGCGAAAACACCGCATGCAAATCATCCGACGCGCTTTCCTCATCGAGGTTGAGCTTGCTGTCGATGTGATCCATGTGATGCATCATCAAATCCACCGCCAGCACCGCATCCCGCGCTTCGATCGCGTCGATCAACTGGGTGTGTTCATCGTACGAGCAGTGCGAGCGGTTGCCGCTTTCGTACTGGGCGATGATCAACGATGTCTGGGACACCAGGCTGCGCTGGAAGCTGATCAGCGGCGCGTTCTTCGCCGCTTCGGCCAACTTGAGATGGAACTCGCCAGAGAGACGGATACCCGCCCCCCGGTCGCCACGGGAAAAACTGTCGCGCTCGTCGTTGACCATCTGGCGCAACTCGGCCAGTTGCTCGGCGGTGGCGTGCTGCACCGCCAGCTCGGTGATCGCTCGCTCCACCAGACGCCGCGCCATGAAGACCTGGCGGGCCTCTTCGACACTCGGGCTGGCCACCACGGCACCGCGATTGGGCCGCAGCAACACCACGCCTTCATGGGCCAGGCGCGACAGCGCGCGACGAATGATGGTGCGGCTGACGCCGAAGATTTCGCCCAGTGCCTCTTCGCTCAATTTGGTGCCGGGTGCCAGGCGTTGTTCGAGGATCGCCTCGAAGATATGCGCGTAGACGATATCGTCCTGGGTTCCGCTGCGACCGGCCTTGCCGGCTCGCGGTTGTTTCTTGAGAGGTTGCAACTGTTCGTTCATGGGCACTCGGGTCGGGAGAACGGCGGCGAAATAACGGTAATACGGCAACAACGGGTTGCTGGCAAGTATCACCTAAAAACAGCGCACATTGTACACAACCGTATGCGCCAACACACTGTACGGCTGTTTGTGGCCTCGGCTGTATTGCAATGAGAGGTTACGTTTGAGTTTAGGCTTGAATCTGCAACCTCTCTGGTAAAAGGAACACCTTTCTATGTCCGACGCCGCCCAAGCGCCCCTGCGCCCGCTGGCCGACACATCGCCATCCGCCATCGTCGCCGGTTTCATCGCCATGATGACCGGCTACACCAGCTCCCTGGTGCTGATGTTCCAGGCCGGACAAGCCGCCGGCTTGACCACGGCACAGATTTCCTCGTGGATCTGGGCGATTTCCATCGGCATGGCGGTGTGCAGCATCGGCTTGTCGCTGCGCTACCGCACACCTATCACCATTGCCTGGTCCACACCTGGCGCCGCGCTGCTGATTACCAGCCTGGGCGGCGTGAGTTACGGCGAGGCCATCGGCGCCTACATCACCTGCGCGGTGCTGGTGACGATTTGCGGGCTGACCGGCAGCTTTGAAAAGCTGGTCAAACGCATCCCGGCGTCATTGGCGGCGGCCTTGCTGGCGGGGATTCTGTTCAAGATCGGCAGCGAGATCTTCGTCGCCGCCCAACACCGTACCGGCCTGGTGCTGGGGATGTTTTTCACCTACCTGGTCATCAAGCGCCTGTCGCCGCGTTATGCGGTGTTGGCTGCGCTGGTGATCGGCAGCGTGCTGTCAGGGTTGATGGGGCTGCTGGATTTCAGTGGTTTTCACCTGGAAGTGGCGACGCCGGTGTGGACCACCCCGCACTTTTCCCTGGCGGCAACCATCAGCATCGGCATCCCGCTGTTCGTGGTGGCGATGACCTCGCAGAACATGCCGGGCGTCGCGGTGCTGCGGGCCGACGGTTACAACGTGCCTGCCTCCCCGTTGATTACCGCCACCGGCCTGGCTTCGCTGGTGCTGGCGCCCTTCGGCTCCCACGGCATCAACCTGGCGGCGATCAGCGCGGCGATCTGCACCGGGCCCCACGCCCATGAAGACCGCAACAAGCGCTACACGGCGGCGGTCTGGTGCGGGGTGTTCTACGGGATTGCCGGGGTGTTTGGCGCAACGCTGGCGGCACTGTTCGCCGCCTTGCCCAAGGAGCTGGTGCTGTCGATTGCGGCATTGGCGCTGTTTGGCTCGATCATCAATGGCCTGAGCATCGCCATGAATGAGCCGAAGGAACGGGAAGCGGCGCTGATCACCTTTATGGTCACGGCGTCTGGCTTGACCCTGTTTTCCATCGGGTCGGCGTTCTGGGGGATTGTCGCGGGGGTGTTGACGCTGCTGATTCTGAATTGGCGCAAGGCATAAAAAAACGGCGACCCTCAGGTCGCCGTTTTTTTCAGTATCACTTAGCCGCGTTGATCGGCTTTTCCGGATACCACACGTCCAGCAGCGGGCTGACTTCAGCCTTGGTCAGCTCGGAACGGGTTTTCAGCCAGGCTTCAACAGCAGCACGTTGCTCTTCGGAGACCGAGCCACGCTTCTGCAGGCAAACCAGACCGAAGTCATCGCCGCCAACATAGCCCAGACCGTTGGCTTCCATGGCTTCTTTGATGAATGCTTCGAGGAAAGCGTCGATAGCTTCTTCACTCAGGCCTTCGTTGAAGTCCAGGTTCAGTTCGAAACCCAGCTCTTGAAATTCATCAACGCACAGTTTTTTGCGCAGACGCTGGGAACGGTTAGTCGCCATTGGAACAATCCTCTTAAGTAATAACGGGCGGCACTTTAGCAGTTTAAGGCGGCGATTGCCCGATTCTCTGGGACGGGCGGCAAATTGCCTGCAAAAAAAACGCCGATTTCCAGCTATCGTTCAGCTACAAGAGGCCCCACCTTGGGGCATAATGCCGACACTTTCGTGACCAATGAGGGATTTTTCTTATTTACCCCTCGCCTTTTTCACCCTCCTCAGCAGTAGGGTTTTATTCTCTATGATCAAATCTTTGCGTCCATTGCTCCTTGCCGGTCTTCTTCTGCCACTGGCCTTCTCTGCCACCGCCGCCACCGTCAACAACACCCTGCCGCCGAACGTCCAGCAGGCACTGACAAAAGCCAAGCTGCAAAACAACGCACTGTCCCTGGTGATGATCCCCCTGAACGGTCCGGGCACGCCGACCGTCTTCAACGCTGATGTCTCGGTCAACCCGGCCTCCACCATGAAGCTGGTCACCACCTACGCGGCCCTGGAAATGCTTGGCCCCAACCACCAGTGGAAAACCGAGTTCTACACCGACGGCACCCTCAGCGGTGGCGTATTGCACGGCAACCTGTACCTCAAGGGCGGCGGTGACCCCAAGCTGAACATGGAAAAACTCTGGCTGCTGATGCGCGACCTGCGCGCCAACGGCGTGCAGCAAGTCACCGGTGACCTGGTGCTGGACCGTGCCTTCTTCAAACAACCGCTTTTGCCCGAGTTCAATGACGACGGCAACGACGAGAACAAGCCCTTCCTGGTCAAGCCCGACGCCCTGCTGGTCAACCTCAAGGCCCTGCGCTTCGTGACCCGTAATGACTCGGGCCGGGTGATCGTGTCGGTCGAGCCGCCGATTGCCAGCATCCGCATCGACAACCAGGTCAAGGTGTCCAACACCAAGCAGTGCACCGGCGACGTGCGCTACAACCCGGTCACCGCCGCCGACGGCAGCGTGACGGTCACCGTCAGCGGCCAACTGGCCGATGGCTGCAGCTCGCAGACTTATCTGTCGCTGCTCGACCACGCCACCTACACCGCCGGCGCCGTGCGCGCGATCTGGCAGGAACTGGGCGGCAGCATCCAGGGCCGCGATATCCAGGCACCGGTCCCCAAGGACGCCAAGGTCCTGGCCCGCGCGTTTTCGCCGGACCTGGCGGAAATCATCCGCGACATCAACAAATACAGTAACAACACCATGGCCCAGCAATTGTTCCTGAGCCTGGGCGCACAGTTTCGCAACGATGCCGACGGCGACGACGCCAAGGCCGGCCAGCGCGTCGTGCGCCAGTGGCTGGCGAAAAAAGGCATCACCGCGCCGCACCTGGTGATGGAGAACGGGTCCGGCCTGTCCCGTGCCGAACGGGTCAGCGCCCGCGAAATGGCCGCAATGCTGCAAGCCGCCTGGAAAAGCCCGTATGCGGCTGAATACATCAGCTCGCTGCCGATTGCCGGCACCGACGGCACCATGCGCAAACGCCTGAAGACCACCGCCATGCGCGGCGAGGCCCACGTCAAGACCGGCACCTTGAACACCGTGCGTGCCATTGCCGGGTTCAGCCGCGACAACAACGGCAACACCTGGGCGGTGGTGGCAATCCTCAACGATCCGAAGCCGTGGGGTGCCTCGTCGGTGCTGGATCAGGTGCTGCTGGACCTGTATCGCCAACCGAAACTGGCGGCGGCTGCGCCCGTTCTCTAGCGCTTTGATCGTTCCCACGCTCTGCGTGGGAATGCATCCCTGGACGCTCTGCGTCCGTTCTTGAAGGCGTGACGCAGAGCGTCACCGGCGGCATTCCCACGCAGAGCGTGGGAACGATCATCACATTGGGTACTGCGTCAGCCTTCAGGCCCGTACCCGCTCCGCTTCTACCCGATCCCGCCCGGCCTGCTTGGCCACATACACCGCCGAGTCCGCGCGCAGCAGCAACCCATCGATCCCTTCATCAACACGCCAACTGGCCACGCCAAAGCTGGCGGTGACGATGCCGACCGGCTCCATCGGCTCGCTGCGCAACGACTGCCACAGCTCCATCGCCAGGCTGTAGGCCTGCTCGCCATCGGTGTTGGGGCACAGCACCATGAACTCTTCCCCACCCAGGCGACAGAACACGTCGGTACGCCGCAGGCGTAAGCTGATGCGCTTGCACACCTCCTGCAACACGCCGTCGCCCACGCCATGCCCGTGCTGGTCGTTGATCCGCTTGAAGTGGTCGATATCCAGCATGATCAGCGACAGCGACCCCGACACCCGGTTAAGCCGGACCATCTCGGCCTTGAGGCGATCCTGGAAATACCGACGGTTATGAATCCCCGTCAGGGAGTCGGTAATCGACAGGGCGCGCAGTTCTTCTTCAACCCGTTTCAAATCGGAAATATCCGACACATAGCCATGCCACAACGTACCGCCTCCCGGTAACTCTTCCGGCGTCGCCTCGCCGCGAATCCAGCGCACGCCCCGGTGCGGCAACTGCACGCGGTATTCTTCACGCCAATGGCTCAATTGCAGCGCCGACAAGCGAATCGAAGCCCGCACCCGCTCGATGTCCAGTGGGTGAATACGGTCCAGCGCCTTGCTGGCGTCCTGTTGCAACACCCCCGGTTCGATCTCATAGATATCGCGTATGCCATCGCTGGCGTAGATAAAGCGCCAGTTGTCCTTGGGCTCAAGGGTGAACTGGAAGATCCCGCCGGGAACATGGGCGCTGAGCTTTTTCAGCAGGCGATCCCGTGCAGCCAAGGCTTCGTAGACACGTTTTTGTTCGGTGACATCCAGGTAAATCGCCAAGTGGCCCACCCACAAGCCATGGTCATCCAGCAACACCGTGGCCAGCATATTCACCGTCAACTGGCTGCCATCCTGGCGTTTCAAGGTCCACTCGCGGGCCTCGTGCTGGTGGTCGGGGCTTTCTACCAGCATTGCCTGGCTCGGCGGGATGCGCTTGCCCATGATCTGGCTCAGGCTGGCGGCGCGCGCCTCCAACTCAGGTGCCAGGTGCAGGCTTTCCAGGGTCAAGCGGCCCAGCACTTGATTGGACTTGAACCCCAGCATCTGCTCGGCGCCGGCATTGAACGTATTGATCACGCCGCGCAGGTCAGTGGCAATGATCGCCACCTGGGTCGCCGCGTTCAGCACGCTGCGCAGCTGTCCATGGGCGCCGCGTAACTCAAGCTCGCGCAGGCGCAATTGCTCGGTGCGCTGTTCGACCAGCTTCAACGCGCGTTGGCGCTGGCTGACCAGCACGTACAACAACGCGCTGAGCAGCAGGCTGAGCAGGCCGCCCATGGTCAGGATCGTGTTCATCGAGGAGTGGTTGGCCTGGTCGAACACCTGGCTCGCTTGCAGGCTCAGGGCGTAGACATGATCGCCCAGGGTCAACCGGCGCGCGGCGGCCAGGTCGCTGCTGCCCGGCGTGTTGCTCGACGCGTACAGCACGCGCTTCTGGGTGTCGGAGGTATCGATGATCTGCATCACCAGGTTGTCGCGGTTTGGCTTGGGCAACCCATCGGCCACCAACTGCCGCATGCTGATCACGGCCATCACAAAGCCATAGGCCTCGGATTGGGATTGCTGGCTGTCCGGCAGTTTGCTGACGGGGGCTACCAGCAACACGCCGGCAGCATAGGACGGTTCCACCCCCACCAGTTGCATGGGTTGCGACACCGCCATCTTGCCGGTCTTCAGCGCACGTTCAAGGGTTGAACGGCGCAGTGGCTGGGCCAGCAAATCAAAGCCCAAAGGCGAACCGAGCAGGCTCTGGGTCTGGCTGTAGAGCACCGGCACGTACTCATCACGCTGGGGCGCAGGGGTCAGCTCACCCGTGGCGTCCAGCTCGCGAATGACGAAGGGCTTGCCGAGTTGGCGTGACACCGTCTGCTCAAACGCGTCGCGCTGATCGCGAAACACCCGCGGCGCCCAGGAATAGGCACGGGCGCGCAGCAGCAGGGGTTGGGCGAAACCATCGAATTCGTCACGGGATACGTCGCCTGAATTGACGAAAAAACGCCGCAGGCTACCCAGGCGTTGCTCCTGGTCCTCAAAGCGCTCTTGCAGGCGGCTGTAGCGCTCATTGACCAGCAACTGAAAGCGCTGGCGCACCTGTTGCTGGTAGAGGTTGGACGCCGCCCACGCAACGATCAGCGTCAGCGCAGCCCCCGCCAATAACACCACCAATGCCACCAGCCAAGCCGATGCCTGCTCACTGATAAAACCAAGGATTTTCGGGCGAACGGCTTGCAACGGCATAGGCAACACTCACAACGCCAGCGTGCGGGGGGTGTCACTTTGGCTAGGCGTTAAGTTATAGCCATAGGGCCTGGGTTTGACCAGCGTAATAACGGTAATTACAGCAAGCTTATGTGGCGAGGGAGCTTGCTCCCGCTGGGGTGCGAAGCGGCCCCAATATCTGGGGACTGCTGCGCAGTCCAGCGGGAGCAAGCTCCCTCGCCACAACAAGCTCTCGTCTACAAGGGACGATCAGCGCGCGGTGATTTTCCACGCCCGGTGGATCTTCGCGTTACGCGCGAAATCCGGGTCAATGGTCTTATCGCTGATTTCCTCGACCGCGTAACGCTCGCTGAGGTTGTCCTCCAGCGCGAACTTGCGGAAGTTGTTCGAGAAATACAGCACGCCGCCCGGTGCCAGGCGCGCCATGGCCAGGTCGAGCAACTGCACGTGGTCACGCTGCACGTCGAAGATGCCTTCCATGCGCTTGGAGTTGGAGAAGGTCGGCGGATCGATGAAGATCAGGTCGAACTCATCGCGACTGGCTTCCAGCCACGCCATCACATCGCCCTGCTCCAGACGGTTCTTGTCGGAGAAACCGTTCAGGGAGAAGTTGCGACGCGCCCAGTCCAGGTAAGTCTTCGACAAATCGACGCTGGTAGTGCTGCGCGCGCCGCCCTTGGCTGCATGCACGCTCGCGGTGGCGGTGTAGCAATACAGGTTGAGGAAACGCTTGCCCGCCGCTTCTTTCTGGATGCGCATGCGCATCGGGCGGTGGTCGAGGAACAGGCCGGTGTCGAGGTAGTCGGTGAGGTTGACCAGCAGCTTCACGCCGCCTTCGCTGACTTCGGTGAACTTGCCCTGGGCGCTCTGGCGCTCGTACTGCTTGGTGCCGCTCTGACGCTCGCGGCGCTTGACGACGACGCGGCTCTTGTCGATGTTCAGCGCCTGGGGAATCGCGGCCAGGGCGTCGAACATGCGCGCGGAGGCCTTTTCCGGGTCGATGGACTTCGGCGCGGCGTATTCCTGGACGTGGACCCAATCGTGGTACAGGTCGATGGCCATGGAGTATTCCGGCATGTCGGCGTCGTACACGCGGTAGCAATCCACGCCTTCACGTTTGGCCCACTTGCCCAGCAACTTGAGGTTCTTTTGCAGGCGGTTGGCGAACATCTGCCCGCCTTCGCTCAGGCGCGCCTGCTCAACCACCGGCGCCGGGGCCGGCTTGATCGGGTTGCCGTTCTTGTTGTACTGGCGCTCTTGTGGCTCAACCGGGGCTTGATCGTAAGCGGCTTGCTCACGTTCGGCCTGGCGCTGCTCCGGGGTGCGGCGCTCGCCGGTGACGAACTGGTCCGGGTTGACCTTGATCAGCAGCAATTTGCACGGCAACGCGCCGTTCCAGAACGAATACTGCTTGTGGCTGCGGATGCCCATGCGCTTGCCCAGGTCCGGGGCGCCGGTGAACACCGCCGCTTCCCAGCCCATGCACGCCTGGCGCAGGCGTTCGCCGAGGTTCTGGTAGAGGTACAACAGGCTGGCTTCGTCACCCAGACGCTCGCCGTACGGCGGGTTGCAGATGACCAGGCCTTTCTGGTTCTGGTCCGGGCGCGGCTCGAAGGTGCCAACTTCGCCCTGGTAGACCTTGATCCAATGGCTCAGGCCGGCGCGCTCGATGTTGTTGCGCGCAGGCTGGATCAGGCGCGGGTCGGCTTCATAGCCACGCACCCACAGCGGTGGCTTGTTCATGCCGATAGCGGCACGTTCCGACGCCTCGGTGTGCAGTTTCTTCCACAGTGCCGGGACGTGACCGAGCCAGGTGGTGAAACCCCACAGCTCACGGTTCAGGTTGGGCGCCATGTCGGCAGCGATCATCGCGCCTTCCACCAGGAAGGTGCCCACGCCACACATCGGGTCAGTCAGCGCGCCGCCTTCGGCAGCAATGCGCGGCCAGCCGGCACGGATCAGGATCGCCGCGGCCAGGTTTTCCTTCAACGGCGCGGCGCCCTGCTGCAGGCGGTAGCCACGCTGATGCAGGCTGTGGCCGGAAAGGTCGAGGGAGAGGATCGCCTCGCCACGGTCCAGGCGCAGGTGAATGCGCAGGTCCGGGTTGATCTTGTCGATGGATGGGCGTTCGCCGGTCGGGGTGCGCAGCTTGTCAACAATCGCATCCTTGACCTTCAGCGCGCCGAAGTGGGTGTTGTCGATGCCCGAACCATGGCCACTGAATTCCACGGCCAGGGTGCCGTCCGGGACCATATGGTCGGCCCATTCGATATCCAGCACGCCGTGGTAGAGGTCTTCGGCGTCCTTCATGGGGAAGCGCTTGAGTACCAGCAACACGCGGTTGGCGAGGCGCGACCAGAGGCACAGGCGGTAGGCGGTTTCCATGTCGGCCATGCCGCGCACGGCCGAGGTGTGCTCGCGGGCTTCCTCAAGGCCAAGCCCGACGGCTTCCTCGATCAGCAGGCCTTCGAGGCCCTTGGGGCAGGTGAGGAAGAGTTCAAAACGGTCCGACATGGGGCATTCCAGGCTTTTCAGCAATGAATGAACGGGCGACGCATCGCCGGCTCGGTTTTCAATCAAGCACTTTTCTTGAAGAGTGCTCGCGTGGCACGAATGTGCCGTCCCACCCCGCCTGCCGGGCCTTTAGGCCGTGGTTGACGGGGCAGATAGATAATGTGGCGTAACAAAATGAAATATTCCGACCCTTCGTCGAATAGTAACCGACTGCAACGGGCGGACATTCTCACTAAAGGATTAAACCCATCCTCTTTGCAGGGTGCATCATAGCTGGCTTTGCCAGGTAAATGGGGCGAAAAGCCATCCCAGCTTATGGCTATAGCATCGTTATCGTTACGTGCTTATGACAAAACGATCATTGAATCCATGTGACCTATTGGTTAGAACTCAACACAGGTTGGCGCCGTAACGACGCCGACACATAGGCTCGCCACGCCGGCAGCGAGCCCACCAACGGCAGAAAAACTCTGCCCGGCACCAGACGGGGCCGAAGGATATCAAGACAGTCAACAAGTGAGGGAAACACCCTATGAGAAGACTTAAGCGTGATCCGTTGGAAAGAGCATTTTTACGCGGATATCAATATGGCGTTCATGGCAAATCCCGTGAGCTTTGCCCATTTACTCTATCGTCGGTACGCCAAGCCTGGATCAACGGCTGGCGAGAAGGACGCGGCGACAACTGGGACGGTATGACTGGCACTGCGGGAATCCACAGACTCAACGAACTTCACGCCGTCGGCTAATAAGGGCATTCAATTCCGACATACACTGTTGAAGATGTAATGACTTAACCACGCACGTCCTATCCGGGCGGCGGGCTTCGGCCCAGGGGGCTCCTTTATGGAGCCCTTTTTATTGGGTGGTTTCAGGCCTTTGGCAGTGCCGCGATCGCATCCACCGCCTGGCGAATCAGCGCCGGGCCCTTGTAGATAAAGCCGGAGTACAACTGCACCAGGCTGGCGCCAGCGGCGATCTTCTCGGCGGCGTGCTGGCCTTCGGTGATGCCACCGGCAGCGATGATCGGCAAGCGCCCGGCCAGTTCGGCTGCCAGCACCTTGACGATATGGGTGCTCTGCTCACGCACCGGCGCGCCCGACAGGCCGCCCGCTTCGTCGCCATGGGCCAGGCCTTCGACGCCAACACGGCTGAGGGTTGTATTGGTCGCGATCACTGCATCCATGCCCGAGTCCACCAGGGCCTGGGCCACCAGCACGGTCTCTTCGTCGCTCATGTCCGGGGCAATCTTGATCGCCAACGGCACACGTTTGCCATGGCGCACGGCCAGGTCTTCCTGGCGCTGGCGCAAGGCTTCGAGCAATTGCTTGAGGGAGTCACCGAACTGCAGGCTGCGCAGCCCCGGGGTGTTGGGCGAGCTGACGTTGACGGTGACGTAACTGGCGTGGGCGTAGACCTTGTCCAGGCAGATCAGGTAGTCATCCACCGCACGCTCCACCGGCGTGTCGAAGTTCTTGCCGATATTGATGCCGAGGATGCCCTTGTACTTCGCCGCCTGAACCCGCGACAGCAAGTGGTCCACGCCCAGGTTGTTGAAGCCCATGCGGTTGATGATCGCTTCAGCTTCCGGCAGGCGGAAGATACGCGGCTTGGGGTTGCCCGGCTGTGGGCGCGGGGTCACGGTGCCGATCTCGACAAAACCGAAACCCAGCTGCGCAAAACCATCGATGGCCGCACCGTTCTTGTCCAGGCCAGCCGCCAGCCCGACCGGGTTGGGGAAGTCGAGCCCCATCACCGATACCGGCATTTTTGCCGGTGCCTTGCATACCAGGCCATTGAGCCCCAGGCGGCCACCGGCACCGATCAGGTCCAGGGACAGATCGTGGGAGGTTTCCGGGGAAAGTTTGAACAACAGCTGGCGGGCCAGGGTATACATGGGCGGGCTAGACTCGGATGGCGGCGAAAGGTGGCGACGATTATAGCCGGGGTGGCGGGCTGCATGCGAGGCGTGCCGCCAATCGTCATTGGCGATTGGCTACCAGCTCTTCATAGCGTGCCCAGATCTTTTGCGCATATTGCATGCGCAAGGCATCACGTTTGGGGCCTGCCCCCCCTCCGACGTTATAGGAGCCGACGGCAGTCCAGTTGTAACCAAAGCGCTGGATGAACTCGGTAAGAATCGATGCTGCCACCTCCACCGAGAGACAGGGCTCGCTCAACAACCGCTCTTCCGTGATGCCCAGCTTCAGCAGACGGGGCAGATGAATGCTGTTGATCTGCATCAAGCCGATATCCCGCGTGCCATTGCGGTTAGCGTTATTGATGGTCTGCGCGCGGTAACCCGACTCGACAGCAGCGATAGCCTGCAGTAACTCCGGCTCTAGGTCATAACGGCTGGCCACTTCGTCCCAGCAGTATGCCAGTGCCGGGCTGCTGCCCATCAACAGGCTCAAAAGCAGGCCTTTCCCCCAGGCTTTAAACATTGTTGACCCGACCACAAGCCGCACACACATGCGCTACCTGCCTCGCGTCAGCACTTCCCACCTGCACCGGACAAGTAAACCGATAGCCCCTGCCATAGATCGTCTTGATAAACCCCTTGTCGGCCTTCAGGTACTTGCGTAACGAGTAGATGCAACGTGTCAGCGACTCCTCGGCCACCTCGCCCCTGGGCCATGCGAGTTCCAGCAAGCGGTCCTTGGTCATCAGTGTGCCACCCGAACCCAGCAACAACCGCAGCACCTGGCCCTCCTTGGGTGGCAATTGAACGTCTGTCCCGCCCCCGGTCAACCGGCCATCACCATGTAAGGTCCAGTGGGCAAAAACGAGGGACGTCGCTGACCTGTCAATCACGACCGCCATACGCACCTCTGTATTCAACTACTGACATTGAAATCCTTATTTCCTGTATTGGCTCACCCGCAAACATCGCGACTATAAGAAACAGTCCTACACCTGGCCCTAGGGAAAAACCCATTCATCCGGCGTTTTTCCCAGCTACTCAGTAGGACAATTCTTTATCCGGCCCTACCCGGCGACCCAATCGTGATAAACCTCGTGCAACTCGACCCCCAACCGATCCTCCAATTGCACCAACTCGCCCAAAGCCATCAACTGGCCATTGACCCGCACCTCCACACAGCGAATGACGTCAGGTGTCAGCGGTAACACCTTCCCTACTGCAAACGCCGCCAGACGCTTGCGACTGATCAGTTGCTCTTGCAGAAGTATTTCCAGGTGCATGGACAAGCGCCCTATTCATGGAGAAATTTCGCGACCCCGTGGCATGTACGCGCGATGCACACGCTCATGCTGCTCCGCCGTCAAGGGTGATGGTCCGGGAGGGGCGGTCAGAGTCTTGAGTTCATCGTGATCGGCGCCTACCTGCCACAACGAGACCTCATCCGGCGGGGTGAGCACATCCAGCTCCGCGACCCACTGCTTGATGAGACTCACCTGATCGGGCTTGCCCTGGATCAGCAGGCTGTTGGTGTCTGGATAAGCAATGAACGTAAGGCTGCCTTCAGCCAGTTGAGTTTTGTGCTCGCTGGACAACCGGGCTTCGATCATTGAAGCCATCCCAGGCACGGAAATCGTGTCCGTACCCACGCCATAATGACGATCAGCCACATCGACATTGAACACCTGCACCACGCCAACGGAGGGCAACACCACACGCGGCGGGGCAGGCGGCCGATCCATCAGTTGCGCCAGGCGCAGCACTTGATCGACATAGCTTGGCGGCCCCGTGACGGAGAACATGCGCTCCCCGCTTTTACGCAAGGGATAGCTGGACTCGTCCAGCCCCGTACGACGCATCTGCCCCCGCAGCCTGTCGACGGAAATGTGCCGCAGCGCAACTGCCGAGTTCCTCACCTCATCGGCTTCGTAGAGGTACAGGACTTGCCCATCGCGATGCCAGATCAGGCCCTCCTGCAGGGCCAGTACCTCCAGGACCTGTTGCGGCGCGTCAAAATCAAACAGCCCACTGACATGCAGGCGAGCGACTTTGCGGCTGAGGACAACCGACAAGCCCAATGGCACCGAGAGCGCGGTAAAAAACCGCTGCAGGTTCTCTTCCTGCGCCCGGTAGGGCTCGCCCCTCGCCGCACAGGTGCCCAGCGATAACGCAGCGCACAACAACCAGCTGCACAGCCGCTGGCGGGTCATCCTTGCAGGGAACACACTATTCACCTTGGTTTTCTCGGCAGCCTGGCGTGACGAAGCGGCCATACTGAGAGCCCGCCAGTTTTCAATCTTGACGGAAAACTGACGGCACGCGTCCACACCCTGGCCATGGCATGTGCATTGCTACACACACTCATCAGAGCGCGCGCCAACGAAGGCACGGGCCTACGGACAAAGGCGTCGTTACCCTGCAATGGCCTCCAGCGCCATCCGAGGGAACGACGTTTTTTTTGAGAGAAAAGGCAGGCATTGATGAACGAACCGGCAGATAACCGCCCGAGAAAAGACCCACTGGCTTGGGTCAACGGCAGTGACGCGCCGGAAAAGAGCAGTCTCGACCTGGGCTTCATGGCCCTGAGTGATTGCGCCTCGCTGGTAGTTGCCGCCACCCAGGGCTTCGCCCAACCCTACGGCCTGACACTCAACCTCAAGCGCCAGGCGTCATGGGCCAACCTGCGCGACAAACTGGTCAGCGGCGAACTCGACGCCGCCCACAGCCTGTACGGGCTGATCTATGCCGTGCACCTGGGTATCGGCGGCGTAGCGCCCACCGACATGGCGGTACTGATGGGGCTCAACCAGAACGGCCAGAGCATCAACCTGTCCCACGGCCTGCAACAGCAGGGCGTGGTCACTCCTGAGGCGCTGGATCGCCATGTGCACCAAAGCCGCACAAAACTGACCTTCGCCCAGACGTTTCCCACCGGCACCCACGCCATGTGGCTGTATTACTGGCTGGCGAGCCAAGGCATCCACCCGCTGCAGGACGTCAACAGCGTGGTGGTACCGCCGCCGCAAATGGTCGCGCACCTGCAAGCCGGACGTATCGATGGTTTTTGTGTCGGTGAACCCTGGTGTGCCAGCGCGGTAAAACAAAACCAGGGCTTTACCCTGGCCACCACCCAGGCGATCTGGCCAGACCACCCGGAGAAAGTCCTCGGCTGCACCCAGGCGTTTGTCGAGCAATACCCCAACACCGCCCGCGTGCTGGTGATGGCCATCCTCGAAGCCAGCCGCTTTATCGAACAGAGCCAGGAGAACCGCCGCTCCACCGCCCAACTGCTGAGCGCCCGCGACTACCTCGACGCGCCCCTCGACTGCATCGAACCGCGCCTGCTGGGCAGCTATGACGATGGCCTCGGCAACCAATGGCAAGACCCCCATGCCCTGCGGTTTTTTGCCGATGGCGAGGTGAATCTGCCGTATCTCTCGGACGGCATGTGGTTCATGACCCAGTTCCGCCGCTGGGGCCTGTTGCGCGAAGACCCGGACTACCTGGGGGTTGCCCGCCAGGTGCAGCAATTGACGCTGTACCGCGAGGCCGCCAGCGCCGTCGGCGTTCCTCCGATCGCCCAGGACATGCGCAGCAGCCAACTGATCGACGGCAAAATCTGGGATGGCCGCGACCCCGCCGCCTATGCGCGCAGCTTCCGTCTGCACGCGATGAACGATCCCACCAGCCGCCAGGCCTTGCGCTGACAGGAAGACCGATATGCTGCGAATCCTGTTGATCAATGACACACCGCGCAAAGTCGGCCGGCTCAAGGCTGCACTGATCGAGGCCGGTTTCGAGGTGATCGATGAGTCCGGCCTGACCATCGACCTGCCCGCGCGCGTCGAAACGGTGCGCCCGGACGTGATCCTGATCGATACCGAGTCACCCGGGCGCGACGTGATGGAGCAAGTGGTGCTGGTCAGCCGCGACCAGCCCCGGCCCATCGTGATGTTTACCGACGAGCATGACCCGAATGTAATGCGCCAGGCGATCAAGTCTGGCGTCAGTGCCTATATCGTCGAAGGCATCCAGGCCCAGCGCCTGCAACCGATCCTCGACGTGGCCATGGCGCGCTTCGAGAGCGACCAGGCCCTGCGCGCCCAGCTGCAGGCCCGTGACCAGCAGTTGGCCGAGCGCAAGCGCATCGAACTGGCCAAGGGTATGCTGATGAAAATGAAGGACTGCAATGAGGAAGAGGCCTACACGCTGATGCGCCGCCAGGCCATGAGCCGCCAGCAGAAACTGATCCAGGTGGCAGAGCAGATTATCGCCATGAGCGAGTTGCTCGGCTGATCTGGCTCAGCTCTTGCTAAAGGATCCCTACAGGTAACCAACGGCGGTTGCCCCTCCACGACAAAGACGTCGCACATCCGGTTTGCCCCTCGCGAACCCGGTGGCGGCGTTTTTGCGTTTTGGCCCCAGAGCATGGGGCCGGTGGGGCGGCCTTCGCCGGCGGCTCCATCACCAGGCCTTCTTACAAGACTCCCAACCGTTGAGGTGCGTGATGAAATCAAGCTTCTGGAAATCCGGGCACACCCCGACCCTGTTTGCCGCGTTCCTGTATTTCGATTTGAGCTTCATGGTCTGGTACCTGCTCGGCCCGCTGGCGATCCAGATTGCCGCCGACCTGCACCTGACCACGCAACAACGCGGCCTGATGGTCGCGACGCCGATCCTCGCCGGTGCAGTGCTGCGTTTTTTGATGGGCATGCTGGCCGACAGGCTGTCGCCCAAGACCGCCGGGCTGATCGGCCAGGTAATCGTGATCGTCGCGTTGTTCGGCGCCTGGAAACTCGGGATTCACAGCTACGAACAAGCCTTGCTGCTGGGTGTGTTCCTCGGCATGGCCGGCGCGTCGTTTGCGGTCGCCTTGCCACTGGCGTCCCAGTGGTATCCCGCCGAACACCAGGGCAAAGCCATGGGCATCGCCGGTGCGGGTAACTCCGGCACCGTGTTTGCGGCGTTGCTGGCGCCGGTGCTGGCGGCCGCGTTTGGCTGGAGCAATGTATTCGGTTTTGCCCTGATTCCCTTGATCCTGACCCTGATCGTCTTCGCCTGGCTCGCGCGCAACGCCCCGGAACGGCCAAAAGCCAAAGCCATGGCCGACTACTTCAAGGCCCTGGGCGACCGCGACAGCTGGTGGTTCATGTTTTTCTACAGCGTGACCTTCGGCGGTTTTATCGGCCTGGCCAGCGCCCTGCCCGGCTACTTCAACGACCAGTACGGCCTGAGCCCGGTGACGGCCGGCTACTACACCGCCACCTGTGTGTTCGGCGGCAGCCTGATGCGCCCATTGGGCGGCGCCCTGGCGGATCGTTTCGGCGGGATTCGCACCCTGCTCGGCATGTACGGCGTGGCGGCGGTCTGTATTGCCGCGGTGGGCTTCAACCTGCCGAGTTCCTACGCGGCCCTGGCGCTTTTCGTCTGCACCATGCTCGGCCTCGGCGCAGGCAATGGCGCCGTGTTCCAATTGGTGCCGCAACGTTTCCGCCGTGAAATCGGGGTGATGACCGGCTTGATCGGCATGGCCGGTGGTATCGGCGGCTTTGCCCTCGCGGCGGGAATGGGCGCAATCAAACAGAGCACCGGCAGCTATCAATTGGCCCTGTGGCTGTTCGCCAGCCTCGGCGTGCTGGCCTGGTTCGGCCTGCACGGCGTGAAACGTCGCTGGCGCACCACCTGGGGCGCGGCCGCCGTGACGGCCGCACGCGTCTGATGAGCCTGCGACTGAGCATCGCCCAGGCCAGCGCCATCGGCCCAAGGCCGGAAAACCAGGATGCGCTGCGAGTGGTCACGCCCGTGGCCGAACTGGCCGCGAGCAAAGGCTACCTGTGCGCGCTGGCCGACGGCGTGAGCCAATGCGCCGACGGCGGCCTGGCCGCCCGTTCGACCTTGCAGGCGCTGGCCCTCGACTACTACGCCACGCCGCAGACCTGGGGTGTGGCCCAGGCGCTGGAACGCTTGCTGCTCGCGCAGAACCGCTGGCTGCAAGCCAATGGCGGTGGCCAGCCACTGCTGACCACCGTCAGCGCCCTGGTGTTTCGTGGCCAGCGTTTCACTCTGGCCCATGTCGGTGATTGCCGGGTGTATCGCTGGCTGGACGGCGAGTTGCAACGCATCAGCGAAGACCATGTGTGGGAACAACCGGGCATGCAGCATGTGCTCAAGCGCGCCCTCGGCCTGGATCAACACCTGGTGCTGGATTTTCTCGACGGCGAACTGCGTGAAGGCGAATGCTTCCTGCTGGTCAGCGACGGTGTGTGGGCCACCTTGGGCGACAACAGCATCAGCACGATCCTGCGCGAGCAAAGCGACCTCGAGCTGGCGGTCAACACCTTGGTCAACGCCGCGCACCTGGCCGGCAGCCAGGACAACGCCAGCGCCCTGCTGGTGCGTATCGACACACTCGGCGCCGCGACCCTGGGCGATGCACTGGTGCAATTGCAGCAATGGCCGCTGCCGCCGCCGTTAAAAGCCGGGCAATGCTTTGAAGGCTGGCAGGTCGAAGGTGTGCTGGCACACAGCCGACAGTCATTGCTGTACCGGGTACGTGACACCCATCAGCAGCCATGGTTGTTGAAAACCCTGCCGCTCAACCGTGACGACGACAGCGATGCCGGGCAGGCCTTGCTGTCGGAGGAATGGTTTCTGCGCCGCGTAGCCGGGCGCGCGTTTCCTGAGGTTCACGCCGCCAGCGCGCGTCAGCATTTGTACTATGTGATGCGTGAATATCCGGGGCGAACCCTCGCGCAACTGTTCCAGCAACAAGGTCCATTGCCCCTGGCGCAATGGCTGTCCATCGCCGAGCGGTTGGTGCGGGCGGTGGGCATGCTGCATCGGCGGCAGATCCTGCATCGCGACATAAAACCGGAGAATCTGCTGCTGGGCGACGACGGCGAATTGCGCGTGCTGGATTTCGGCCTGGCCTATTGCCTTGGGCTCTCCGAAGACCGCGCCCACTTGCTGCCTGGCACCCCGAGCTTTATCGCCCCCGAGGCGTTTGCTGGCGAGCATCCTACCGCTCAACAGGATTTATACAGCGTTGGCGTGACGCTGTATTACCTGCTGACCGGGCATTATCCCTACGGCGAGATCGAAGCCTTTCAACGGCCACGCTTCACCCAGGCCGTCAGCGCCAGCCGCTACCGTCCCGACCTGCCCGAGTGGCTGCCCCTCAGCCTCGAACGTGCGGTGGCCGCCCAACCCGCGCAACGTTATGAAACAGCCGAGGAGTGGCTAAGGGCCCTGGAGCAGGCCGACCGCCGCGAATTGAGCGTGCGCCCAAGGCCGCTGCTGGAACGCGAACCGCTCAAGGTCTGGCAAACCCTGGCGGCCGTATCTTTGCTGCTCAATCTGGTGCTGCTGTACTGGCTGTTGCACCACTAGAGGGCGAAAAAAGCTGCAGCATCGAACGCAAGGCCAATAAATCCGGGCATCTGCCAACTTGGCACAACCGCTGCATTAGCCCTTTCAACACCACACATATAGCCGCCCCTTCAACGACGAAGGGCCGTGCTTCCCGAGAGAACGGGACCAGGACAAAGGCGTCCTCGCTAGCTAACTAGCGGGGACGCCTTTTTTGTTTGCGCGTGATTTGTCGAGCCATTGCGGAGAACGACATGAAAAAACTCAAATTAGTGATGATCGGCAACGGCATGGCCGGGGTTCGCACCCTTGAAGAATTGCTCAAGCTGAGCAGCGACCTGTACGACATCACCGTGTTCGGCGCCGAGCCCTACACCAACTACAACCGTATCCTGCTGTCGCCAGTGCTGGCCGGTGAACAAACCTTCGAAGAGATCGTGCTCAACGACCTCAGCTGGTACCTGGATAACCACATCAAACTGCTGCTCAACCGCAAAGTGGTGCAGATCGACCGCGTCAAACGCGTGGTGATCGCCGAAGACGGCAGCGAAGCCGAATACGATCGCCTGCTGATCGCCACCGGATCCACGCCGTTTATCCTGCCGATCCCCGGCAACACCTTGCAGGGCGTGATCGGCTACCGCGACATCGCCGACACCCAGGTCATGATCGACACCGCCAAGACCCACACGCATGCGGTGGTGATCGGCGGTGGCCTGCTCGGCCTGGAAGCCGCCAACGGCCTGATGTTGCGCGGCATGCACGTGACCGTGGTGCATATCGGCGAGTGGCTGCTGGAGCGGCAACTGGACAAGACCAGCGGCCAATTGCTGCAAACCGAGCTGGAAAGCCGTGGCCTGGTGTTTCGCCTGTGTGAACAAACCCAGGCGCTGCATGACGCCGGTAATGGCCGCGTCGGCTCGGTGCAATTCAAGAACGGCGACATCATCCCCGCCGACCTGGTGGTGATGGCCGCCGGCATTCGGCCCAACACCGAACTCGCGGAAAAATCCGGCATCCCCTGCAACCGTGGGATTCTGGTCAACGACACCCTGCAAACCTACGACCCGCGCATCTACGCGATCGGCGAATGCGCCAGCCATCGCGGGATCGCCTACGGCTTGGTGGCGCCACTGTTCGAACAGGCCAAGGTCTGCGCCAATCACCTGGCCCAGCTGGGTTTTGCCACCTACAAGGGCTCGGTGACCTCGACCAAGTTGAAGGTCACCGGTATCGACCTGTTTTCCGCCGGCGACTTCATGGGCGGCGAAGGCACCGAGACCATCACCCTCTCCGACCCCATTGGCGGCGTGTACAAGAAGCTGGTGATCAAGGACGACATCCTGGTCGGTGCCTGCCTGTACGGCGACACCGCCGACGGTGGTTGGTATTTCCGCCAGATCCGTGAGAATCATGCCATTGGCGAGATCCGCGACCATCTGATGTTCGGCGAAAACGCCCTGGGTGACGTGGGCCATCAAGGCCAGGACAAGGCCATGAGCATGGCCGACAACGCCGAGGTCTGCGGCTGCAATGGCGTGTGCAAGGGCACCATCGTCAAGGCGATCCAGGAACAGGGGCTGTTCAGCGTCGATGAGGTGAAAAAACACACCAAGGCGGCCAGCTCTTGCGGCTCCTGTGTCGGCTTGGTGGAACAGATCCTGATCAATACCGTCGGCGGCGCGGCTGACGTCAAACCGAAAAGCGAAAAAGCCATCTGCGGTTGCAGCGACCTCAACCACGGGCAGATCCGCCAGGCCATCCGCGACCAGCACCTGCTGACCATCGCCGGCACCATGAGCTACCTGAACTGGCGCACGCCCAACGGCTGTGCCACTTGCCGCCCGGCGCTGAACTACTACCTGATTTCCACCTGGCCCGGCGAAGCCAAGGACGACCCGCAATCGCGCCTGATCAACGAACGGGCCCACGCCAATATTCAGAAAGACGGCACCTACTCCGTGGTCCCACGGATGTGGGGCGGTGTGACCAATCCCTCGGAGCTGCGCCGCATCGCCGACGTGGCCGACAAGTACAACGTACCGATGGTCAAGGTCACCGGCGGTCAGCGCATCGACTTGCTGGGGATCAAGAAACAGGACTTGCCGGGGGTGTGGAAAGACCTCGACATGCCGTCCGGGCACGCCTACGGCAAGTCCATCCGCACCGTGAAAACCTGCGTGGGCAGCGAGTTCTGCCGTTTCGGCACGCAGAATTCCACACAGCTGGGCATCGAGCTGGAGCATGACCTGTTCAATATGTGGTCGCCGCACAAGGTCAAGCTGGCAGTGTCCGGTTGCCCACGCAATTGCTCGGAAGCCGGGATCAAGGACGTGGGAATCATCGGCGTCGACTCGGGCTGGGAGATGTACATCGGCGGCAACGGCGGAATCAAAACTGAGGTCGCAGAGTTCTTCGTCAAGCTGAAAACCGCCGAAGAAGTGCGCGAATACAACGGCGCCTTCCTACAGCTGTACCGCGAAGAAGCCTTCTACCTTGAGCGCACCGTGCACTACCTGCAACGGGTCGGCATGGAGCACATCAAGAAAGCCGTACTGGAAGACCCGGCCCGCCGCCAGGCTCTCAACGAACGCCTGCAATTCTCCCTGTCGTTCGAACAAGATCCGTGGAAAGAGCGCCTGGAACAGCCGCTGCTGAAAAAAGAATTTGATGTCATCCCCGTCCAACAGCTGGAGGTGCCGGCATGAACTGGCTGAATATCTGCGCCCTCGACGAGATCAACGTACTGGGCTCGCGCATCATCCAGGGCCCCAAGGGCGACATCGCGATTTTTCGTACCAGTGACGACGAAGTCTTCGCCCTCGACGACCGCTGCCCACACAAGGGCGGTCCGTTGTCCCAAGGTCTGATCTACGGCAAGCGCGTGGCCTGCCCGCTGCATAACTGGCAGATCGACCTGGCGTCCGGCGAAGCCCAGGCGCCGGACATCGGTTGCGCCCACCATCACCCGGCCCGCGTAGAAAACGGCCGAGTGATGCTGGCCCTGCGGGACGCCGTGTGATGAACCGCCAGACCACCGCGTCCACCTGCTGCTATTGCGGCGTGGGTTGCGGCGTGCTGATCGAGCATGACGGTGCGCAGATCCTCGGGGTGACGGGCGACCCGAACCACCCGGCCAACTTCGGCAAATTGTGCAGCAAGGGTTCCAGCCTGCACCTCACCGGCGACCTGTCCGCCCGCGCCTTGTACCCGCAACTGCGCCTGGGCAAAGGCATGGCCCGCGCGCGCACCGACTGGGACACGGCCCTGGATCACGCGGCCAACGTGTTCGCCGAGACCATCGCCGAACACGGGCCGGACAGCGTGGCCTTCTACATCTCCGGGCAACTGCTGACCGAGGACTACTACAGTTTCAACAAGCTCGCCCGGGCCTTGGTGGGCACCAACAATATCGACAGCAACTCACGGCTGTGCATGTCTTCGGCGGTGGTCGGCTACAAACGCAGCCTGGGCGCGGATGCGCCACCGTGCAGCTATGAAGACCTGGAAAGCAGTGACTGCGTAATGATCGTCGGCAGCAATATGGCCTACGCCCATCCGGTACTGTTCCGACGCCTGGAGGAAGCCAAGGCGCGTCGCCCGCAGATGAAAATCGTGGTGATTGACCCACGGCGTACAGACACCTGCGATCTGGCTGACCTGCACCTGGCGATTCTGCCGGGCACGGATGTGGCGTTGTTCCATGGGATTTTGCATCTGTTGCTGTGGGAAGACTGGATCGACCGCAGGTTTATCCAGGCCCACACCGAGGGTTTGGCCGAGCTGAAACGCCTGGTCCATGACTACACGCCGCAGATGGTCACGCAGCTCTGCGGGATCAGCGTCGAGCAACTGCGCCTGTGCGCAGAGTGGGTGGGCACCTCCAGCAGTTTCCTGTCGTTGTGGTGCATGGGCCTTAACCAGTCCACCGCCGGCAGCGCGAAAAACAGCGCGTTGATCAATCTGCACCTGGCCACCGGGACTATTGGGCGGCCGGGTTGTGGCCCGTTCTCCCTGACCGGCCAGCCGAATGCCATGGGTGGGCGCGAAACGGGCAGCTTGTCGAACCTGCTGCCGGGGCATCGTGAGGCGGCGAACCCTGCGCATCGCGCAGAGGTCGCGGCGTATTGGGGCGTGGCGTCGCTGCCCGCCAGCGTTGGGCTGAGCGCTGTCGAACTGTTCGAGCAGATGCAGGCGGGCAAGATCAAGGCGGTGTGGATTGCCTGCACCAACCCGGCCCAATCGCTGCCGGACCAGAACGCCGTGCGCGCAGCCTTGGCGACCTGCCCTTTTGTGGTGTTGCAGGAAGCGTTTCACACCACTGAAACGGCGGCCTATGCCGACCTGCTGCTGCCCGCCGCCAGTTGGGGGGAGAAAGAAGGCACGGTGACCAACTCCGAGCGGCGTATCTCCCACGTGCGCCGCGCCATCGTCCCACCGGGAGAAGCGCGGCCGGATTGGGCAATTACTGTGGATTTCGCACAGCGCCTGGAGCGTCGTTTACGCCCGGGGCAGGACAGCCTGTTTGCCTTCGAGCAGCCAGCGCAGATTTTTGATGAGTACAAGCGGCTGACCCACGGGCGCGATCTCGACTTGTCGGGCATCAGCCACGCCGTGCTCGACAGCATCGGCCCACAGCAATGGCCGTTTCCTACAGGTGCACAAGCCGGCACGCCACGCTTGTACACCGATGGCCACTTCCCCACCGCCAGCGGGCGCGCGCAGTTCATCGCCGACCCTTACCGTGCGGCCAAGGAACAGCGTGACGCGCGTTTCCCCTTGACCCTGATCACCGGCCGCCTACGTGACCAATGGCATGGTATGAGCCGCACCGGCACCGCCGCGCAGTTATTCGGACACGTCAGCGAGGCATTGTTGAGCCTGCATCCAGACGAAATGCGCCGTCATCGCGTGAAAGACGGTGATCTGGTCAACCTGAAAAGCCGGCGCGGCCAAGTGATTGTTGCGGTCAGCGCTGACGACAGCGTGCGCCCTGGCCAGGCGTTTCTGCCGATGCATTGGGGGGATCGTTTTCTCAAGGGCGGTGTGAATGCCCTCACCCAGCCGGCGTTCGACCCGTTGTCGAAACAGCCGGAACTCAAGCACAGCGGTGTGCGCCTGGAGGCGGTGAGCCTGCCGTGGCAGTTGTTCGCCTTGATCGAGGGCGATGTGCAGCAACACTTTGCTGCGTTGCGCCCGCTGTGCGAGGAGTTTGCCTACGTCAGCCTGAGCCTGGCCGGACGCGAGCGCCCGGCCCTGCTGCTGCGTGCGGCACACAGCGAAGCGCCCGACCTACAACTGCTGACGCGTATCGACGAATTACTCGGCCTCAACGACGGCCCGGTGATGGCCTATGACGACCCGCGCCGTTCCATTGGCAAGCGCGTGAAAATCGAAAAAGGCCGCATCACGGCGCTGCGCCTGGCCGGGGAAACCCTGGCGCGCCACTGGCTGCAAAGCCTGTGGCTGGAGGGGCGGACCGACGATCAACTGCGGCGCTGGCTGTTGGCGCCACTCAGTGCACCGCCGGGAGGTCCAGCGGCCAGCAGCAAGGTGTTGTGTAACTGCAAGAACGTCAGCGAGAACACCGTGTGCGCTGGCATTGCCCGTGGCCTGGACCTGGATGGGCTCAAACGGGAGCTGGGTTGCGGCACGCAATGCGGCTCCTGTGTACCGGAAATCAAGCGTCTATTGGCCAGCAATCCGCAGCCAATCGCAATCAGTGTGTGAGGGGAAGAACATGAGCGCAAAAGTCTGGCTGGTGGGTGCAGGGCCCGGCGACCCGGAGTTGCTGACCCTCAAGGCGGTAAGGGCGATGAATGAAGCCGATGTGGTGCTGATTGATGATCTGGTCAACCCGGTGGTGCTGGAACATTGCGCCGCTGCACGGGTGATTACTGTCGGAAAGCGCGGCGGTTGTCGCTCGACGCCGCAGGATTTTATCCACCGCCTGATGCTGCGTTATGCGCGCCAGGGCAAGTGCGTGGTGCGGCTCAAGGGCGGTGACCCGTGCATTTTCGGCCGGGGTGGCGAAGAGGCGATGTGGTTGCGTGAGCGTGGGGTCGAGGTGGAGTTGGTCAACGGCATCACCGCCGGCCTGGCGGGGGCGACGAATTGCTCGGTGCCCCTGACATTGCGCGGTGTCAGCCGGGGCGTGACGCTGGTGACGGCGCATACCCAGGACGACAGCAGCCTGAATTGGCGGGCGTTGGCGGAGGGTGGGACGACGTTGGTGGTGTATATGGGCGTGGCGAAGCTGGAGGAGATTCGTCAGCAATTGCTGGAGGGCGGTATGGCGGCGGATATGCCGGTGGCGATGATCGAAAATGCCTCGTTGCCCCAGCAGCGTGAGTGTCGCAGCACGCTGTCACGGATGCAGGAGGACGCGCGGGTTTTCGCCTTGAAAAGCCCGGCCATTCTGGTGATCGGCAGGGTCGCCGCTGTCGGACAGGCCGCCTATGTTGCCGCTGCGGCCAGCGCCTGAGGCAAATCACAGGCGAAAAAAAGCCCGGCCTAAGCCGGGCTTTTTTCTACCACTCAGTAATTACTGAGCTTGAGCTTCAACCGACGCTTCTACACGACGGTTAACAGCACGACCAGCTTCAGTTGCGTTGTCAGCAACTGGGCGGGATTCGCCGTAACCTACTGCAGTTACACGGCTAGGAGCAACGCCGTCTTTAACCAGGACTTGCTTAACAGCGTCAGCACGACGCTGGGACAGCTTCTGGTTGTAAGCGTCTGGACCTACGGAGTCAGTGTGACCAGCAACTTCTACGTTGGTAGCTGGGTACTGAGCCATGAAGTCGGCCAGGTTTTTCACGTCGCCGTAGCTGTTAGGCTTAACAACGGATTTGTCGAAGTCGAACTTAACGTCCAGCTCAACACGAACAACCTGAGCAACTGGAGCTTCTGGCTCTGGAGTTGGCTCTGGAGCTGGTGCTGGGGTAGGAGCTGGAGCAGCTGCGCCAGCGTTACCGCCGAAGTTTACGCCCAGGCCGACCAGTGCGGAGTAGTCCCACTTGCCGTTGTCCAGACCGTAGTCAGCTTCAACACCGGCACGAGCGTACAGGTTGTTGGTGAAGTAGTACTTCACGCCAGTACCAACGGTAGCGAAAGTAGTCTGATCGCGACCGCTGTGGCCGTCAGCTTTGACGTTGCCACGGCTCTGGTGACCGAAACCACCTTCAACGTATGGACGCAGGCTGTCTACGCCAGCTTGACCGAAGTGATACTGGGCAACCAGGCTGCCGGTATCGCCTTTGATCTTCTGGTTACCAGTACCGTCGTTCGAACGGGTGTGGTTGGTTTTGTCGTAGGACAGGTTCAAGGACAGGTCGTCGGTCAGGAAGTAACCGATGCGAGCGCCAGGATTGAAGCCGTCTTCGATGTGCTTGACGCTATCGTTGTACTGCTTCTTGTAGAACAGCTCGCCTTCAACTGCGCCTTGGCCTTGTGCCAGAACGCCGAAAGAAGTAGCGGCAATAAGAGAACCAATGGCCAAGCCCAAGGTGTTTTTCAGTTTCATCCGTTAAATCCCCATCTGGTGATTGTAAAGCAGTCCCACAAACCGGGGGACAACTCGGCGACAAGTCTAACAGAACTTGCCTACACGTAAGAGATATTTGCCACGCACTAAGTTTCAGTCTCGCCCGCAAATTTCTCACGTAATTTATCTAGAGCACGTTTGTAACGCATTTTTGTAGCACTCAAACCCATGTGCATGATGTCAGCGATTTCCTGAAATTCCAGTTCTGCGACAAATCGTAGCACCAGGATTTCGCGGTCAATCGGGTTCACATACACCAACCAGCGATCAAGTCCGGCCTTGTCCTCGGGTGCCGGCGTCTTTTCTTCAGACGCCTCCTCAAGGGGGTCCAGACTCAAAGCGTCCATCAAGCGACGCTTTCGCCGTTCCTTACGATACTGCGTGATGCACTCGTTGTACGTGATGCTATATAGCCATGTCTTGAACTTCGATTTGCCCTCGAAGTTCTTCAAGCCATACAGCACCTTGAGCATCACTTCCTGACAGACATCATCCGCATCTCTATCGTTCCCTAAATACCTTGAACAAACGTTGAACAGAGTGCGTTGATATCTGCGCATCAATTCTTCGTACGCGCGAGTTACGTGAAACAGCTCCGTGTGCGAGCGCGCGACCAACTCCTCATCAGAGAGCTCACGGGGGTCATAGCGCGTGGACAGCGTTTGGGCTTTATTCAAAACAAGTCGTGCCGACAGTCAGGTCAATGTCCGCTACAGCCCGGTCAGCCGGGTTTGCGGCGGCGTACATTAGCAGGGTTTGCCGGGTTAGCGGCTACTGACCTGCTGTTCCAGGAGGATCCGATTGGACAACGACACCAGGTCGCCGTCATCGGTCAGCACCGTCGTCTTGACTGTACCGATCTCCTCGATTTGCCCTTCGACCTCGCCTACACGCACCTGTTGCCCAACCTGATACAACTCACGCACATAGATTCCCGCAAGAATCTGGCCGGCAATTTCCCGGCTTCCCAAGCCCATGGCCAGCGCAACGGCCAGACCAACGGTAATCAAAACGATCACAATCACATGGTTGAGCAGGTCAGTCTTGACCTCCAACTGGCTGATCGCGACCGAAATACTGATGATGATCACCAGGCCCTGGGCGATTCGCCCCAGGCCAGCGGCATAGTCCAGCCCCACCCCTTCAGCGGCCCCACGCACCAGGCCATTGGCCAGTTGCGCCAGTAAAACGCCCACCAGCAGTACCAGCGCGCCACCGAAAACCTTCGGTAAATACAGCGCCAGCATGTCGAGCGTAGCTGAAACTCGCTCAAGGCCAAGGGATTGAGCCGCAGAAACCAGAAAAATCAGCAAAACAAACCAGTAGACGATCTTGCCGATCAGTGTCGAGATCGGCACTTGCAGCCCGGCACGCCCCAGCAACTTGGTCAGGCCGGTGCCTGCCATCAGGCGGTCGAGGCCGAGTTTGGCGAGGAGCTTGGACAACAGGGTGTCGAGCAGCTTGGCCACTACAAAACCCAGCAATACCAGGACCAGGGCCCCAAACAGGTTGGGAATGAAGTTCGCCACCTTGGTCCACAACGCGGTCATCGCGGTGACCAGGCTCTGGGTCCAGAGATCAAGTTCCATATTCAATCAGCCTTATCAGCAGTGCGAGCAAGAGGTTTACGACGGGAAACCGGTGAAACGTGGGCCGAACCGTTGTTCAGGGCCATCATCAACGCCGGCAGCCAACGCCCGAGCAGGCCGAACAAATCACCCGCCCCTACCTGACGGTTGGCGGTTTTCAACACGCGGCCCAGGCAGGCATCGTCGTCACGGTTGGACGGCGAGGCATTGAGCATGTCACGCAAAGACTGTTCGAACGGATCGTGCATAAAGACCTCTCGCAAGTGTTTTAAAAGACGAGGGTTAAATTCTTGGGGTCACATGGGACCCTTCCTACGTTCAGGTCATATTCAGGTCAAACCCAGCGCAATCGTCGAAATAGCCACCATTGCCCCAGTGCCACCGACACCATCAACAGGCATGCAATCACAAACCCATAGGGGCTGGCGGAGAACGGAATCCCACCCACATTGATACCCAGCAAGCCGGTCAGAAAGCTCATCGGCAGGAAGATCCCGGTAATGATGCCGAAACGGTACATCGTGCGATTCATACGCACGCTCAAACGCCGGTCTTCGGCTTCCAGCACAAGCCCCACGCGCTCCCGGGTCAATTCAAGCTCTTCCAGGTAGCGGGTCAGGCTGTTGTTCAATTCATTCCAATAGTCGGCATCGTCGTCGCAGAACCACGGCAATTTGATCCGCGTCAGCTGGGCAAAAATATCCCGCTGCGGCGCGAGGAATCGCTTGAGCCCAGCCGCTCGCCGACGGATCTGCAAAACGCTGCCATGTTCCGGGGTATACCGTTCGTCGGTATCGAGTTTTTCTTCTTCGGCATCGACGATTTCGGACAGGTCGGTGACCAGATCCTGCACTTTATTGGTCAAGTACTGCGCCATATAAAGGATAAGTTCTGACGCCGTTTTAGGACCTTTGCCATCCGCCAACTGCACCAACAGCTCATCGGTGGCGCGCAACGGCCGCAAACGCAGGGAAATCACCCGACTGGCCGCCGCAAAAATGCGCACCGAGACCATGTCTTCCGGCTCGGCGCCCGGGTTGAGGTTGACCCCGCGCAGGAACAGCAGCAACTCGGCGTCCGGCAACGGCAACAGGCGCGGGCGAGTGTTCTCCTCCAGCAGCAGATCACAGGCGAACTCGCTCAAGCCGCTGGATTTGCGCAGCCAGGTCTGCGTCTGGGGATGACTGCGATCCCAGTGCAGCCACAGGCTTTCCTGGGGCTGCAGTTGCAAGTCGTCGAGCTCTGTCCGGGCAATCGAACGCGCACCGCCTTTACCGTCCAGCACCAGGGCATGCACCAGCCCCCATTGCGCGTTTTCTTCCTCGAACATCCTCACCCCATCGGCTATTGCGGTTTATTCAGGCATTTTCAGCGGGCTTGGCGACACGATCACGCCGTTGTTATCGGCGTAGATGTATTCACCGGGGCGGAACGTCACACCGGCGAACGTGACCACCACGTTGAGGTCGCCGATACCGCGCTTATCGGTCTTCATCGGGTGACTGGCAAGGGCCTGTACCCCCAAATCGGTCTGCGCAATGACATCGACATCACGGATGCAACCGTAGATCACCAGCCCTTCCCAGCCGTTTTTTGCGGCTTTTTCGGCGATCATGTCGCCCAGCAACGCGCGGCGCAGGGAACCACCACCATCGACCACCAGCACCTTGCCAGCGCCCGGCTGGTCGGCTTGCTCCTTGACCAGCGAGTTATCTTCGAAGCACTTGATGGTGACAATCTCACCACCAAAGGAGTCTCGCCCGCCGAAGTTGCTGAACATCGGCTCGACGACCTGCACCAGTTCCGGGTAGGCGTCGCACAGGTCGGGGGTCACGTAATGGTTCATCGAAAAAATTCCTTTCTGTCAAAGAAGTGTCTTTCAAGGAAGTACCGGTCGAAGCCGATGGGGAACATCCCACCCGCGCCGCCGCAACGCAATAGCCACTGCGCGACTGAATATGACCAGAAGCGTTCAGCGCGTCATATCTTAGCCGTAACCGTAATGGAGCGAAACGCCCGTGGCTGAGCGCTCCATCAAACCTCGGCGACGGCTGCGGCCGAAGCCCCGAACAGAGGTGTGAGCGGATCCTTCAACCACTGCGCCACCAACGGCCACACTTCAGTTTGCGCCGCTTTGCTGACCAGCATCTCTACGTGGCCGAAATCCCCGCTGAAACCCTGCTGGCGCCCCAGGCACAGATATTGGCGATGCTCAGAGCCCACCTGCTCGAACAGCTTGCGACAGGCCCAGTCCGGGTCCTGATGGTCGCCGGCAGCACTGACAGCCAAGAGCGGCACCTCGACATCGGCCAGGCCTTTCCACCAATCGTTTTTACCTTCGCCAAAACGTCCAAACAGGCCGTTCCAGCGCATGGCTTCGATCAGCACGCCCGCCGGTTCGTCCTCCGGGCCGCGCTTGAACCGTGAGCCGGAAATCTCGCCGAAGCGTTTCAACAGCAAGCGGCCAGTCCACTCCAGCGGCGGCAGTTTCAACGGCCAATGCGTGCGACTGACCTGACAGCCAAACAGTGCCACCGAAGCCACTGCCGGCGCTCCCAGGTGTTGCCCACCCAAAGCTGCAGCCAAGCTGGTGGCGCCCAGCGAATGACCGACCCAATGCGGGATCTGCCCGCTTTGCTCACGCACAAACGCGCCAATGGCCGGCAAATCGTAGCGCGCATAGTCCGCGACACGGTTGCGCGCGTAGTCATGATTGCGCTTGGACAGGCCATGCCCACGCATTTCCGGGATCCATACATCAAACCCCTGGCGTGCCAGGTGCGCGCCCAGGCCGAGCCCCTTAGGGGAATACCAGAAGCGTCGATTGGAAAAACTGCCGTGCAGCAAAATAACGGGGATGCCCCGGTTTTCCGGGACATCGGCCTGGCCCAAGCGGGTAACCGCCAGCTCGACGGTGCCGTCGGGACTGTTACCGGGCTTGAGGCGGTATACATCTTCACTCAGGTCGCCACGACGTTCAGCGCTGATCAGGGCGACGGGAAACAGGTTGCTGCTGCTTTGCATAATGCTCTTGCACAAAAAAGGGCGGCGTCCGCGAGGAGGCCCGCCCTGTACAGATAAGAATGCCGGCCACCCTCAGCGAGTGACCGGCACTTTTGACGTACCGACTTTAGGCGGACGCTTGGCCTTCCGCCAGGAAGAACCAGGTTTCCAGCACGGAATCGGGGTTCAGCGAGACGCTCTCGATGCCCTGTTCCATCAGCCATTTGGCCAGGTCCGGGTGGTCGGAAGGGCCTTGGCCGCAGATACCGATGTACTTGCCAGCCTTGTTACAGGCCTGGATAGCGTTGGCCAGCAGCTTCTTGACCGCAGGATTTCGCTCATCGAACAGGTGCGCGATGATCCCGGAGTCGCGGTCCAGGCCCAGGGTCAGTTGGGTCAGGTCGTTGGAGCCGATGGAGAAACCGTCGAAGAATTCCAGGAACTCTTCGGCCAGGATGGCGTTGGACGGCAGTTCGCACATCATGATCACGCGCAAGCCGTTCTCGCCACGGGACAGGCCGTTCTCAGCCAGCAGGTCCACCACTTGGCTCGCTTCACCCAGGGTGCGCACGAACGGCACCATGATCTCGACGTTGGTCAGGCCCATCTCGTTGCGCACGCGCTTGAGGGCGCGGCATTCGAGTTCGAAGCAGTCGCGGAACGCTTCACTGATGTAACGCGAGGCACCACGGAAACCCAGCATCGGGTTTTCTTCTTCCGGCTCGTAGAGCTTGCCGCCGATCAGGTTGGCGTATTCATTGGACTTGAAGTCCGACAGGCGCACGATGACCTTTTTCGGGTAGAACGCTGCCGCCAGGGTGCTGATGCCTTCCACCAGCTTCTCGACGTAGAAACCCACCGGGTCGTTGTAGCCGGCGATACGCTTGTCGACGCTTTCCTTGATGTCCAGCGGCAGGCCGTCGTAGTTCAACAGGGCCTTGGGGTGCACGCCGATCATGCGGTTGATGATGAACTCCAGGCGGGCCAGGCCCACACCGGCGTTCGGCAACTGCGCGAAGTCGAAGGCACGGTCCGGGTTGCCGACGTTCATCATGATCTTGAACGGCAGGTCGGGCATGGCGTCGATGGAGTTTTGCTTGATGTCGAAGCCCAGCTCACCTTCAAAGATGAAGCCGGTGTCGCCTTCGGCGCAGGAAACAGTCACGCCCTGGCCGTCTTTGAGCAGTTGGGTCGCGTTGCCGCAGCCCACGACCGCAGGAATCCCCAGCTCACGAGCGATGATCGCCGCGTGGCAGGTACGCCCGCCACGGTTGGTGACGATGGCGCTGGCGCGTTTCATCACCGGTTCCCAGTCCGGGTCGGTCATGTCGGAGACCAGCACGTCACCTGGCTGGACTTTGTCCATTTCGGACACGTCCTTGATGATCCGCACCTTGCCGGCGCCGATGCGCTGGCCGATGGCACGGCCTTCCACCAGCACGGTGCCGGTTTCTTTCAGCAGGTAGCGTTCCATGACGTTGGCCGAAGTGCGGCTCTTCACGGTTTCCGGGCGGGCTTGCACGATGTACAGCTTGCCGTCGTCACCATCTTTGGCCCACTCGATATCCATCGGGCACTTGTAGTGCTTTTCAATGATCATCGCTTGCTTGGCCAATTCGCTGACTTCAGCGTCGGTCAGACAGAAACGCGCGCGATCAGCCTTGTCGACGTCAACGGTTTTCACCGAACGGCCGGCCTTGGCTTCATCACCGTAGATCATCTTGATGGCCTTGCTGCCCAGGTTGCGGCGCAGGATGGCCGGGCGACCGGCTTCAAGGGTGTGCTTGTGGACGTAGAATTCGTCCGGGTTCACCGCGCCTTGTACGACGGTTTCCCCCAGGCCGTAGGCGCCGGTGATGAACACCACGTCACGGAAACCGGATTCGGTATCGAGGGTGAACATGACGCCGGCGGTACCGGTTTCCGAACGCACCATGCGTTGCACGCCGGCAGACAGGGCCACCAGCTTGTGGTCGAAACCTTGGTGTACACGGTAGGAAATCGCGCGATCGTTGAACAGCGAGGCGAACACTTCCTTGGCCGCGCGGATCACGTTTTCCACGCCGCGGATATTCAGGAAGGTTTCTTGCTGGCCGGCGAAGGAGGCGTCCGGCAAATCTTCGGCGGTGGCCGAAGAGCGCACGGCTACGGCCACGTCCGGGTTGCCGGCCGACAGTTCGGCGAAGGCGGTGCGGATTTCTTCGTTGAGCTTCTCGGGGAACTCGGCGTCCATGATCCATTGGCGGATCTGGCTGCCGGTCTTGGCCAGGGCGTTGACGTCATCGACGTCCAGTGCGTCCAGCGCGGCGTGGATCTGAGCGTTGAGGCCGCTCAGTTCGAGGAAATCGCGGTAAGCCTGGGCCGTGGTGGCAAAACCACCCGGCACCGAAACACCAGCGCCTGCAAGATTACTGATCATCTCGCCGAGGGATGCGTTCTTGCCCCCCACGTGCTCTACATCATGGACGCCGAGCTTATCGAGGGAAACTACGTACTCTACCAAGGTGATCTCTCCACTAACTGTGTTGGAAAAGCTCAGGACGCCGGCTGCTCAGTAGGAGCTTTCGCCAGCGCTTGTGGCCTGGACCTGGAAAATAAGTGAGAATGCGGCCCACTGCGGGACGGCAAAATCGCGCCTATCATATCCAAGATTCGTCATCAGCTTAAGGCCCAGGGCTCAAATGAAACGATCTGCTTTCTTTATCTCCGACGGCACCGGCATCACCGCCGAAACATTGGGTCAAAGCCTGTTGGCGCAGTTCGAAAACAATACCTTCGCCAAATTCACGCGGCCGTATATCGACAGCGTGGATAAAGCGCGGGCCATGGTACAACAAATCAATCTGGCGGCTGAAAAAGACGGCTTTCGGCCGATCATTTTCGACACCATTGTCAATCAGGACATTCGTGAGATCCTTGCGACTTCGAATGGTTTCATGATCGACATCTTCTCCACCTTCCTCGCGCCACTCGAACAAGAGCTGAGTGAACACTCCTCATACTCGGTAGGAAAGTCCCATTCCATTGGGCACAACTCCAACTATATGGAGCGTATCGAGGCGGTGAACTTCGCCCTCGACAACGATGACGGCGCCCGCACGCACTACTACGACAAGGCCGACCTGATCCTGGTGGGCGTGTCCCGCTGCGGCAAGACCCCAACCTGCCTGTACATGGCCATGCAATTCGGCATCCGCGCGGCCAACTACCCGCTGACCGAGGACGACATGGAGCACCTGACGCTGCCTGCGGCCTTGCGTTCACACCGGCACAAACTGTTCGGCCTGACCATCGACCCGGACCGCCTGACCTCGATCCGCAACGAGCGCAAGCCCAATAGCCGTTACTCCAGCTATGCGCAGTGCGAGTTCGAAGTGCGCGAAGTAGAAAATCTGTTCCGTCGCGAGAATATTGCGCATATCAATTCCACGCACTTTTCGGTGGAAGAGATTTCCGCGAAGATTTTGGTGGAGAAGGGTGTGGAGCGGCGGTTCAAGTAATTGTGTTGTCTGGGCTGGCCTCTTCGCGGGCAAGCCCGCTCCCACACTTGACTGCATTCCAAAGCTGGAACTCGGTTAACTGTGGGAGCTGGCTTGCCTGCGATGAACGATAACGCGGTAACCCTGCCTACAACTGAAACCGCCCCCCACCCTGCCCCAGCGCCGTCGCCAACGCATCAAACCCCGCCAACAACAGCTGATCATCCCCCGATGTATTGCAGACACTCGCCCGAATAAACTGCGGCACCGCCGTCTGCCCCACGGCAAACGCCTCGGCCGTGGCGATCAGGTAATTATTCTGCTTAAGCTCCGCCTCGATTTCCGACGCGCGCCAGGGTTCCGGGACTTCGATCCAGAAGTGCGGGCTGTTGAGGTGCGTGCGGTACTCAAGCCCGGCCAACAACCCCTCGACCAGGGTTTTGCGGCGGCTGATCTCGTGGATCTGCTGACGCAACAGGTACTCCGCCGTGCCGTTTTCAATCCACTGCGTCGCCAGTTCCAGCGTGACCGGCGTGGCCATCCAGCAGGTTGAGCGCAGCGCCGCCGAAATGCGGCTGACCAGCGCCGGCGGCGCATGCACATACCCCACCCGCAGCCCCGCAGACACCGCCTTGCTCAGACTGCTGATCAAGATCGTACGCTCGGGAGCGAAATAACTGAGGGGCGGCGGGCGATCTTCCACCAACACGCCGTGGGCTTCGTCTTCGAGAATGAGAAGGTTGTGTTCCCGACACACCCTGGCCAACGCCTCCCGGCGCGAAATCGACAGGACTGCCGTCGTCGGGTTCTGAATGGTCGGCGTGCAATACAACGCCGAAACCCGGTGATTACGACAGACTTCATCCAAGGCCCCCGGGAGCACGCCCTCCTCGTCCATCTCCAGGCCGATCAAGCGCACGCCAAGCATGCGTGCTGCGGTGATCAACCCCGGGTACGTCAATTGTTCGGTGACCACCGTATCGCCAGCGCGCAACAACGCCATCATCGCGCAGAGCAAACCATGCTGGCCGCCATTGACGCAGATGACCTGCTCGGGAATCGGATGGAAGTCACGCTGCACCAGCCATTGCGCGCCGGCTTCGCGGTAACGCGGCAGGCCGGCATCCGGCGTGTACGCACTGATGTCCTGGAGGAACTTGGCGCTGGTCGCGAGAGTTTGCAGGCTCTGGGCGAGGAATGTCGTCTCCTGCCCGGGGATATGCATGTTGCGGCTCATGTCGAAGTATTGGCGCGGCTCTTCGCTGAAGTTACGAAAGCCTTCATCACGCTGGCGCTCCATCCCACGCTTGCGCACGAACGTACCGTCACCCACCCGCGCCACGACCAGCCCCAGGCGTTCCAGTTCGCCGTAGGCCCGGCTGATGGTGCCGATGGTCACCCCAAGATTGTCGGAAAGCACCCGATGGGGCGGTAGCTTTCGTCCTGGTTCAATCAGCCCTTCGAGGATGCCCCGTTCCATGACATCGGACAGGCGCTTGTACTTCACGCCCTGCCCGCTGGACAACCCCTCACGCATAATTGACACCATGTCAATATTTGTTTTGACAGCCATCTTTCGCCCTAATAGTGTGCTTTTACGGGTTCAATCGCCGAATTTAATAACTCATTACAAGTTCAATATAGAGTTCAATTCCGGCTCAGGGAAGCAATAAACGATGCCAATGTCCGCCGTTCTCGAAAACGCTGAAAAAACCAAATCCCAGAAACAGTGGTTGGCCGGCCTGGTCACCAGCCTGATGTTTCTCATCGTGTGCCTGAGCTGGGGCACCACCTGGCTGGGGATCAAGATCGCCGTAGAGAGCGTACCGCCGCTGACGTCCGCGGGCCTGCGCTTCCTGATCGCCTTCCCGCTGTTCCTGTGTTTTGCCATGGTGCGCCGCGAGCCGATCCTGTTCCCCCGGGAAAGCCGCTGGTTCTTTGTGTTTGTGACCCTTTCCTACTTCAGCGTTCCCTATTACCTGCTCAACTACGGCGAGATGCATGTGTCGTCCGGCCTGACCGCCCTGCTGTTCAGTTGCATGCCGGTGTTCATCCTGATTTTCTCCGCGCTGTTCCTGCGCGAACGCATCTACTTCTCCCAGGTGGTCGGCATCGGTATCGGTTTCGGCAGCCTCTACATGATCATCAAGAGCCAGGGCCTGCACCTGGACCACGCCGAGTTCTTCGGGGTACTGGCGATTCTGACCGCCGCGATCATGCACGCCTTGTGCTACGTCATTACCAAGCAAAAAGGCAGCGCCATCAGCGTGATCACCTACAACACCCTGCCCATCGGCATTGCCGGGCTGATGTTGTTCGTGGCCGGGCTGTGGTTTGAAACCCCCAGCTTCGACAGCATCACGCTGCGCTCCTGGAGTGCGCTGTTCTACCTCGGCCTGGTCGCCTCGGTCGGTGGCTTCATCGTGTACTTCATGCTGCTCAAGCGCCTGAGCCCGATCATCCTGTCGTTCGTGTTCATCATCTTCCCGGTGTTCGCGGTGATCATCGGCGCCTGGTACGAAGGCGTGGCGATTTCCCGCGACCTGATGCTCTACTCGGCCATCCTGCTGGCCGGTTTTGCGATCACCAAGTTGCCGGTTGAAAAACTCCTGGCCAAGAAAAAATGACCCTAAACAAACGCGAGAGAAACATGGACGTCCTCCGCCCCTACGCCCTGGAACAGATCTACGCCCACGCCAGCCGCAGCTATCCTGAGGAATGCTGTGGTTTCGTCTTCGCCGACGGCAGTGTGCACCTGGGCAGCAATATCCAGAACGAGCTGCACCTCAAGAACCCCGAGATCTACCCGCGCACTGCCGCCAACGGCTACACCTTCTCGGTGGCCGATACCCTGCTGCTGAACAAGGCCTTGCGCAGCGATAACCCGGTGGTGGTGATCTACCACTCCCACCCCGACGTCGGCGCCTACTTCAGTGACGAAGACCAGGACAAGGCGCTGTTCATGGGCGAACCGATCTTCCCCGTGAGTTACCTGGTGGTCGATGTTCGCCAGGGCCAGGCCCTGTGTTCAAAGCTGTTTGCCTGGGATGGCAAGCATTTCGCCCTTAACCCTTTCAACGACCTGCACACGGAGTTGTCCATGAACGCTGTCTCTTTCCCCGACATTCTGGTTCGCGTGGCCAAGCTGCCAGAATCGACCCTTGAGGGCACCGGATCGACATTGCGCGAAGTCATTGAAAACCTCTGCAACAGCCACCCGCAGTTGCGCCCGCATCTGTTCCACGAAAAGAACAACCAGCTCAAGGAACACTTCCTGTTTACCGCCGAGGAAGAGCTGATCGGCGCCGACGATCCACTCCCAGGGAAAGCCAGGATCGAAGTGTTGCTCGCCACGTCCGGCGGCATGGATGTGCAGACGTTGAGCAATGAAGAAGTACAACGTTACGTGCGCCATATCACCCTGCCGGGCGTCGGCCGCGAAGGCCAATTGAACCTGAAGAAAGCCAAGGTGTTGATCATCGGCACCGGTGGCCTGGGCTCGCCCATCAGCCTCTACCTGGCGGCGGCCGGCATCGGCACCCTTGGGCTGGTGGATTTCGACGTGGTGGAAAGCAGCAACCTGCAACGCCAGATCGTCCACGGCAACAGCACCTTGGGCATGCCCAAGGTCGAATCTGCCAAGCAGCGCCTGCAAGACCTCAACCGCCATATCCAGATCAACGCCCACGACACCGCCCTGAATGCCGACAACGCCCTGGAGCTGGTGGGCGCCTACGACCTGGTGATCGACGGCACCGACAATTTCGATACCCGCTACCTGGTCAACGACGCCTGCGTCCAACTGGGCAAACCCTTGGTGTACGGCGCCATCTACCGGTTCGACGGGCAGATCAGCGTGCTCAACTATAAAGGCGGGCCGTGCTACCGCTGCCTGTTTCCCCAGGCACCGCCCGCTGAGCTGGCGCCCAATTGCAGCGCCGGTGGCGTGATCGGCGTGCTGCCCGGTGTGGTCGGGATGATCCAGGCCACCGAGGCGATCAAGTTGCTGATCGGCATCGGCGAACCCTTGTCCGGTCGCCTGATGCGCTTCGATGCGCTGGCGATGAAATTCAGCGAGATCCGCTTCAAGCGCCGCGCCGACTGCCCGTGCTGCTCGGACCTGCGCCACAGCGCAACCCAGGCCCCGGCGGTCTGCGCCGACGCCGTGCCCGGCACACCGTCACTGGCCGCAGAGCGCTACATCAAGCCGCGCGTGCTCAAGCAACTGCTCGAACACCCGCGCAGCGCCGATGTACTGCTGGACGTGCGCGACGCCAGCGAGCTGGAAGTGTGCAAATTGCCGGGCGTGGTGCACATCCCCCTGGCCGAACTGGATGGGCAACTCGACAGCCTCAGCCGCGACAACACCCACTACCTGATCTGTTATGCCGGCACCCGCGCCGAGCAAGCGGCCAACACCCTGCTGGCGGCCGGCTTCGCCAACACCAAAGTCCTGCAGGGCGGCATGAAACATTGGGTGCGCGACGTCGAACCCGATATGCCTTTGTATTGAGCCGGGGGCTGACTGATGCTGCATAACTCCATTCTCGACGTCATCGGCCATACGCCGATTGTGCGCCTGGCGCAGTTTTCCGAAGACCTCGGCATCGAGGTCTACGCCAAGCTCGAATCCCTCAACCCCGGCGGCAGCCACAAGGCGCGCATCGCCCTGGGCATGATCCTCGACGCCGAGCGCCGTGGCGTGCTGATCCGTGACGCCGGGCAAACCATCATCGAGCCCAGCGGCGGCAACACCGGCATTGGCCTGGTGATGGCGGGCAACGTGCTGGGCTACAAAGTGGTGCTGGTGATCCCCGACAACTACAGCCCCGAAAAGCAAAAGCTGCTGCGCCTCTACGGCGCCAAGGTGGTGCTGTCGGACAGTCGCCTCGGTAACAATTCCCACGGCGAAAAGTGCCTGGAACTGCAACTGGAAAACCCCAGCTACGTGATGCTCAACCAGCAACGCAATGGCGCCAACCCGCAAACCCACCGCGACACCACCGCGCCGGAGATCCTGCGCGCCTTTGGTGAGCGGCGCGTGGACTACTTCGTCAGCGGCATCGGCACCGGTGGCCACATCACCGGCATCGGCGAAACCCTCAAAGCTGCCTGGCCGGCGATGCGCGTCATGGGTGTGGAGCCGGAAGAGTGCGACCTGCTGAAAAACCAGCACGCGCCGCACCATATCCAGGGCCTGTCGATCGGCCTGATCCCCAGCATCCTCAACCTGGATGTGCTGGACGGCATGCTCAAGGTGTCGCGCCAGGAGTGTATCGACATGATGAAACGCATCATGCGCACGGATGCCATCAGCCTGGGCCTGTCCTCGGCCGCCAACATGGTGGCCATTGCCAAGCTCGCACCGGAGCTGCCCACCGAAACAGTGGTACTGACCATGGTCTACGACAATGCCGACAGTTACCTGCCCAGTTTCGAATAAGCGGTTTCCCAACCATCCAGAATGCGGGGGTGCCTCCATGGGGGGCTTTATAGACATGCAACAGCTGCACGATGAGTTGCTCACCCACCTCATCAAGACCCTGACGCCGACGCAGATGAAGCAGCTGGAACCGCACCTGGCGCCATTGGTGCAGAACGCCGCCCAGGCCGTGGCCGAAGACTTGATCGCCTACGCCTACCGTGACCCGGCGTCGCGGGGCCGGGGTGAGCTGATCCTGGAGTCCTACGCCTCGTTCAAGGCGGTGCTGTTCTACCGCCTGGCACACCTGGTGTGGAACTTCCCCGACCAGGTCAACGGTGTGTTCTCGCGCATTGCCCTCAAGCTCAGCAACCAGGGCAAGATCCTCTCCGGTGCCGAGATCCACCCGGCAGCACGTATCGGCCGGCGCTTTGTGCTCGACCACGGCTACGGCACGGTGATCGGCGAAACCTGCGAGATCGGCAACGACTGCTACATCCTCTGCGGCGTGACCCTCGGTGCCCGTGGCATCGCCAACAACCCGGACGGCAAGCGCCACCCGCGCCTGGGCAACAATGTCGAAGTCGGCTCCGGCGCGCGCGTGCTGGGCTATGTGCTGATCGGCGACAACGTGTTCATCAGCCCGTCCTGCGTGATCACCCAGGACGTGCCCCCAGGCACCAAGGTCAAGGTGGTCAACCAGGTGCAGCTGCAAAAAAACGACGAGTCCGAACACAGCAATTACCTGGGTGCCTTCGCCCTCGACGAGCGTCTGCACGTGGTCGGCGAGATCAACGCCAACCACAAGGTCACGGTGCTGGACGCCGACTTTCACCCCTTGCAGGGCCTGATGCTGGAGCCGACGGTGAAAGAGCGTCACCACCTGCAATTTCGCCTGCACCGTATTGAAGCCGATAGCCACCTGCCGCGCCTGCCACTGAACCTGAAAGTCTGCGGCCCGGAGTTTGAGATCACCCTGCTTTCCCCACCCGGCTTGAGTGCAATGGTGCGTCACCTGTTGCAAACCAGCCCTTTGAACGTCGGAGGTTGAACATGTCCGTGCACACCATGGAAACCCTGGCGCTGTTCGACAGCGCGCCCTACCAGAATGCGTTCAGCGCTCGGGTCATCGCCGTCAGCGAACACGGCATCGCCCTGGAGCACACGCTGTTCTATCCCACGGGCGGCGGGCAGCCGGGCGACACCGGCCACTTCACCCTGGCCGACGGTACGCGGGTCGAGGTCGTCGGCACCGTGCGCGACCCGGTGCTGCGCTCGATCATCTGGCACCAGGTGGAACACTGTCCCGAACAATTGACCTCTGGCGTGCAGGTTGACGCCGGTCTCGATTGGGAAAGGCGCTACCAGCACATGAAGATGCACACCTGCCTGCACCTGTTGTGCTCGATCATCGACGCCCCCGTGACCGGTTGCAGCATCAGTGCCGACAAAGGTCGCCTGGATTTCGACCTGCCGGAAATGACCCTCGACAAGGACAGCATCACCCGCGACCTGAACGCGCTGATCGCCCAGGCCCACACGGTGAAGGCCCTGTCGATGCCCGCCTCGGAGTATTCGACCCTGCTGCAAATCACCCGCACCCAGGCGGTTGCGCCGCCGGTGGTGCAAGGCTCGGTGCGCATCATTGAAATTGCCGGGGTGGATATCCAGCCGTGCGGCGGCACCCATGTGATCAACACCGAGGAAATCGGCCGGGTGTTTTGCGAAAAGATCGAGAAGAAGAGCAAGCACAACCGCCGCGTCATCCTGCGTTTTGAATAACCCTCAAGCGGCAAGGGAGCCAATGCCCCAGGCGCTTTTCGTACAGCGAACTGACAGGAAATTTATCCGCTTGTAACATTCAGAAACGTATCATCCCACCAGCAGCCATCGTCCTGATGCGCTGCTACTTGGATCTCCGAGAAAGCGCGCCCGCCCGTTCTCGGAGGTTTTTCGTACAGAAGCCAAGCTCACCCAGCGCCGCCCCTGAACCTGAACGCAGCAGGAATGACTGCCTATGAATAAAGTGCTCCGTCACTACATACCAGCCTCCACATTGCGCTTGCTGCCCAATCGCTGGGACCTGGTCGCCCTGCCGCTGGTGATCGGCTTTCTGCTGTTTTTTTCCATCACCGCACGGGAAACCTGGGCGCCCATCGACACGTTGCAGAGCGAGGTCATCTCCCTCGACCCGGCCAACCTGCCGGAATACGCCATGCGCACCACCCTGCGCATGCTCGCGGCGATGGTGGCGGCGCTGGTGTTCACCTTCCTCTACGGCACCCTGGCGGCAAAAAGCCGACGCGCCGAAAAACTCCTGGTACCGGTGCTCGACATCCTGCAATCGGTGCCGGTGCTCGGTTACATCTCCTTTACGGTGACCTTCTTCCTGCTGCTGTTTCCCGGCCGTGTACTCGGCGCCGAGTTTGCGGCGATCTTTGCGATCTTCACCAGCCAGGCCTGGAACATGACGTTCAGCTTCTACCAGTCGCTGCGCATGCTGCCCCATGACCTGGTGGAAGTGTCCACCAACCTGCGGCTCTCCGGCTGGCAACGCTTCTGGAAGCTCGATGTGCCCTTTGCCATGCCCGGCCTGGTGTGGAACATGATGATGAGCATGTCCGGTGGCTGGTTTTTTGTGGTCGCCTCCGAAGCCATCACCGTCGGCGACAAGACCATCACCTTGCCCGGCGTGGGTTCGTACCTGGCCCTGGCCATCGCGCAGAAAGACCTGCATGCCGTGGGCTACGTGATCCTGGCGATGATCGCGGTGATCCTGATCTACGACCAGTTCCTGTTCCGCCCGTTGGTGGCCTGGGCCGACAAATTCCGCATGGAAACCACTGCCTCCCAGGGCGCCGCGCCGCAATCCTGGGTGTTGAACCTGATCCAGCGCACGCGCATGGTCCAGCGCATCCTGCGCCCCATCACCCGCACCATCAGCCGAATCGGCAATAAGCGTTTCAGCCTGGCCGGTGGTGCGCTCAAGGCGTTGCCAACAGAATCACCGGCAGCCTCCAAGGTGATCGACTGGGTGTGGGGCGCGTTGATTGCCGTGCTGACCACCTACGCGCTGTACCACATCGTGATGTACGTCGGCACCGAAGTGACCTTCGCCGAGGTCGGCCATGTGTTCGTGCTCGGCTTGATCACCCTGCTGCGGGTGACGGGCTTGATCCTGATTGCCTCGCTGATCTGGGTGCCGCTGGGGGTGATGATCGGCCTGCGCCCGCGCTTGGCGCAAAAGATCCAGCCCGTGGCGCAGTTCCTCGCGGCGTTCCCGGCGAACCTGTTGTTCCCGGTGTTTGTCATCGTGATACTGCACTACCACCTCAACCCGGACATCTGGCTCAGCCCACTGATCGTGCTCGGCACCCAGTGGTACATCCTGTTCAACGTGGTGGCCGGTGCCAGTGCGTTTCCCAATGACTACAAGGAGGCCGCCGCCAACTTTCGCATTCGCGGCTGGTTGTGGTGGCGCAAGGTGATGCTGCCGGGGATTTTCCCCTACTACGTCACCGGCGCGATTACCGCCTCGGGCGGTGCATGGAACGCCAGCATCGTCTCCGAATACGTGTCCTGGGGCCAGGACAACGTGGTCGCCCACGGCCTCGGCGCCTACATCGCGCAAACCACCGCTGCCGGCGATTTCCCGAAGATCGCCCTGGGCGTGGTGGTGATGTCGATCTTTGTGGTGGCCTTCAACCGCGCAGTCTGGCGCCCGATGTACGCCCTGGCGGAAAACAAACTGCGTCTGAATTGAGGGGGATTCACCCAGATGACTACCACTACCGAACACACCACCAACACCCCGCAAATCTATTCGCTGAAAGACGTGAACCGGGTGTTCGGCAAAGGCAAAGATGAGCTGCAAGTGCTCAGCGGCGTCGACCTGAGCCTGCACGAAGGCGAGATCGTCGGCATGCTCGGCCGCTCCGGCTCCGGCAAATCGACCCTGCTGCGCATCATTGCCGGGCTGATCCAGCCATCGTCGGGCGAGGTGCATTACCACGGCGTGCCGCTGACCGGCCCGGCCGAGGGCGTGGCCATGGTGTTCCAGACCTTCGCCCTGTTCCCCTGGCTGACGGTGCTGGAAAACGTCGAAGCGGGCCTGCAAGCCTTGCAGGTCGAACGTAAGGAAACCCGCCGGCGCGCCCTGGCCGCCATCGACCTGATCGGCCTGGACGGTTTTGAAAACGCCTACCCCCGCGAGTTGTCCGGTGGCATGCGCCAGCGCGTCGGGTTTGCCCGTGGCCTGGTGGTCAACCCGACCCTGCTGCTGATGGACGAACCCTTCTCCGCCCTCGACGTGCTCACCGCCGAAACCCTGCGCACCGACTTGCTGGACCTGTGGAGCGGCAAGCAACTGCCGATCAAGTCGATCCTGATCGTGACCCACAACATCGAAGAAGCGGTGCTGATGTGCGACCGCATCCTGGTGCTGTCCTCCAACCCCGGCCGTGTGGTCGCCGAGATCAAGGTGCCGTTTGCACACCCGCGCAACCGCCTGGACCCGGCCTTCCGGCAAATGGTCGATGACATCTACGCGCTGATGACCGACCGGCGCAGCGCCGATGCCAGCGCCGGCAAGCCCGAGTTGAAAATGAGCAGCCTGCTGCCGGAAGTCTCCACCAACCTGATGGCCGGCCTGATCGAAACCCTCGCCGCCGAGCCCTACAACGGCCACGCCGGTTTGCCCACCGTGGCCGAGCGGCGCCTGCTGGAAGTCGACGACCTGTTTCCCGTGGCGGAAATGCTGGAGCATCTGGGCTTCGCCGAACTCAAGGGCGCCGACATCACCCTCACCGACGCCGGCAAGTTGTTTGCCGACTATGGCACCCAGGAACGCAAGACGCTGTTCGCCGAGCACCTGATCCAGCACGTGCCGTTGGCTGCGCGCATTCACCAAGTGCTGCTCGAACGCAGCGGCCACCGCGCGCCACGGGTGCGTTTCGAGCAGGAGCTGGAAGACTCGATGACCGAGGCGTTCGTGGAAAAAACCCTGGAAAGCGTGGTGGCGTGGGGGCGGTATGCGGAGATTTTCTCCTACGACGACCACACTGAGACATTCAGCCTGGAAGACGTCGAAGGCAGCATGTAGTTAGCTGAGACTGGCGCTGCTCTAAATGTGGGAGCGGGCTTGCTCGCGAAGGCGGTGTTTCAGCCAGCACATGTAGCGACTGACACTCCGTCTTCGCGAGCAAGCCCGCTCCCACATTGGCCTCCATTCACTTCAGATCTCGGGCGGTTTTCAGATTACGAACAGGTCCATAAACCGATTGACGGGCGTGGCCTCAAGCTTCGCCTGATCCTTGCACAACGCAAAAATCTCCCCGCTGCGCTGCGCCGTAAAGCGCGTGGCCAGGTTGGCCTTGAACTTGTCTTCCAGCAACGGAATGCCCTCCACCCGACGGCGCCGATGCCCGATCGGGTATTCCACCGCCACTTGCTCAGTGCTGGAGCCGTCCGTGAAAAACACCTGCACCGCATTGGCAATGGAGCGCTTGTCCGCCTCCAGGTATTCACGGCTGTAGCGCGGGTCTTCGACGATGACCATCTTGTCGCGCAGCGCGTCGATGATCGGGTGCGCGGCGTGGAATTCATCCTCGTACTGCTCAGCCACCAGGTTGCCGAACGCCAGTGGCACGGCGGTCATATATTGCAGGCAGTGGTCGCGGTCAGCGGCGTTGGCCAGTTGGCCGACCTTGGAGATGATGCGGATCGCCGATTCATGGGTGGTGATCACGATGCGCTCGATTTCGTGCAGGCGATCCTTGACCAACGGGTGCAAGGTCACGGCGGCTTCGCAGGCGGTTTGCGCGTGGAATTCGGCGGGGAAACTGATCTTGAACAGCACGTTTTCCATCACGTAGGTGCCGTAGGGTTGGGACAGGCTGAACGCGCGCTTGTCCTCGGGCTTGAGGGCCAGGTCCTTGTTGGTGTGGCTGAACAGCACGTCGTAGAACCCCCATTGCGACGCACTCAAGACGCCGGGGATGCCCATTTCGCCACGCAAGGCGATGTCGGCCAGGCGCACGCCCCGACTCGAAGCATCCCCCGCCGCCCATGATTTGCGCGAGCCGGCATTCGGCGCATGGCGGTAGGTGCGCAGCGCTTGGCCATCGACAAAGGCATGGGACAAGGCGGCCAGCAGTTGCTCGCGGTTGGCGCCCATCAACTTGGCGGTCACGGCGGTGGAGGCGACTTTCACCAACAACACATGGTCAAGGCCGACACGGTTGAAGGAGTTTTCCAACGCAATCACGCCCTGGATTTCGTGGGCCATGATCATCGCGTCCAGCACCGCGCGCACGGTCAGCGGCGCGTCGCCGTTGGCCACGCGTTTTTGCGAGAGGTGGTCGGCCACGGCGAGGATGCCGCCGAGGTTATCCGAAGGGTGGCCCCATTCAGCGGCGAGCCAGGTGTCGTTGTAGTCGAGCCAGCGCACGATGCAGCCGATGTCCCAGGCGGCCTTGACCGGGTCGAGCCGGAACGAAGTGCCGGGCACCCGTGCGCCAAACGGTACCACCGTGCCTTCGACAATCGGCCCCAGGTGCTTGGTGCACTCCGGGAAACGCAGGGCCAGCAGGCCGCAACCCAGGGTGTCCATCAGGCAGTTGCGGGCCGTGTCCAGCGCGGCCGGGGAATCGATTCGGTAGTTGAGGACGTAGTCGGCGATGTCCTGCAAGACCTGGTCGTAGTCGGGGCGATTGTTCTGGTCGACGTTGGCGCTCATGGCAGTACTCCAAGAATGGGTTGGGGTTGGTCCTCGGGCTCACGGTTAATCGGGTTTTGGCCGGTCTGGTTGCCAGCCTTGGAATAGAGATCCCCCTGTGGGAGCGGGCTTGCTCGCGAAAGCGGTGTTTCAATCGATACATATTTCACTGACCCACCGCCTTCGCGAGCAAGCCCGCTCCCACAAAAGCCCGCTCCCACATTGGGTCGGGGCAAGTCGCTAAAAGGCGTCGCCGGGGATGCGCACAAAGCCCTCCATCAATACCCGCGCACTGCGGCTCATGATGGCCTTCTTCACCACCCACTCACCGTTGACCTCACTGGCTTCGGCGCCCACCCGCAACGTGCCGGACGGATGCCCGAAGCGCACGGCATTGCGCTCCACACCACCCGCTGCAAGGTTGACCAAGGTCCCGGAAATTGCCGCCGCCGTGCCAATCGCCACCGCCGCCGTGCCCATCATCGCGTGGTGCAGCTTGCCCATGGACAGCGCGCGCACCAGCAGATCCACATCAGCGGCCTTGATCGCCTTGCCGCTGGAGGCCACGTAGTCCGCAGGCTTGGCGACAAACGCGACTTTCGGTGTGTGCTGGCGCTGGGCGGCTTCGTCCAGGTGTTTGATCAGGCCCATACGCAGCGCGCCGTAGGCCCGCACGGTTTCGAACATCGCCAGGGCCTTGGGGTCGCTGTTGATCGCACCTTGCAGCTCGGTGCCGGTGTAGCCGAGGTCTTCGGCGTTGATAAAAATCGTCGGGATGCCGGCGTTGATCAGCGTCGCCTTGAAGGTGCCGACACCGGGTACTTCGAGGTCATCCACCAGGTTGCCGGTGGGAAACATCGAACCCCCACCGCCCTCTTCTTCTGCGGCCGGGTCCATGAATTCCAACTGCACTTCGGCGGCCGGGAAGGTCACGCCGTCCAGTTCGAAGTCACCGGTTTCCTGCACCGCACCGTCGGTGATCGGCACGTGGGCAATGATGGTCTTGCCGATATTGGCCTGCCACACGCGCACCACGGCCACCCCGTTGTGGGGGATGCGGGATGGATCGACCAGCCCCGCGCTGACGGCGAACGAACCCACCGCCGCCGACAGGTTGCCGCAGTTGCCGCTCCAATCCACAAACGGTTTGTCGATGGAGACTTGGCCGAACAGGTAGTCCACGTCGTGATCGGCGCGGGTGCTCTTGGCCAGGATTACCGTCTTGCTGGTGCTGGACGTGGCGCCGCCCATGCCGTCGATCTGCTTGTCGTAGGGATCGGGGCTGCCGATCACCCGCAGCAGCAGGGCATCCCGCGCGGCCCCCGGCACCTGCGCCGCAGCGGGCAGGTCGGTGAGGCTGAAAAACACGCCCTTGCTGGTGCCGCCACGCATGTAGGTGGCGGGGATCTTGATTTGCGCTACGTGTGCCATGGTTACCCCTCAGGCCGTCGCCGCCGATTCCAGGAAGTCCTGGGCAAAACGTTGCAACACGCCGCCCGCCTCGTAGATCGACACTTCTTCGGCGGTGTCCAGGCGGCAGGTCACCGGCACTTCGACACGTTCGCCATTCTTGCGGTTGATCACCAGGGTCAGCGTCGCCCGCGGGGTGCGCGCGCCGATCACGTCATAGGTTTCACTGCCGTCGATCTGCAAGGTGTTGCGGTCGGTGCCCGGCAGGAACTCCAGGGGCAACACGCCCATGCCCACCAGGTTGGTGCGGTGGATGCGCTCGAAACCTTCGGCGGCAATCGCTTCCACCCCGGCCAGGCGTACGCCCTTGGCCGCCCAGTCGCGGGACGAGCCCTGGCCGTAGTCGGCGCCGGCAATGATGATCAGCGGTTGCTTGCGTTCCATATAGGTTTCGATGGCTTCCCACATCCGCGTGACCTGGCCTTCAGGCTCGATCCGCGCCAGGGAACCCTGCTTGACCTTGCCGTTTTCCATCACCATTTCGTTGAACAGTTTCGGGTTGGCAAACGTAGCGCGCTGCGCGGTCAGGTGGTCGCCCCTGTGAGTCGCGTAGGAGTTGAAGTCCACTTCCGGCAAGCCCATTTTCGCCAGGTATTCGCCGGCGGCGCTGTCGAGCATGATCGCGTTGGACGGCGACAGGTGGTCCGTGGTGATGTTGTCCGGCAGCACCGCCAGCGGGCGCATGCCCTTGAGCGGACGCGCCCCGGCCAGCGCGCCTTCCCAGTAGGGTGGGCGGCGGATATAGGTGCTTTGCGGACGCCAGTCGTACAGCGGCGCGACTTTCGGGCCGGTGTCTTCGTGAATCGCGAACATCGGAATATAGACCTGGCGGAACTGCTCCGGCTTGACCGAGGCCTTGACCACCGCGTCGATTTCTTCGTCGCTCGGCCAGATATCTTGCAGGCGGATTTCCTTACCGTTGGCGTCGAGACCGAGCACGTCTTTTTCGATGTCGAAGCGGATGGTGCCGGCAATCGCATACGCCACCACCAACGGCGGCGACGCGAGGAAGGCCTGCTTGGCGTACGGGTGAATGCGCCCGTCGAAGTTGCGGTTGCCCGACAGCACGGCGGTGGCGTACAGGTCGCGGTCGATGATCTCTTGCTGGATCACCGGATCGAGCGCGCCGGACATGCCGTTGCAGGTGGTGCAGGCAAACGCCACCACGCCGAAACCGAGTTTCTCCAACTCATGGTCCAGACCGGCGTCTTCGAGGTACATCGCCACAGTTTTCGAACCCGGTGCCAACGACGATTTGACCCACGGCTTGCGCGCCAGCCCCAGCTTGTTCGCATTGCGTGCCAACAGGCCGGCGGCAATCACGTTGCGCGGGTTGCTGGTGTTGGTGCAACTGGTGATGGCTGCGATGATCACCGCGCCGTCGGGCATTTGCCCCGGCACGTCGTCCCACTGGCCACTGATGCCTTTGGCTGCCAAATCGCTGGTGGCCACGCGGGCGTGGGGGTTGCTCGGGCCAGCCATGTTGCGCACGACGCTAGACAGGTCAAACGTGAGGCCGCGCTCGTATTGCGCGCCCTTGAGGTCATCGGCCCATAGGCCGGTGTGGCGGGCGTATTGCTCGACCAGGGTGACCTGTTCGTCTTCACGGCCGGTGAGTTTCAGGTAGGCGATGGTTTGCTGGTCGATATAGAACATCGCCGCCGTCGCGCCGTATTCCGGGGCCATGTTGGAGATGGTTGCACGGTCGCCCAGGGTCAGCGCCGAGGCGCCTTCGCCGAAGAACTCCAGCCACGCGCCAACCACTTTCTGTTTACGCAGGAACTCGGTCAGCGCCAACACCATGTCGGTGGCGGTGATGCCCGGTTGCAGCTTGCCGGTCAGTTCCACGCCGACGCTTTCCGGCAGGCGCATCCACGAAGCGCGGCCGAGCATCACGCTCTCGGCTTCCAGGCCACCAACGCCAATGGCAATCACGCCCAGCGCATCCACGTGGGGCGTGTGGCTGTCGGTGCCGACGCAGGTATCCGGGAAGGCCACGCCCTCACGCACCTGGATCACCGGCGACATTTTTTCCAGGTTGATCTGGTGCATGATGCCGTTGCCCGGCGGGATCACATCGACGTTCTTGAACGCCTTTTTGGTCCACTCGATAAAGTGGAAACGGTCTTCGTTGCGGCGGTCTTCGATGGCGCGGTTCTTCTCGAAGGCGTCCGGGTCGAAACCACCGGCTTCGACGGCCAGGGAGTGGTCGACAATCAACTGGGTCGGCACCACCGGGTTGACCTGCGCCGGGTCGCCACCTTGCAGGGCGATGGCATCGCGCAGGCCGGCGAGGTCTACCAGGGCGGTCTGGCCAAGGATGTCATGGCACACCACGCGGGCCGGGAACCACGGGAAGTCGAGGTCACGCTTGCGCTCGATCAACTGGCTCAGGGACGCATTGAGGGTCGCCGGGTCGCAGCGACGCACGAGGTTCTCGGCGAGCACGCGGGAGGTGTACGGCAAGGTGGCGTAGGCGCCGGGGGTGATGGCCTCGACAGCCGCACGGGCGTCGAAGAAGTCCAGGCGGCTGCCGGGGAGCGGTTTGCGGTGTTCAGTGTTCATCGTCAGGACTCGGTCACGGTAGTTGCAAAAGGAAGACCTGTGCCTATCCAGAATTGAAATGCGATCCAAGTGTGGGAGCGGGCTTGCTCGCGAAAGCGGTGTGTCATTCAACACACCTGCGACTGAGACACCGCTTTCGCGAGCAAGCCCGCTCCCACATTTGATCCGGTTTCCAATTCAGGGTCGCCGGTCTTCTTACTCAGCGACGTTCGATTGCCACGAACTTGCGCTGCTCAACGCCGACGTACTCGGCGCTTGGACGGATGATGCGGTTGTTGGCGCGTTGCTCGAACACGTGTGCCGCCCAGCCGGTCAGGCGTGAGCAAACGAAGATCGGCGTGAACAATTTGGTCGGGATGCCCATGAAGTGGTACGCCGAGGCATGGTAGAAGTCGGCGTTGGGGAACAGTTTTTTCTGTTCCCACATGGTCTTGTCGATGGCTTCCGAAACCGGGAACAACACCTTGTCGCCCACTTCGTCCGCGAGCTTTTTCGCCCAGCCCTTGATCACTTCATTGCGCGGGTCGTTGTCTTTGTAGATCGCGTGGCCGAAGCCCATGATCTTGTCCTTGCGCGCCAGCATGCCGAGGGTGCCTTCGACTGCTTCTTCAGCGGACGAGAAGCGCTCGATCATTTCCATCGCCGCCTCGTTGGCACCGCCGTGCAGCGGGCCGCGCAGGGAGCCGATGGCGGCGGTGACGCAGGAGTACAAATCCGACAAGGTCGAGGCGCACACGCGGGCGGTGAACGTCGACGCGTTGAATTCGTGCTCGGCGTAGAGGATCAGCGACACGTTCATCACCTTGACGTGCAATTCGCTTGGCTTTTTACCGTGCAGCAGGTGCAGGAAGTGGCCGCCGATGCTTGGCTCGTCGGTCACGCAGTCGATGCGCTTGCCGTCGTGGCTGAAGCGGTACCAGTAGCACATGATCGCCGGGAACGCGGCGAGCAGGCGGTCGGTCACGTCGTGCTGGGCGCTGAAGTCTTTTTCCGGTTCGATATTGCCGAGGAACGAGCAGCCGGTGCGCATCACGTCCATCGGGTGGGCGTCGGCGGGGATGCGTTCCAGCACTTCCTTCAGGGCCTGGGGCAGGTCGCGCAGCTTGCTCAGCTTGGCGCTGTAGGCGGCCAGTTCGGTTTTGCTTGGCAGCTCGCCGTACAGCAGCAGGTAGGCGACTTCTTCGAACTGCGCATCGGCGGCCAGTTCACGCACGTCGTAGCCGCGATAGGTCAAGCCGGCACCGGCCTGGCCCACGGTGGACAGTGCGGTCTGCCCGGCCACCTGGCCACGCAGGCCGGCACCACTCAGTACTTTTGCTTCAGCCATGTCTGTTCTCCAATCTTGTATTTATAAGGAGGCGCGTTTGTTACTTCTTGGCAGCAAACAGCGCGTCGAGCTTCTGCTCGAAGGTGTGGTAGTCGATGCGATCGTAAAGCTCCATGCGGGTTTGCATGGTGTCGATCACGTTCTGTTGGGTGCCGTCGCGGCGGATCGCGGTGTAGACGTTTTCGGCGGCCTTGTTCATCGCACGGAACGCCGAGAGCGGGTACAGCACGATGGAAACATCGGCAGCTTTCAATTGTTCGGTGGTGTACAGCGGCGTGGCGCCGAACTCGGTGATGTTGGCCAGGATCGGCGCTTTCACCCGGGCGGCGAACAGCTTGTACATCTCCAACTCGGTGATGGCTTCGGGGAAGACCATGTCGGCGCCGGCTTCGATGCAGGCGGCGGCGCGCTCAAGGGCCGACTCCAGGCCTTCGACGGCCAGGGCGTCGGTGCGCGCCATGATTACGAAGCTGTCATCGGTGCGCGCATCCACGGCGGCCTTGATGCGGTCGACCATTTCCTGCTGGGACACGATTTCCTTGTTCGGACGATGGCCACAGCGCTTGGCGCCGACCTGGTCTTCGATGTGGATCGCGGCCGCGCCGAACTTGATCATCGACTTGACGGTGCGCGCGACGTTGAACGCCGAGGAACCGAAGCCGGTGTCCACGTCCACTAGCAGCGGCAGGTCGCAGACGTCGGTGATGCGGCGCACGTCGGTGAGCACGTCATCCAGGCCGGTGATGCCCAGGTCCGGCACGCCGAGGGACCCTGCCGCTACCCCGCCACCCGACAGGTAGATCGCCTTGAAGCCCGCGCGCTTGGCCAGCAGCGCATGGTTGGCGTTGATCGCGCCCACCACCTGCAAGGGATGTTCACTGGCGACGGCGTCACGAAAACGCTGGCCTGGGGTGCTCTTATTATTGGAACTCATCATTCACCTCGTGATTGGGCTGCGCCGTCGGGGAAGTGACGGGCGATGTTGCGTTTGGATGCGCCGATGTGGCGGCGCATCAACAGTTCGGCCAGTTCACCGTCGCGATCGGCAATCGCGTCCAGAATGCGGTGGTGCTCGGCAAAGGCCTGGCGTGGACGATTGGGGGTGGCGGAGAACTGGATGCGGTACATGCGCACCAACTGATACAGCTCGCCGCAGAGCATTTGCGTGAGGGTGCGGTTGCCGGCGCCCTGGATGATCCGGTAGTGAAAGTCGAAATCGCCTTCTTGCTGGTAATAGCCGACGCCGGCCTGGAACGCTTCGTCGCGCTCATGGGTGTGCAGCACCTGGCGCAGTTCTTCGATCTCGGCGTCGGTCATGCGCTCGGCGGCCAGGCGGCAGGCCATGCCTTCGAGGGACTCGCGGATTTCATAGAGTTCGATCAGCTCGGCGTGGCTCAACGACACCACCCGCGCGCCAACGTGCGGCACGCGCACCAGCAGGCGCTGGCCTTCCAGGCGGTGGATCGCCTCGCGCAGCGGGCCACGGCTGATGCCGTAGGTGCGCGCCAGTTCCGGCTCGGAGATCTTGCTGCCGGGGGCGATCTCGCCCTTGACGATGGCGGCCTGGATACGGCGGAAGACGTTCTCGGACATGGTCTGGGACTCGTCCGTTGTCGCCACCGCGGCTTCCGCTTGATCCAGCATATTGTCGACACCTTTTAAAAGCAATGTGGCAAAAACTAGCCAATCAGCCCTGGATAGTCAAAGAATAAATGCACATTGTCGACAATCGTCTAATAACCACTTCCGCACCCCAACGGGGCATGGCCGCCTGCCAGCGCTGGCGCCAAAAAAGCATCATGTTAGAATGCCCGCCGCTTTTGCCTGACATCACCTGATGAAACGGCGCACGAGGGAGTTTGCGCAGTAATGCCAGTCGCCTTGAACTCAACATCGCACTGCACCGCCTCGGGATTTATGACACTCAAGCCCTTCCTTCTATTGATCAGCCTGCTGCTCGTACCGAGCCTTGGCGTTACCGCCGAGAAGACCGTGTATGGCCTCAACGAATACGCCAAGTTGGCGGGTATCGACCTTGAAGTCGCCGCCAAACTCGACACCGGTGCCAAGACCGCCTCCCTCAGCGCCCGCGATATCAAGCGTTTCAAGCGCAACGGCGAATCCTGGGTGCGCTTCTACCTGGCCATCGACACCGCCCATTCCCATCCCATCGAACTGCCCCTGGCCCGCGTCAGCAAGATCAAGCGCCGCGCCGGTGACTACGATCCCGATGAAGGCAAGAACTACACCGCTCGTCCGGTGATTGCCCTCGATGTGTGCATGGGCACTGCTTTACGCAGCATCGAAGTGAACTTGACTGACCGCAGCACCTTCCAATACCCGCTGCTGATCGGCTCCGAAGCGCTGAAACGCTTTGATGCGCTGGTCGACCCTAGTCTTAAATACGCAGCAGGCAAACCCGCCTGCGCCACCGACGCTCATACCGCCGAGTAAACCGAATGCGCTCTCTGACCCTGCACCTGAAAATCCTGATCACCATCCTGGTGGTGCTGGGTATTTCGGTCACCGCCTACCAGATCTTCGTGCTGGGGATCCCCGTCACCGAGGACGCCACCGACGACTTGTGGAACATCGACGCCAAGGTCGAGTTCGTCGCCAACCCGAAAGACCCAGTGAAGATCCAGATGTTCGTGCCGCCGCTGAGCCGCGACTTTGTGAGCCTCAACGAGAGTTTTATCTCGAACAACTACGGGGTCAGCGTCAACCGCATCGACGGCAACCGCAAAGTCACCTGGTCGGCACGCCGCGCCAAGGGCAACCAGACCCTGTACTACCGCCTGGTGCTGACCAAGCGTTACAGCGGTGAAAAGGTCAAGGTCAAGGGCCCGACCTTCCGCGACAGCATCGCCGTGGAAGGCCCCGAGAAAATCGCCGCCGAAGCCCTGCTGGCGCCGATCCGCCAACACTCGGCCGACGTAGAGACCTTTATTACCGAAGCGATCAAGCGCACCAACAACCTCAACGACGACAACGTGAAGCTGCTGCTGGCGGGCGACCCGTCGACGCCGCACAAGGCCAAGATTGTCGAGTTGCTGCTGTCCATCGCCCATGTGCCGGTGGAAAAAGTCCACACCATCCGCCTTGTCGCCGACCAACCACAAACCCCGGAACTGTGGTTGCGCAGCTTCAATGGCAATGACTGGCTGTACTTCAACCCGGAAACCGGCGAACAAGGCCTGCCCGCCGACCGCCTGCTGTGGTGGACCGGCGATGAAAACCTGATCACGGTGGATGGCGGCAAAAAAGCCATGGTGACCTTCAGCCTGAACAACAGCGAGATGAACGCGATTCGCCTGGCCAAGCTGACCGACGAGAACACCGACGCCAATTTCCTCGAATACTCGCTGTACGGCTTGCCGCTGCAAACCCAGCAGACCTTCATGATCATGGTGATGATCCCGATTGGCGTGCTGGTGATCCTGATCCTGCGCAACTTGATCGGCCTGCAAACCCTGGGCACGTTTACCCCGGTGCTGATCGCCCTGGCGTTCCGCGAGACGCAGCTGGGCTTCGGGATTGTGCTGTTTACGATTATCACGGCGCTGGGGCTTTCGTTGCGCTCCTACCTGGAACACTTGAAGTTGCAGATGCTGCCGAGGCTGTCGGTGGTGCTGACGTTTGTGGTGGTGTTGATTGCGGCTATCAGCCTGTTCAGCCACAAGCTCGGCCTGGAGCGTGGCTTGTCGGTGGCGCTGTTCCCGATGGTGATTTTGACCATGACCATCGAACGCCTGTCGATCACCTGGGAAGAACGCGGCGCCAACCATGCGCTGAAAGTGGCGATTGGTACGCTGTTCGCTGCGTCCCTGGCGCACCTGATCATGAGCGTGCCGGAACTGGTGTACTTCGTGTTTACCTTCCCGGCGATCCTGTTGATCCTGGTGGGTTTCATGCTGGCCATGGGTCGTTATCGCGGTTATCGCCTGACCGAGCTGGTGCGTTTCAAGGCATTCTTGAAGGCTGACAAGTAATGTTCGGTTTCTGGAAGACCTGGAAGGCCCTGGAAGCACGGGGAATCATGGGCATCAACCGGCGTAACGCCGACTACGTGCTCAAGTACAACAAGCGCAGCCTGTACCCGATCGTGGATGACAAGATCATCACCAAGGAACGGGCCATCGCGGCCGGCATCCACGTGCCGGAAATGTACGGGGTGATCTCCACCGAGAAGGAAATCGACAAGCTCGACGAAATCATCGGCGGGCGCAGCGACTTTGTGATCAAGCCCGCCCAGGGCGCCGGCGGTGACGGCATCCTGGTGGTGGCGGACCGCTTCGAGGGGCGCTATCGCACGGTGTCGGGCAAGATCATCAGCCACGAGGAGATCGAGCATCAGATCTCCAGCATCCTCACTGGCCTGTATTCCCTGGGCGGCCACCGTGACCGCGCGCTGATCGAATACCGCGTGGTGCCCGACCAGATCTTCAAGAGCATCAGCTACGAAGGCGTGCCGGATATCCGCATCATCGTGCTGATGGGCTACCCGGTGATGGCCATGTTGCGCTTGCCGACACGTCAGTCCGGCGGCAAGGCCAACCTGCACCAGGGCGCCATCGGCGTGGGTGTGGACCTGGCCACCGGCCTGACCCTGCGGGGCACCTGGCTGAACAACATCATCACCAAACACCCCGACACCACCAACGCGGTGGATGGCGTGCAACTGCCCAACTGGGACGGTTTCATGAAGCTCGCGGCCGGTTGCTATGAGTTGTGCGGGCTGGGTTATATTGGCGTGGACATGGTGCTCGACCAGGAAAAAGGCCCGCTGATCCTGGAGCTGAATGCGCGGCCGGGGCTGAATATCCAGATCGCCAACGACTGCGGCCTGACCTTGCGCACCCATGCGGTGGAAGCGCGCCTGGAAGAGTTGAAGGCCGCTGGCGTGACGGAAACGCCAGAAGAACGGGTGAAGTTTGTGCAGGAAATGTTTGGGCATATTCCGCCGGTTGAAGGCTGAACACCAATCAAATGTGGGAGCGGGCTTGCTCGCGAATGCGGTGGATCAGTTGAAATATCTGTGACTGACACACCGCATTCGCGAGCAAGCCCGCTCCCACATTTGAACCGCGCTCTAGGACCAAATTCTTCGGGGAGCTACAATCCCCTCCCCCACGCCAACGGCTGATCCATCCCGCGCATGCCAACCTGCTCCGTACACCCGCTGCCCTACCGGGCCAACCCCGCCGAGTACTTCACGGCGATTCGCCATGCCCCCGGCGCGGTGCTGCTGGACAGCGGCCGCCCGGCTGCCGAACGTGGGCGTTATGATCTGCTCAGCGCCTGGCCTCAGGCCACGCTGACGGTTTCGCCTGACGAAAGCGGCAGTGATTTCCTGCAACGCTTGCGGGAAAACCTCACGCAACTAGGTGAAGCGGCGTTGCCAGCCGGTTATGTATTGCCGTTTGCGGGCGGTTTGATCGGCTACCTGAGCTACGATTTTGGCCGCCACCTGGAACAGATGCCGCACCTGGCGACGGACGACCTGCACCTGCCAGACGCACGTTTCGGGCTGTATGCCTGGGCACTGATCAGCGATCACCAGACGCAGACCAGCCAGCTAGTGTTTCATCCAACGCTGGCCGACAGCGAGCGGCAACGCTTGATTGCGCTGTTCAGCACCGGCATGACCAGCACACCCGAAACCTTCAAACTCCAAGGCCCCATGGCCCCGGACCTCAGCGCCGAGGCCTACCGCCAGGCCATCGTGCGCATCCAGGACTACATCCAGGCCGGCGACTGCTACCAGGTCAACTTTGCCCAACGTTTTCGCGCGCCGTGCAGCGGTGATCCGTGGGTCGCTTACTGCGCCCTGCGCGCAGCCTGTCCTACGCCCTTCTCCGGGTTCCAGAGCCTGCCCGATGAGGGCGCCGTGCTGAGCCTGTCACCGGAGCGCTTCGTGCACATCAGCGAACGCCGCGTCGAAACCCGCCCGATCAAAGGCACCCGCCCCCGTGGCCTGACGCCAGAAGAAGACGCCGCCAACGCCGCCGAACTGCTGGCCAGCCCCAAGGACCGCGCGGAAAACCTGATGATCGTCGACCTGCTGCGCAACGACCTCGGCCGCACCTGCCGCACCGGCTCGGTCAGCGTGCCAGAGCTGTTCAGCCTGGAAAGCTACCCCAACGTGCACCACTTGGTGAGCAGCGTTGTCGGTGAACTGGCGGATGACAAAGACGCCCTCGACCTGATCGCCGGCAGCTTCCCCGGCGGCTCCATCACCGGCGCGCCGAAGATCCGTGCGATGCAGATCATCGACGAGCTTGAGCCGACACGGCGCGGGTTGTACTGCGGTTCGTTGGTGTACCTGGATGTGCGTGGCGAGATGGACAGCTCCATCGCCATCCGCAGCTTGCTGGTCAAGGACGGGCAAGTGTGCTGCTGGGGCGGCGGCGGGATTGTCGCGGACTCGGAGTGGGAGGCGGAGTACCAGGAGTCGCTGACGAAGGTGCGGGTGTTGTTACAAACTTTGGAAAGCCTGTAGCGCCCAGCCTGTCCAGGCTCTCAAACGTAACGCCGCGCAGCAGGAAAAGATCTGAATCAGAACGACCGTGGACGGAGCATGAACTGGAAGATAGCGTCCAGTTCCGACCGTCCACCAGCCGTTTGTGAGGGATCACATGAAGCGTCTGCTTACTCGTCAGAAATTATTTCCGAGATTGCATCTCTACCTGACCACACCTATTATCTCCCAAATTGGGAGGTCACAGCGATGCGGATAATCGCGCTGTCTACCTTGCGGATATTCTGGGAAAGCCACCCAGCTTATGCCGACGCTAAAACGCCACTCGTCGAACTGTATCGCCATATGGAAAAGACCGCTTACCCGACACCACAAGCGCTCAAGGCAGAGCTTAGGACGGCAAGCATTCTCAAAGGCGGCAGGGTTGTATTCAACGTAGGTGGCAACAAATATCGAGTGATCATGGCGATCGATTACCTGCGACAGCTTGGGCTCATACGTTTCGTGGGGACTCACACGCAGTACGATCAGATCAATGCGGAGACCGTGTGATGAACATCAAACCCATACATACCCAGGAAGATCTGACCGCAGCACTCGCGCGCGTGGAGCAGATCTGGGGAGCAGCCATTGGCTCGCCTGAGGGAGACGAGCTGGAAATCCTCGCCATCCTTATCGAGAAGTACGAAGCAGAACACTATCCAATGCCCCCTTCCGATCCGGTGGAAGCCATCAAGTTTCGGATGGAGCAACTGGGCATGACCGCCCGCGACCTGGAACCGTTTATTGGCACCAGTGGGCGCGTGTCAGAAGTGCTGAACCACAAGCGCAAGTTGAGCTTGTCGATGATCAAGCGCCTGCATGAGGGCTTGCAGATTCCTTATGAGCGCTTGTTGGCGGGGGTTTAGCAGGCAGGTTTGCAGTGACTGGGCTGGCCTCTTCGCGGGCAAGCCCGCTCCCACATTTTGATGGGTGAACCCATTCAAGTGTGGGAGCTGGCTTGCCTGCGAAAAGGCCATCAGCCGCGCTGAAAGCCTTACAGGCTCAAGGACCGATTCGACGCCTTGATAAATTCCTGCTTCAAATCCTCAAACGTATGCACCGCCGGGAATTGCGGGAACTCACGGATCACATTCTCCGGCGCATGGAACAGAATCCCACGGTCGGCCTCGCCCAGCATGGTGGTGTCATTGTAGGAATCACCCGCCGCGATCACGCGGTAGTACAGGCTCTTGAAGGCCAATACCGACTGGCGCTTGGGATCTTTCTGGCGCAGCTGGTAGCTCACCACGCGGTCGGTTTCGTCAGTGATGAGGCGGTGGCACAACAGGGTCGGGAAACCCAACTGGCGCATCAGCGGCTGGGAGAATTCGTAGAAAGTGTCTGACAGGATCACCACCTGGAAGCGCTCGCGCAGCCAGTTGACGAACTCGATGGCACCGTCCAGCGGCTTGAGGGTGGCGATCACTTCCTGGATATCGGCGAGCTTGAGCCCGTGCTCATCGAGGATGCGCAGGCGTTGCTTCATCAGCACGTCGTAGTCGGGAATGTCGCGGGTGGTGGCCCGCAGGGATTCAATACCGGTTTTTTCAGCGAAGGCGATCCAGATTTCCGGGACCAGTACCCCTTCCAGGTCGAGACAGGCAATTTCCACAAGACACTCCCATTAGATGTTGTTAGTTGAGCGAGCAAAAGGACTGCCGAACTCTAGCGATTCATGCTCGCCGCCGCAACGCAGAGCGGATTTTGATACCATCGCCCACCTATAGAGCGCTTAGCGCCACTGACCTTGTAGGAACCGTGCTGATGAACCAAGCCTTCGACGTCGCTGAACTCGCCGCGACTTATGCCAACAAGTCCGCCCAGGACATCCTCAAGCTGGCGTTCAGCCAGTTCGGCGATGACCTGTGGATTTCCTTCAGCGGTGCCGAGGACGTGGTGCTGGTGGACATGGCCTGGAAGCTGAACAAGAACGTCAAGGTGTTCAGCCTCGACACCGGCCGCCTGCACCCGGAGACCTACCGGTTTATCGAGCAGGTGCGTGAGTTCTACAAGATCGACATCGAGCTGATCTCGCCGGACCAGACCAAGCTGGAACCCTTCGTCAAGGAAAAGGGCCTGTTCAGCTTCTACAAGGACGGCCACGGCGAATGCTGCGGCGTGCGCAAGATCGAGCCGCTGCGCCGCAAACTCTCCGGCGTCAGCGCCTGGGCCACCGGCCAGCGTCGCGACCAGAGCCCCGGCACCCGCAGCCAGGTGGCGGCGCTGGAGATAGACACGGCCTTCTCCACGCCGGAGCGCACCTTGTACAAGTTCAACCCGCTGGCACAGATGACCAGCGAAGAGATCTGGGGCTACATCCGCATGCTGGAACTGCCCTACAACAGCCTGCATGAGCGCGGTTTTATCAGCATCGGCTGCGAGCCCTGCACCCGCCCGGTGTTACCGAACCAGCACGAGCGCGAAGGCCGCTGGTGGTGGGAAGAAGCGACGCAGAAGGAATGTGGGCTGCATGCGGGGAACATCATCAGCAAGGCTTGAAGCTGATGCAGTAAATAATGTGGGAGCGAGCTTGTGTGGGAGCTGGCTTGCCTGCGATGCAGGCACCGCGGTGTATCAGTGATACCGGGGTGATGCTATCGCAGGCAAGCCAGCTCCCACATAAGCAGCTCCCACATTTGTTTTGTGTTACCCATTAAAAATGTACACATGAATGTAACCATCGGTGCCATTTATGTGTGCAATTTTTCTTTACCCGCACCAATACGTAACACCTCTTCCCGCCTATCTTCCCCGCTCGTGAATCACCCTCTTCCCGCCAAAAAATAAATACCTGTTCAATCGGTCAATTTATATTTCTTCTAATTCAGCTAGTTATTCAACTCCCCTATAAAAACGAAATTAAACCAAGTTTTCATAGATTAAAAACTGGCACGCATGTGGCTTAAGGTGAAAAGTGCTTTGTATACAATAAATACAAAACCTACATACACTTTGCCATCCGCGGATCTCTCGCAGATGTGCTGGAGCCTGCCGGAATGCGTACAAGTCTCTCGAATAACATCGCACTGGATCTGCCCTCCTCCCTGACCCCTGCGGCCGAGGGCCCCGGCCCGTTGGTGCCGAGCCCGCGCCTGCACAACAAGGACCTGGCGCCCACCAAGGTCGAAGGCCGACGCTGGGGGCGCTATAGCATCTTCGCGCTGTGGACCAATGACGTGCACAACATCGCCAACTATTCGTTCGCCATTGGTTTATATGCCTTGGGCTTGGGCGGTTGGCAGATTCTGCTGTCCTTGGGGATAGGTGCCGCACTGGTGTACTTCTTCATGAACTTGTCGGGGTATATGGGCCAAAAGACCGGTGTGCCATTTCCAGTAATCAGCCGTATCAGTTTCGGTATTCATGGCGCGCAGATTCCGGCGTTGATCCGCGCGGTGATTGCGATTGCCTGGTTTGGTATTCAGACCTACCTGGCCTCGGTGGTTTTCCGCGTCTTGCTGACGGCGATTCATCCAGGTTTTGCCGACTATGACCACGACTCGATCCTCGGCCTGTCGTCCCTCGGCTGGGCGTGTTTTGTCGCGATCTGGCTGGTGCAACTGGTGATCCTGGCTTACGGCATGGAGATGGTACGTCGCTACGAAGGCTTCGCCGGGCCGGTGATTTTGCTGACGGTGGCCGCGTTGGCCGGCTGGATGTACTTCCAGACGGGCGGCAACATCGCCTGGTCGATCCGCGAACCGCTCAGCGGCGGCGAGATGTGGCGCAATATCTTCGCCGGTGGCGCGCTGTGGCTGGCGATCTACGGCACGCTGATCCTCAACTTCTGTGATTTCGCCCGCTCCTCGCCGTGCCGCAAGACCATTCAGGTCGGCAACTTCTGGGGCCTGCCAGTGAACATCCTGGTGTTTGCCGCGATCACCGTGCTGCTGTGCGGCGGGCAATTCCAGCTCAATGGCCGGGTGATCGAAAGCCCGACCGAGATCATCGCCGCGATCCCCAATACCTTCTTCCTGGTGCTCGGCTGCCTGGCGTTCCTGATCGTCACCGTCGCGGTGAACATCATGGCCAACTTCGTGGCGCCGGCGTTTGTGCTGAGCAACCTGGCGCCCAAGTACCTGAACTTCCGCCGTGCCGGGTTGATCAGCGCCACCGTTGCGGTGCTGATCCTGCCGTGGAACCTCTACAACAGCCCGCTGGTGATCGTGTATTTCCTTTCCGGCCTGGGCGCGCTGCTGGGGCCGCTGTACGGGATCATCATGGTCGATTACTGGCTGATCCGTAAAAGCCAGGTCGACGTGCTGCAACTGTATAGCGAAGACCCGAACGGCGTTTATTACTACAGCCGGGGCGTCAACCTGCGCGCAGTGGCGGCGTTTATTCCTGCTGCCGTGATCGCCATTCTCCTGGCATTGCTGCCCGGTTTCGCCAGCGTGTCACCGTTTTCCTGGATGTTTGGCGCCGGTATTGCAGGGTTGCTGTACCTGCTGATCGCCAAGCGCCAGCCGTTCTACGCCGATGTCAGCGGCGAAAGCATTGCCGTCGATAACGTCAGCCATTAATCAAGGACATTCCATGCGCATCCTCGTGGTCAACGTCAACACCACCGAATCCATCACCGACACCATCGCCCAGCAGGCACGGGCCGTGGCCGCGCCAGGCACCGAGATTGTCGGGCTCACGCCGTACTTCGGCGCGGAATCAGTGGAGGGCAATTTTGAAAGCTACCTGGCCGCCATCGCGGTGATGGACCGGGTGATGGCCTACGACCAACCCTTCGACGCGGTGATCCAGGCCGGCTACGGCGAACACGGCCGCGAAGGCTTGCAGGAGTTGCTCAACGTGCCGGTGGTGGACATCACCGAAGCGGCTGCCAGCACCGCGATGTTTCTGGGCCACGCCTATTCGGTGGTGACCACCCTCGACCGCACGGTGCCCCTGATCGAAGACCGCCTGAAACTCGCCGGGCTGTACCAGCGTTGCGCCTCGGTGCGGGCCAGCGGCATGGCGGTGCTGGAGCTGGAAGAAAACCCGTTGGCCGCGATGGAAGCCATCGTGCGCCAGGCAGAATTGGCGATCAGCGAGGACAAGGCCGAGGTGATCTGCCTGGGTTGCGGCGGCATGGCCGGGCTGGACGAGCAGATTCGCCAGCGCACCGGGGTGCCGGTGGTGGATGGGGTGACGGCGGCGGTGACGATTGCGGAAGCGTTGGTGCGGTTGGGGCTTTCTACGTCCAAGGTCAGGACGTATGCGACGCCTCGGCCGAAGAAAGTCATTGGTTGGCCGGGCCGGTTCGGGCGGTAGACCGAGGCGCCTGCGATGGCCGCGACTCGGTCAACCAGTGTGATCAAACCGCACTAAACCGCCGCCCCCACTGCTGCTCGGCAAACTGCTCAATGATGAAATCCACAAACGCCCGGGTCTTGCCCGGCAACAACTTGTGTTCGGCGTAATAGATGGAGATGTTGCCGTCATCCACATACCAGTCCGGCAACACCCGCACCACCGCACCACTGTCCAGGAACGGCACGGCCATCGGCATGCTCACCAGCGCAATGCCCAGGCCTTGGGCGCTGGCGCAGCAGGCGGCTTCGGAGTCGCTCATGGTCATGCCGGGCTTGAGCACCAGTGGCCGGTGCTCTCGCTCGACGCTGGTCAGTTGCCACGAGCGCACGCGCCCGGTTTGTGGTGAACGGATCAGGATGCCGCTGCAGCGCGCCAGGTCTTCTGGTGCGTTGACCGGCGGGCGTTGCGCCAGGTAATCCGGCGCGGCCACCAACACTCGATGGGCCGGCGTCAACTTGCGCGCCACCACACCCTGGGGCAGCTCAAAACCGCCGCCGATGGCTGCATCAAAACCTTGGCCGATGAGGTCTACCTGGCGGTTATCGAAATGCCAATCCGGGCTGATATCCGGGAAGCGCTGCATGAACGCTCCCAGCAGCGGCACTACGTAGCGATTGCCAAACACTGTGCCCATGCTGACTTTGAGCGTGCCCACTGGCCGCCCTTCGGCGCTGGCCAAATTGGCCACCGCGTTCTGGATGGTGGTGAGGCTGGCGCCGACTTCGTCGAGGAACAACTTGCCGGCTTCGGTCAGGGTCAGGCGCCGAGTGCTGCGCTGGAACAGACGCACACCCAGACGCGCCTCCAGCTTGGCGACACTTTTGCCCACCGCCGCCGGGGTGAGGCTCAGGTGCCGCGCCGCCTCGGCAAAACTGCCACCTTCGGCGCTGCGCACAAAGCATTCGATACTGCCAAAGCTTTCCATATCGCCTCACTCTAAACTTTTGGTTTACACAGACTATAGCAATCACGGTCTACCGGCCCCCCAGGGCGAGGCGGATACTCGGCTCCAACAACAAGGCATTCCGCCTTGAACAGCTAGGAGATCGACATGACCACACAAAACCTCAGCGGCAAAGTCGCCTTGATTCAAGGCGGTTCCCGCGGCATCGGCGCCGCCATCGTCAAGCGCCTGGCCGCGCAGGGCGCAGCGGTTGCCTTTACCTACGTAAGCTCAGCCGCCAAGGCTGAAGAACTGCAGAACAATGTGATCAGCGCCGGCGGCAAAGCCCTGGCGATCCACGCCGACAGCGCCAGTGCCGATGCGATCCGCAACGCGGTCAACGCCACCGTTGAAGCCTTTGGGCGCCTGGACATCCTGGTGAACAACGCCGGCGTACTGGCCATCGCCCCGCTGGAAGACTTCAAGCTGGAAGATTTTGACCAGACCCTGGCGATCAACGTGCGCAGCGTGTTTATCGCGACTCAGGAAGCCGCCAAGCACATGGGTGACGGTGGCCGGGTGATCAATATCGGCAGCACCAACGCCGAGCGCATGCCCTTTGGTGGCGGTGGGCCGTACGCAATGAGCAAGGCCGCGCTGGTGGGCCTGACCAAGGGTTTGGCACGGGACCTGGGGCCGCGCGGCATCACCATCAACAATGTGCAGCCCGGGCCGGTGGACACGGATATGAACCCGGCGAACAGTGATTTTGCCGAGAGCTTGATGGGGTTGATGGCGGTTGGGCGATATGGGCATGTGGAAGAGATCGCCAGCTTCGTTGCCTACCTGGCAGGCCCGGAGGCCGGCTACATCACCGGTGCCAGCCTGACCATCGATGGTGGCTTCAGCGCCTAAGGCTTCAGGAACACCGCAAAACCCAATGTGGGAGCTGGCTTGTGTGGGAGCGGGCTTGCTCGCGAAAGCGGTGGATCAGTCGATACATCCGTTGACTGATACACTGCTTTCGCGAGCAAGCCAGCTCCCACATTTTTTTGACCGAGTTCAGTCAACGCAATGGCGGCAGGCCGTAGGCCGCCAGGTCAAACTCCGCGAGCTTGCGGATGATCTGGTCGGCATGCTGGTACTTGCTGTCGGCCATGGCCTCATCCGGCACGGCAATGGCGGTCATGTTGGCAGCCTTTGCAGCAGTCACACCGAACGGCGAATCCTCGAACACCAGGCAATCCTCGGGCGCAACGCCCAGGCGGCGAGCGGCGGTGAGAAAGATGTCGGGCGCAGGCTTGGCGGCGCCGACTTCCGGGTCATCGGCGGTGACGATGGTGTCGAACAAGCCAAACCATTCGCGGTGCAAGGTGGTCTTGTGGCCAAACGAATTGCGCGACGAGCTGGTGCCCACGGCAATCGGAATATTTTGGGCCTTCAAGTGCCGCACCAGCGCTTCGGCGCCGGGCATGCCCAGGGCCTTGGGGAAACGCTCGCTCATCAACGGCTCGCGAATCACCAGGAACTCCGCCGGCGTGATCGGCAGGTCCAGCGCCTTGACCACATAGTCGGCCAAGTCCTGGGCACCACGGCCAATGATGTGCTGTTTGATCCCCCAGTCGTAGGTACGACCGTAACGTTCAGCGATGATCTGTGTGACTTCGGTGTAGATGCCTTCTGTATCCAGCAACAAACCGTCCATATCGAAAATCACGGCCTTGATCGGGCCGGCGGTACGCGGTGCGTTCATCAAAACAGATCCTTGGGGGGAAGGACTAAAAGGATTCAGCACAATAACGGCCACGCTTGCCGGCAGGCAACCCTTTAGACTGTGCGCCTCTCCTTTTGAAGTGACCATGATGCTCTACCGCCTTGCCGCCGACAGCCTGGTGCTGTTTCACCTCAGCTTTATCCTGTTCGTGCTGTTCGGTGGGTTGCTCGCGCTCAAGTGGCGCCGCGTGATCTGGCTGCACCTGCCCGCCGTGGCATGGGGGATCGCGGTGGAGGTGCTGCACCTGCCCTGCCCGTTGACCCGCTGGGAAAACCTGCTGCGCCACCTTGCCGGGCAGGATGGTTATGGCGCTGGGTTTATCGAGCATTACATCCTCGCGCTGATTTATCCCGCAGGGCTGACGCCCGATATCCAGTTGGTGCTGGGCGCGGTGGTGGTGGCGATCAATGTCGCGGTGTACGGCTGGCTGATCCGGCGTTACGTACAGGCTTGAGACAGCTCTGCTGATGAAGAATCAGGCTCCCTCAGTCCGTTCGTAGCCGAGCCCATGTCCGAAGCCTTCGAAGTCCCCAGCCCCCACGAAAAACACATCGAACACACCACCGAACATGCCCACGGTCGCGGGGACAATTTCGCCAGCCGCATTGCGGTGATGACAGCACTGATGGCCACCCTCGGCGCCATGCTCAGCTACCAGGCCGGCTCCACCGAAAGCGAAGCGGCGATGGACAAGAACAACGCCGCCATCATCAAGACCGAGGCCGCCAACCAGTGGAACTACTACCAGGCCAAATCCAGCCGGCAGAACCTGGCGGAACTGGCCACCCACATACCCGGCGTAGACGCGGCGCATTACAAGGACGAGATCGAGCGCTACAAAAGCCAGAAGGAAGACGTGCGCAAACAGGCCGAGAAGCTTGAGGCCACCTCGAAGGAATGGGATGAAAAGTCGGAACAGGCGCTGCACCAGCATCACCGTTGGGCCCAGGCAATGACCGCGATTCAGATCGCGATTTCGCTGGCGGCGATTACGTTGCTGACGAGGAAGGAGTGGTTGAAGCGCATGTCGTATGCGGCGGCGGGTGTGGCGGTGGTATTGGGCAGCCTGGCGTGGCTACATATCTGACACACCGCCCAACCCATGTGGGAGCAATTGCCTTAAGAAACCGGTAGAGATGTTGCCTGAGCCACCGTCATCGCAGGCAAGCCAGCTCCCACAGTTGATCGGTGTTGTTGGGCTGTCAGTGATCGACTGCAGATCCCCCAGACACAGCTGATCCCCTGTGGGAGCTGGCTTGCCTGCGATAGCGGTGGACCAGCCAGCACAATTTGCACTGTCACTACACCGCCCCATCGCTATATAGTAAAAAGCACAACGAAAAACCGACACAAGCCGAGGAACCGCTGGTGACCGCACAACCCAAGGAAGCCGTGGGCGCCGCCTACAGCATCGAATCCATGCGCTACGCCCAGGCCATGACCTGGCAAGCCATCGAACAACTCGCCCAACGCATCCGCCCCGGCATGCTCGAATCCGAAGCCCGCGAACTGGGCAAGCAGGTCCTCGCCGAACTCGACATGCAACGCATCTGGCACCCACTGCTGGTGCGCTTCGGCGCCAACACCCTGAAGGCCTTCAACCAGCGCTCCGAAGGCGACCCCGTGCTGGGCGAAGACGATATCTTCTTCATCGACATGGGCGCCGTATGGCAAGGCCACGAAGGTGACGCCGGCGCCACGTTCACCACCGGCAACGATGCAGAAATGATCGCCTGCGCCAACGCCGCCAAAGCGCTGTTCGACCGCGTCCAAGCGCGCTGGAAAAACGAACAGGTTGTCGGCCTTGAACTGTACCGCTACGCCGAAGAGCAAGCCCAGGCCATGGGCTGGCAACTGAACCTCGACATCAAGGGCCACCGCGTCAGCGACTTCCCCCACGCCATCCACCGTGGCGGCGACCTCGGCGACTTCGAGCACTACCCGAACGCGGGATTGTGGATCCTCGAAATCCAGATCGCCCACCCCACCAAGCCCTACGGCGCTTTCTACGAAGACCTGCTTGCCTGACCCTCTAAGGAACCCAAATGGAACGCTCCACCGATTTTCCCGTACTGCTTTTTTCCTACGGCACATTGCAGGACAAAGCCGTGCAACTGGCCAACTTCGGCCGCGAACTGGCGGGCCAGCACGATGCAATGCTCGGCTACTCGAAAAGCTGGGTAGAGATCACCGATCCCGAAGTACTGGCCACCAGCGGCAAGACCCATCACCCGATCGTGGCGCCAACCTTGGAAAACGGCAACAGCGTGGAGGGCATGGTCTTTCAGATCACCGAGAAAGAACTGGCCGCGGCGGATGCGTATGAAGTGTCGGACTACAAGCGGGTGTCGGTGGCCCTGGCGTCAGGGCTGACGGCTTGGGTGTACGTGCAGGCATAATTAGCCGTGGGGGCCTGCACACTTGCCGGCCCCCTCTCGACCCAAACCTACTTTATGAAAAAGGCCATCTATCAATGAGGATGTCACTCATCGCTGCGTTGGGATTTTTATCGCTGATACAGGCGCCACTCTCCCTCGCGGAGAATAGCAACGGCAAGAATCTCTATTCACAGCGATGCGCCATGTGTCACGGAGCCGACCTCAAAGCCACAGGGCCACTGGCCAATAAAAGCACCCCGCCTACGCCCAACCTGACCACACCCGCGTTCAAGAAACGGCAGGGTGATTATCCGGGCGTCATCGTCTCATCGATAATACTTCGCCCCAATGGCGACTTGATTCCACGCACCTTACGGGAGAACGGGGTAAAGCTCGCGCCGCATACGTGGACCATCCAGGACCTGCGCGACTTGAATGAGTACATGAGTGGCGCAATCACAAAAGCCCGATGAGCAGGCTGAAAATGCACAGCAATAAATTAGGGAACGTCTGATACTCGCAGGCTTTGATGCTGAATAGAGTGCTGTATTCTTCAGATAACTGTATCGGTATCAACATGACGCTTTGGAAAAGTTTATTGACCCGTGCAGCTACATTGTTGCTGGCCTGCTCAGCTGGGGCGGCGAGTGCAGCATCTAGTTGCGGCATGACAGGTGGCAACCGCCTCACCGTTAATTTCGGGAAAAATCTAGCGCAGGGAATTACGACCCCTCAGGATGTACCTAACGGAACGGTTCTTTACAAGGAAACTTCCGCACTATTTCCAAAGTTTGACTTTAGATGCACCGATGGAATGATTGGGTTTAACGTCAATCCTGCTTTGGGTAGTGTGACCAGCGGATCGGTCTTTCCTTTAGGGGTGCCCGGGCTTTCTTTCAGAATACTTTTTGACACCTATTATACAAACGCGCCAAAAGTTGAATACGGCAACATCACCTGGTCCTACCCCGCCTCAACCTACACCCTTGAAATCATTAAGTCTGGCGAGCTCTTATCGCAAAGTCCGGTCCCTGCGATCTCACTGGGCGAGTTTCGAGGCGATAACTTGAAAATAATCACATTCAACCTAATCAACCCAGTGACGGTGAATGCTGCATCCTGCCAAACGCCCTCGGTATTTGTGGCGATGGGTGACGACTATCAATTGTTTGAGTTCGATAACAGTGGCGACGCACCTCGGCCGATAAAATTCGACCTGTCGTTGAACAATTGCCAACGCGGAATACAAAAAGTCACTTACCAACTCCAGGCCAATACGCCGGTGATCGACGCGCAAAAAGGCATTGTCGCACTGAGCGGCGCATCAACTGCCAAAGGCATCGGCTTGCAGTTGAAGAACGATGCAGGCCAACCCATTGTGCTAAATACCCCGTACGTGTTCAGCGGGTTCAACACCACGGGCACCGACTTCAAAATCCCTTTAAACGCCGCTTATATTCGCCTGGCGGACAGCACCCTCCAAGCCGGCAGCGCCAATTCGGAAGTTACCTTTATCGTGAACTACCTATAACGAGGAAGGTCGTCTTATTTATCCCAGAAGCGACCATTCAAACATCGTGAACTCGCAACCTCTGAAAGCCATCTAGCGCCCCCCCTCCACAGCCGCCCCAAGCGCATCGCCGGCCAAAGTCAGCCACTCATTCGGCAGGCTCTTTTTGCGCCCCCCCCAATAGAGCCCCAGTCCCAGATCTGTCCCAGATGGCCATTTTCCAGACGCCAGAAACCACAAACCCCCGGTTTCCTCTAGGAAAACCGGGGGTTTGTGTTTACTTAATGTGGCGGTGAAGGAGAGATTCGAACTCTCGATACAATTTCTTGTATACACACTTTCCAGGCGTGCTCCTTAAGCCACTCGGACACTTCACCGTATCTCGTCAAACTAGTTCAGTCTGTCGAGGCGCGCTAATGTAGTCGAAAGCCTTTCAGATGGCAAAGGTTTTTTTCAGAATTTTCATGCGCTTAGCGGGATATGCCATTCCACGCCCGGCAAGGGGCGGTGTTTCTGCCATTCTCAGGCACTGGCGGCGCATGCCTGGGGAGGCTGTTGTGCCCTGCCCTAGGCTGCCCAGCGCTGGGCAGGCGGGAAAAGTCTGACTGGGTAGTCAGTCATGGCGCTTTACCGGGAAGGGCGTGGTGGGTAACGTCTGTGCATGCTCGTCTATAAACAGCCTATCTATAACAAGTCCTACAAGGAACCGCGTCATGAGTGAGTTGATTGCTTACCACCTCGAAGACGGTATCGCGACCCTGACGTTGAGCAACGGCAAGGTGAATGCCATTTCTCCGGATGTGGTCAGTGCGTTTAACACAGCGCTGGATCAGGCGGAGAAGGATCGGGCGGTGGTGATTATCACCGGCACGCCGGGGATTTTGTCCGGTGGTTATGATTTGAAGGTGATGACCGCCGGCCCTAAAGAGGCGATCGGTTTGGTGACGTCGGGCTCGACGCTGGCGCGCCGTCTGTTGTCGCACCCGTTCCCGGTGATTGTGGCGTGCCCCGGGCATGCGGTGGCCAAAGGTGCGTTCCTGTTGTTGTCGGCGGATTATCGGATTGGGGTCGAGGGCCCGTTCAGCATTGGCCTGAATGAAGTGGCCATCGGCATGACCATGCACCACGCCGGGATCGAATTGGCGCGGGATCGTCTGCGCAAGTCGGCGTTTCACCGTTCGGTGATCAATGCCGAGATGTTTGACCCGCAAGGCGCATTGCAGGCTGGCTTCCTGGATAAGGTGGTGGCGCCTGAAGAACTGCACGCGGCAGCGCTGGAAGCAGCGCGGCAGTTGAAGAAGATCAATATGAATGCGCACAAGCACACCAAATTGAAGGTGCGCAAAGAACTGCTGGAAGCCTTGGACGACGCCATCATCCAGGATCAGGGCCATAACCTGAGCTGACCACCTACATCCGCAGCACCAGAGCCCGACCTTGAGTCGGGCTTTTTCTTACAAATAAATCCGAAACACCTTTAACCGCTCTAGCCAGACGCTGCTGGCACAGGCTGAAACATGTACTTAAACATCGCCTATCTCCTACCTCTACAGGGGTAATTGCCGAATACAGTGCACATCCGTACACTGCGCCACCTTTTGTCTCGATAGGCCGTGTCGATGCTTTTTCTGTTGCGTATGTTGTTGATGGGCCTGCATTTTATGATCGCGGGTGTGCTGGGCGTTCTCATCGGGATCTGCCGGCCGTTCAACCCGGACAACAGTCGCCTGTGTGCACGCCTCTACGCGCTGCCGGCCATGTGGATCCTGGGGCTGAACGTCAAGACCGAGGTGGACTCGCTGCGAGACAAACCCAGCGGTTGCGTGATCATCGCCAACCACCAGTCCAACTATGACCTGTTTGTATTCGGTAACGTGGTGCCCTACCGCACCGTGTGTATCGCCAAGAAAAGCCTGAAGTGGGTGCCGCTGTTCGGCCAGTTGTTCTGGTTGGCGGGCAATGTGCTGATCGACCGGGGCAACGCGCACAAGGCGCGCCGGGCGATGCTCACCACCACCGATACCCTGCAACATAAGGACACGTCGATCTGGGTGTTCCCCGAAGGCACGCGCAACCTGGGCAAAGGGCTGCTGCCGTTCAAGAAAGGCGCGTTCCATATGGCGATTGCGGCCGGTGTGCCGATCGTGCAGGTGTGTGCGAGCAATTACGTCACACACATGCGGCTGAATCGCTGGAACAGTGGTGATGTGCTCATACGCTCGTTGCCGCCGATTCCTACGGTGGGGATGACGGTGGATGACGTGCCGAGGTTGATGCAGGCGTGTCAGGTGCAGATGGAGGCTTGTATTGCGCAGATGGATCAGGAGCTGCGGGCGGGCTGAGAATCGTTGGGGGCGCTTCGCGCCCCAGCGCGAGCAAGCTCGCTCGCCACAACAAGCTCGCCCCCCCCACAACAAGCTCGCTCGCCGCAACAACGGAACGCCTTTCAGGCTAAGCTGCCCAACACCTGTCCTCCTAATAAGAAGTGATCAGCACCATGGGTAGAGTTGTTGCGGCCGCCGTCTACAGCGCCGGTAAGAAAGTTACTGATATCACCCTCGACGAAGGCGCGGCCTGGGCCGCCAAACCCGGCCACTTTGTATGGATCGGCCTGGAAGAGCCCAACGCCCAGGAGCTGGCCAACCTGCAACGCCAGTTCAACCTGCATGAACTGGCCATCGAAGACGCCCTGGAAAAACACAGCCGCCCGAAGCTGGAAACCTTCGGTGACGCGCTGTTTATCGTCACCTACTCACCGGTGCGCGAGAACGGCAAGCTGGTGTTTATCGAGACCCATATCTTTGCCGGCAACGGCTATATCATCACCGCACGTAACGGCCACTCGGCGTCCTACGGTTTTGTGCGCCAGCGCTGTGAGGCGCGGCCGCTGTTGCTGGAGCATGGGGAAGATTTCGTACTCTATGCGCTGCTGGATTTTGTCACCGAGAACTACCAGCCGGTCAGCGAAGCGATTCATGCCGAAATCGATGAGCTGGAGCGCAACGTACTGTGCAGCTCATTGAGTGAACGCGACATCCAGAAGATTCACGGCCTGCGTCGCGATGTGTTGCGGCTCAAGCGTTATGTGGCGCCGATGGTGGAGATCAGCCAGGAGCTGCAGAAGCTGAGCTTCCCGTTTATCGACAAGAACATGCGCCCGTATTTCCGTGACGTGCAGATCCACGTGACGCGGCAGATGGAAGACCTCACCACCCTGCGCGATATCGCCAGCCAGACCATCGAGATCGGTGTGTTGCTGGAGGCCTCGCGCCAGAGCGTGGTGCAGCGCAAGTTCGCCGCGTGGGCGGCGATCCTTGCGTTCCCCACGGCGGTCGCTGGGATTTATGGGATGAACTTCCAGAACATGCCCGAGCTGCAATGGCACTACGGCTATTTTGCGGTGCTCGGGTTTATCGCATTTGGCTGCACAGGGCTGTGGGCCAGCTTCAAGCGTTCGGGCTGGCTTTAAGCCACAGCGCCAGGCTTGTGCGCGACAAAACGCATCATCCATTCCGCCACGGTCACGCCGTGGTGGTCATGCTCCAGGCTCGCCACACCGCTGCTGTAGATTTTCTCGCCGAGGTTTTGCTGGCGGATATCCAGCAAGGCGCGGGAATAATCGTGGATAAATTCCGGGTGGCCCTGGAAGCACAGCACCTGGTCATTGATGTGGTACGCGGCAAACGGGCAGAAATCGCTGGAAGCAATGACGGTGGCGTTTTCCGGTAGCGCGGTGACTTGGTCCTGGTGGCTGATCAACAGGGTCAGCTCCTCCACCACCGGGCTGATCCATGGCGCCTTGGCGGCCATTTGATAGTTATGGATGCCGACGCCCCAGCCTTGGCTCGCGCGCTCGCTCTTGCCGCCCAGCAGCAGCGCCAGCAACTGGTGGCCGAAGCAGATGCCCAACAGTTTGTCGCCGCGCTCGTAGCGGTTGAGCAGGTAGGTCTTGAGGGTCTGGATCCACGGGTCGGTGCCGAACGAGTCGGCCTTGCTGCCGGTGACGAGGTACGCGTCGAACACCTGATCGTCCGCTGGGTAATCGCCGTTCATCACGTTGTACACGGTGAACTCGGCCGCAATCGGTTGCTGGGAAAACAGACGCTGGAACATCTGCCCGTAACCCTGATATTGATCCACCAACTCCGGGCGCAGGACATCGGTTTCCAGAATGCAGACGCGTAGCGACATAAAAAATACCTGACACGGTGATGGCAATAATGCACACCCCAGAGCCTGCCTTGAAATACCCCTTCAAGGCAAGCCCTGCCCGTGCGCCCATGCGCTAGAAGCTAGCACCCTGCGCGGCTTTTTCCAGCAGCAACGCTGGCGGTGTGAAGCGCTCACCATACTGCTCGGCCAGATAGCGGGCGCGGGCAATGAAGTCGTTCAGGCCATACTGATTGATGAACTGCAACGCACCGCCACTCCACGCGGCAAAGCCGATGCCGAAGATCGAACCGACGTTGGCGTCCGCCGTGGACAGCAGCACGCCCTCCTCCACACAATGCACGGTTTCGATGGCCTGGATAAACAGCAAACGGTCGCGCACATCCTGCGCTGAGATGCGTTGATCAGGTCGCTCAAAGCGCGCTTTCAGTTCCGGCCACAGCTGCTTCTGGCCACCCGAGGGGTAATCGTAAAATCCGCCGCCTGCCGCCTTGCCCAAGCGCTTGTACTCGCTGACCAACAGATCAATCACCACCGTCGCCGGATGCGTCGGCACGGTCTTGCCTTCGGCCTGTAGATCCTTGGCCGTCTGCTGTCGGATATGGCTCATCAGGCTGAGAGACACTTCATCGGATACCGCCAACGGGCCCACCGGCATACCGGCCTTGCGCGCTTCGGTCTCGATCATGGGCGCGGCCACACCTTCGCCAAGCATGGCGATGCCTTCGTTGGTGAAGGTGCCGAACACCCGTGAGGTGAAGAAGCCGCGACTGTCGTTGACCACAATCGGGGTTTTCTTGATTTGCAGTACGAAGTCGAAACCTCGCGCCAGGGTTTCGTCCGAGGTGTGGGCGCCCTTGATGATTTCCACCAGGGGCATCTTGTCCACCGGGCTGAAGAAATGCAGGCCGATAAACTTGCCTTGATCCGGCACCGCCGTCGCCAGCCCGCTGATGGGCAAAGTGGAGGTGTTGGAGGCGATCACCGCCTCGGCACCGACTACGCTTTGCGCCGCAGCAGACACCCTGGCCTTGAGTTCGCGGTCTTCGAACACCGCCTCGATGATCAAATCACACCCCGCCAGGTCGGCGTCCTCAGCCGTAGGATGAATCCGCGCGAGGATGGTTTCGCGCTGTTCGGCGGTCAATTGCCCACGGCTGACTTTCTTGTCCAGCAACGCCGCCGAGTGTGCCTTGCCCTTTTCGGCGGCCGCCAGGTTGATGTCCTTGAGCACCACTTCGACCCCTGCGCTGGCGCTGACATACGCAATACCCGCGCCCATCATCCCGGCGCCGAGCACGCCGACCTTGCGCGTGACGTAGGGCGCAACGCCTTGCGGCCGCGAGCTGCCGGCGTTGATTTCATTGAGTTGGAACCAGAAGGTGCCGATCATGTTTTTCGCCACTTGTCCGGTCACCAGTTCGGTGAAGTAGCGGGTTTCGATCAAATGCGCGGTGTCGAAATCCACCTGGGCACCTTCCACGGCGGCACACAGGATTTTCTCCGGGGCGGGGAAACAGCCCTGGGTTTTACTGCGCAGGATTGACGGTGCGATGGCCAGCATCTGCGCAACTTTTGGGTTCGACGGCGTACCGCCGGGGATTTGGTAACCCTTGTTGTCCCAAGGCTGCCGGGCCTCGGGGTTGGCCAGGATCCAGGCGCGGGACTTGGCCAGCAGCTCATTGCGATCCGCCGCCAGCTCATTGATCAGCCCGGCCTGCAACGCCTGTTGTGGCCGGACTTTTTTGCCCTCCAACAAGTACGGCAAGGCCTTTTCCAGCCCGAGCATGCGCACCATGCGCACCACGCCGCCACCGCCAGGCAGCAAACCCAGGGTGACTTCCGGCAGGCCGAGCTGCACCGATTTGTCGTCCAGCGCGACGCGGTAATGGCACGCCAGGCAAATCTCCCAGCCGCCGCCCAGCGCTGCGCCATTGATCGCGGCGACCACCGGCTTGCCAAGGGTTTCCAGGCGGCGCAGTTGCGCTTTGAGTACCCGTACGCCGTCGTAGAAATCCTTGGCGTGGGCCTTGTCGACCTTGATCAGTTCATTGAGGTCGCCGCCGGCAAAAAAGGTCTTCTTGGCCGAGGTGATGACCACGCCAGCGAGCGAGTCTTTTTCTGCTTCCAGGCGCTCGACCGTCGCGGCCATGGCCTCGCGGTACACGCCGTTCATGGTGTTGGCGCTCTGGCCGGGCATGTCGAGGGTGAGCACGACGATCTGGTCCTGGCCTTTTTCGTAACGAATGGCTTGGGTCATGATGGATTCCTTGGGCTCAGAGCCGTTCGATGATGGTGGCGATGCCCATGCCACCGCCGACACACAGGGTGGCCAGGCCGTAGCGCTGCTGGCGTGCTTCCAGCTCGTCGAGCAAGGTGCCGAGAATCGCGCAGCCGGTGGCGCCCAAGGGATGGCCCATGGCGATGGAGCCGCCGTTGACGTTGACCCGGGCAGCGTCGATGCCCATATCCTTGATGAATTTGAGAACCACCGAGGCAAACGCTTCGTTGACTTCAAACAGGTCGATGTCTTCCACGCGCAAGCCGGCCTTGGCCAGGGCCTTGCGCGTTGCCGGCGCAGGGCCGGTGAGCATGATGGTCGGGTCGGTGCTGGTCACCGCCGTGGCGACGATGCGCGCGCGGGGTTGCAGGCCCAGCTCGCGCCCCTTGGCTTCGGAGCCGATCAACATCAGCGCTGCGCCGTCGACAATCCCGGAACTGTTCCCCGGCGTGTGAACATGGTTGATGCGCTCCACATGGCTGTAGACCCGCAGCGCGGTGGCGTCGAAGCCCATCTGCCCGATCATCTCAAAGCTGGGCTTGAGCTTGCCGAGGCCTTCGAGGGTGGAGTCGCCACGGATGAATTCATCGTGGTCGAGCAGCACAATGCCGTTCTGGTCCTGCACCGCGATCAGTGATTTGTTGAAGGAACCATCAGCACGGGCCCTGGCCGCTTTCTGCTGGGAATGTAGGGCGAAGGCGTCCACATCCTGGCGCGTGAAGCCTTCCAGGGTCGCGATCAGATCCGCGCCGATGCCCTGGGGCGTGAAGTGGCTGTGCAGATTGGTTTGCGGGTCCAGCACCCAGGCGCCGCCGTCGCTGCCCATGGGCACGCGGGACATGGACTCGACGCCGCCGACCACCACCAGGTCTTCAAAGCCGGAACGTACTTTCATCGCGCCGAGATTCACCGCTTCCAGGCCCGAGGCGCAGAAGCGATTGACCTGCACGCCGGCGACGCTGATGTCCCAGTCCGCCACCAGCGCGGCGGTCTTGGCGATGTCGGCGCCCTGGTCGCCCACGGGGGTGACGCAGCCGAGGACGATGTCATCCACCTGGCGCGTGTCGAGGTCCGTGCGCTGGGCCAGCGCACTGAGCAGGCCGGCCACCAGGTTTACCGGCTTGACGCTGTGCAAGGCGCCATCTGCCTTGCCTTTGCCACGGGGCGTGCGTATCGCATCAAAGATCAAAGCTTGGGTCATGACTTCCTCGAACCGCTTGTGCATGTGTGCCCCTTACCTTAGGCCCGATTGACACGGTTTCAATGACGGATGCGCTCATTGCTTTTGACCCCCACGCTCGGACGAACGGTAGGCAGTGGAAGCGATCAGCGGGTTAATCGTTTTAGCTGTCTAGCCAACGGTCTGGCGCCAAGATGGCGTTACGCCTCATGCCTTTTTTAGCGCAAATATTGATTAGCTGATATGAAATGGATCTAAGCCACGCAGAACGAGGGCTCTAAGGTTGAATCAGTAGGAGGCTGCTGCCGGGTTTTGCTGGAGCAGCTGTAAGAAAAGTGTCACGCCACAGCGCAATACTGAAATTGACCGGCACGTATTTGACGCTCAGGAATAACAACAAAAGGCAGTCAGCCATGTTCAAACATTCGAAAGTACGTCAGGCGGGACTTATTCTGTTCGCCACCACACTGATTCTGATCTTGCCCAATCTGACCAAGGTCATTGGGTGACCCTTCAGCCCACACATTCCGTGCACACACAGCATCAGGACTGCAGCTTTTGGCAGCTCCTGCCGGGACATTGCGCATAGCGGTCCTGTTGCAGGAGCTGTCTTTTTGCCTGCGCATTTCCGGTATCGTGGGCGCCATCGCCACTTTGTATCGGGCCTTCCTCTTGAAATCGATCCTCGCCCTCCTCGCCTTGTTCTTTACCCTGCCGGTCGCGGCGGCGCAATTGACCGTCGAACTGGACCACGCCAGCAAGACCTGGCAGACCGCCGAGCTGCTCAAACACCCGGATGCGCAAACGGTGCAGATCGTCGATGACGTTTCCTACAAGCGCAGCATGACCTATCGCGCAGTGCCCCTGGCGGTGCTCCTACCCGGCCTTGACCCGCAGAGCCATCTGCAAGCGGTTGCCCTGGATGGGTTCGCGGCCGAACTCGCTGCTGCCCCGTTGCTGGAGAAACGTGGCGCCCGCGCCTGGCTGGCGGTGGAAGACCCGGCGCATCCGTGGCCCGCACTGGCGCCGGGCAAACCGAGCGCCGGGCCGTTTTACCTGGTGTGGACGGACCCGCAAGCCGGCCATATCAGCCCGGAGCAGTGGCCCTTCCAGGTTGCCGTGATCAAGCAGTTGAAGGGCGTGGCCGAGCGGTTTCCGGCCCTGTTGCCGGACCCGAAACTGGCCGCCGATGATCCGATCAACCGGGGCTTTGCGCTGTTCCAGAAGAATTGCCTGGCCTGTCACCGGCTCAATGGCGCGGGCGATGCGCAGGTGGGGCCGGACCTGAATACCCCCTACAACCCCACGGAATATTTCGGCGGCGATTTCCTCAAGCGTTATATCCGTGACCCACAAAGCCTGAGGCATTGGCCTCAGGCGAAGATGCCGGGGTTTGCGGCCAATGTGTTGCCGGACAGCGAGTTGGAGTTGTTGGTGGGCTACCTGAAACATATGTCGGGGCGTAAACAACAGCCCTGAGCCCAGCGCAGTCCCCCTGTGGGAGCGGGCTTGCTCGCGAAGGCGGTGGGTCAGTCAAAGATGTTCTAACTGATCCACCGCCTTCGCGAGCAAGCCCGCTCCCACACAAGCCAGCGTCCACAGTTGATCTGCTCCGCTCTGCCGATTACTGTTGCTGCACCGCAATCACCGGCGTCGGCGCCACAAACACCTTGGCATGCATCTGCTCATGCCCGCCGCCACGACGCATGCCGCGCACCGGGCAGGCGTCGAGGTAGTCCAGGCCCACGGCGAGCTTCAGGTGCCGCTCGGGTCGTGCGAGCTGGTTGGTCACGTCAAAGCTGTACCAGGCGTCATCCAGCCAGGCTTCGGCCCAGGCGTGGCTGGCCAGGTGCGCAGTGTCTTCCGTGTACAAATACCCCGACACATACCGCGCCGGCACCCCCAGGCTGCGGGCGCAGGCCAGGAACGCGTGGGTGTGGTCCTGGCACACGCCCGCGCGGCCGGCGAAGGCTTCGGCGGCGCTGGTGTCGACTTCGGTGGCGCCGGGTGTATAGACCATCGAGTGGTTGAGGGCCTGCATCAGGTCGATCAATGCGCTGCGGTCGCGACGTTGCTGGCAGTGCTGCCGGGCAAAGCCGCGCAGAGCCTCGTCGGCCTCGGTCAGGCGTGTGCTGCGCAAGAAGGGGAACGCGGACTGGCTCTCGTGTTCGGCCTCGCGCAGCTCGTCGATGTCGACCTGGCCACGGGCGCCGATGATGATGGCGTCGTGGGGTTCGTCCAGGGTCAGCACGTGCAGGATATTGCCGAACGGGTCCACTTGGGCGCGCACCGGGCGTGGCAGGTCGAGTTGCCAACTGAGGACGTGCTGGCGCTCGCTGTCGTGGGGCGTAAGGCGCAGGTATTGGATGCTGGCGCGAACCTGGTCGTCGTAGTGGTAGGTGGTTTCGTGGCTGATGGAGAGTCTCATGCGGCCTCCAGGTAGGAACTGTAGATGGCGTCGCCCAACTGGCGTACCAAGGGGATAAAGTCGGTCAGCCAGGCGTGCAGGCCTTCCTCGAGGATTTCATCGATGGCGGTAAAGCGCAGGCGCGCGTCCATCTCGGCGGCCAGGCGCTGGGCCGGGCGGCCGTTGAGGCCGGGCAGGCTGGCGAGGATCTGGTCGATTTCCTCGCTGCAGGCGCGCAGCGAACGCGGCACATCGGCACGCAACAGCAGCAACTCGGCAACTTGCCGCGCGCCAGGCGCATCACGGTAGATCTCGGTGTAGGCCTCGAACGACGACAGCGCGCGCAGCAAGGCGCTCCATTGATAGTAGGCGTGGGCCGTGCCGTCGGTGACCGCTGCGGCCTGGTCACCGGCCATTTCGTAGCGCGCATCCAGCAGGCGCAGGGTGTTGTCGGCCCGCTCGATAAAGGTGCCCAGGCGAATAAACCGAAAGGCATCGTTGCGCATGATGGTGCCGTAGGTCGCGCCGCGAAACAGGTGGGAACGTTCCTTGACCCATTCACAAAAGCGGCTCATGCCGTAGCGGCTCAGGCCTTGCTGGGCGATATCGCGAATATCCAGCCAGGTGGCGTTGATGTTTTCCCACATGTCGGCGGTGATTCGCCCACGCACTGCATGGGCGCTGGCCCGCGCTGCGCCGAGGCAACTGTAGATACTCGCCGGGTTGGCCGCATCCAGGGCAAAAAAGTGCAGCAGGTGTTCGGCGTGCAGCTCACCGTGACGCTCGCGGTAGTCATCCAGCGTGCCAGTGATCAGCAGCGGCATCGCCAGTTCATGCAGGCCATCACCGCGCCCATCCTGGGGCATCAGCGACAGCGAATAGCTGACATCGAGCATGCGCGCGAGGTTTTCCGCGCGCTCCAGGTAGCGCGACATCCAGTACAAATCCGAGGCAGTTCTACTCAGCATGGCATCAGTCCTCCACCACCCAAGTGTCTTTGGTGCCGCCGCCCTGGGACGAGTTGACCACCAGCGAGCCTTCGCGCAGTGCCACGCGGGTCAAGCCGCCCGGCACAACGCGGGTTTCCTTGCCGGACAAGACGAACGGGCGCAGGTCGATATGGCGCGGCGCGATACCGTTTTCGACAAAGGTCGGGCACGTGGACAAACACAAAGTGGGCTGGGCGATATAGGCGTGGGGCTTGGCCTTGATACGCGCGCGGAAGGCTTCAATCTCTGCCGCTGTGGAGGCAGGGCCCACCAACATGCCGTAACCGCCGGAGCCTTGGGTTTCCTTTACGACCAGATCCGGCAGGTTGGCCAGCACGTGGGACAGTTCGTCGGGCTTACGGCACTGGAAGGTCGGAACGTTCTTCAGGATCGGTTCTTCATCCAGGTAAAAACGGATCATATCGGTGACGAAGGGGTACACCGACTTGTCATCCGCGACCCCGGTGCCGATGGCGTTCGCCAGCACCACATTGCCGCAGCGATAGGCCGCGAGCAGGCCGGGCACGCCGAGCATGGAGTCGGGGTTGAACGCCAGCGGATCGAGGAAGGCATCGTCGAGGCGACGATAGATCACGTCCACCGCTTTGGGGCCGTCGGTGGTGCGCATGAAGACGCGGTCGTCGCGCACAAACAGGTCGGCGCCTTCCACCAGTTCCACGCCCATCTCCCGGGCCAGGAAGGCATGCTCGAAGAACGCGCTGTTGAAGCGCCCCGGCGTCAGTACCACCACGCTGGGGTTGTCCAGGGAGCTTGAGCTTTTCAGGGTGTCGAGCAGCAGGTTGGGGTAATGATCGATGGGGGCGATGCGCTGGGCGGCGAACAGTTCGGGGAACAGACGCATCATCATCTTGCGGTCTTCGAGCATGTAGCTGACGCCGCTCGGGGTACGCAGATTGTCTTCTAGTACGTAGTAGGTGCCGTCGCCATCACGTACGAGATCGACCCCGGAGATGTGGGAATACAGATCGCGATGCAGGTCCAGGCCCTGCATCGCCAACTGGTACTGCTCGTTGGCCAACACCTGCTCGGCGGGGATGATCCCGGCCTTGATGATGCGTTGCTCATGGTACAGGTCGGCGAGAAACATGTTCAGCGCCTTGACCCGCTGGATGCAGCCGCGCTCGACGATCCGCCATTCGCTGGCAGGAATGCTGCGCGGGATCGTGTCAAAGGGAATGAGGCGCTCGGTGCCCTGTTCGTCGCCGTAAAGGGTGAAGGTGATCCCGGCGCGGTGAAACAGCAAATCGGCTTCGCGCCGGCGCTGGGCCAGCAGTTCAGCAGGGGTTTCGGCCAACCAGCGGGCGAATTCGCGGTAATGGGGGCGGACCAGCCCTGCCCCATCGTACATTTCATCGTAATAAGTGCGGATCATGCCGTACTCCTTGTCACCCGGACGCAAGAACCATCGCAAGGCCCGTGCCAGCGGCATAAACACTTAAAAATCAGTGAGTTGAATAGAAACAGAAATCCAGCCGCACCGTCCTGGTGCGCAGAATGCCCGCTGTCCTGTCGCACGCTTCATCGCAATGCGGGCTTTGACTATCAACAGCATAGTCAGAGTTGATTTCACTGCCCGGCCCAGCCTGCGGATAATCGCGCTCATCTGCTGAACACGCGCCTTTGCGCACATCGCTCTTCCCTTTAGGCCACCCTCGTTGGGTGGCTTTTTTTTTGGTGCTGAAAAAGGTCGCGCAAGTTCCGAAAAGTTTTCCTACGGCACAAACAAAATCGGCCGACCCAAAGGTCAGCCGATACGCTGTGTTTCTCATACTGCTACATGGGTAACCCACGCACCTCCTGCTTGACGCCCCAGCCTTCGATGATCCCGCCCAGCGGTTCGACCACGGCTTCAAAGTCTTGCTCGAAGTCGCCTATGCCGTCGTAGGTGGCAAACATGATCTTGCTCAGTTCCAGGTACCAGGCGCCATCGTCGCGCGCACTGACCTGGGCATTCAGGGATTCCCCACGAAACTCACCCGCAGCCCTGCGCGCCCGTTCCTCATCCGGAAAAATCGCGTAGAACTCGATGGGGTGAAAACGCGAGAAGTCGAAGCCGCCTTCTTTCATGCGGCGCAGAACGTTGGTGCTGATGTCTTCTTGATAGGCTGTGCTCATGAAAAGTGCTCCTCTAACCGATGGATAGACTTTCCGTGCTTCCCGAAGCCCACGCCGTAATAGCGTGGGTACTACGGCAATAACAACACCGCTGGAAAACAAGCATGTAGCTGACAAGACCAGACCTTAGCGATTCATTCGCTGATCTCGATTGCAGAGTAGCGCGAAGCTATCACCTCCACCAGAGGCGCTTTAATAGCAAACAGGGAATGTTCAGGCGGCAGGCGAGATGTCGAGGATTTGAATGCTGTTCTGGTCTTTGAGGATCTTGACGGTTGGCTCGGGCTTGCGCCCCTCAAGGTCGTTGAGGTCAAGTTCGGCGGCGACCGGCACCAGCTTGTTGCGGATCATGTGTGCCGCATCTTCGAGGCTGGGCTTCTGCTCGCAGGTGAACTGCTCGACGGACTTCACGCCGTGATCATCAACGAAGGTAATCTGCCACTTTTGCATCGGTGCCTCCTCGATAAAACCCATGTGTGGGCTTACCTCTATCTGGACCTTGGGGGGGCGGCAAACGTTCCACCCAAGGTAGGAGACACCTGATCAGCTGCGTTTACTTCTCAGCGTGTTCTTTCAAGGCTTTCAAGGTGTTGAACGGCGCGTCTACAACGAACTTGTTGGCCAGCCACGAGGGCACGCTGCCACCTGGCTCGGTGTGCACCTGGTAAGTGACTTCGGTCTGGTTGTCGCCTTTGGGCGTCAGTTTCCAGAAACCGTCCACTTGGGCGACACGTACGTAGCCTTTTTCTTCAGGTTTGTAGGTCGGTACGCCTTCCAGCTTACGGGTCAGCGAGCCGTCGGCCGCCTTGGTGGTGGTGATGTGCAGGTAGGAATCACGATCCGTCACAGGGAACGGGGCCTTGAATTGGGTGTAGGTCCAGCTCTCGTCGCCTTTCTTGTCGACCAGCTTCTGGGATTTGCACTCGTGGATCCAGGCACAGGCACCCGCTACGTCTTCTTGGAGGGCAACGATTTTTGCCACAGGCGCCTTGATCACGGTCACACCGCGATACGCCTTGTACTTGGAGCCGGCGACTTCGCTCAACGACACCTTGATCCCGTCTTCGTCCTTGGCGACCTGCCAATCCTCAGCCTGGGCAGTGGCAGCAAACATCACCGTAAAACCGCACAACACAGCCATTCGTTTCAGCGAACCCATTGTTGTATTCCTTATTGTTGAAGTTCCGATAGTAAAGCCCATCAAGCCGCCGTCATCTGCTCCCACCAGCCGATCAACCGGATCGCGTCGGCCTGGTCGGTGCCGCAGACCTCGATATCCGCCTTGAAATCACTGCACACCGCCGGTCGCTCCGGTTGCCCGAACAGTTGGCACAGCTGTTCGACCGACAGGTGCAGGCAGCGTTCGCCCGCCGGTTTGCCCTGTGGCATCCCGGGGAGTGGCGAACTGATGGAGGGGGCGATGCAGCAAGCGCCACAGCCTTCACGGCATTTCATGACCAGCAGGTCCTCGACGACTCAATGTGGATGGCCGGGCTAGAGTACGCCCTTAAACAGCCGTTTTAAAATGGTCTAACAGGGGTTTTTCGCAGAAAACAAAAGTGACTGACCAGTCTGCGACAGATGGTCGAAGGGCGCCGTCACGTTTGTGGGAAAAGTTTACTGCTTGAACTCGAATTCCAGCGCTGCGCCTTCCACGTCACGGCGCTCTTCATTGCGCAGTTGCAGCTTCATCTCATTGCTGAGCAGGCGACCATTGATCTGGAAGGCGCTGTTGTCGGTGGGTTTCTCACCGAACATCGGCGGCAGCAAGGGCACGCTCTTGGGTTTGGGCATGGTGCCAATGGGCTGCAAGTGCCTGACCATGTCCGAAGGCAGGGACAGATCCAACTGTGCCGGTGGCAATTGGGTTTGGGCCACTTCTTTGGCGGATTTGCTCGCTTTCGCTGCGCGTTTTTTAACTGCTGGGGCTTTCTTTTTCGCCACCGGGGCTTTTTTCGCCGGGGTCTTTTGCGCGGCAGCGGCGGGCGCGCGTTCAGTCACAGGCGCCGCCGCCAGCACGGTGCCGACGTTGCACAGGCTTAGCAGGCCAATCACCCAGACAGCGCGGAAAATAGAGGTCATATCGCCAACAGCATTAACGGCAGAGGGCCATATGCTCGCTTGTTGTGCGCGGCATGACAAGCGTGTTGATTAGCCCGCTACCGATCATGCCCCTGTTCCTGGGTTCAAAGGCCCGCAGCGGTTTCCTGGCACAGCTGGCTGGCGAGCATCCCCAAGGTCATCAGCGCGCGCTCTGCCTCGCGGTTCCACGGCGTGCCGCAGTTGAGGCGAATACAGTGGTTGAACTGCTCGGTGTTACTGAAAATCAGCCCCGGCGCAATGCTGATGCCCTGTTGCAGGGCGCGTACGTGCAGTTCCTGGGTATTGACCCGCCCCGGCAAACTGACCCACAGGATAAAACCACCACTGGGGCGGGTCATCTGCGTGCCTTCGGGAAAGTACTGCTGCACCGCCAGCTGGAAGGCGTTGAGATTTTTGCGGTATTCCTGGCGGATATAGCGCAGGTGGCGGTCATACCCACCGTTTTCCAGGTAGGCCGCGACGCCCATCTGCGTGACGCTGCACGCCGAATGGGTGCTGAACATCTGCAAGCGCTGGATTTCCTGCTGGTATTTGCCGGCAATCATCCAGCCGATCCGCACGCCGGGGGACAGGGTCTTGGAAAAACTGGAGCAGTAGATCACCCGATCCAGGCGGTCATAGGCTTTCAGGGCCTTGGTGCGGCCGACTTCAAACATCAGCTCGCCGTAGATATCATCCTCGACGATCTGGATATCGAAATCCGAGGCCAGGCGCAGCAACTGTTTCTGCCGCTCCTCGGGCATGGTGCCGCCCAGGGGATTGCTCAGGCGCGTGGTCAACACCAGGGCCTTGATCGACCATTGGTTGGCCGCCAGTTGCAGGGCTTCCAGGCTCATGCCCGACGCCGGGTCGCTGGGAATTTCGATGACCTTGAGGCCGAGTAGATCAGCCAGTTGCAGCAAGCCGTAGTACGTCGGCGATTCCGCGGCGATCAGGTCGCCGGGCCGGGTCAGCACCCGCAACGACATCTGCAACGCATCCACGCAACCGTGGGTGATCACCACTTCGGACGGGTCCACCACCACGCCCGCATCGCGCATGCGGATCGCCACTTGGCGGCGCAGCGGTTCGAAACCGGGGCTGAACATGTAGCTGAACGCCCGTGGGCTCTGGAAGCGCGTGACCTTGGCCAACTGCTGGTGCAGTGCGCGCACCGGCAAGTAATCGACACTCGGCACCGCGGCGCCCAACGGGAACACGCCTTCGCGGCGCGACTCGACCAATACCTGCTGGATGATGCTGCTGCGGGTGACCAACCCCGGCCGCTCTACACGAGCGATGTCTGGCGTCGGCGCGGTGAGTGCTGGCGTCTGGTGCACGTAGTAGCCGGACTGCGGCCGCGCGCGGATCAGCCCCTGGTCTTCCAGGTTGGCGTAGGCCTGCAACACCGTGGCATGGCTGACGTTGAGCTGGGAGCTCATCTTGCGCACCGAAGGCACGCGCTCGCCCGGTTGATAGACACCGCGCCGGATATCCTCAGCCAGTTGCTGGGCGATACGTTGGTAGAGCAACAGATTGGTCATGACGCAGCACTCGATTTCACGGGTATTTTATTTTTGTGTGAAACATACCGGCACAGTTTAGAAGTGTACGGGGACAGTTGCCACAATAGTCGAGCGCGGGCGGGAGTGACAGTAAAAACTGTAGGGGTAGTGAAGCGTTTTTTGGGTGTACACCCAACACAATGTGGGAGCGGGCTTGTGTGGGAGCGGGCTTGCTCGCGAAAGCGGTGGATCAGCTGAAATACCTGTAACTGACACACCGTCTTCGCGAGCAAGCCCGCTCCCACATAAGCCCTCCTCCCACATGTGGAGCGGTGTCTGGCTTTTAGCGAGCGGCGCCCAACTGGCCCTTCTCGTCAGAGAACACAATCTCCACCCGACGGTTCTGCGCCCTGCCCCGCTCGGATGCGTTGGCCTCCACCGGATACTGGTCGCCATACCCTTCGACCTGGATGCGTTTTTCATCGATGCCCAGGTCCACCAGCACATCGGCCACCGATTGCGCGCGGTCACGGGACAGTTTTACGTTTTCCTGCTCGCCACCGGTGCTGTCGGTGTAACCCTCGATGCGCACCACGCGCTTGGGGTTCAGTTGCAGGAACTGGACGATTTTCAACACTGTGCGGTTCGCCGAGTTTTTCAGCTCCGCTTCGCCGGTATCAAACAGCACGTCGCCCAGGGTCATCACCAAACCGCGATCGGTCTGGGTGGTGGTCAGGCTGGCGATCTGTTCTTCGAGCCATTTGCCCTGCTGCTGCACGCTGGTCAGCTTGTTTTCACGCAGGGCCAGTTGCAGGCGCTGGCGTTCCAGTTCGAGCTTGGCGCCACGTTCGGCGTTGAGCGCCTGCTCGGTGTGTTCGCGGGCAATGGCGCTGTAGCGCTGGCTCAGGTAAGCGTAATGCGCGACGTCGTTGCCACTGCCCCAGTAGCTGGATAGGCGGTCGGCACGCGCCAGGGATTCGCCGGCGCGGATCACGTCCTTGGGCGCGAAACGCAGCACGTTGGCGTCTTCCTTGACCTTCTGGAAGTCGCTGCCCGCCTGCTGCAAGGCCTGCTCACTGTTGGGATGGCTGGCACAACCGCCCAGCACTGCGCTACTCACCAGCAACGCGCAGCTCAAACCACGGATCAGCGGGCTCATTGGGCTTCTCCCAACTGCAGCTGTTTGCGCAGGCGCGTGATGCGGGTGTTAAGCACGTTCAACTGCTCCTGGCTCTTGCGGGTCAGCACTTGGGCTTCGGCCAGGCGCGCATCCAGTTCAGCTTGTTCGGCACGCATGCGTGCGTTTTTGTAGGACTCATCGGCCATGCTGCCCTGGGCCCGGGCAAACTTGGCTTCGGCCAGTTTCAGTTCAGGCGATTCATCCGCGTTGGCACCCACGGCACTGGCTTGTTCCAGGGCTTGCTGGGTGAGGCGCATTTGTTCAATCGGCGCAGGATCGCTCGCACATCCCGCCAGGGCGGCGACGGCGAGGGCCGCGAAAAGAGGTCGAAGAGTCACTGAAAATCCTTACTTTGCTGGGGTGCCGACAGGTTGCTGCAATTGCGCTTTCCAACGTTCCAGATTGCTCTGCAACGCTGCTTGCGCCACACCGGAGGCCGACAATTCTGTCATCTTTTTGGCCAACTGTCCGCGCAGCCACGGATCATTGCAGGCGGAGTTGTGGGAAATCGCCAGGTAGAGGCCGGGCTGATCGACCGGCACTTCGCGCGCGATCAAGTCATTGCTCATCCCCAGGGTCTGGGCCATGGCCATGCCGGAGTAACGTCCGGCGAGGACGTAGTCCACTTCACCGAGCAGCAGTTTCTGGAAGGCCGGCGTCAAGCTGGGCATGCGTTGCAGGGTAAGTTGCTGACCGGCGAAGGTTTCGAAGCCGGCGCTCAAGCGTGCGCGCTCCGAGACCGCGCCCTTGTGGCCGTGCAGGTCGGCGGCGGCGGTGTAGGCCAGCGCCGAATCCTTGCGCGTCCACACCAGGTAATCGGTCTGCACCAGGGCCGGGTGGATGTAGTCGAGGGTGTCCAGTTCGCCAAGGTTCAGCGGCGCATCGGCGAGAATATCCATGCGCCCGCTGCGCACTTCGTCCAGGGCCAGGGAGCGTTTGCCGCCGTAGAGCAGGTCAATCTTCAGGCCGAGGTCCTTGGCCACTTGTTGCAACACATCGGCGGTGGCACCGATCAGGCGCGTGGGGTCTTGGGGGTCACGCCAGAGCAAGGGCGGTGCGTCCGGGCTGCCGGTGATCACCAGGCGTTCGCATTTGCCGGCAGCCAGCGTCAGGCCTGGCAGCAGCGTGAGGCCCAGCAGTACAGTCCAGCAGCGCAATTCCATGGGGAAGCTCTCCAGCAAGTCAAAAAAAAGCCCGGTCACAAGGACCGGGCTCTTTATAAGTGAAGCGGCTGGATTAGACCAGCTTCTCCAACTCAGGTACGGCGTCGAACAAGTCCGCGACCAGGCCGTAATCAGCCACCTGGAAGATCGGTGCTTCTTCGTCCTTGTTGATCGCAACGATCACTTTGGAGTCTTTCATACCGGCCAAGTGCTGGATCGCGCCGGAGATACCGACCGCGATGTACAGCTGTGGCGCAACGATCTTGCCGGTCTGGCCGACCTGCATGTCGTTGGGTACGAAACCTGCGTCGACGGCCGCGCGGGAAGCGCCGACCGCAGCGCCCAGCTTGTCGGCCAGGGCGTACAGGTGCTTGAAGTTGTCACCGTTCTGCATGCCACGGCCGCCGGAAACGACGATCTTGGCAGCGGTCAGCTCAGGACGATCCGACTTGGCCAGCTCTTCGCCGACAAAGCTGGAGGTGCCAGCGTTGTGGGCAGCAGCGACGGCCTCAACGGCAGCCGAACCACCTTCGGCGGCAACCGGGTCGAAACCGGTGGCGCGCACGGTGATGACTTTTACCGAAGCGGTCGATTGCACGGTAGCAATGGCGTTACCGGCGTAGATCGGGCGCTTGAAGGTGTCAGCGCTTTCAACCGAGATGATCTCGGAGATCTGGTCAACGTCCAGCTGCGCGGCAACGCGTGGCAGGATGTTTTTGCCGTTGGAGGTCGCGGCAGCCAGGATGTGGCTGTAGCCGGCGCCCAGCTCTGCGATCAGCGGGGCAACGTTTTCCGGCAGCTGATGCGCGTAGGCAGCATTGTCAGCGTTCAGGACTTTGCTCACGCCAGCGATTTTCGCAGCGGCTTCAGCCACGGCGCCAGCGCCTTGGCCGGCAACCAGCACGTGAATATCGCCACCGATTTTAGCGGCAGCAGCCACGGTGTTCAGGGTGGCCGGGGCCAGCACCTTGTTATCGTGTTCGGCGATTACGAGGATAGTCATGATCAGATCACCTTCGCTTCGTTTTTCAGTTTCTCGACCAGTTCAGCTACCGACTTGACCTTGATGCCCGCGCTGCGTGCAGCCGGTGCTTCAACTTTTACAGTCTTGTTGGTGGAGGCGGTGGAAACGCCCAAAGCTTCTGGAGTAACCGACTCAAGCGGCTTCTTCTTGGCCTTCATGATGTTTGGCAGGGACGCATAGCGCGGCTCGTTCAAACGCAGGTCGGTGGTGACGATGGCCGGCAGTTTCAGGGAAACGGTCTGGGCGCCGCCGTCGATTTCACGGGTGACCGCTACGCTGTCGCCGCTCACTTCAACCTTGGACGCGAAGGTGCCCTGGCCGTAACCGGTCAGTGCAGCCAGCATCTGGCCAGTCTGGTTGTTGTCGCTGTCGATGGCTTGTTTGCCAAGGATCACCAGCTGAGGCTGTTCCTTGTCGACAACGGCCTTGAGCAGCTTGGCCACGGCCAGGGAGGTCAGGTCTTCGGCAGACTCAACCAGGATGGCGCGGTCGGCACCCAGTGCCAGGGCGGTACGCAGCTGCTCTTGAGCAGTGGTAGGACCGATGGAAACCACGACGATTTCAGTTGCCACGCCTTTTTCTTTCAGGCGTACGGCTTCTTCCACGGCGATTTCACAGAAAGGGTTCATCGACATCTTGACGTTAGCAAGATCGACGCCGGAATTGTCCGCCTTGACGCGAACTTTCACGTTGTAATCGACAACGCGTTTGACAGCTACAAGAACCTTCATGGATTCCTCGTTACTCTCCGGTGAAAAGAAAGTCGCCTAGGCGAACCTGGCGGTTGATGCTCATCGGCACACAAGGGCACCTCCAAAACCATCGGCAGTGACCTTGCTCACGGGAAGTGATGACCGTTCGTCAGTGGTGACTGAGAGGTCATTCTTTATCGCGGCGTGTAAACTGCGCGCCATCATTTGGGCACGCATGCCTTTTGCCTGTCTTTGGACGTGCTCTTGAAACCCGCTGTCTGCCTACGGTAAGCGCAAAACCGACCGTATATTGACCGGAACGCCTATTCTGGTCAATACGCCAAAATAGCCAGTCATAAGCCGCGTTGCTTTGATTTACCTAGCCTGCGGCCAATTCAAACAAACGTTTGTATTGGACGCTAGCAGTGGTCTATATATAATGCGCCACCTAGAGAGAAAGGTGGGTCGGGCCTTCGCGCCAGACGACACCAAACCTCCACCCCATTAGAAAAAAAGCCTGTTGAGCCTTGAGTAGGAGATAACCTGTGGAACGCGAATACATGGAATTCGACGTGGTCATCGTCGGCGCTGGCCCGGCGGGCCTGTCTGCCGCCTGCCGACTGAAGCAGAAGGCCGCCGAAGCCGGTAAGGAAATCAGCGTCTGCGTGGTCGAGAAAGGCTCCGAAGTCGGCGCGCATATCCTCTCCGGTGCGGTGTTTGAACCCCGCGCCCTGAACGAACTGTTCCCGGACTGGAAAGAACTCGGCGCCCCGCTCAACACCCCCGTGGTGCGCGATGACATCTATGTACTGCGCAGCCCCGAAGCCTCCACCAAGGTTCCCGACTTCTTTGTGCCCAAGACCATGCACAACGAAGGCAACTACATCATCTCCCTGGGCAACCTGTGCCGCTGGCTGGCCCAGCAGGCCGAGAACCTGGGTGTGGAAGTCTACCCAGGCTTCGCCGCCCAGGAAGCACTGTTCGACGAAAACGGCGTGGTACGCGGGATCATCACCGGCGACCTCGGCGTCGACCGCGAAGGCAATCCGAAAGAAGGCGTCTACACCCCAGGCATGGAGCTGCGCGGCAAGTACACGCTGTTCGCCGAAGGCTGCCGCGGCCACATCGGCAAGCAACTGATCCAGCGCTTCAACCTGGACAGCGACGCCGACGCCCAGCACTACGGCATCGGCCTGAAAGAAATCTGGGAAATCGACCCAGCCAAGCATCAGCCAGGCCTGGTGGTGCACACCGCCGGCTGGCCGCTGGACATTATGAGCGCCGAAAACACCGGTGGCTCGTTCCTCTATCACCTGGAAAACAACCAGGTGGTCGTGGGCCTGATCGTCGACCTGTCCTACAGCAACACCTTCCTGTCGCCGTTCGATGAATTCCAGCGCCTCAAGCATCACCCGGTGCTGGCCCAGTACCTGGAAGGCGGCAAGCGCATCAGCTACGGTGCCCGCGCCATCTGCAAAGGCGGCCTGAACTCGTTGCCGAAGATGGTGTTCAACGGCGGCGCGCTGATCGGTTGCGACCTCGGCACCCTGAACTTCGCCAAGATCAAGGGCAGCCACACCGCGATGAAGTCCGGCATGCTCGCTGCCGACGCCGTGGCCGACCGTCTGTTCGCCGACTCCGAAGGCGGTGACGAGCTGACCGCTTACGTCGAGAGTTTCAAATCCAGCTGGTTGTACGAAGAACTCTTCGCCAGCCGCAACTTCGGCCCGGCGATGCACAAGTTCGGCCCGATCATCGGCGCCGGCTTCAACTGGTTCGACCAGAACATCCTCGGCGGCAAGATGCCGTTCACCTTGCACGACACCAAGCCGGACTACGCCTGCTTGAAGCTTGCGAAAGACAGCCAGAAGATCGACTACCCGAAACCCGACGGCAAGCTGAGCTTCGACAAGCTGAGCTCGGTGTTCCTCTCCAGCACCAACCATGAAGAAGAGCAGCCGTGCCACTTGAAGCTGAAAGACCCGAGCATCCCGATCGGTACCAACCTGCCGCTCTATGATGAACCGGCGCAGCGCTACTGCCCGGCCGGCGTGTATGAGGTGATCACCAAGGAAGACGGCGAGAAGCGCTTCCAGATCAACGCCCAGAACTGCGTGCACTGCAAGACCTGTGACATCAAGGACCCTTCGCAGAACATCACGTGGGTTACGCCGGAAGGCGCGGGTGGGCCGACTTACCCGAATATGTAGAACGACAGCTGGCTGACCCGCCGAATCACCGACCGCCTGTTCAAGACCGTCGGTGATCCGGCCAGCGCCCCGATGAGTGCAACTTCCCGTGCGTTTATTCGATGGCGTTGGACTTCACTGATTCCAGCACCTCAACCATTTCGTCGAAAGACTGCCCGTCAGGTTCAATTTCCTGCCTCAAGTTCCAGATGCTGTAGCGGTCGTTGGAATGCGCCGAAGTACTTCCCGCCGACGTTGCCGAGCCAAAATCCACGGGGAAGCATTTTTTGGACTGGGCGTCATAAAGGATATTGCGCGACGCCAAGTCATTGTGCGCAATACCGGCGCTCTCCAACTCAGCCAACATATTCAGTAAGCCAGCAGACACGCCGTCGGGTAATGCCTTGCCTGTTGCCATCAGGTTTTCAAGGCTCTCTCCCGAGATCTTGGGCATGCGCATATAAGACACGGTGTCGGCAGCATTACTCCCCAGGAACGTCGCACGCCCGTCGCCATAAAATCGATTGAATAATTTCACCTCGGTTTTCATCTCGGCAACACGTCCCGCCGTGGGCAGCGGAAACGTTTCTTTGATCACGTAGTTCGGATCGTCCGGGTCGAGGTAAACCATTGCGCGGGAGCCAAATCCAATGGGATCTTTCAAGCGCCCCGCCCATTCATCAACCTCTCCGCCTGCGACGCTTCCGTGGATCCAGATGCCATTTGCATCGGGCTTGGCGATTTTGCCACTGCTGACCAATTCGGACGGGTTCTTGGGATCGCGCACGCGCAACACATAGTGCACACCATCCCCTGCATCAGGTTGCTCAGCGACAAAATACTTTTTGCCCATGAACTCCACTTCTTGCATCCCCAGGAAATAGGCTGGGGCATCAGAAACAGACGGTGCGGCAGGTGTCCTTGGCGTTTCAATGGAGACCTCATCATTGGCTGACGGAGCCTTGGGGGCCCGCACCAATTCGAAGTCGCGGGTGCCGTCGTTGAGTTTCCAGCCGTAATGTTGAGTGATGGAGGGCTCAGGGTTCGAAGCCACCCCGCCTGATCCAGCCTCCACACCCGCCGATGCAATTTCGTGCGCCAATTGCAGGCCGGCTATCACTGCTGCGGATGCACCACCCACGCGATCATCCTCCGTCATGCCATAAGCGGCGTCATGAATGCCAAAGACAATATTCCCCGTGTTGCCAATAACGGGTAGATAACCGAAGGTGTTTCCCCAGAAGTCTTTCGCCGACTTCCAGTTTTGCTGCGAAGAGCCAAATACTTCGGTCTGGTCGGACCAGACCGCATTTTTTGCGTTCACCGCCTGGTATTTCGCGGCAATACCTTGATTCAGGTTCCCGTATTTCAACCAGTAGTCACTGTCTCGCGACCCCGTGTAGTTGAAGGTTTCCCACACTGGCACAGCCTTGTCCTTGAACGGGTTCTGATACCCCGGATAGGTCGCCCGGTTGCCCGCAATCAAGGCTTGAAGCACATCGCCCGCCCTAGGCCAGTGAGCATCCCTGCCCCCTTGTCTGTCACTGGCATTGAAACTTCGCAACAGATTGCCCTGATTGTTTTTAGCCCAACTGGCGAACGCCTCATCACCTGAGATCTCGTGCGCGGCACCGTTCTTCAAGTCAATCATGATGCCCTTGTTGGGCCGGTGTCTAAAGTTACCGTCATAGGGGGTATGGGGGATAAAGGCGTAGCCTGCCAGGGGATAACCGTAGATATTTGGAATAATGGCTTGCCCATTCTTCTGCAACGTATCAATGACCGCCTTTTGACCTGCCTCGCTTAACTTTCCAAAGCTGTCTTGGTGATCAACCAGGCTTTGTAATGTGCCTCGTATGAGATACGCGTCTGCTTTGCCCGAGCGCTGCGCCAACGCGCCCGAGGCATCGCGCATCGGCGTCGCGATGTCCTCTTCCCAATGGGCTTGAAGGTTCGCCCCTAGCGATTCCAGCTCGGCGACCTGGCCCTTGTCCTTTGGCTCGATCTGCATCGATTGAAAATTGATCGGCCCGCCCCGCTGCACTTTATCGTGCGCAAGCGCACCGGCTGCAATCTCCCAGGCAAAGTAGGTGCGCCGCTCCGAGCTGGTCAGGTGCTCCGGCTTACCCAGGCCGGTATACGCGTTGAACACCACGGTAATCTTTTCGTGTGGATCGTGCCCGGCAGCCAGCAACCCAGCGCTGAAATAGCCCGCAGGCTCGAGGAACTGGCGCACCTTCTGGAACCTGACATTGCGCTCGCCCTCGCTAGCGCTTTCTATGCCCTGGACCTGTGCAACGACACGGCCGGCATACGCATCAATTCGCTGCAGCCGTTCCTGTTGCGTATAACCCGCCGCGGGCGCTGACGGGGCGGCAGATCCGTAGATCACCGCCTTGGCAACATCAAACTCATCATCAGGGCTATAGGGCCGAAGCGTTTTTTGCCCTGGCCCCATCGTCTTGTCGTCTGCACCGGCGAGCGCGACAGGCCGACTATTTTTGGCTGACGACGAACTGTCAATGGTCCTGGTGGGACGACGCTGCGCGCGCGGGCGTTTTTGGCTATCCGTCGATGCGTCTGCCGTGGACGGCTCAGCAATGGCAAAAGGTATTGCGCGCTGAACAGCGGGGATGAAGGGCTGAACGCTCATAGTGGACATTTCCTGGATTGAGGCATTCACATGCCCGGCAGGAGCATATGTGCCGCCTGGAGAGAAAACCGTTCCTCCCACTGTCACAAACCAGGGCGATCCAGTGTTTCAGGAGCTTTCGGCTCAGACAGCCCGCTCTTCACCGGGGTTGCGCTCGAAGTAGCGCTTGTACTCCCGACTGAACTGCGACGTACTCTGGTACCCCACGCTATGCGCCGCCTGCGCCACGCCCATGCCCTCCACCAACAGCAACTGCTGCGCCTTCAACAAGCGCAGACGCTTCAGATACTGCACCGGCGACAACAACGTGCAGCGCTTGAAATGCTCATGAAAGGTCGACGCACTCATATGCGCATACCCGGCCAACGTCTCGATATTCAGCGGCTCGTCGAAATGCGCATGCAGGTGGTTCAACGACGTGGCAATCCGCGAAAACTGCCCTTGCTGCTCCACCAACGCGCGCAACACATCGGCCTGGGGCCCGCGCAGCGCGGTGAACAACAATTCACGCACCCGCGCCGGGCCCATGATCCGGCTTTCCAGCGGATCGTGCAGGCACTGCAACAGCCGCTCGACGCAACCGCGCATGGCGTCATCGAGTACCACCGAGCTCATCGACTCCAACGTCTGCGCCGTCGGCGGCGGCCCGGCCTGAATGCCCATGGCCATCACCAACTCGCCCAACACCACGCGGTCGATGCCCACCGTCACCCCGTACAGCGGCGCATCCGGCGCCATGGCAAACGTCTCGCATTCGAACGGCACCGGCATGGCCTGGATCAGGTAATGCCCGGCGCCATACTCCAGCGTTCGCGGGCCCAGATAGGCGAGTTTGCTGCCCTGGGCCACGAACATCAGGCTCGGCTCATAGATCTGCGGCCCGCGCGCCACATCGCAACTGGCGCGCAACACCTTCACGCCCGGCAGGTGGGTCGGGGAGAAACCGTCGCAGGGCGTAAGCCCCTCGATCAAGGAGACCAGCGTGGCGTTGGCGTCGAGATGGCGGGTCAACAACATGGCAAAAAACTTCGCGAAAAAGGGATGAGAGCATCATCGCAGGTCTGGCGGCACATAAATCCAAACACGGGGCACCTCCGGACGAATAGGCATGAGACTCGGAGCAATCGCCATGGCCGCTGCAAGGCCCGGCGCGGAGAATGCGCCGCCTCTCCTGTGATTGCTTTTGCGAGGTTTCGCCATGTACACCGCCATCGGTTATGCCGCCCAGTCGGCCACCACTCCCCTCGCCCCCATGTCCTTCCAGCGCCGCAGCCCGCGCGTGGATGATGTGGCGATCGAGATCCTCTACTGCGGCGTATGCCACTCCGACATCCACCAGGCGCGCAACGAGTGGGGCATCGCCGTGTACCCGCTGATGCCGGGCCACGAGATCGTCGGCAAGGTCACCGCCGTCGGCGCCAACGTCACCGCGCATAAAGTCGGCGACCTGGTCGGTGTGGGCTGCATGGTCGATTCGTGCCGTCACTGCGACGCATGCAAGTCGGACCTGGAGCAATACTGCCTCGAAGGCCCGACCATGACCTACGCCACCCCGGACCGCGTCGACGGCAGCAACACCATGGGCGGCTACTCCGACAGCATCGTCGTCAGCGAGCACTTCGTGGTGAAGATCCCGGCCACGCTCGACCTGGCCAGCGCCGCGCCGATCCTCTGCGCAGGCGTGACCATGTACTCGCCGATCAAGCACTACGGGATCAAGGCCGGCGACAAAGTCGGTGTGTTGGGCATGGGCGGCCTCGGCCATATGGGCATCAAGCTGGCCAAGGCGATTGGCGCTGAGGTGACCCTGTTCACCCGTTCTGCGAGCAAGGCCGAGGAAGGCCGTCGCCAGGGCGCCGACCATGTGATCGTGTCCACCGACGCTGAGCAGATGAAAGCCGCCGCTGGGCACTTCGACTTCCTGCTGGACACCATCCCGGTGCAGCACGATCTGAACCCCTACCTCGACGTGCTGCGCTTTGACGGCGTGCATATTCTGGTCGGCCTGATCGAACCGGTTGACCCACCGGTGAACGCCGCCAAGCTGATCATGGGCCGCAAAGTGCTCGCCGGTTCCCTGATCGGTGGCATTGCCGAAACCCAGGAAGTGTTGGATTTCTGCGCCGAGCACGGCATCAGCTGCGACATCGAGATGCTCGACATCCGCAACATCAACGAAGCCTACAGCCGCATGATCGCCGGCGACGTGAAGTACCGCTTTGTCATCGACATGGCTACTTTGAAGGTCTGAAGGTGATGGACGCGGAGCGTCCGGGGCGGCGTTCCCACGCAGAGCGTGGGAACGATCATCAGGCCTTTGCGCCCAACTCCGCTGACAGCCGCGCTGCGACCTGTTTGATCACAGGGATCAGCTCGGCCATTTTTTCCAGCGGCATGTAGGGCACGGTACTGGCGATGCTGATGCCGGCGACGATTCGCCGGCTGGCATCGCGCACCGGTGCCGCGACACAACGGATCGACGGTTCGTTGTCTTCCAGATCGAACGCAAAACCACCCACCACGTATTCGCGCATGCGCTGCTCGAACTGCGCCCAGGATTGCTCCGGGTGCTGCGGCCACTGCAGGCTTTTGCCGGCAGCCGGCTGGCTGACGTCGTACAGGCGCTGCCACTCGTCTACCGGGTCATCCAACAACAACGCCTTGCCGATACCGGTGCGCGCCAGCGGCATGCGATGGCCGACCCGCGAGCGCATTTCCGGGCCGTTGCGGCCGGGGTTCTTGTGCAGGTAGAGCACGTCGTCGTATTCGCGAATGGCCAAGTGGATGGTGTCGCCAGTCAGCGCCGACAACTCGTCCAGGTACGGCACCGCCAGCGTCACCAACGGCAGCTCTTCGCGCGCCTGGAAACCCAGCTCGATCAGCTTCGGCCCCAACAGGTAACCGACTTGCGGCACCACGCGCAGGTAACGCTCCTCCACCAGGCAACTGGCCAGGCGGTGAGTGGTGCTGCGGGTGGTGCCGATGCGCTTGGCGATCTCTTTGAGATCCCGCGCACCGGCCGCCACCGCATGCACCACGCCCAGGCCACGGAGCAGGGTCTGGGTGCCGGTGGGGGCGGTTTCTTTGGTGGGGGTGGGGGCGTTTTCCTGCATGTCGGGCCTATAAGTGTGAAAGCGCGGGCATTATGGCAAAAGCTGAACCTGAGCACAGCGAAGATCAAAATGTGGGAGCGGGCTTGCTCGCGAATGCGGTGTGTCAGTCACCTGATGAGCTAGCTGGCCCACCGCATTCGCGAGCAAGCCCGCTCCCACATTTAGTCCTCACATGGCATGGCTTAGCGTTGTTTCATGCGGTCAATGATGACCGCCAACAGCAAGATCGAGCCCCGAATCACATACTGGTAAAAGGTATCGATGTTCTTCAGGTTCATCGCATTCTCAATGATCGCCAAAATCAACACCCCGGCAATCACATGCCGGATCATGCCGATCCCCCCGCTCAACGACACCCCGCCCAGCACGCACGCCGAAATCACCGTCAGCTCGAAACCCTGGCCAATCATCGGCTGGCCCGAGGTCATGCGCGACGCGAGGATCACCCCGGCCAGCGCACCAATCAAGCCGTGCACGGCAAAGATGATGATCTTGGTGCGATCAACGTTCACCCCCGCCAGCAGCGCCGCTTCCTGGTTGCCGCCAATGGCCATGGTGTTGCGCCCGTAGGTGGTGTAGTTCAGCAGCCAGCCGAAGAACACAAAACACAGCACGGTGATGATGATCGGCACCGGCACGCCCAGCAGTTGGCCGTTGCCGAACACGAAGAAGCGCTCATCCATCACCCCCACCGCCTTGCCGTTGGAGAAGATGTACGCCAGGCCCCGCACGATCTGCATGGTCGCCAGCGTCGCGATCAACGCGTTGATGCGCAACTTGGCAATGACGATGCCGTTGATCAGCCCCACCACCAGGCCCATGGCCAACGCCGCCGACACGCCGAGCACCACGCTGTCGGTGTCACGGATCACGATGCCCGCCACCACACCGGCGCAGGCGATCACCGAGCCCACCGACAAGTCGAAGTGCCCCGACGCCAGACAGAACAACATGGTGCACGCGGCGATGCCGACGGTGGAAATCGCCAGGCCCAGGCCACGCATGTTCAGCGGTGAAAGGAAGTTGTCGATAAACAGCGCACTGAGCACAAAGATGCCCAGCGCCGCGAGCAGCATCACCCAGTCATCGAGGAACTTGCGTTGGTTGAAACCCGGCCAGAAGCCCTTTGCAGTTTTTACGTCGGACATCATTCACCTCGAATTCTTCAAGCCCGCGAACGCGGGAGAGCCAGTTGCAACAGCCGTGCTTCATCCGCCTGGTCGCGGTTCAATTCACCGGTCAGGGCACCTTCGCTCATCACCAGGATGCGGTCGCTGATGCCCATCACTTCCATCAGGTCGCTGGACACCACGATCACCGCAATACCTTGAGCTGCGAGGTTATGGATGATCTGGTAAATCTCCGACTTGGCGCCGATATCGATACCGCGCGTGGGTTCATCCAGCAGCAGGACTTTCATCGGCATCGACAGCCAGCGGCCGAGAATGGCCTTCTGCTGGTTGCCGCCCGAGAGGTACATGATTTTCTGCTCGGCATTCGGCGTCTTGACTTTCATCGCCTTGATTTGATGCTCTGCGTTGCCCTTTTCCCAGCCTTCACGCAGCAGCCAACCGAACGCGGAATGGGCGCCACGGGCACTGATATTGATGTTCTCGGCAACGCTGGACAGCGGGATGATGCCTTCCTTTTTACGGTCTTCGGGGCACAACAACACCCCGGCGCCGATGGCATCGCGCGGTGAATGCAGGTGCAGTTTTTTGCCACAGAGTTCCAGGCTTCCGGCGGTGCTGCGGGTCAAACCGCTCAACAAGCGGAACAGCTCGGTGCGCCCTGCCCCCACCAACCCGAACAGGCCAAGGATCTCGCCCTTGTGTACCTGGAAACTGATCGGCTCGCGCAAGCCGGGGCCGATTAAATCCTTGGCCTTGAGCGCCACCTCGCCATGCTCGCGCGGGCGATAATCGTAGATGTCCTGGATATCGCGGCCGACCATGCAGGTCACCAACTGGTCATGGCTCAGGGCGCTCATGTCGTCGAAGGTGCGTACAAAGCGGCCGTCCTTGAACACCGTCACCGCGTTGCAGATGCGGAACACTTCCTCCATGCGGTGGGATACGTAGAGCACCACTTTGCCCTCATCGCGCAGGCGCGTGATGATCGCCATCAAGCGGTCGATCTCCCGCGCGGAGAGGCTGCTGGTGGGCTCATCAAAAGCAATCACATGGGCGCCACGGGACAGCGCCTTGGCGATTTCCACCAGTTGGCGTTGGCCCAGGGACAGGCGCCCCAATTTCTCCGCCGGATCGATTTCATCCGCCAGCCCCTTGAGACACGCCAGCGCCTGCTCGCGCAGTCGCCGACGATTCACCACACCAAACCGCGACGGCAAATGCCCGAGGAACAGGTTCTCGGCCACGGTCATTTCCGGCACCAGGTGCAGCTCCTGGTGAATCACCGCCACGCCGCTGGCGATGCTGTCGGCGGCGTTTTTGAAGGCCATCGTCTGCTCGCCGATGTGCAGCGTGCCGCTGCTGGGAATGTAGGCGCCGCCTAGAATCTTCAGCAGCGTCGACTTGCCCGCGCCGTTCTCGCCCATCAGCGCATGCACCTGATGCGGCCGCGCTTCAAAGCTGATCTGCGCCAGGGCCTTGACCCCGGGAAACTCCTTGCCGATGCCGTTGAAGCGCAGGGCCGCGCCGGTCATTTCCACAGCCCGATCTTGGTCAGTTCTTCCTGGAAGTTGGCGCGGGTGATCAGGGTCACTTCGTCCATCGCCGTGTACTTCGCAGGCTCCTTGCCGGTGGTGACCCACTCGTACATCGCCAGCGCGGTGTTGTAGCCCTCGATGTGCGGGCTCGGCAGCATGGAGCCGAAGAAGCCGCTGTCGGCTTTCTTCAATTCACCGATGGCGTCGGTGCCATTGATGCCGATGCCGATCACATTGGCCGCCTTGAAGCCGGCGCTTTCGGTGGCGCGCACGCCGCCGAGCACGGTGTTGTCGTTCATGCCGCCGATGATCAGGTTTTTCGCAGCGCTGGGCAGTTTGACCAACGCCGAGTTGGTGGCGTCCATGCTGCCGGGCACATCGAGGGTTTTCAGCGCGGCGGTGAGGATGTGGTCCTTGGAAATGCCGGCGTCTTCGAGGGATTTGATCGAACCGTCGGTGCGTTTTTTACCGGTGTCGAGTTCGTTGTAGGTGTTGATCACGGCGTAGGTGTCTTTCCAGTCCCAGCCGCGTTTTTTCGCTTCGGCGGCCATGGCCGCGCCTTGCTTCTGGCCCACTTCAAACGCCGCCATACCGAGGTACGGCACGTCTTCCATGAAGTTGCCCTTGGCATCGACGAAGCGATCATCCACCGCCATCACTTTCAGGCCGTTTGCCTTGGCCTTGGCGACAATGGCCGGGCCGAGGGACACGTCCGGTGGGCAGATCACAAAGCCCTTGGCGCCGTTGGCGGCGAGGCTGTCGATGGCAGACAGGGTCTTCTCGCCATCGGGCACGGCGATCTTGATCACCGTGAAACCGTGTTCCTTGCCGGCTTTTTCGGCGAAGGCCCATTCGGTCTGGAACCACGGCTCTTCGGCCTGCTTGACGAGGAAGCCGATCTTCACTTCTTCGGCGAATGCCACACCGCTGAAGGCCATCGCAAGGGCCAGGGTGCCGAGTGTCTTCTTCAACATGAACCACCTCTTCTTGTTATTGGAAAAGTGTTAGTCGTGGTACATCACAGACCGCCCGCCATCGATCATCAGGCAGGTGGCATTGATAAAGGGCGCCTCGTCGGAGGCCAAAAACAGCGCGGTCATCGCCACCTCGACCGGTTGGCCGATGCGCTTGGGCGGGTGCAGGTCGAAGGCGCGCTGGCGCTCGGCGTGGGGGTCGGCAAAGCCGTTCCAGTAATCGACGTTGAGTTGGGTCTCGATATAGCCCGGCGCGATGGCATTCACGCGGATGCCCTTGGGCGCGTATTCGATGCCCAGCGCACGGGTCAGGCCGAGCAGGCCATGCTTGGCCACGGGATAGGGAAAGCAGCCGGGAATGATGTGGCTGGAATGGGTGGAGGCGATATTGATGATGTTGCCGATGCCTTGCGCGATCATGTGCGGCAACACCGCGCGGCAGCCGAACCAGGCGCCGTCGAGGTCGATGGCGAAGCAGCGACGCCAGTCTTCGTCGCTCATTTGCAGCGGGTCGCGGAACACGTTGACCCCGGCGCAGTTGACCAGCACGTCGACGCGACCGAAGCGTGCGATGGCCAGGTTGACCAGCGACTGCCATTGCTCGTTTGAGGTGATATCGACGGGTTGCGCGTAGATTTCAGCGCCGCGTTCGCGCCAGTGGGCGGCGACTTGCTCGACCTTTTCGGCCTGGATATCGGCGATGACCAGGCGCGCCTGCTGGGCCTGGAAGCACGCGACGATGGCCTCGCCAATGCCTTGGGCGGCGCCGGTGATGATCACCACCTTGTCTTTGAGCCGCTCGCCATAGGTTGGCTCGGGCACGGCGGGGAGTGACAACGGTTGTGCCTGCATCGCTTCACCTGTTTTATTTTTGGTAGTGAGTGCTGATGCAGGCGACTATAAACCGATCTTCTGAAACATCTCAATATATAAATTTGCATCCCACATTATGAACAAAGCGCAAAAAAATGTGGGAGCGGGCTTGCTCGCGAATGCGGTGTGTCAGCCAACTAATGTGTGGCTGACACACCGCATTCGCGAGCAAGCCCGCTCCCACATTTTGATCTTCAGTGCTTTCGGGAGGGTATTTTCAACCCAGCGCAAAATCCCGCAGCGCATCACCTTCCATGCGATAACGCACCCACTCTTCCTGCGGCTGCGCGCCGATGGATTTGTAGAAGGCAATCGCCGGTTCGTTCCAGTCCAGCACGCTCCACTCGAACCGCCCGCAACCGTTGTCAAAGGCGATCTTGGCCAGGTGGCGCAGCAACTTCTTGCCTGCCCCGCCGCCGCGTTGTTCCGGGTTGATGTAGAGGTCTTCGAGGTACAGGCAGTTGCTGCCCAGCCACGTGGAGTAGCTGAAAAAGAACACCGCGAAACCAATCGGCAAGCCGTCGCGCAAACAGATCAGGCCATGGGCGGTGGCGCCCTCGCTGAACAGGCTGCGCTCGATGTCCACCACGCTGGCGATCACTTCGTGCCGGGCCTTCTCGTACTCGGCCAGTTCGGTGATGAAAGTCAGGATCTGCGCAGCATCGCTGGGCACGGCGGGGCGAATCTCGATGGTCATGGGCGAGCCTTGGGCAATTGCAAAGCACACATACTAAGGGGGTTTGATGACTGATTGCAGTGCATTTTCATGGGCAGCGTTACTCCGTCGCCTGGTAACGCTGGCACCCGCGGGCACCACGTCCCAGGCGCCGTTCGTCGCCAGCCAGGCACCAACAGCCGATGGGGGCGGACCAATAGAGGGTAAGGACAATAATCCCAAGGAGACACCCCCATGAAGCATTCCCAGTTTGCTGCCCTCGCCCTCACCGGCCTGCTGTCTGCGGTTTCCCTGAGTGGCTTTGCGGCCACGTCGTCCACCGGCCCGACCAATCCGTCTACCAGCGAGACCCAGAAATCCATGGGCACCGGCATGGAGATCAACGGCGGCGCCGTCGACAACAGCAACAGTGCCGACCCGCACACCAAAGGCCAGGACACCCAGCGCCAGGCGCCCGCCGCCGTGGGCAATGGCAAGATGGGGCCGGCGGTGAATGAGCCGAAGGTGAACAAGGACGACAACCTGCCGGGTGCGCCGAAGCAGCCAGCAGAGTAGGTTCGTCGCACACAAAACCAGACTGTGGCGGGCTTTTGTGGGAGCGGGCTTGCTCGCGAATGCGGTGTGTCAGCCACACATTAATTGACTGATACACCGCCTTCGCGAGCAAGCCCGCTCCCACAGTTTTTGATTGGGTTTATTCAGTGAGAAGCGCGTCTACTTCGGCAGTGCCGGGGGATGTGGCCGGGCCCCAGCGTGTCACGGCCAAGGCCGCTGCGGCATTCGCTCGGCGTGCGGCTTGGGCGGGTGTCAAACCACTCGCCAAGCCAGCGATAAACACACCCGCATGGGCGTCCCCTGCACCGTTGCTGTCCACGGCCTTCACCTTGAAGCCCGGCACGTGTTGCTCGTTCACCCAGCACCCGTTCGGCCCATCCCGAACCACGCGTAATGCGCCCTCGGGCAGATGGCGTTGCAGTTCGCCCAAGGCTTGCGCCAGCGAATCCGCACCGGTAAATGCCAAGGCTTCCGGGCCGTTGCTGGTCCAGATGTCGATACGCGGCAGCAACGCGACCATCAACGGCGAATCCGGCGCCCTGACCAGCGGGCCCGGGTCGAACACCACGCGGATCTCACGCGGCAGCGCCAGCAACCAATCGAGCAACGCCTGCGCCTTGCCGTCCAGCAACAGGCTGTAGCCGCTGACGTAGACATAGTCGTCCGTACGCGGCACCACGCCGGCCAAATCCTCGGCGCTCAACTCGCCCTCGGCGCCGAGGTGGGAAATGAACGTGCGCTCGGTGCTCGCCTCGGTCAGCGACACACACAAGCCCGTATCTTTATCGATGCTGGCCGCCAGGGCCATCTCCACCCCTTCGGCCTGCATCGCCGCGCGCGCCAGGTCGCCAAAACGGCCATTGCCGTGGCGCCCGAGGTACACCACCGGCAAGCCATTGCGCTTGGCGGCGGCCATCACGTTGAAACCGCCGCCGGCTTCAAAACCGGCAGACCGCGCCAGCACATCGCCGCCGCTGACGGGCAGGGAATCCAGGGCCATGACCAGGTCGACGATGACCTGGCCGGTATGCAGCAATCTAGACATGGTGGCTCTCAACTAACGCCGGGCGACGATCAGCCGCGCCGCCCAGTACCGCATAAATCCCACCGGCCACCAGGAAAGTCACGATCCAACCCAGGCCGTTGTGGCCCAACCAGGAGTCAGACAGCGGCCCGGCGAACCAGATATTTTCGGCGGTGGTACCAATGGTGGTGAAGCTGAAGCCCAACACAATCGCCACCGCCCACGCGCCGAACGCACGCCATTCCACACCGCCGCGATACCAGTAGGCGCTGCTGGGGCTGACGTCCAGCAAGTCCTTGGGGCTGTAGTAGTGACGGTGGATCAGGTCGACCACGAAGATCCCGACCCACGCGGTAATCGGCACCGCCAGCAGCGAGATAAAGGTGATGAATGGGCCATAGAAGCTGTCGGCGATCAGCATGAAGTAGATGGAACCGGCAAAGATCGCGACGATATCGACGATCACCGCGTGCACGCGCTTGACCTTCAAACCGAGGGTCAAGGTGGTGAGGCCCGCCGAGTACACCGAGAGGTTGTTGGACAGCAGCAACCCGCCGAAGGCCGTGATCAGGTACGGCACGGCCATCCAGGTCGGCAGCATGTCGCGGATCGCGATGATCGGGTCGGTGGCCGAGGCCAGGTCATTATTGCCCACCGACAGCAGACCGCCGAGGGTGATCAGCAACACCAACGGAATGCCCGCGCCAAACGCCGCCGACGCCACCAGGCGCACGGCCTTGACGCTGCGGTGCTGGTAACGCGACATGTCGGCACCGGCGTTGGCCCAGCCAATCCCGGTGCCAGCCGCCATGGTGCCGACGCCGATGATCATCGCGCTCAGCGGCGCCGGGGTCGCATTGAACACGGCGCTCCAGTCGATGGTGGCGCAGAGAAAGCCGCCGACCAGGATGTTCAGGGCGCCGAACACGTAGGTCGCCCACTTCTGAATCACCAGCAAGGTGGCATGGCCCAGGCCGGACACTGCCAGGGTCAACAGCACAAAGATGGCGATAAACAGCAGGGTCAGCAGGGGTGCGCTTTTCGCCGCGACGGGCGAACCAAACAGGATCGAACACAACGACAGCAGCACGAAGGCGGCCGTGGTGGTGTTGACGGTTTCCCAACCCAGGCGCGACATCAGCGAGACCAGCGTCGGGCCGATATTGCCGCGCACGCCGAAGATCGCCCGGGACAGCGTCAGGCTCGGCGCACGCCCACGCCGGCCGGCGATAGAGATGATGCCCACCACGGCAAACGAACCGGCCGCGCCAAGGATCGCGACGATGATCGTCTGCCAGATGGCCAGGCCACGAAACGCCACCAGCGTCGCGCCCAAGGGCAAACCGAGGATGCTGATATTGGCCGCGAACCAGACCCAGAACAGTTGCAACGGATGGCCGTTGCACTCGCCTTCCGGGACCGGCTCGATGCCGCGTGTTTCCAATTGCCCGGCGCTTTGGCCGGAAGAGGTGTTGCTCATGAAGGGATACTCCGGGTGCCGATATTGTTGTGGTTGTGGCAGATATTCTATTCAGTCTTCCTGGCCCAACTCGATCAACTGTGGGAGCGGGCTTGCTCGCGAATGCGGTGTATCAGAAACAAATGTGCTGACTGACGCACCGCTTTCGCGAGCAAGCCCGCTCCCACATTTTTTGATCTGCGCCAGTCAGCGCAATGTGAGCAGCCCTTCGACCAGCGGCTGCAAGTCCAAACCATTCACCCGCTTGACCTGCTCCACCATCTCCTGCGGCCAGCACTGCATGCCCAGGCAGGCACCGAGCATGGCGCCGAGCATCGCAGCGATGGTGTCGGTGTCGCCGCCAAGGCTGGCGGCCAGGCACAGGGCTTCGAAGGCATTCATCTCGCCCACCGCCACTTGTTGGGCCAGGGCAAACGACACCACCACCGACTCCTGGGACGCGACGGAGGTGCCGATCAACTCGTAGAGCAAATCGGCAAACAATGCTTTGTCGCCGCTGCCGACACTCAAGGTGCGCGCCCAACTGATGCGGGTGGAGATACGCCCGCCGGCGATCCAGTGGCCATGGTGCTCGGCCTGCTGGGCAATCTGGGTGCCGATGTTCAGTGCTTCGCCCAGGTCCACGCCGTTGATGCCGGCCGAGACCACGGCCGCCACGGCGGCGGCGCTGGAGATGCCCAGGTTGGTGTTATGGGTGACCTGGCACGCCTGGATCACGGCCTGGATAAAGTGCGCGGGGTCGCTGACATCGGCGGCAATACCGACGGGCGTGATACGCATCGCCGCGCCATTGGTGGTGCCATAACGCCCGGACTCTTCCGGCGTGTGGCCGGCGAGGATCATGTCGATCGCGCGTTTGGTCGAGGGGCCGAGCAAATCCTGGGAGCCCTTGGCGCGCATCACCGCCTCCCAGTCGATCAGGCGCTGGGCAAGCACGGTGGGTTCGATGCGGCCTTGGCCTTCTACCAGCAACTCGCCCACCAGGATCGCCTGCTCGGTGTCATCGGTGATGGAACCGGCGGGCATGTCAGGCGCGATAGGTTGGTCGGCGCCGGCATCTTCCAGAGCGGTGATGGCACCGAAGCGGGCGCGCACTTGCTCGCGGCTCAAGGACTGGGTCGGCATGCCCAGGGCATCGCCCAAAGCCAGGCCATAGAACGCGCCGAGGGCGCGGTTGTGCGGGGTCATTTCGAACTCCCAAATTGCAGGTGCAGGCGGAAGTGCAGAGGGTCGAGCAGGCTTTCGACGTATTCCATAAAGCGCTCGCGACGGTCGTAGGTGGTGCGCGAGGCCTTGAGAAACACGCTGCCGGCCGGACGGCCGAGCAGCTCGGCGTCTTCGGCACTGAGGGGCTCGGCGCCGATCCATTGGTCACCTTCAGCGCCGACATAGCCGTAGGCCGCCAGCGTGATGGTCAGGGAGTTTTCGATCAGGCCGACTGTTGGCAGGCTTTCCAAGCCGCCGGAAGCGGGCATCAGCGAGCGCTCCAGGGACACGGCGGTGCCATCGGTGGTGTAGCGCAGGCGGTCGAGGGCAATGAATTGATCGCTGCCGAAACGGCTGAGCAAGTCAGGCCGGGTCACGGCTTCGAGGCGCAGGATATCGGTGTTGATCCGCGCACCCGTGTCGGCCAGGGCCTGGGCCCAGCCGCTGCGCTGGTCGAGCACCATGCCGTCAAAGGTGACGAGGGAGCCGACGCCGCTTTGGGTGGCGATGTAGTTGCGTCGTTTGAGTTCGGCGAGGGCTTCACGCAAGGTGCCGCGACTCACCGAAAACTCTTCGGCCAGTTGGTGCTCGCCAGGCAACAGGAACCCATCGACCATTACCCCACCTTCGATACGGCGGATCAGTTCGTCGACGACGCGTTTTTTCTTATCAAATCGGACATGTCTAATCATGTACAAATTGATAACCGAAAGCCGCCGTTGGCAGCAAGCGAATTATTTCAGGGAGATGAAAAAACCGGCCTCAGGGTTCCAGGCCAATGGGGAAAAATTCCCCGCCACTCCACACGCCCAGCCAATTCTGACCGTTGATCGGACGACTCACCGCCAGCTCCACCAATTGGTAGAACACGTTGCGATGCACCAAGGCTTCGAGGTTGGTGCGTACCCGCAGATATGGCGAAGGCTCCTCGGTGAGCGGGTCGATGACCACACGCAACGGATGCTCCAGGCCGGCTTCGACCGTCTCGTCGACATTGGTGGTAAAGCGCAGCACCTGGCTTTCGCCCTGCCCTTCGACCTCCAGAGTCAGCGCAACGAACGGCGCATCTTCGACGCTGATGCCGACTTTTTCCACGGGGGTGATCAGGAAGTAATCATCGCCATCGCGGCGGATGATATTGGAGAACAGCTTGACCATCGGCTTACGCCCGATCGGCGTGCCCTGGTAGTACCAGGTGCCATCGCGGGCGATGCGCATGTCGATATGGCCGCAGAAATCCGGGTTCCACAGGTGCACCGGCGCCGGTCCCTTGCCCTTGGGCAGTTGGGCCAACAGATCGTTGGCCTTGGCGGAATCGGTCATGGGCATCTCCTGTGGTTTATTGATCGCTCATGCCCAGCAAGCTTCGCGCGTACTGTGCGAGTGGGCGAGCGATCAGGTCTTGTGGCCTGTTGTCGTGGAACGTCAGTAAACCGCCACGGCTGCGAATGCGTGCAGTATCAATCAAATACTGGGTGCTGGTCTCGATCAACATGATCTGGATCACGCCGCTGTCGAGGCCGACGCGGTCGAGGGCTTCCTGGTCGGCCCACTCGTCGGCGTTGCCGATCCGGTCATCCGCCTTGGCGAAACGGCAGTACAGCAGGTAATGGGCGCCGGCGGCACGGGCTTCGGCCATCGCCTGTTCCAGGCCTTCCGGCTGGCGGGCGCGGCGCACCATGGGGAAATATTCGATAAAGCCGTTGAAGGCTTCTTCGGCCACCACGTTCGGACGCGGATAGGCGCTGCCGGGCGGCACGAAGGCGCCCTGGGCGATAAAGATAAAGGAATCCGGCTGCACGCGGATCGAGGCGGAGCGACGGGTATCGCTGTGGTCCAGCAACCCGGCGTCGCTCATCTGATAGCGGGTGCCTTCGGCCATATCGCTGACGGTCATGCAACCACTCAGCGTCAATGACGCCAGCAACAAAACCAGACTACGCATCCTAATCCTCCAGAAGCCGGTGACGGAAAACCGGCGAATGGGCATGAGATGCAGGTTTTGCGCCACTTGAGCACACCATAAATCAAATGTGGGAGCGGGCTTGTGTGGGAGCGGGCTTGCTCGCGAATGCGGTGTGTCAGAAACAGATGTGCCGACTGATACACCGCTTTCGCGAGCAAGCCCGCTCCCACAAGGGAATGTGGGGGGCGAACATCGCGTCAGCCGCCGATGATCTTCATGATCGTCGCACCGCCCGAGAAGGCCACTTCCTGCTTGTCGCCCAGGGCTTTCATCAGCAGCCCTTGCAACGCCGGCAATGCCTGATGGCGCGGCTTGTCCAGCAGGTCGCCGACGTAGTGGCGGTTGCTGGATGACAGGCAGCCATGCAGCCAGCCGGTAGACGACAGGCGCAGGCGCGAACAGGTCCGACAGAACGGCACGCTTTCATTGGCGATCACGCCAAAATAGCCCTTGCCGGGGATTTCATAACGCACGGCGGTGGCGTCCACCGGGGCATTGGCTTGCAGGTATTCGTGGCGCTCGCCAATCAGGCTGAGCAGTTGCTGCAAGCTGACGAATTGCTGCAAAAACGCATTGGAATCCTTGGCCAGGTGGCCCATGCGCATCAATTCGATAAAGCGCAGCTCGTAGCCACGCTCCAGGCAGTAGTCGAGCAACGGCATCACCTGGTCCAGGTTCTGGCCGCGCAACGGCACCATGTTGACCTTGATCTTGATCCCGGCAGCGCGGGCCTGGTCCATGCCGTCGAGCACGGTGGCGAGGTCACCGCCACGGGCGATGCTGCGGAAGGCGTCGGCGTCCAGGGTGTCGAGGGAGACGTTGATGCGCTTGATGCCGGCATCCACCAGCAGCGGCAGTTTGCGCGCCAGCAGTTGGCCGTTGGTGGTCAGGCTGATGTCACTGAGGCCCATCTGGCCCACTGCGCCCATGAAGGCTTCCAGCTTGGGGCTGACCAGCGGCTCGCCGCCGGTGATGCGCAGGCGGTCGATGCCCGCCGCTTCGATCAGATACTCGACACCCCGCGCCATGGCCTCGGCCGAGAGTTCGTCCTGGGCAGCCACCAGCCGCTTGCCGTTGGGCACGCAGTAGGTACACGCATAATTGCAGGCTGAGGTCAGGCTGATCCGCAAATTGCGAAAACGCCTGCCTTGACGATCAACGATCATGGATCACTCCGGCAGAGGATGATTCGGGCGCGCTAAAAGCTGACTGATAAATCAGCTTTTAGCAAGAGTCCATGCCTGAGTATATTCCTGGGGTACTGCGTCTGGCAGCAAATCCTTACGCAGCCGGTGGTTCAGCCGGTGGCAATTCGCTGCTGTGCTTGCGCTTGTTGCCCATGCGCACGCCGATATCCATCAGGAACTGGAAGAAACCTTCCTGATCTTCCAGCACATTGCTCCAGAACGGCGAGTGGTACAGCGCCACCGCGCCGTGCACCAGCGCCCAGGCGGCGCAGTAGTGGAAATACGGCGGCACGTCTTCCAGCTTGCCTTCGCTGATGCGGCCCTTGATCAGCAGGGTCAGGCGTTCGAAGTTCGAGGCGCGGATCTTGTGCAGTTCCTCGACCATTTCCGGCACCTGATGGCCCTTGACCACCTTCTCTTCCAGGCGGTCGAACAGGCGGTAGCGCTGGGGGTCGCGCATGCGGAATTCGAAGTAGGCGCGGGACAGGGCTTCCTTGTCCTTGTCCACATCGGCCGAGTGCAGCAGCTCGTTCAAGTCGCGCTCGTAGTCGAGCATCAGGCGCAGGTAGATCTCGGCCTTGGACTTGAAGTGCTTGTAGATCGTGCCTTTGCCGATACCCACGGCATCCGCGATCATCTCGACGGTGACGCTGTCTTCACCTTGTTCGAGGAATAGCTTGAGCGCGGTGTCGAGAATTTCCTGCTCACGGCGGCGAAACTCACGGACCTTACGGGGTTCTTTGTGCATGAGAAAGAGGTCTGCAAAGGTGACTGTGGGGAGGGTTGCGCAGGGCCACGAACACGTGGCAATACGATTTACCCGGTGCGAGGGATTATCCCGACTGAACGGTCGTTGGGCAACGCCTATGTGAACCCGCCGCGCACTTAAGTTTCAGCACGCCAACGATTTCCTCGCTTGCAGTCAGAAATAACACGCAACAACGGCACCTGTGCACCCGCTTAATGAGAACTCAAGCGAAGCGCGCGTATTCCAAATCTGTTTAAAAAACGACCAGTCGCGACTGGACTGAATCAGATACTGATCAATACTTGAACTGTCGGCGCGGCATCTCCCCCAAGTGACGCGTTGACCCGGGGTACCGACGGACTGTGTGCCCTGTTTTACTCCTAATGGTCTTAGCCCGGATTCCCCCCCCAGAACCCGGGTTTTTTTTGCCTACGATTTAACGTGGGCCAACGGGAACAGGCGCTTGAAGTTCTCGGTCGTCTGTTCGGCAAAGCGCTCAACGGACTCACCGCGCAACATCGCCAGGTAATCCGCCACATCCCGTACGTACTCGGGCAGGTTCGGCTTGCCGCGATGGGGGATGGGCGCCAGGTACGGTGAGTCGGTTTCCACCAGCAGGCGGTCGGCCGGCACTTGGCGCGCCACGTCACGCAGGGCGTCGGCATTGCGGAAGGTAACAATCCCCGACAGGGAAATATAGAAACCCAGGTCCAGGGCCGCCTTGGCCATGTCCCAATCTTCGGTAAAGCAATGCAGCACGCCGGCCTGGGGCAGCGCAGCTTCGCGCAGCAGGGCCAGGGTGTCGGCGCGGGCGCCACGGGTGTGGACGATCACCGGTTTGCCGGTCTGCTGGGCGGCTTGCAGGTGCAGGCGGAACGAGGCCTGCTGCAACTCGGCGGCTTCGGGCTCGTAGTGGTAGTCCAGGCCGGTTTCGCCAATCGCCACCACGCGCGGGTGGTTGAGCTCACCCAGCAACCAGTCGAGGGCCGGGGCTTCGCCGGGCTTGAGGTCCAGCGGGTGGATGCCCACCGAGCAGTCCACATCGGCATAACGCTCGGCCAGGGCTTTGACGTCGGCGGCGTTGTCGGCGCTGACGCCGATACACAGGAAGTGCCCTACCCCGCGCTGGCGCGCTGCTTCAAGGGCGGCGTCAAGGGAGCCGCCGTGCTGGGCAAGGTCGAGGCGGTCGAGGTGGCAATGGGAATCTACGAGCATAGGTAGTTACGACTTAAATCACAGAGAGTGTCTGGCCGACGATACACCCGTCGGCCACGAAAATTAACGGCGACCGAGCAGGCCTACCCACTGCACCAGCAGCGCTTCGAGCAACAGCACGCGGTTGAGGTTGGCCTTGCCGAGCACCTTCTGGCGCTGGGCCAGAATCCAGTCCTGAATGTTGAGCACCTTGTCCTGGGCGCTTTTCTGCGCGAGGTACTGCACCACCTTGCGCATGTCCGGCAGGCCCAGGCCGTTTTCGTCCTGGGTCAACTGGTAGCGCAGGATCAGGCTCGACCAGTCGCAGAACCAGTCGAACAGCAGCAACAGCGGAATATCCTTCCAGGCCGTCTCGGCCAATTGGGTGGCGGACAGTTCCTGCTTGAGCAGTTTCTTCACGCCATCCACCACCAGCGCGCGTTGTTCGCGCACGCCTTGGGCCTGCAATTTCACTGCGGCCAGCGGCGAACCGGCGGCCAGGGTGAGCAATTCGCCGCGCTCATCGCTGCTGCATTCCGGCAACGCCTGCGCCAGCCACTCCAGGCTCATGGACTCGCTCGGCAACGGGCAGGCCTGCTGCACACAGCGACTACGGATAGTCGGCAGCAAGCGACTGGACTGGTGACTCACCAGCAACAACACTGTATCGCCGGACGGCTCCTCCAGGCTCTTGAGCAAGGCGTTGGCAGCGTTGATGTTCATCGCCTCCACCGGCTCGATCAACACCACTTTGCGCCCGCCCATCTGCGCGGTCTGCACCACGAAGCTGACGAGGTCGCGAACCTGATCGACCTTGATCGCCTTGTCGGCTTCCTCGGGTTCCAGCAGGTAATTGTCCGGGTGGCTGCCCGCCTTGAGCAGGAGGCAGGACTTGCACTCGCCACAGGCTTCCAGGTTGACCGGACGCTGGCACAACAGGCTGGCCATCAGGCGCTCAGCGAGCGCACGTTTGCCGATGCCAATCGGCCCGTGCAACAGATAGGCGTGGGCATGCTGGGCACGGCCCGCCAGTTGCTGCCAGAGGCTGTCCTGCCACGGGTAGGCTTCAGCCACGGGCGCGCTCCAGCAGGGTCGGCAGCAAGGCATCGATCGCCTGTTGCACCTGGGTCAGCGGCTGGGCGGCATCCAACAGGTAATAACGCGCTGGGTCGGCCTTGGCGCGGGCAAGGAACGCACTGCGCACGGCGTCGAAGAAGGCGCGGCCTTCCAGTTCGAAACGGTCCAGACGACCCCGGGCGCTGGCGCGGGCCAGGCCGACTTCCACCGGCAGGTCGAACACCAGGGTCAGGTCCGGACGCAGATCGCTTTGCACGAAGGTTTCCAGCGTGGCGATGCGTTCCAGGGACAAGCCCCGACCGCCGCCCTGATAGGCATAGGTAGAGTCGGTGAAACGGTCACAAATCACCACCGCACCGCGTGCCAGGGCTGGGCGGATCACTTCGGCCAGGTGCTGGGCGCGGGCGGCGAACACCAGCAGCAGCTCGGTGTCCGGGTTCATCGGCTCGTCACCCGGGGCCAGCAGCACGTCGCGGATGCGCTCGGCCAGGGGCGTGCCACCGGGCTCACGGGTCAACACCACTTCGATGCCATCGGCGCGCAAACGCTCGGCCAGGTAATCGCGGTTGGTGCTTTTGCCGGCGCCTTCGGGGCCTTCCAGGGTAATAAACAAGCCAGTCACAGGCAGTCCTTAGTCAGAGTCATTGCGGGCTTTGCAGCTCGGCGGGCGTGTCGGCCGCAGGCGCCGCCTCTTCCGCCGGTTTTACCACGGGCGCCGGGCTGGAGCGGTAATCGGCGCGGCGCTTGAGTTGGAACTCACGCACGGCGGCATTATGGGCATCCAGGTCATCGGAGAAAATATGGCTGCCATCGCCACGGGCGACAAAATACAGGCTGCTGCCCGGCACCGGGTTCAGCGCGGCATGGATCGCCTCGCGGCCAACCATGGCGATCGGCGTCGGCGGCAAGCCGGCAATCATGTAGGTGTTGTAAGGGTTGGCTTCCTTGAGGTGGGCGCGGGTCAACTTGCCGTTGTAGCGCTCGCCGAGGCCGTAGATCACCGTCGGGTCGGTCTGCAGCAGCATGCCGATCTTCAGGCGGCGCACAAACACGCCGGCGATCTGGCCGCGCTCTTCCGGCACGCCGGTCTCTTTCTCGACCAGCGACGCCATGATCAGCGCTTGATAGGGCTCGGTGTAGGGCGCATCTGGGGCACGCTTGCTCCACTCCTGGGCGAGCACATCGTCCAGGCGGTTGTAGGCTTTTTTCAGGAACTCGGCGTCGGTCATCCCGCGCACGAAGCGGTAGGTATCGGGGAAGAACCGCCCTTCAGGGAACACGCCGGGGTGGCCGAGTTTCTCCATGACTTCGCTGTCAGTCAGGCCCGACAGGGTTTGTACGATCTTTTCATGCTTGGCCAGCGCCGAGCGCACCTGGCGGAAATTCCAGCCTTCCACCAGCGTGAGGCTGTATTGCACCACTTCGCCACGCTGCCACAGGCCGATCAAGCCCTGGGCCGTCATGCCGGGGGTCATGCGGTATTCACCGCTGTGCAGAGGCTGGCCATCTAGGTTGAAGCGCCAGTACAGGCGCAGCCAGAACGCGCCGTCGAGCACGCCGTCGGCTTCAAGGCGATTGAAGGTACCGGTGGGGGTCGCCCCTGCCGGTACATCGAGCAATTGCTCCTGGGTCAGGTTCAGGGGCTGCTTGAGGGCAGCATCGTATTTCCAGGCGCCATAGCCCAACAGCAACGCCGCCGAGAACACACCGACCAGCAGCAGTACAACCAGTTTTCGTATCAACTCAAATATCCAATAGCGCGCGAACAATGCCCTGCAGTTTACGGGTGAGCGGCCCAACCGGCCAGCTCATCGCAGCGCAGCCGCGCACCGGCCAAATGCCATAAACGCTGTTGCAGACAAAGACTTCATCAGCCTGTCGCAACTGCTCAAGGCTGATGTCAGCCACGGCCACCGGGACGCCCAGGGTTTGGGCATGGACCAGGATCTCGGCGCGCATGACGCCAGCAACCCCGCAACGCGTCAGATCAGCGGTTAGTAACAAGCCGTTGCACACCAGGAACAGGTTGCTGAACACACCTTCGATAACGCGACCGGACACATCCAGCATCAAGCCTTCGGCGTGCTCGGCATCCTGCCATTCGGCGCGGGCAATCACTTGCTCCAGGCGATTGAGATGCTTGAGGCCGGCCAGCAAGGGTTGCTCGGCCAAACGGGTGGCACACGGAAACAGGCGGATGCCGTCGGTTCCATGGGCGGGGGGATAGGTAGCGGGCGGACTGCCCTGCAAGATACGGCGCACCGGGGCGCCGGGGTTGATGCCATAACCGCGCAGGCTGTCGCCGCGGGTGAGGATCAACTTGAGCACGCCATCGCCAAGGGCGGCGGCATAGGCCAGCACTTCGCTGCGGATCAAGCCGTGATCCGCAGCTAAAGCGAGGCGCCTGCAACCGCCGTCGAGACGTTGCAGGTGACGGTCGAGCAGCACAGGCTGCCCGGCCTTGACGGCGATGGTCTCGAACAGCCCATCGCCATAGGCCAGGCCGCGATCTTTCAGGGGCACGCTGTCCGCTGGCTGACCGTCGACCCAGCTTTCCATCACTCGGCGAACCGGCGGAACACCAGGGAACCGTTGGTGCCACCAAAGCCGAACGAGTTGGAAATCGCCACGTCGATTGGCATCGGCTGCGCTTCGTGCGGCACGAAGTTCAGGTCGCAACCTTCGTCCGGCTCATCCAGGTTGATGGTCGGCGGAGCGACCTGGTCCTTGATGGCCATGACGCTGAAGATCGCTTCGACGGCGCCCGCCGCACCCAACAGGTGACCGGTCATGGACTTGGTCGAGCTGACCGCCAGCTTGTAGGCATGCTCGCCGAACACCGACTTGATGGCCTCGGCTTCCGCCAGATCGCCCGTCGGTGTCGAGGTGCCGTGGGCGTTGATGTACTGCACCTGATCGGCATTGATCTTCGCATCGCGCAGGGCGTTGCTGATGCAACGTGCAGCACCGGCACCGTCGGACGGTGGCGAAGTCATGTGATAGGCGTCGCCACTCATGCCAAAACCGATCAGCTCGGCGTAGATGGTGGCACCACGCGCCTTGGCGTGCTCCAACTCTTCCAGCACCAGGGCACCGGCACCGTCGGACAGGACGAAACCGTCACGGCCCTTGTCCCACGGACGGCTGGCACGGGTAGGCTCGTCGTTGCGGGTGGACAGCGCACGGGACGCGCCGAAGCCGCCCATGCCGAGGCCGCAGGCGGCCATTTCGGCGCCACCGGCAATCATCACGTCTGCTTCGTCGTAGGCGATGTTGCGCGCCGCCATGCCGATGCAATGCGTACCCGTGGTGCACGCCGTGGCAATGGCGTAGTTAGGCCCCTGTGCACCCAGGTGGATGGACAGGAAACCGGAAATCATATTGATGATCGAGCCCGGCACGAAGAACGGTGAAATTCGACGGGGGCCAGTATCGTGCAAGATGCGGCTGGTTTCTTCGATATTGGTCAGACCACCAATACCCGAGCCCATGGCCACGCCAATGCGGTCACGGTTGGCGTCGGTGACTTCCAGGCCGGCGTTACGCACTGCCTGAAAACCGGCTGCCAGGCCGTACTGAATGAACAGGTCGAGCTTGCGGGACTCTTTGACCGAGAGATATTCCTCGACATTGAAACCCTTTACCGAGCCGCCAAAACGGGTGGAATAGGCAGAAAGGTCCGTGTGTTCAATCAGACCAATACCACTGCGGCCAGCCAGAATGCCCTGCCAACTGCTCGGCACATCCGTACCCAGTGGCGACAACATACCCATACCGGTGACTACGACGCGTCTACGCGACACAGCACTCTCCTTTTTCTAATGACGACACTTCGCTTCAAAACCACTTTTCGTCAGAGCTAAAGAAAAAACCGCACGCTGTAACAGCAGTGCGGTTTTTCCCAACAGCAAGCGACGACTAAAAACTATTACGCCTGATGGCTGGTAACGTAGTCGATAGCAGCTTGAACAGTAGTGATTTTTTCAGCTTCTTCGTCCGGGATTTCGGTCTCGAATTCCTCTTCCAGAGCCATCACCAGCTCAACGGTGTCAAGGGAATCGGCACCCAGGTCTTCTACGAAGGAAGCAGTGTTGACCACTTCTTCTTCTTTAACGCCCAGTTGCTCGGCAACGATTTTCTTGACGCGCTCTTCGATGGTGCTCATACCTTGTTTAACTCCTAATGGACAAATTCAGGCAGCTGGCCAGTGGGTAAGTGTATAGAAAGCCTTTTCAGCTTTTCAACTGAAAGCTTCACCACCTACCCGTTCGGCCACCCGCCTCTAAATTAAGTTGCAGCTTTATAACGGATTTTAGACAGCTCGTATGACATTTTTTTGAAGCGATCCGTCACAATTTAACTCATGTACATCCCGCCGTTAACCGGGATTGTAGCCCCAGTCACGTATGCCGCACCGTCGGATGCCAGGAAAGACACCACATTCGCGATCTCTTGAGCCTGACCCAGACGGCCCAGCGGAATCTGCGTCAGCAAGGCTTCACGCTGTGCTTCCGGCAGTTCGCGGGTCATATCGGTGTCGATGAACCCAGGGGCCACCGAGTTGACCGTAATCGACCGCGAACCGACTTCACGTGCCAATGCCCGGCTGAAACCTTCCAGACCGGCCTTGGCGGACGCGTAGTTTACTTGGCCTGCGTTGCCCATGGCACCCACTACGGAGCCAATATTGATAATTCGGCCCCAACGCGCCTTGGTCATGCCGCGCAGAACGCCCTTGGACAGGCGAAACAGACTGTTCAAGTTGGTATCGACCACGTCGTACCACTCGTCGTCTTTCATGCGCATCATCAGGTTGTCGCGGGTGATACCGGCGTTGTTTACCAGAATAGCCGGCGCGCCGAACTCTGCGGTGATCTGGGCCAGCACAGCAGCCACGGACTCATCGCTGGTCACGTTCAGCTCCAGGCCGGTGCCTTGCACGCCGTTTTCCTTCAGGGTCGCGGCGATACGCTCGGCGCCCGAAGCGGAAGTGGCGGTGCCGATCACAACGGCGCCCTGACGGCCCAGTTCCAGGGCGATCGCCTGGCCAATGCCACGGCTGGCGCCGGTAACCAGTGCAACTTTACCTTGCAGACTCATGCAGGCTTCTCCCAAGTTCGTAAATAAAGGCTCAGGCCAGTGCTGCACGAGCGGCAGCGAAGGCATCCGGGGTATTGAGGTTGGCAGTCGACACGCCGTCGGCGCAGCGCTTGTTCAGGCCGGCCAGGACTTTGCCCGGGCCGCACTCGACCAGCTCGGTGGCGCCATTGGCAGCCAGGGTCTGCACCGATTCAACCCAGCGCACTGGCTTATAGAGTTGCTCCAGCAGGTCGCGCTTGAGGGTGTCGAGATCAGCGGCAACGGCCGCGCTGACGTTCTGCACCAGCGGGATCTGCGGCGCCTGCCAGTTGATGGCGGCGATGGACTCGGCAAAACGCTCGGCGGCCGGGCGCATCAGCTCGCAGTGCGACGGCACGCTTACCGGCAACGGCAACGCACGCTTGGCGCCACGGGCCTTGCAGCCTTCGATGGCGCGCTCGACTGCGGCCTTGGCACCGGCGATCACAACCTGGCCAGGTGAGTTGAAGTTCACCGCGCTGACCACTTCGCCCTGGGCCGCTTCGGCGCAGGCTTCGATCACCACGGCGTCGTCCAGACCCAGGATAGCGGCCATGCCGCCCTGCCCGGCCGGAACGGCTTCTTGCATCAATTGGCCACGGCGCTCGACCAGCTTGACCGCTTCCGCGAGCGTCAGGCTGCCCGCCGCCACCAGGGCGCTGTATTCGCCCAGGCTATGACCGGCAACGAATGCCGGACGCGCGCCGCCCTCTGCCAGCCACAAGCGCCACAGGGCGATCGAAGCGGTCAGGATGGCCGGCTGGGTTTTATCGGTTTGATTGAGTTGCTCTTCCGGCCCTTGCTGGGTCAGTGCCCACAGGTCGTAACCCAGGGCGTCGGAAGCTTCCTTGAAGGTATCCAGGATCAGCGGGTATTGCGCGCCCAGCTCGGCCAACATGCCGAGGGACTGCGAACCCTGCCCTGGAAAGACGAATGCGAGGGATGTAGACATGTAACAAGCCCCTAATGATCTGGTCGTCAAAAATGAACGCGCCTACGGTGGGAGCGCACGAAACTGACAAATTGGATGGTCAATTGAACTGGCCGGTCACATTTAAGCATTTTCGGGCCGATTCGCCTAAGGCAACAGGTCCCCGAGACGGCCGTGCAAGCGTTGCGGCAGGTTTTCCTGGATCTCGATCACAGCCCGCGCAATCGCACTTTGAAAGCCTTCCACACCGGCCGAGCCATGGCTTTTCACCACAATGCCCTGCAAGCCGAGAAAGCTCGCACCGTTATGCCGCGCCGGCGCCAGGTCAGCCTGCAAGCGGCGCATCAATGGCAGCGCCAAAGCACCCACCAGGCGTGAAGCGACGTTCTGCTTGAACAGCGCTTCAATGCGCGTGGCGATCATCGTCGCCAGGCCTTCACTGGATTTAAGCAGGATATTGCCGACAAATCCGTCGCACACCACCACATCCGCTTCGCCCCGGTACAAACCGTCCCCCTCGACAAAACCGATGTAGTTCAAGCCGCGCGCGCCCTGTAACAACGTGGCCGCAAGCTTGACCTGCTGGTTGCCCTTGATGTCTTCGGTGCCGATATTCAGCAGGGCCACCCGCGGCCGCGCCACGCCCAGTGCTTCGGCGGCCACAGAGCCCATCACCGCAAACTGGAACAGATGCTCGGCACTGCAATCGACGTTTGCGCCCAGGTCCAGCAGCTGGCAATAGCCTTTCTGCGTCGGAATCGCCGCGACCATCGCCGGGCGATCAATGCCCGGCAAGGTCTTGAGCACATAACGCGACAACGCCATCAGCGCTCCCGTGTTACCAGCACTGACGCAGGCTTGCACCATGCCATCACGCAGCAACTCCAGGGCCACCCGCATTGAAGAGTCAGGCTTGCCACGCAGGGCAGCCGCCGGCTTTTCATCCATGGTGATGGTTTCGCTGGCTGGCGTAATTGTCAGGCGCGCGCGATCCACCGCCGGATGGCTGGCAATCAGGTCTTCAAGTAAGGAGGGTTGACCAACGAGGGTCAGGTGCAGCGAGGGCGTTGCAGACAGGCTGGCAATGCAGGCCTGAACAATGCTGCGGGGACCGAAGTCCCCGCCCATTGCGTCTATCGCGATGACTAGAGCAGACAAGTGATTACTCGTCAGCGCCCTTGTCGATCACTTTACGGCCACGGTATACGCCTTCTGGCGATACGTGGTGACGCAGGTGAATTTCACCGGTGGTTTTTTCTACAGACAGAGTGCTCGCCGTCAGGGCGTCGTGCGAACGACGCATGTCACGGGCAGAGCGGGATTTTTTGTTCTGCTGAACAGCCATAATTGATTAACTCCTAAACGTTTGGGTCACGCTTTAACTGCGCCAATACACTGAACGGGTTGGACCGCGTTACCTCGTCCTCGCTCGGTTCGGGCTCGTCATCGAGCCCCTCCGGCTGCTGGCATTCTTCCGGATGATGAGCAGGCACAATGGGCAAGGCGAGCAAGAGCTCCTCCTCGATCAGTGCATGCAGATCCAATGGATCTTCGCCCAGTTCCAGCACGTCATAACCTTTCGGTAACGACTGGGTATTCGCACCCTCCTTCACCACAGCGTAACTGCATTCGCTGTGAATCGGCAGGGTGACCAGCTCAAGACAACGCTGGCAAACCATTTTGACCTCGGTGTCGATAAAGCTGTGAATTACCACAGATTTACGTTCATCTCGTTCAAAAACGAATTTCGCCTGCACCGTACCGACAGTGTCGGAAAGCGGGTCGCAGAGTCTCTCCAAATCGGCCAGCAGCAATTCACCTTGAAGGGAAGTGCCACGATCTGCCAATTTGCGCGGGTCAACGTGAGGTGGAATCGGGTCATTCAACATAGGCGCAGCATTATAGGGATGCACCCAGCCATGTCAAAGGAAATTCAGCCCTGTCCGTCACCTGGACTCCTCGCTAGAATCCGCGACTGCCTTGAGGAGACGCCCATGCTGCCTTTATTACTCGCTTCCAGCTCGGTTTATCGCCGGGAATTGCTCGGCCGCCTGCACTTGCCGTTCATCTGCAGCTCGCCGGATATTGACGAAAGCCATCGCGCCAATGAGTCTGCCGTCGAGCTGGTCAAACGCCTCGCCGAAGAGAAAGCCCGCGCGCTTGCCGCCGCTCATCCGGGGCATTTGATCATTGGCTCCGACCAAGTAGCAGCGCTCGACGGACGGATCATCGGCAAGCCCCACACCTTCGAGAACGCCCGTGAACAGTTGCTGGCCGCCAGCGGCAAGCGCGTGAGTTTCCTGACCGGCCTGGCACTGCTCAACAGCGAGACAGGGCACTGCCAGGTGGACTGTGTACCGTTCACGGTGCAGATGCGCGTGCTGGACGCCGAGCGAATCGAGCGTTACCTGCGGATCGAGCAGCCGTACGACTGTGCGGGCAGCTTCAAGGCTGAAGGGTTGGGGGTGAGCCTGTTCCAGAGTACCGAAGGGGCGGATGCGACCAGCTTGATCGGGCTGCCATTGATTCGACTGGTGGATATGCTGCTGGTCGAGGGTGTGCAAATCCCTTAAGCACACCGCAAAGCAAATGTGGGAGCGGGCTTGCTCGCGAATGCAGTGGGTCAGCCAATACATCAGGTGACTGAAACACCGCATTCGCGAGCAAGCCCGCTCCCACATTTAGATCTACAACAGGTTCAGAATCTCAGCGCAGGGTCGGCCCCTGGAAGCCCATATACAGCGCGAGTTTCTCTGCCACGCTGGCACCCAGCTTCTTGGAGAACCGGTCAAACGGCGATTCCTGCACGGTGAAGTCCACCAGCTCTTTCTCGCCGATGACATCGCGCGCCACCGAGCTGGCACTGCCCAGACCGTCGATCAGGCCCAGCGGCAACGCTTGCTCGCCCGACCAGACCAACCCGGAAAACAGCTCTGGGTGATCCTTATCCTTCAAGCGATCGCCACGCCCTTGCTTCACGCTGGCAATGAACTGGCGATGGGTAGTGTCGAGCACGCCCTGCCAGAACTGGGTTTCATCCGCCTTTTGCGGCTGGAAAGGGTCAAGGAACGATTTGTGCTCACCCGAGTTGTAGGTGCGACGCTCCACCCCCAGCTTCTCCATGGTGCCGACAAAGCCGTAACCGGCCGCCGTCACACCAATGGAACCCACCAGGCTGGCCTTGTCGGCATAGATCTGGTCGGCGGCACTGGCGATGTAATAGGCGCCGGAGGCACCCAGGTCGGAAATCACCGCGTACAGCTTGGTATCCGGGTGCAGGGCACGCAGACGGCGAATCTCGTCATACACATAACCCGACTGCACCGGGCTGCCGCCAGGGCTGTTGATGCGCAGGATCACACCCTTGACCTTGGGATCTTCAAACGCGGTGCGCAGGCTGCCGACAATATTGTCGGCACTGGCGGACTCCTTGTCGGCAATCACCCCACGCACTTCGATCAAGGCGGTGTAATGGCTGCCACGGGTGGCGCTTTTCTCCATGTCCACCAGCGGGCTGAACAACACCAGCATGCCGAACAGGTAAGTGAAGGTCAGCAGCTTGAAGAAAATCCCCCAACGCCGCGAACGACGTTGCTCCTGGACGCTGGCCAGGAGGGTTTTCTCCAGCAGCTTCCAGCTCTTGTCGTCACCACTCTGGGCCTTTTCGGGCGCTTTCCACTCATCACTCATGCCATTAACCCCAGCAAAGACTTATTGGGCCCGGCCGAGCCAGGCCTGCAATTCGGAAAAATGATCGATCGTCAGCCGCGGTTCGTATTGCTGCAAGGCCTCGGCGGCCTGGGCACCATAGCTGACCGCGACACTGTCCATGCCCGCATTGCGCGCCATCATCAGGTCGAAGGAAGCATCACCCACCATCAGCGCCTGGCGCGGCGATACGCCGCAATGGGCCAGGATCTGCTCCAGCATCAGCGGATGCGGCTTGCTGGCGGTTTCATCGGCAGCACGGGTGATGTCGAAATAATCTTCCCAACCGTGGGCCTTGAGCACACGGTCCAGCCCGCGACGGGCCTTGCCGGTGGCGACGGCCAGCTGGTAACCCTCGGCACGGAACGCGGCCAGGGACTGCACCACGCCATCAAACAGCGGCGAAGGCTCGGCCTCCAGCGCGATGTAGTGATCGGCGTAGTGCTCGCGGAAGGCGATCAGCTCGGCGTCACTGATCTCGGGATACAAGGTGCGGATCGCCTCGGGCAAGCCCAAGCCGATAATGCCCTTGACCGCCAGGTCACTGCACAACGCGAAGCCCGAGCGGGTCGACGCAGCATGCATCGACTCGACGATCCGGCCAATCGAATTGGCCAGGGTCCCGTCCCAATCAAAAATCAGCAGCTTGTAGTCAAGGTGCGACACTCAAACGCTCCACGGTCTTGGCCCACATCTCATCGACCGGGGCCTGCAACTTCAATTCGCCGCCATCGGGCAGCGGCACAGTGAGCATGTAGGCGTGCAGGAACAGGCGCTTGCCGCCCAGGTCGCGGATCTCCCTGGAGAAGTCCTCGTCGCCATACTTGGTGTCGCCAGCAATGCAATGCCCGGCATGCAGCGTGTGCACACGGATCTGGTGAGTACGACCGGTCACCGGCTTGGCCTCGACCATCGTGGCGAAGTCACCGAAGCGGCGCAGCACCTTGAACAGGGTCAGGGCTTCTTTGCCCTCCTCGTCCACTTCGACCATGCGTTCGCCGGAGCGCAGGTTGCTCTTCTGCAAAGGCGCACGCACGCTTTTGATCGAGCTGGCCCAGTTGCCACGCACCAGCGCCATGTAGCGCTTGTCCACGCCATCGCCACGCAGGGCGGTGTGCAGGTGGCGCAACATGCTGCGTTTCTTGGCGATCATCAGCAGGCCGGAGGTGTCACGGTCCAGGCGATGGACCAGCTCCAGCTCCTTGGCATCCGGGCGCAACTGACGGAAGGCTTCGATCACGCCGAATGTCAGGCCACTGCCACCGTGCACGGCAATGCCGCAGGGCTTGTTGATCACGATCAGCTTGTTGTCTTCGTAGACAATCGAGGCTTCCAGGCGCTGCAACAAGCCCTGGGCCAATGGCACAGGCTCGTCACGCTCGGGCACGCGTACCGGCGGCACGCGGACGATATCGCCCGCCTGCAGCTTGTACTCGGGCTTGATCCGGCCCTTGTTCACCCGCACTTCACCTTTACGCAAGATGCGGTAAATCAAGGTCTTGGGCACGCCTTTGAGCCTGGCCAGGAGAAAATTGTCGATGCGTTGGCCGGCATATTCCGGCGAGACCTCAAGCAGCTGGACGCTGGGGGTCTGGGGGGCGGTAGTCGTCATGCCGGCGATGATAACAATTTTTTATGGAATTGAAGCACTTAATCATTGCTGCTATAGTCGCGAACGCCGCCAAAAGCGGCCTGGCCAGAGGACATGCGGCACACAGCCGGCCCTGACCATCGCAATTCATCAGGACGCGAGGCCGTCCTACGGGGCTTTCGCCACCTTGGAAAGCTCAGGATTGTAACGAGCGCAGGTGACATGAGGCCTGAAGCGAGTGCAGAAAGCAGAGTGAATACTCGCGTTTTGCGCCGATATTTACGGCCAGTTCACAAAGTGCAGTCAGTCTTGAGCCAGACCATGGCGAATGCTTCGGAAACAACGCCTGTTAAGAGCTGAGTGGGAGCGCAATCGCCCACACCCAGTCTTGTTTAGCCATGAGCGTGTTCTCCCCATTGGAAAACACGGTAAATGCCAACCCGCTGCGGATTCTGCGCGCGGCAGCACCCGAATTATCAGGGATACGTGTAGGGTGGAGATGCACAACCGTCGGACCGTGTAGCACTAGGCTTATATTTAGACGCTTCATCTCGTCCACAGTCGCCGGTTGATTCCTCCTCCTGACCTTAGCTTTTGTTGAAGTGGTGCCTTTGTCACCGCCGCTAACAAGCAGGACGCGTCCGTCGCGATACCGGCCCAATTGGCCTGTATTTGCTGGACACTGGAGTGGCCAACCACTCTTGACGCACCTGACACCGACCGTGAGAAGTCGTGTGTGCCGAACGCCGTTTCCGGCAGCCCGGAAACCGACGGTACAACATGAAAAGAATGCTGATTAACGCAACTCAACCCGAAGAGTTGCGTGTTGCACTGGTAGATGGCCAACGCCTCTACGACCTGGACATCGAATCCGGTGCACGCGAGCAAAAGAAGGCCAACATCTATAAAGGCCGTATTACTCGCATCGAACCAAGCCTTGAGGCTGCCTTTGTCGATTTCGGCTCCGAGCGCCACGGCTTCCTGCCCCTCAAAGAAATCTCCCGCGAATACTTCAAGAAAGCCCCCGAAGGCCGCGTGAACATCAAGGACGTCCTGAGCGAAGGCCAGGAAGTCATCGTCCAGGTCGAAAAAGAAGAACGTGGCAACAAGGGCGCCGCCCTGACCACCTTCATCAGCCTGGCTGGCCGTTACCTGGTCCTGATGCCAAACAACCCACGTGCCGGCGGCATTTCCCGTCGCATCGAAGGCGAAGAGCGCAACGAACTGCGTGAAGCGCTGAACGGCCTGATCGCACCGGCCGACATGGGCCTGATCGTGCGCACTGCCGGCCTGGGCCGCAGCAGCGAAGAGATGCAGTGGGACCTCGACTACCTGCTGCAACTGTGGACCGCCATCAAAGAAGCGTCCCTGGATCGTTCCGCGCCGTTCCTGATCTACCAGGAAAGCAACGTGATCATCCGCGCCATCCGCGATTACCTGCGCCAGGACATCGGCGAAGTGCTGATCGACAGCGTTGAAGCCCAGGACGAAGCCCTGACCTTCATCCGCCAGGTGATGCCGCAGTACGCCAGCAAGATCAAGCTGTACGAAGACAGCGTGCCGCTGTTCAACCGTTTCCAGATCGAAAGCCAGATCGAGACCGCCTTCCAGCGCGTCGTCGAACTGCCTTCCGGCGGCTCCATCGTGATCGACCCGACCGAAGCCCTGGTGTCCATCGACATCAACTCGGCGCGTGCCACGAAGGGTAGCGACATCGAAGAAACCGCCCTGCAGACCAACCTGGAAGCGGCTGAAGAAATCGCCCGCCAGTTGCGCCTGCGTGATATCGGCGGCCTGATCGTGATCGACTTCATCGACATGACCCCAGCCAAGAACCAGCGCGCCGTGGAAGAGAAAGTCCGCGAATGCCTGGAAGCCGACCGTGCCCGCGTGCAAGTCGGCCGTATCTCGCGCTTCGGCCTGCTGGAAATGTCCCGTCAGCGCCTGCGTCCGTCCCTGGGCGAAAGCAGCGGCATCGTCTGCCCGCGTTGCAACGGCACCGGCATCATCCGTGACGTTGAATCGCTGTCCCTGGCGATCCTGCGCCTGATCGAAGAAGAAGCCCTGAAAGACCGCACCGCCGAAGTCCGCGCGCAAGTGCCGATCCCGGTTGCAGCCTTCCTGCTCAACGAAAAACGCAACTCGATCACCAAGATTGAACTGCGCACCCGTGCCCGTATCGTGATCCTGCCGAACGATCACCTCGAGACGCCGCACTTCGAAGTCCAGCGCCTGCGTGATGACAGCCCGGAGGCCCACAGCGGCCAGTCCAGCTACGAAATCGCCGCTGCCGCTGCCGAAGTGGAAGAAGTCCAGCCAGCCGCTGCGACCCGCACTCTGGTTCGCCAGGAAGCGGCCGTGAAGACCGCGCCGGCCCGTGCCAACGCACCGGTTCCGGTTGAAGCCGCTGCACCGGTTGCCGCACCGGCCGTCCTGCCTGAGCCAAGCCTGTTCAAAGGCCTGGTGAAGTCGCTGGTCAGCCTGTTCGCTACCAAAGAAGAGCCTGCTGCACCGGTGGTGGTTGAGAAACCAGCCGCCGAGCGTCCAGCACGCAACGAAGAGCGTCGCAACGGCCGTCAACAGAGCCGTAACCGCAACGGTCGTCGTGACGAAGAACGCAAGCCGCGCGAAGAGCGTGCGCCACGTGAAGAACGCGCACCGCGTGAAGAACGTGCCCCGCGCGAAGCCCGTGAAGAAACCCCGGCCGTAGCTCGCGAAGAACGTGCACCGCGTGAAGAGCGCGCACCACGTACGCCACGTGCTCCGCGTGAAGATCGCAAGCCACGTGGCGAGCGTGAAGAACGCGTACGTGAACTGCGCGAGCCACTGGACGCAGCACCGGCTGTTGCCGCTGCAGGCGCCGCCGTTGTTGCTGAAGAGCGCCCGGCTCGCCAGCCACGCGAAGAACGCGCGCCACGTGAAGAACGTGCTCCACGCCCACCGCGTGAAGAGCGCCAGCCACGTGCCGAGCAAGCCGCTGCCAGCGAAGACGAAGAAGTGCTGACCGCTGAAGAGCAGTCGCAGGAAGACGGTCAGGACGGCGCCGAAGGCGATCGCCCACGCCGCCGCTCCCGTGGCCAGCGTCGTCGCAGCAACCGTCGTGAGCGTCAGCGTGATGCCAACGGCAACGTGATCGAAGGCTCGGAAGAAGCCGGCGAGAACGCTGAAGCTGCTACCGGCGAAGCCACTGGCAGCGAACTGGCTGCCGGCCTGGCCGTGACCGCTGCCGTTGCCAGCTCGGTCATCAGCGCACCTGCTGAAGCCCAGGCCCACGAGCAGGCTGAGCGTGCTACCGCTGCCGTCGAAGAAACCGCTGTTGTTGAAGCGCCAGTCGCCGAAACCCCAGTGGTAGAAGCACCGGTGGTTGAAGCGCCAGTCGTGGAAGCAACCACTCCAATCGAAGCTCCGGTTGTTGCGGAAGTGGAAGTTGCACCGGTACAAGAAACCCTGCCAGCCGTTGAAGTGGTTGCGGTTGAGCCAGCCCCAGTGGTTGAGCCTGAGCCAGTGGTAGAAGCGGTGGTTGAAGCACCGGTTGTCGAAGCGGCTCCAGAAGTACGCGAAGTTCGTGAAGAACAGACCGCCTTCCAGTGGACTGCCGAACCCGCTGCTCCGGTTGAAGCACCAGCGCCTGCCCCAGTGGTAGAAGAAGCGCCGGCTCCGGTTGCCGAAGAAGTCGTGGTAGCAGAACCTGCGCCAGTGGCTGAACCTGCACCGGTAGTCGAGCCTGCGCCAGTGGTTGAAGTGGCAGTGGTTGCCGAGGTCGCCGCCGTGGTGGTCGAAGCCGCTCCGGCCAGCGCCCTGACCGAAAACGGCCGTGCGCCGAACGACCCACGTGAAGTGCGCCGTCGTCGCAAGGAAGCTGAAGCAGCGGCAGCCGCCGCTGCACAGGAAGCAGAACACGAGACCAAACCTCTCGCCTGATTCCATCAGCGACTAAAAAGCCCCGCCTGAGAGATCAGGCGGGGCTTTTTTATGCGGTCTGAAAGACACCAAAGATCCGATGTGGGAGCTGGCTTGCCTGCTCCCACATAAGCCGTGTTCCCACATTCAGATTGGTTTGAAGCTCAAGGACTGCGGCACGTCCACATCCCACAGCACGCCAGGATCATCCACCACAACCTCATGCACCGACGCCTGCGCAAACAATGACCTGGCCCCACGATCACCCCTCAGCGCCATCAACCCCGGCCCAAACGCCCGGCCAAACGCCACGGGATGCCCATACTGCCCCGCCTGCACCGGCACGCTGATGCCATCGACCTTCACGCCATCACTCACCCGCTCAATACTCGACGACCGAATGAACGGCATATCCCCAAGCACCACCAGCCAACCATCAGCCGAGCCACTGGCCGCAACCGCCGCCGCCAGGCTGTCACCCATGCCTGCCGATTCCAGCAGTAGCACCTCGCAACCATAGGCCCTGGCCAGCCGAATGACTTCATGCCGCTCCGGCAAGGTCACCACCCAGCGCCGCTCAATGCGCGTCGGAAGGCTCAGCAACACCTGCTCGATCACCGGCCGCGTCACACCGTCCAGGCCCACGCAATCCGCGAGCAACTTATCCTGACCTGCCTCGGCCCGGAACCGGCTGCCCTGCCCCGCCGCCAGCACAATCGCCGTGACTGTCACGCCACCACACCATTCTTGATCGCCACAATTTGCGCCAGCAACGACAGGGCAATCTCCGCCGGCGTATGGCTGCCGATATACACGCCAATCGGCCCGTGCAAGCGCGCAATCGCCTGTGCCGACAAACCCAGCGCCGCCAGGTCTTCCCGGCGTTTCTGGCTGTTGACCCGCGACCCGAGGGCGCCGATATAGAACGCATCGGAGTTGAGCGCCGTGAGCAACGCCATATCATCCAGGCGCGGATCATGGGTCAGGCAGACAATGGCCGTGCGTTCATCGGTCTGGATAGTCAGCACCGCTTCGTCAGGCATGCCCGGCACAAAGCGGCCGTGCTGTTCCTCCCAGCCGTGGACGAACTCGCTACGCGGGTCGCAGATCAATACCTCGAAATCCAGCAGCCGTGCCATCTGCGCCACGTAGCGCGACAGTTGGCCGGCGCCGATCAGCAGCAGGCGCCAGCGCGGGCCGTAGATGGCGCGCAGGCGTTCGCCGTCGAATGTCAGCGCATCGGCCTTGCTCGCGGCGCTCAGCGTGACCTCGCCGGTGGCAAGGTTCAGCTCACGGGCGACCATCTGATGATCCTCACAGCGCGCCAGCAGCTCTGCCACCCACGCCCACTCCTCCACCCGCTCCTCGGTCAGGCGCAGGGTGCCGCCGCACGGCAGGCCAAAGCGCGCCGCCTCATCGCGGGTGACACCGTAGGTCACCAGTTGCACGGGCGGCCCATCGTCAGCCAGCCGGCCGTCGTACAAGCGGGCGATCAAGTCATCCTCGATGCAACCACCCGACACCGAGCCGATCACCACCCCGTCGCCGCGCAAGGCCAGCATCGCCCCCGGTGGGCGCGGTGCGCTGCCCCAGGTCTGCACCACGCTGTACAACACCACGCGCTGCCCGGCACGGCGCCATTCGAGCACGCTGCGCAGGACATTCAGATCCACGCTGTCCATCAAACCTCCAGCAAGCGTTACCACGCAAAACAGATGCCCCACTGTAAAACAAAAAAACCGCCAGAAACGCAAACGCCCCGAACAGGTCGGGGCGTTTGCGCGTAGCGGTGGGCGTCAGTTCACGCCATCAGCGCCTTACTTGACGGCTGGTGCAGGGCCTTCGGCCACGCCCAGGTCGTCCAGTTCGCGGGTTTCCGAGATACCGGTACCGCCAGACGCCAGCTCGCTTTGCAGCTTGTCGGTGTCCAGTTCCTTGACCCACTTGGCCACAACGATGGTGGCAACGGCGTTACCCACCAGGTTGGTCAGTGCGCGGGCTTCGGACATGAAGCGGTCGATACCCAGGATCAGCGCCAGGCCGGCAACCGGCAGGTGGCCTACGGCCGACAGGGTGGCAGCCAGGACGATGAAGCCCGAACCAGTCACGCCAGCAGCGCCTTTGGAGGACAGCAGCAGCACCAGCAGCAAGGTGATCTGGTGGGTGATGTCCATGTGGGTGTCAGTCGCCTGAGCGATGAACACGGCAGCCATGGTCAGGTAGATCGAGGTACCGTCGAGGTTGAAGGAGTAGCCCGTTGGAATCACCAGGCCTACTACGGATTTCTTCGCGCCCAGACGCTCCATCTTGATCAGCATGCGTGGCAGTGCGGATTCGGAGGAGGAAGTACCCAGTACGATCAACAGCTCTTCACGGATGTAGCGGATCAGTTTGATCACGCTGAAACCGTGAGCGCGGCAGATACCGCCCAGCACCACCAGCACGAACAGGATGCAGGTGATGTAGAAGCAGATCATCAGCTGGCCCAACTGCACCAGCGAACCAACGCCATAGGCACCGATGGTGAACGCCATGGCGCCCAGGGCACCGATTGGCGCGAGCTTCATGATCATGTTGATGATGTTGAACATCACGTGGGCGAAGCGATCGATGAAGTCCAGTACCGGCTTGCCGTAGGCACCCAGGCGGTGCAGGGCGAAACCGAAGATCACCGAGAACATCAGCACTTGCAGGATGTCGCCGTTGGCGAAGGCGCCGACGATGGTGTTCGGGATAACGTTGAGGATAAAGCCGACGATGCTCTGGTCTTTACCGGCGGTCACGTAGGCCGCGACTTTGGAAGCATCCAGGGTCGCTACGTCGATGTGCATGCCGGCGCCCGGTTGCACGACGTTTACCACGATCAGGCCGATCAGCAGCGCGATGGTGGAAACGATTTCGAAGTACAGCAGCGCATAGCCGCCGGTCTTGCCCACCGATTTCATGCTTTGCATGCCAGCGATACCGCTGACAACGGTGCAGAAGATGATCGGGGCGATGACCATTTTGATCAGTTTGATAAACCCGTCACCCAGTGGCTTGAGGGCCACACCGGTCTGCGGGTAGAAGTGACCCAGCAGGATACCGATAACGATTGCGACGATTACCTGGAAATACAGGGTTTTGTAGAATGGCTGACGAGTCGTCATTGCAAAGTTCCTCAATCGTCCCGTGTGGCAAAGATCCGCCATTGCCCACGACACTTCAATTGCGAACCCTCCTGCACTGGAGGGATTTGTTGTTTGCGTGGCCTGTAGGTCAAGGCCTGCGCTGTAATCCTTATCGCAAACGCCGTGCCACTTTCCTGAAAACGCCTGAAGGCCTTTAGACATCAGGGCTGCGGGTTTTCAGGCGCCTTCCAGAGCGCCGAATCAGGTGGCGGATTTCCGCCCACTCATCCAATCCCGTCCTACAATTTGGCGGATATCCGCCTTGTCGCCTTATCCACCGATGGCTAAGATCCGCCACTCCATGGACGAGGCCTTCGCATGCGTGAACGTACCATCGCCAGTCACTACGCCCGGGCCGCGCTCGGCGGTGCGCGCCGGGCGGGTTACGACTATTCGGGGCTGTTGCAGCAGGTGGGGATCACCCCGGAACTGCTCAGCGAACCCCGCGCGCGCATTGCCCCGGAGCAATTCACCCAACTGCTGCAAATGCTCTGGCTGGGGCTGGATGACGAATACCTGGGCTTCGCCGAGGGCCCGAGCAAACGCGGCACCTTCGCCATGATGTGCCACGCGCTGATCCACTGCCGCACCCTGGAGAAGGCGCTGGAACGCGGCTTATTGTTTTATAGCCTATTCCCACAGGGCCCGCGCTGGCAGCTGACGCGCGAAGGCGACATGGCCCGCTTGAGCCTGGACGACTCACAACTATGGGACCCGGATCACTTCCTCAGTGAATGCCTGCTGGTGATCTGGCATCGCCTCGGCAGTTGGCTGATCGGCCAGCGCATCCGCCTGCACCAGGCCACGTTTAGCTACCCGATGCCGGCCCATGCCAGCGAATACGACCTGCTGTTTCCCTGCAACCAGGAATTCGGTGCACCGAACAGCAGCCTGGTGTTTCCCGCGCGCTACCTGAGCCTGCCGCTGTTGCAGGACGAACGCACGCTCAAGCACTTCCTGGAGCGCTCACCGGCCGACCTGCTGTCGCGGCCGGACGAAGGCGACAGCTTGAGCAGCCAGTTACGCCGCCTGCTGAGCCGCGACCGCACGCCCTGGCCGGATCTGGAAGCGGTCGCCCAACACCTGCATATCAGCCCGCAGACGCTGCGCCGGCATTTGCGCGAAGAAGGCACCAGCTTTCAGGCGCTCAAGGATGAGCTGCGGCGGGACATCGCCATCTATCATTTGGGACGGGCGAATTTGTCGTTGCAGGAGATTGCCGAGCAGTTGGGGTTTTCTGAGCCGTCGGCGTTTCATCGGGCGTTCAAGAAGTGGACGGGGGTGACGCCGGGGGCGTATCGGGCGCAGGAGAGTTAGAGGTGTGTTGGTTGGGCTGGCCCCATCGCAGGCAAGCCAGCTCCCACATTCGACCGAGTTCCAAATTTGAAATGCAGTCAACTGTGGGAGCTGGCTTGCCTGCGATGAGGCCAGTACAGCCAATAGAGATCACAACGCCGGAAAATGAATCTTGAACGCCGCCCCACCCAACGGCGAATCCCCCAAGGTCAACCGCGCGCCGTAACTCTCTATGATGTCCTTGACCACCGCCAACCCGATCCCCTGCCCCGGGTGCTGGCGGTCCAGCCGCTCGCCCCGTTGCAGAATCCGTGCACGCTGATCCGGCGGCACGCCCGGCCCATCATCTTCGATGCATAACTCGCTGCCTTCGAGGCTTTCCACCAGGCGGATGCGCACTTCGCTCAAACACAGGCGATAGGCGTTTTCCAGCAGGTTGCCGAGCATTTCCAGCAAGGCACCCTTCTCGATGGGCACGTAGCACTCATCCGGCAAGTCGAAGGCTACGGTGACACGCTTGTCGCGGTAGACCTTATCCAAGGTGTCGCACAGGCTTTGCAGCACTGGCTCCAGACGCACCTGATGGCGCACCAGGCCGCTTTTGCGCAGGCTGGCGCGCTGCAACTGATAGCTGATCTGTTGGCTCATGCGCTCGATCTGCGATTGCAGTACCCAGGCTTGATCGCGGTCTTCGGGGCGCTGGGCCATGTCTTCGCTGACGCCCTGCAACACGGCGAGCGGGGTTTTCAGGCTGTGGGCCAGGTCATCCAGGGAATCGCGATAGCGTGCCCGCTGCTCGCGTTCGCTGGCGAGCAAGCGGTTAAGGGAACCGGTGAGTCGCAGCAATTCACGCGGGTGTTCTTCGGAAAGACTCTCGCGGGTGCCACCTTCGATCTGGTCCAGCTCCTGGCTCAAGCGCCGCAAGGCTTGCAGGCCCCAGGTCAGGCCCAGCCACAGCAACGTCAACAGCACCAGCAGGGCCGCGCCGAAACCCAGGTAGAGGTTTTCCCGCAGGCCTTCGAGGGTCAGCTGGTACTCACGCACCGGTTGCAGGGCGACGATACTGAACGCCGCGCTCTTGCCGCCGAGCAGCTTGACCTCGACGTCATAGACGAAGAATTCCTGGCCATTGGCCTCGCGAATCCGCGCAAACTCATTACCACGCCCGTCGTAGCGCGGCTTGTAGTTGATGTTTTCTTCCTTGGTCGCCCGCGAGCGCCACACTAGATGGCCTTCGCGGTCGTAGATATAGCCGAGCAGGCGGCTGTCAGTCAGGTTGAAGCGTTCGTCGGGCAACTGCGCCGGCATCAGCAGGCGGTTGTTTTCCACGCGTGCGGCGGAGATCAGCGTGGTGACGTCCGACGCCAGGCGTTGCTCGATGGAATCCTGCAACGCCAGGCTGAACGCGCCCTGCATCGCCGGCAGCAAGCCGAGCATAAACAGCACGGCCAGGGTGGCGGCCGCCAGCATCAGGCGCACGCGTAGCGAGCGAATCAAACGCAGCGCTCATTGAACAGGTAGCCCAGGCCACGCACGGTGTCGATCGGCTTGAACCCCGCCGGGCCTTCCAATTTGCGGCGCAGGCGGCCAACCAACACTTCGATGACGTTTGGATCGCGCTCGTCGTCATCCGGGTAGAGCTGTTCCATCAGGCGGTCCTTGGCGACCACCTGCTGGTGATGGCGCATGAGGTATTCGAGGATGCGGTATTCGTAGGCCGTCAGCGCCAAGGGTTGCTCGTCAAGGGACGCCTGCTTGCGATTGAGGTCGAGCATCAACGGCCCGGCCACAATGGTGGACTGGGTGAACCCGCTGGAGCGGCGCAGCAAGGCGTTCATGCGTGCCTCCAGCTCTTCGAACTGGAACGGCTTGACCACATAGTCGTCGGCGCCGGCGGCGAGGCCTTCGACCTTGTCTTGCCAGTTGCCGCGCGCGGTGAGGATCAGGATCGGAAAGGTCTTGGCCTGGGTGCGCAACTGGCGGATCAGGTCCAGGCCGCCCATGCCGGGCAGGCCCAGGTCGATGATCGCCAGGTCATGGTTGAATTGGCCGGTCTGGTACAGCGCCTCTTCGGCATTGGCCACGGCTTCAACCACGTGGCCGCTGTCGGTCAGGCGGGTCAACAGGTGATGACGCAGCAGCGCCTCATCTTCCACCACCAGCAATTTCATAAGGCTCTCCAAAGCAAGTCAACTGTCCGACAGAGGGATATCATAGCGGCCCTGCAGGTCTTGCGGGCGCAGTTTAGTGCCATTGTAGTGGCCCACCAGGTGTTCGTAGCCGGTGCGATACGCCGGCTGCGGCGCAGTAAAGCCCAGGGCTTGGCCCCACGGCGTGGGCTGGCCGCCCGCGTCTTCGACGCTGACCCGCTGGATCAGCGTGCTGGATTTCCTGGTCTTCTCGCTGCCAAATGCCGGAAAGAAGCCATCGACGGCCTGGGCCCCAGAGGTGGCACTGAGCATGGTTAACGCCAACATCAGCTTTTTCATCGCAGTCATGGTGCTTACCTCTACGCGTTTGGCTGTTGAAGCCAGACTACGCAGGCGCCCCTGAACTCCCCCTGAACAGCGGGCTATCCTCTGGCCTATCAACTCGGCAGAATACCGCCCATGACTCGCCTACCCGCTTGCTGTACCCCACTCGACGCCCATTGGCCGCTGCCCGACCCCTTGCCCGGCACGGTGCTGCTCAGCACCCGGTTCGACCCGGCTTTATTGGCCGAAGGCGACTTCCAGCGCAGCGCCGTGCCGCCACCGCCGAGCATCCAGCGCTCAGTAGCCAAGCGCCAGGCCGAATTCCTTGCCGGTCGCCTGTGCGCTCGCGCGGCGTTGCAACAACTGGATCAGCTCGATTGCATCCCCGCCATCGGGGATGACCGGGCACCGGTGTGGCCTGGGCATATCAGCGGCTCCATTACCCACAGCACCGGGCATGCGGCGGCGATTGTCGGGCACAAGGCGCAGTGGCGCGGGCTGGGCATGGACCTGGAAAATGTGCTGCCGCTGGACCGGGCGGAGCGCCTGGCAGGGGAAATACTCACCGCTGACGAACTCAAGCGTATGGCCGACCTGCCACGTGAACAGCACGCGTTGCTGGTAACGCTGACGTTTTCGGTCAAGGAGAGTTTGTTCAAGGCGCTTTATCCGATTGTGCAGAAGCGCTTTTATTTTGAGCATGCCGAGGTGCTGGAGTGGAATGAGTCGGGGGCTGTGCGGTTGCGGTTGCTGACGGATCTGTCCAGCGAGTGGTGTTATGGCAAGGAGTTGGTGGGGCAGTTTGTGGTGGCGGATGGGCAGTTGTTGAGCCTGGTGGCTGTCAGCGCCTGCGATTGATCATTCCCACGCTCTGCGTGGGAATGCATCCCTGGACGCTCTGCGTCCGCTCTTGAAGGCGTGACGCGGAGCGTCACCAGCGGCATTCCCACGCAGAGCGTGGGAACGATCATGGGGGAGCTGGCTTGCCTGCGATGACGGCCTCAGGGTTTCTCCTGATCCCTGGGCCAACTCAAGCTGAAACAGGCGCCACCCAAATTGTTGCTCTTGCCGATCAACGCCCGCCCGCCATGCCAATAGATGATCCGCCGCACAATCGACAACCCCAGCCCATGTCCACCGGAAGCACGGGTGCGGCTGTCATCCAACCTCAAGAACGGCGTAAAGATCCGCTCCCACGCGCTTTCCGGCACGCCCGGGCCGTCGTCCTCCACATCGATGCGGCAACGCACCTGCCCCACCTGGTAACTGATCATGACCCGACCCTGGGCATGCCGCATGGCGTTGCTCACCAGGTTTTGCAGGGCACGGTGCAGGTAGCGCGGTTCGGCGTCGACCCAGGCGTCATCCCAATGCGCCGAAGACAGGCAAATACCACGGCTGACCGAGACCTGCGGGCGCAGTGGCGATAATTCGCCGATCACCTGGTCGAGCAACGCACTGAGGTCTACACGCTGGAAATTCAGCTCCGGCGCGCCCTGCTCCAGGCGGGCATAGGTGAGCATTTCGTCCACCAGGCCATCGAGGTCCTGGATGTCGCTGTCCATGCCCTCCAGGTATTTGTGTCGCGCTTCTGGCGTAGTGGCATCGCCGACCATCTCCAGGCCGAAACGCAGGCGCGCTACCGGCGTGCGCAATTCGTGGGACACGGCGCGCACCAACTCGCGCTGGATCGCCAGCAATTGCTGCAAGTGCTCGGCCATGCCATTAAAGGCCGCAGCCAAGCGCCCCACCGAGTCGGCACCACGGGCGGGCACGCGCACTTCCAGGTTGCCTTTGGCGATGCGTGTGGCGGCGGCTTCCAGGCCTTTGAGGCGCCGCTCCAACTGGCGCACCAATAGATAGACGATCAAGCCAATCAGGGTCAGGCCGATCAACGCGATCAGGATCAGCCATTGCGGCGGGTAAGGGTTCATTTGATACAACGGGCCGATTTCCAACACCCACGGCGTGCCGACCATGCCGGCAAACACGCGGATAGAATCGCCACCTTTGCCCAAGGCCATCACCGTGTCGCCTTCCGCGACGCGACGACGCTGGTCGTCGTCCATATCGGCTTGGTCGAGGGCCAACAAGTGCATCTCGAAGCCAAAGCCCTTGGCTTCCTTGATGTCGGCCAGGCGCTGCGGCTGTTCGGCGACGGGGTAGCGCACCAGTTCATCGGCCAGCAGGTAAATGGTCGCGCGGGCCAATTGCTCGCTGATTTGCTGCACCTCGCCGGTCAACACCAGCGACTCCTGCTCGCTGACCAGGCGCAGCACCCGCGCCGCGTGGGGGCCGGTCTGCTGCACCAACACCTGGCCGCGTTGCAGGCGATTGCGCTGGCTCAGGTCCAACTGCGCGTCGCTGAGGCTGCGCAGCTCCAGGGGAATGCCGAGCAAGCGCTCCCACACCGCCAGGGCGCGCTGGCGCTCGATGGGGCTCATCGGCTTGAGGTTGTCGCCCATCAGCGCAAAGGTGCCGTGGGCCAGGCGCTCGCGGTACTGGCCGCTGCGTACTTCGTTGAGCAGGTGCAGGGCCAGCACGCCCAGCAGCGCCACGAGGATCAGGGCCGCGCACATGCCGCCATAGATGCGCAGGAAGATCGAGTTCACAGCGGCATGTCGGCGGCGGCTTCGGGGACAAACAGATAGCCTTTGCTGCGGATGGTCTTGATCAGGCGCGGGTGGATCGGGTCGTCGCCTATTTTTGGGCGGATACGTGAAATACGCACGTCAATGGAGCGGTCCTGGCCGTCGTAGCCGATGCCGCGCAGGGCGATGAAGATTTCTTCGCGGGACAGGATGCGCCCGGCATTCGCCACCAGCAGCCATAGAAGGTCGAACTCGGCGCTGGTCAGCTCGATGCCGCCGTCATGCAACCAGGCTTCGCGCAGGGCGTTGTCCACCACCAGCGGGCCGAATTGCAGGCGGCGCTGGTTTTCGACGATGGCCGGTTCGGCCGGCTCGCTGCGCCGCAGCAGGGCCTGGATGCGCGCCAATAAGAGGCGCGGGCGCACGGGTTTGCACACGTAGTCGTCGGCACCCATGTCGAGGCCGAGCACTTGGTCCATGTCGTCGGTGCGCGCGGTGAGCATCAAGATCACGCCGTCGTAGCGCTCGCGCACCTTGCGGCAGATGCTCAGGCCGTCTTCGCCGGGCAGCATGAGGTCGAGGATCACCAGGTCCGGTTGTTCGGCGATGATCCGCGCTGCGGCCAGGGCGCCGTTGCCTTCTACCGAGACGCGCAGGCCGTTGCTTTCCAGGTAGTCACGGGTCAACTCGGCCAATCGTTCGTCGTCCTCGACGATCAGTATTTGCCAGGCTTCTTGCTCCACGGGTGGTCCTCGTTGTTATTAGACGTTCTTCTGACCGGTGGAGATCTGAGTGTGGGAGCTCTATCGGCCATACCCTGTTTGTCATGTTTTAGAGGCATAACAGAGGCCGATTGTAGCCATGCTCACGGCCTATAGCACAAGGCGGGAAATCCATTCGGTGATCGCGATAATCTGTGATAGGGTTCGCGCCCTTCGAAAATGGCCAAGCTGTTTTGGGCCGGAAATATTTCATGACAAACGGCGTAACGCAGCAGTAATGCGGCCTACACGCAGGCTGGACCTTTCATACACATTTTACCCACAGCGTTATCCACAGGTTACTGCGTTGCCAACCCTTCCGAAACGCATTATCTTGTACCTCGGCGACACGACAGACCCTATATGTGGGGTTTTCGAACAAACCGCCCAACCACACAAGTGGTTCGATATTCAAGGGTTTTATTGCTAACGCAGTAGGGAACCAACCGATTTTTCAGTAGACCAAACCGCTCACGCGGATGGCAGCTGTTTCCCATTCCCCGATATGGAAAACGGTACGGGTGTTGCAGGAAGAGCCTGGCACTCGCAATCAAATATAGAACGTGGAGACAACCCCCCATGCAAACCGACACAACTCGCGAGAACCCGCAAGGCTCCGTGACGCAGGCTGCTGATTCGAACCTGGATCTGTCCGCCACCGCACCCGGCCAACTGCGCGTGATCAAGCGTAACGGCACTGTCGTTCCTTACACCGATGACAAAATCACCGTCGCCATCACCAAAGCGTTTCTTGCAGTTGAAGGCGGCACCGCTGCCGCCTCGTCGCGCATCCACGACACCGTTGCCCGCCTGACCGAACAAGTCACCGCGACCTTCAAGCGTCGCATGCCATCGGGCGGCACCATCCATATCGAAGAAATCCAGGACCAGGTCGAACTGGCCCTGATGCGTGCCGGCGAGCAGAAAGTGGCCCGCGACTACGTGATCTACCGCGACGCCCGCTCCAAAGAGCGCGCCGTGCGCACCCCGGCTGAAGAAGCGGCCGTGCAAGCCCACCCGTCGATCCGCATCACCCTGGCCGACGGTACGTTTGCACCGCTGGACCTGGGCCGCCTGAACACCATCATCACCGAGGCCTGCGAAGGCCTGGAAGAAGTCGATGGTGACCTGATCCAGCGCGAAACCCTGAAGAACCTGTACGACGGCGTGGCCCTGACCGACGTCAACACCGCCCTGGTGATGACCGCCCGTACCCTGGTTGAACGTGAGCCGAACTACTCGTTCGTGACCGCGCGCCTGCTGATGGACACCCTGCGTGCCGAAGGCCTGGGCTTCCTCGGTGTTGCCGACAGCGCCACCCACCACGAGATGGCCGACCTGTACGCCAAGGCCTTGCCTGCGTACATCGCCAAGGGTATCGAATTCGAATTGCTGAACCCGATCCTGGCCACCTTCGACCTGGAAAAACTCGGCAAGGCGATCAACCACGAGCGCGACCAGCAGTTCACGTACCTGGGCCTGCAAACCCTGTACGACCGTTACTTCATCCACAAGGACGGTATCCGCTTCGAACTGCCGCAAGTGTTCTTCATGCGCGTGGCCATGGGCCTGGCGATTGAAGAGAAGCACAAAGAAGACCGCGCCATCGAGTTCTACAACCTGTTGTCGTCCTTCGACTACATGTCGTCGACCCCGACGCTGTTCAACGCCGGTACCCTGCGTCCACAGCTGTCCAGCTGCTACCTGACCACCGTGCCGGATGACCTGTCGGGCATCTACCACGCGATCCACGACAACGCCATGTTGTCCAAATTCGCCGGCGGCCTGGGCAACGACTGGACTCCGGTGCGTGCACTGGGTTCGTACATCAAGGGCACCAACGGCAAGTCCCAGGGCGTCGTACCGTTCCTGAAAGTCGTGAACGACACCGCCGTAGCGGTCAACCAGGGCGGCAAGCGCAAAGGCGCAGTGTGTGCCTACCTGGAAACCTGGCACATGGACATTGAAGAGTTCATCGAGCTGCGCAAGAACACCGGTGATGATCGTCGTCGTACCCACGACATGAACACCGCCAACTGGATCCCTGACCTGTTCATGAAGCGCGTCTTCGATGATGGCCAGTGGACCCTGTTCTCGCCTTCCGAAGTGCCGGACCTGCACGACCTGACCGGCAAGGCCTTCGAAGAGCGCTACGAGTACTACGAAGCCCTGTCCCAGTACCCGGGCAAGATCAAGCTGTTCAAGACCATCCAGGCCAAAGACCTGTGGCGCAAAATGCTGTCCATGCTGTTTGAAACCGGCCACCCATGGCTGACCTTCAAAGACCCGTGCAACCTGCGCAGCCCGCAGCAGCACGTGGGCGTGGTCCACAGCTCGAACCTGTGCACCGAGATCACCTTGAACACCAACAAGGACGAGATCGCCGTTTGCAACCTGGGCTCGATCAACCTGCCGAACCACATCGTCAACGGCAAGCTGGACACCGCCAAGCTGGAGCGCACCGTCAACACCGCAGTACGCATGCTCGATAACGTGATCGACATCAACTACTACTCGGTGCCACAGGCGCAGAACTCCAACTTCAAGCACCGTCCGGTCGGCCTGGGCATCATGGGCTTCCAGGACGCGCTGTACCTGCAGCACATTCCTTACGGTTCGGATGCTGCGGTCGAGTTCGCCGACAAGTCCATGGAAGCGGTCAGCTACTACGCGATCCAGGCTTCCTGCGACCTGGCCGACGAGCGCGGCGCCTACGAGACGTTCCAGGGTTCGCTGTGGTCCAAGGGCATCCTGCCGCTGGATTCGCAACAGATCCTGATCGAAGCCCGTGGCCAGAAGTACATCGACGTTGACCTGAACGAAACCCTGGACTGGGCGCCGGTACGTGCCCGTGTGCAAAAAGGTATTCGTAACTCCAACATCATGGCCATCGCACCGACCGCGACCATCGCCAACATCACCGGCGTATCGCAGTCGATCGAACCGACCTACCAGAACCTGTATGTGAAATCGAACCTGTCGGGCGAATTCACCGTGATCAACCCGTACCTGGTTCGCGACCTCAAGGCTCGCGGCCTGTGGGACTCGGTCATGATCAACGACCTCAAGTACTACGACGGTTCCGTGCAGCAGATCGAGCGCATCCCGCAAGAACTCAAAGAGCTCTACGCGACTGCCTTCGAAGTGGACACCAAGTGGATCGTTGACGCCGCCAGCCGTCGTCAGAAGTGGATCGACCAGGCCCAGTCCCTGAACCTGTACATTGCCGGTGCATCGGGCAAGAAGCTGGACGTGACCTATCGCATGGCTTGGTACCGTGGCCTGAAAACCACTTACTACCTCCGTGCCCTGGCTGCGACCAGCACCGAGAAATCGACCATCAACACCGGCAAGCTGAACGCTGTTTCCAGCGGCAACCACGGTGATGATTCGGTTCTCGCTGCCCCTGCCGGCCCGGCACCAGTGCCAAAAGCCTGCGCGATTGACGAGCCGGATTGCGAAGCTTGCCAATAAGCTGAGCCGGTGAGCGCTGAGAGGCGCTCACTCGAAACCCCCGACAAACCCCCTGGGTTTGCCGGGGGTTTTCTTTTATGGGCATGACACAGACCTCTTTGATCGTTCCCACGCTCTGCGTGGGAATGCTCCCTGTGACGCTCTGCGTCACCATTGCGCAAGGCTGAGTGTCGCGCTGCTTGGCGAGACGCGGAGCGTCCCAAGAGGCGTTCCCACGCAGAGCGTGGGAACGATCATACACCCACAAAAAAGCCCCTCATGTGAGGGGCTTTTTGTTGAGCGCTACCGCATCAGGTCATCTGGATGATGGTCTGCATGATGGTGCTCTGGGTGGAGATGGTCTTGGCGTTCGCCTGGTAGTTGCTCTGGGCCTTGATCAGGTCCACCAGCTCGTTGGTCAGGTTGACGTTGGAGTTCTCCAGGGAGCCGGCCACGATCGAACCCAGGGTGCCAGCTTGTGGGGAGTCGTAGCCCGGCTGACCCGACGCGAACGTCTCTCTCCAGGTGGTGCCGCCGGCAGGTTGCAGGCCCTGTTCGTTGTTGAAGCTGGCCAGGGAGATCTGGCCGATGGCCTTGCTCTGCTGGTTGCTGAAGGTGGCGAACAGCACGCCGTTACCGTCGATTTTCAGGCCGGTGATCTGGCCGGTGGCGTAGCCATCGGTGACCGGCGGGTTACGGTAGGTGGCCGAGTTGTATTGGGTGACATTGGACATGTTGATCGCAATGCCGTCTTTGTTCGCCGTCGCGTCATTGGCCTTCCATACGCCGTCGGTCACCGTACCTGGCACCCAATCCTTGATGGTCAAGGTCGTGCCAGCCACACCGCCGGTCACGATGCTCTTGAGGTTACCGGCACCGTCGAAGGTCAACGTCGAAGGCACAGGCGCTTTCATGTTCGGATCAGTGCCGGTCGGCGGCGAACCGTCAGGGTTGCGGCCATCGATCAAGGTGTACGACTGCCATTCGTTGGCGTCGGTTTTCACCACGTACTGCACCATCGGGTGGGCGTTGCCCTGGGAGTCGTACAGCGTGGTGCTGTAGGACGTGGTGAAGGTATCGGTCTTCAGTGGATCAAACGGCTTCTTGCTCTGATCGATGACCGGCTCCGAGGAGTTCAGGTTGCTGCTGGAATCCACTTTGGTGGACGCCTTCGGCGGCAGGTTTGCCAGGTTCAGCTGCAGATCGACCAGGCCACCCTTGGTGATCTTGCCATTTTCATCAGCCGCATAACCTTGCAGGCGCGAGGTGCCGGTGTTGTTGGTGATGTAGCCGTCTTTGTCGGCACGGAAGGCGCCGCTACGGGTGTATTCCAGCGAACCGTCACTGGCCTTCTGCACGAAGAAACCACCACCCTGGATGGCCATGTCCAGGATGCCACCGCTGGCGTTCACTTCACCCTGGGTGAACTGCTGGGACACTGCCGCCAGGTTCACACCGTTGCCGATGGTGTTCTGGCCGGTGCCGAGTTTGGACGCGGCGTAGATGTCCGCGAATTCCGCACGGGACGATTTGAAGCCGGTGGTCGCGACGTTGGCGATGTTGTTGCCGGTCACGTCCAGTTGTTTGTTGGCCGCATAGAGGCCGCTAAGGCCGATGTTAAAAGACATGTTTCTCTCCCTCTGCCGTATTTAGCCGGCTCTATGTACCGATAGTCTGAATTTGCGACAGCTTGACGCTGCCCATGCCGCCTGCAAGGTTGAGCAGCATTTCGCCGCCGGTCTTGCTCAAGGTCACGCTGGTAACCGTGGCCGGCAGCGAAGTTGCCAGGACGACCGCGTCGCCCTTGTCATTCTTGGTGGTGGCGGTAAAGGTGTAAGTGCCAGCTGCGGCGACCTCACCCTTGTCATTCTTGCCATCCCAGATAAAGTCGGCCGATCCGGCGCTCTGCGCGCCCATTTCGACGGTGCGCACCACATTGCCGTCTTTGTCGGTGATCTTCACCGAGACGTTGCCCACCGCCGACGTGACGGCGACCGAACCGGTCATGCTCTTGCTGGTATCCACCAGGGCCTTGTCGGTCTGGGTGATGATCGAACGCCCCACCAGCGACGACGCTTGCAACGCTTGCGACGAGCTGAAGTTGCTGGAGATCGCATTCACCGAGTCGTTCAGGGTGTTGATGCCTTCCAGGCTGCTGAATTGCGCCAGCTGGGCGACGAACGCGCCGTTGTCCTGGGGCGACAGCGGGTTCTGGTTCTTCAACTGGGTGACCAGCAGTTGCAGGAACGCATCCTTGCCCAGGGACTGGTTGCCCGTGGCAGCAGTGGCAGTGCTCGCAACGTTGTTCGTGGCGGTCTTGACCTTGGTGTTGAAAAGGTCCTGGACTGCCGTGTTGGTAGTGGTATCAACAATGGCCATTATTTGGCGCCCCTTATCACTGACCCAGGGTCAGGACCTTCTGCATCATGGCTTTGGCGGTGTTCATCATTTCCGCATTGGTCTGGAACGAGCGACTGGCAGAAATCATGTCAGCCATTTCCTCGACCACGTTGACGTTGGGGTAGTAGACGTAACCCTTTTCGTTCGCGGCGGGGTGGTTAGGCTCGTAGCGGGCTTCCAGGTTGCTCTGGTCTTCAACCACACCCAGCACCTGCACGCCGGAACCGGCATTGCCCTGGTCCTGGAACAGCGAATCGCTGCCACCGCTCTGGCCGCCCTGGAACATGGTGGCGAACACCGGGTGACGGGCGCGGTAGGTCTGGTCAATGCTCGACGACACGGTCTCGGCGTTGGCGATGTTACTGGCGACGGTGTTCAGACGCGTGGTCTGGGCGCTCATGCCACTACCGGCAATATTGAAAACACTGGACAGGGACATGGCTTACTCTCCACGCAGGGCTGACATCAGCCCTTTGAATTTGCTGTTGAGCAGGGTAAAGCTGGCCTGGAAGTTCACCGAGTTCTCGGCATAGGCCGATTGCTCCAGCTGGGCGTCAACGGTGTTCTGGTCGATCGACGGCTGCATCGGCGTGCGATACAGCAGCGACTCGTCCCCACTGCTCAGGCCTTGCGCTTCGATATGACGGTTGTTGGTCATGTTCAAGGCGAAGGTGCCGTTCTTGGTCTTGTCCTGCTGTGCGGCGAGCACGGCGGAGAAGTCCAGGTCCCGAGCCTTGTAGTTCGGGGTATCGGCGTTGGCAATGTTGTTGGCCAGGACTTCGGCACGCTGGGCGCGGAAGCCCAGGGCTTGTTCGTGGATACCGAGCGCTTTATCGAAGCTGATGCTCATGGCGGAAACCTTTAGGCTGACCTGCTGTTCGTTAGCAGGGTTATAGCAAGGTGTGTGCCAGTTTACGCAGAGCCTGTATTTAAAGGGTTTGAGGGCAGATTGCCGATGGCAATGCCAGAAAAGCGGCAAGCCGTTTCCGCGTGGCGCCAGTAAAGCGGCAATCCGGGTTGCCGCTATTGTCAGGATTGCCGCATAACAAATGTGGGAGCGGGCTTGCTCGCGAATGCGGTATGTCAGTCATAGATGAGTCGACTGATCCACCGCATTCGCGAGCAAGCCCGCTCCCACATTTTTTACCGCGTACGACTTACTTGGCCTGATAGATGATGCCCGGGCTGCACTGCACCATCTGGTAATGATCCGGCAAACCGTTCAGCGCTTCGGAAGCACCGAGGAACAGATAGCCACCACGCTTGAGCGTGCCGTGAATGCGCAACAGGATGTCTTTCTTCACCTCGGCCGAGAAGTAGATCAGCACGTTGCGGCAGAACACCATGTCGAACTTGCCCAGGCTGGCGTAGCTGTCGAGCAGGTTGAACGAGCGAAACTCCACGCGGCTCTTGATCGGCGCCTTGACCGCCCAACGCCCTGCCCCTTTCGGGTCAAAGTAACGTTGCAGGCGCTCCTGGGACAAACCCCGGCCCAAGGCCAGGCTGTCGTACTCGCCGGTCTTGCAGTTGGTGAGCATGGTGCCGGACAGGTCGGTGGCAACAATCTGCGCACCCGCCTTCAGTTGGCCCATGTTGGTCCGCTCGAACTCGTCGATGGACATCGAGATCGAATACGGTTCCTGCCCCGAGGAGCAGGCCGCCGACCAGATGCGCAAGCGTTGGCCCGGGCTGGCCTTGATGGCTTCCGGCAGCACTTTGCTCTTGAGCACTTCAAACGGATAGGTGTCACGAAACCACAGGGTTTCGTTGGTGGTCATGGCATCGACCACCATTTCCTTGAGCCCGCTGCGCGGCTGCCCCTGAATACGCTGAACCAGCTCGCCCAACGACTTGATGCCCTGCTGTTCCATCAACTTGTTGAGACGGCTGGATACCAGGTACTGCTTGTTTTCACCGAGCAATATGCCACAGGCTTTTTCCAGGAAGACCCGGAACTGTTCGAAATCCAAATTACCCGTAGACAATGATACCGCCTCTTAAATCGTGTGACCGCCAGGGGAAATCCCCTAGCCGTGATCTGCTGCCTTGATCCGGTCGACAACCCGGTTTGCCAGGTCATCCGGGCGGAATTTGGCCAGGAAGTCATCGGCACCGACCTTCTTGACCATCGCCTGGTTGAATACGCCCGACAACGAAGTATGCAGGATGATATGCAATTTTTGCATGCGTGGATCGTTGCGTATCTCGGCCGTGAGGGTGTACCCGTCCATTTCCGGCATCTCGATGTCGGAAATCATCATCAAGAATTCTTCTTCCGGTTTCTTGCCTTCATCCACCAATTTGCGCAGGTAGTCCAACGCCTGGCGCCCATCATTGAGTGCCACCACGTCTACACCGACGGTCTGCAGGCAACGGGTCACCTGCTTGCGCGCCACCGAGGAGTCGTCCACCGTCAGCACCCGCAGCGAGATCGCCTTGTGCGCCGTCTCGGCATCGACCACACCGACGGAAATCGCTTCCGAGGTGGGCGCCACTTCGGCGAGGATCTTCTCCACGTCGATGATTTCCACCAACTGGTTGTCCACCCGCGTCACCGCCGTGAGGTAGTGATCGCGGCCGGTGCCCTTGGGTGGCGGATGGATCTCTTCCCAGTTCATGTTGACGATGCGCTCCACCGAGCGCACCAGGAAACCCTGGGTCTTGGTGTTGTACTCGGTGATGATCACGAAAGGGTTTTCGCGGTCCTGCAAACCTGCCGAGCCCGTGGCCAGGGACAGGTCAAGGATCGGAATGGTCGCGCCACGGATGTTGGCCACGCCACACACCACCGGGCTGGACTTGGGCATGATCGTCAGCTTGGGGCACTGCAGCACTTCCCGCACCTTGAACACGTTGATGCCGTACAGCTGTTTGCCATCCAGGCGAAAAAGCAACAACTCCAGGCGATTCTGCCCTACCAGCTGTGTGCGCTGGTTTACTGAATCCATTACTCCTGCCATGCCTTGACTCCCACGCTAAAACCTTTGGCCATACCTATAAGGGCAGTGACGCGCACCCAACACTAAACGGCACGAGCTTTGCTATTTATTGGTCATGGATATTAAAACGACAGTTTCCCGACACCTTGACCTGACACGGTATTGCCGCTTGTTTTGCGTACCGCTGGCGCTGCTTGCCTTGGGCTTGGGCACCACGGCCCGCGCGGACAACGTCACCTTGCCTGATCTACTTATCGGCGTCACCCAAGGGTTTCTTGAGTTCACTGTAGAAGATTATCTGGCGACCACCCAGACGCCCGGGCGTTATGAAATCCAGGTCAACCAACTCGACCCGCGCCTGCGTATGCCAATGTGCGACAAGGAATTGACAGCCACCCTGGAAAGCCCCGCCCAGCCGATTGGCCGCGTGACCGTGAAAGTACGCTGCGAGGGCGCTGCGCCGTGGACGGTGTTCGTGCCGGCGCAGGTCAAGCTGTTCCGCGACGTGGTGGTGGTGGCGCGGCCGCTGAAGCGCACCGGCATCATCGGTTACGACGATGTTGTGTTGCGTGAGCGTGATATCAGCCTGATCAACCAGGGCTATCTCACCTCGGTCGATCAGGCAGTCGGGCAAAAATTGACCCGACCAGTGGTCACCGACCAGGTCATTACCCTGGTACACCTGGAACAGGCCGAGGTCATTCGCAAGGGTGACCAGGTGGTTATTTCCGCCAGCAGCGGTGCCTTGCAGGTAAAAATGCCGGGGGAAGCGCTGTCCAATGGCGGCATGAGTGAACAGATCAGGGTCAAGAACCTCAATTCCAACCGCGTGATCAAGGCACGGGTGACCGCACCCGGCCAGGTCGAGGTGGCTTTATAGAGAACTGGTATCAGGCGCCAGCTTTTCCTACACTGTGTACCAGACGTGTGCGCATGCAGGTTTATTGTCAATCGAGCCTAAAGTTTGTCCGGGTATGGCCGAAAACATGGCAAGCGTCCAAATACCCAGAGGTTTTTTTATCATGGTCATCGATTTCAGTCGTTTAAATAATTCCCAGGCATTGCCCGGCTCTACGCGCACCACCGGTGCCAAGGACAGCGTAGAAGCCAAGTCCCAGCCACTGCCCGCCAAGGCAGAACAGGCCGGCGCCAGCCAAAGCGGGGAATCCGTACACCTGAGCAATGAGGCTCAACAGTTGCAGAAGGTCACTGACTCGCTGCGCGATCAACCGGTTGTCAACAGTGCCCGTGTGGCCGAGTTGAAACAGGCAATCGCCGATGGCAGCTACAAAGTCGACAGCAACCGTGTAGCCAGCAAGCTGCTCAACTTCGAAGCCGAGCGCTAGGCAAAGGCCTGCGCCGGGCTTTTGGACGCTTAAAACCCAAGGCCAGCCATGCACCACGACGAAACCCTGCTTCAACTGATCATTGATGATCTGGCACCGACGCAACAATTGCTCGAGCTGCTCAAAGAAGAATCCCTGGCCCTCTACGGCCGGGATATGCGCCTGCTGGAAGAAATCCTCGCGCGCAAACAGTCGCTCATCGTGCTCCTTGAACAGCATGGCAAGAAGCGCAGCCAGATCCTGGCCAGCCTCGGCCTGCCAACCGATCACGACGGCCTCGCCCAACTGGCCAGCCATTCCTCCGTCGGCGACGAGTTACTGGCGCAGAGCCAGGTACTCAATGAGCTGCTCAGCCAGTGCCAGGAAGCCAACCTGCTCAACGGTCAGTCGATCCAGCTGCAGCAAGCCACGACCGCCAACCAGTTGCGTATACTCCATGGCGGCGAGCCACCGGCCCTGTATAACGCCCAAGGCTCCACCTCACGCCTGGTCAAACCAGGCACCCGCAGCCAAGCCTGACGCCGGTTTACAGCGCGCCCTATCCAAGGCGCGCTACATGCTGGCAAAATGCCGGTTCTTGCGTGTAGTCGTATTTTGTCTGGAGATGGAAGAACCGTGTTCAACGCCCTTAATGCGGAAGATACACCGCAGCCACCCAAGGTACTCACTACACCTCTGGAAATTGTCGGCACCCTGCGGATGCTGCAAGAAAGCCACGACCCGCTGATCATTACCTTCCACGAACGCAGCCAGCGCTTCCAAAGCTACCTGGTGGACGTTGACCGGGACAGCAAGACCCTGGCACTGGATGAAATGATCCCGCGCGATGGCGAGCGCTTCCTGGAAAGCGGCGAACCGTTTCGTATCGAAGGCTTCCACGAAGGCGTGCGCGTCGCGTGGGAAAGCAACGGCACCTACAGCGTCAGCGAAAAAGACGGCCACCGTATCTACACCGGCAGCATGCCGGACGAGGTGGTCTACCATCAGCGCCGCAATGCCTTCCGCGCCGCGCTGAAACTGGCGCAACTGGTGAACATCGAGCTGGGCGGCGAGAAACTCAAGGCGCCGGTCAGCGGCAAGCTGCTGGACATCTCCGCCACCGGCTGCAAATTGCGCTTTGAAGGCGACATCTCCGAGCGCCTGCAACTGGGCCAAGTCTACGATCGCTTTATCGCCGCCCTGCCCTTCGGCAGCATGACCACCTCCGTCGAACTGCGTTACCTGCACTTCGAAGAAAAGATCAACACCACCTTTGCCGGCGTGCGCTTCCACAACATGAGTGGGTTGGTGCAACGCCAGGTCGAGCGTTTTGTGTATCAGCTGCAACGCGAAGCGCGGCGCTTTGACAAAGACGATGACTTTTAAGCCTTAAAGCACGCCACAAAAAAACGGGCAGATCCTCATGGGATCTGCCCGTTTTTGCATTCAGGGGCGCGCCCTGCTCAGGTCATGAGGGTGCTCTTCCGGCCCCAGAGGCTCCGGCGGCCCTACGAATGCCGGCTCATCCACCGGCGGCTGCGGCCCGTCTTCAGGCTCGGGCTCTTCCGGCGCAGCGGTCTGCATCTGCTCCTGCACCACCTGCTCGTCTACCCGCGGATCCAGCGCAGCCACCAGCGGCGAGCTGGACATGCTGTCAGGCATCGCCACGTGATGCAGTGGCGCATCGTCCACCTGATGCAGGTTGGTCACCGCCTTCGGCCGGATACGCCACACCAGGATCAGCGCACACAAGCTGAAAAACGCGTAGAGCATCTGACTGCCAAAAAGCTTCATCACCACACCGGCCAACAACGGCCCGATACTGGCACCGACGCCGTAGGTCACCAACAGCATGGCGGTCAGCGACACGCGGCGGTCACCCTCGACATGGTCGTTGGAAAACGCCACGGCCAACGGGTAAAGGCAGAACTGCACCAGCGAACACAGGAAGCCCGCCACGAACAGCACCTCCAGCGGCACCTGCGTCATGATCGCCAATGGCAACGCAGCAACCGCCAGGCACAGGGCAAAACAGCGAATCAACAAGGCCCGGTCATAGCGGTCGGACAACCAGCCGAGCGGCCACTGCACCAACAGACCGGCAAAAATGCACGAGCCCATGAACAGACCGACCTGCTCGGTCGTCAAGCCTTGCTGGGAGGCGTAAAGCGGTGCCAGGCCGTAGAACGAACCGACGATCAGCCCCGCACCCAGCACCGTGCTCAGCGACTGCGGCACCCGTTTGATAAAGAAACGCGGCTCCATCGGCGCAGGATGCAGCGGCGCCGGGTGAATCCGCCGGGTCATGGCCACCGGCACCAGGCACAGGGCGAAGCACAGCGCGACCAGCATCAGCAATTCAAGACCGAGCTGGGGATGCATCACCAGGATCAACTGGCCGAGCACCAGCCCCAGGTAGGAGGCGATCATATAGCCGCTGAACACCACGCCGCGCTGCTTGGCGTCCGCCTGCTCATTGAGCCAGCTCTCGATGACCATGTATTGGCACATCATCCCCAGGCCGACGATGATCCGCAGCACAATCCAGGCTGGCAGCCAGTCGATCAACCCGTGCCCCAGCACCGCCGCACCGACGATCCCGGCACACGTGGCATACGCACGAATATGCCCGACCCGGGCGATCAGGCGGTGCCCGATCTTGCCACCCAGCACCAGGCCAAAGTAGTTGGCCGCCATCAGCGCACCGACCCACAGGCTGTCCACATGGTCGGCCGCCAGGCGCAAGGCCAGGTAAGTACTGAGCAGGCCGGAGCCGATCAGCATCATCAAGGAGGCGAAATAAAGGGCTCGAAAAGATTTCCAGATCTGGCGCATCGGCGTTCCGAGCGGCTCCTTGCAGTGAGGGACAGGGCTATCGGCATGATAGTCCTGGGTGACGGGCCCGGACAGGCGGCAAATGCTGTTTCCCGGGATTATTTTGCTTAAGCGTCAGACGCTGCCCGGCTGCCTGTCAGATACACAGATCGCGACAAATAAGCCGCGCACCTGCTGTGAACCCAGAACCGCGGCAAGGTTCGCCGCTTCTTTGACGAACGCCCATAAAAAAGCCCCGCCAGAGTGATCTGTGCGGGGCTTTGGATCTGGTGTCCCAGGGCCGGTTCGAACGGCCAACCTTCCCCTTAGGAGGGGGATGCTCTATCCAATTGAGCTACTGGGACAAATGGCCGTCACTGCGCCAGGGGCAGTGCGACGGACGGCGTGCATGTTAACGGCCGAGGTGGGTTTTGTCATGTCGTCCGTAGGCTTTTTGAGTGTAGGCCGCTGCCTGCCCGGGCGACTACGGCCTGCCCCAGTAAATACGGGCACTTGGCGCTATCGTGCAAAATGCACTCCTGCAAAATGCCATCATTGCAAATTGCAAGAAAACAGACCTTCAATAACCACCTAAGATGCTGATTTTATTGAAATAAAACGTTGGCACGGGTTCTGCAATACTTCTCCTACAACACCCATTTGGCCACGCCAGCCACGGAGAACATGATCATGAACAGCGCGCTTCTGTTAGCTCTCAATACCGTGGCCCTGGCCGCTTTGGTGATGTTCCACTTCCAATCGAGCAACAGCGAAGACACCGCGCAGCTGCACCAACCCGTGCCGCATCACTTGCAACAGCGCCCGCAACTGGCCGTGATGACCGCCAAGCCACAATCCGACATCCACCTGACACAGGGCACGCAAGCAGCGCCCTCCTCCGAACACTGGGTTTTCTGAGGGCGTACCCATGAGCAAACCTGCCTGGCTGTTCCTTTGCCTGACCTTGGCTGCTGTCATTCTGGGACTCAACGTCAACGCCCAGGACGAGCAAACCACCTCCTTCATTGCCAGCGGTGTGTTTGCGAGCCTTCTCTTGCTGACGCTCATCGTCGGCCGGCGGATCAAATTCGACCCCGTGCTGCGCTGAGCTGCCCCCTCCCCACTGCCTACCTTATGTCGCCTCGCGCTAGTAAATCGGCAGATTGCCACTAGTCTTAAAATCAAGGGCAAAAGGCCACATTGCTATACGATGTGCGCCCTTCAGCCCTTTTGCGGCCGGGGTGTGGGCGAAAATTGCTGGATGAAGTTTTTCGTCGAAAAGTTTTCCAACCAGTCCGCAAAAAAGCAAATCAGTGCTGGCATTAAGCCTTTAGGCAGTTCAATATTTGTCACAGAATTGACGCCAAGGAACTGGCAAATCTGAGGCATGATGCGGCCTCTTTGCAATTCAGGTTGAACTTTGGTCGTGAGCCTTGTCTTAACTCTCATCGCTTGCGGCCAATTCCAAAAACCGCTCCCCTGAACTAACCGGTTAAATATATGCGCCCATTGAAACAGGCAATTTATTCCAGCCGTACGGCTGACAAGTTCGTCGTACGTCTGCCAGACGGAATGCGGGAACGCATTGCCGAGGTGGCTCGCAATCATCACCGCAGCATGAACTCCGAAATCATCGCGCGCCTGGAGCAAAGCCTTATTCAGGAAGGTGCGCTGGGCGAAGAGTTGAGCATGCGCCTGGACAGCCCCGAGCTGTCGCTGCACGAACGCGAACTGCTGCAGCGTTTTCGTCAGCTCTCCCACCGCCAGCAAAATGCTCTCGTCTCGCTTATCGCGCACGACGTTGAGGCGGCCGCAGAAGCCAATTGATAGACGACTGAAAGCCGAAGCCAGCTATATGCTGGCTTTTTTTTTGCGTGGAATTTGGAAAGGGGATGCAACAAGGGGGCAGAGTTGCCCCCTCAGGACAGGATCAGAGCAGGAAGATCGTTGCCAGGCCCAGGAAGATGAAGAAACCGCCACTGTCGGTCATCGCGGTGATCATCACGCTGGCACCCATGGCAGGATCGCGCCCAAGGCGCGCCAGGGTCATGGGGATCAACACGCCCATCAGCGCCGCCAGCAGCAGGTTGAGGGTCATGGCGGCCGTCATCACGACGCCGAGCGACCAACTGCCGTACAGCAAGTAAGCCACCACCCCGATCACTCCACCCCACACCAGGCCGTTGATCAGGCCCACCGCCAGCTCTTTGCGCAGCAAGCGCGACGAGTTGGCCGTACTCACCTGGTCCAGCGCCATGGCGCGCACGATCATCGTGATCGTCTGGTTGCCCGAGTTGCCGCCGATCCCGGCCACAATCGGCATCAGTGCCGCGAGCGCCACCAACTTCTCGATCGAGCCTTCGAACAAGCCAATCACCCGCGACGCAATAAAGGCGGTGATCAGGTTGACGGCCAACCAGGCCCAACGGTTTTGCAGCGAGCGCCAGACCGAGGCGAAAATATCTTCCTCTTCACGCAGACCCGCCATATTGAGGACTTCAGTCTCACTTTCTTCACGAATCAAGTCGACCATTTCATCGATGGTCAAACGGCCAATCAGCTTGCCGTTCTTATCGACCACCGGGGCCGAGATCAAGTCATAACGCTCGAACGCCTGCGCAGCTTCGTAGGCATCTTCGTCCGGGTGAAAACTCACCGTATCACTGGCCATCAGATCCGCGACTTTCTTGTCCGGGTCATTGACCAGCAAACGCTTGATCGGCAGCACGCCCTTGAGGATGCCTTCGTAATCCACCACGAACAGTTTGTCGGTGTGGCCTGGCAGCTCTTTGAGGCGACGCAGGTAACGCAATACCACTTCCAGGCTGACGTCTTCGCGGATGGTGACCATCTCGAAGTCCATCAGGGCGCCGACCTGATCCTCGTCATAGGACAGCGCGGAGCGCACTCGCTCACGCTGCTGGCCATCGAGGGCTTCCATCAGCTCATGCACGACGTCACGCGGCAGCTCAGGGGCCAAGTCAGCGAGTTCGTCGGCATCCATCTCCTTGGCCGCAGCCAGGAGCTCGTGATCGTCCATGTCGGCGATCAGGGTTTCACGCACCGAGTCGGATACTTCGAGGAGGATGTCGCCGTCGCGGTCAGCCTTGACCAACTGCCAGAGGGTCAGTCGATCATCAAGCGGCAAGGCTTCGAGAATGTAGGCGACGTCGGCGGAGTGCAGGTCATCGAGCTTGCGTTGAAGCTCGACGAGGTTTTGCCGGTGAACCAGGTTTTCGACGCGGTCTTGGTTCGGACCTTCCTGGCGATGCGTGAGGTCTTCGACCACGCGCTGGCGCTGCAGCAGCTCGATGACTTGAGCCAGGCGATCCTGCAGGCTTTCTTGTGTTTTCTTTACTTCTACTTCGGTCATAGGCGAACTCCACTCCCAGCAGCGGGGCACGCCGGAAGGATCAATCAGTCAATTCATGATTGGTAAAACGGGGTACTGAGTAACTACTGGGTAAGTCCATGGAGGTATTCCACAAGCCCCGGCGGGGCTGACGGGCGCAATGATACACCGCCCGACCGCTTTAAACGTTAAAAAACTGGAAAGAACAAGCGCTTGCGAGCAAAAGCTGAGCAACGGCTGGATCTATGAACTGCGACGACGCAGCCCGAAAGGAAAACACATGGCGTAGGAGAAAAGATAAAACCCGGGATAAATCCTACTCAAACCCCAGACGGCAAAAAGCCCGCACTAGGCGGGCTTTTTGTTTGTATGGTGCACTCGACAGGATTCGAACCTGTGACCGCTCGGTTCGTAGCCGAGTACTCTATCCAGCTGAGCTACGAGTGCAGATTGTGTTTTTAGACCAGATCACAACTGGTTGGAGCCAAGTCACCTGCATTGCTGCAACTGACTCTTAAATGGTGCACTCGACAGGATTCGAACCTGTGACCGCTCGGTTCGTAGCCGAGTACTCTATCCAGCTGAGCTACGAGTGCATTTGTTGCCGCGCATTATAGGCCGTTCAATCTCTATGTAAAGCTATTTTTTCGTTTAATTTCAACAACTTACGAAAAAACCAGATTGCAACGTACTAAGCAAATAATGGCGGAGAACGGGGGATTCGAACCCCCGACACCCTTTTGAGGTGTACTCCCTTAGCAGGGGAGCGCCTTCGGCCACTCGGCCAGCTCTCCGCAACACGGGGCGTATATTAACCACGTTCTTCCCCGTTTGCAAACATAAAAAACGATAAAAATTAAAGGCTTGGTTCTTCGTCCTTCTCTTTCTTGATCCGCAGGTAGATTTCCTCGCGGTGGACCGCTACCTCTTTCGGAGCGTTAACCCCAATACGCACTTGATTGCCTTTGACGCCGAGCACGGTCACGGTGATTTCGCCATCACCGATAATCAGGCTTTCTGCGCAACGACGAGTCAGAATCAACATACCTTTCTCCTCACGCATTTCAGTTCAGGAACAACAGTCTGCAAAAAAAAGGCGTTCGACCTACAACCTGATGGCCATAGCCCTACCCGCCTAAGTATTGTCGAGCCCACGCAAAAGAACATGCACCCGACAAAAAAAGGAAAGGCGCGGTAAACCGCGCCTTCCTGGCATTACATCACTCGCCCTGTCGGGCCGGAGCGTCCAGCTCGAACGCGGTATGCAGCGCGCGTACAGCCAACTCCAGGTACTTCTCTTCGATCACTACCGAGACCTTGATCTCCGACGTAGAGATCATCTGGATATTGATGCTTTCCTTGGCCAGGGCCCCAAACATGCGGCTGGCAACGCCGGCATGGGAACGCATGCCCACACCCACGATCGACACCTTGGCAATCTTGGTATCGCCAACCACTTCACGGGCGCCAATCTCGCGGGCGGTGTTCTCCAGGATCTTCAGCGCCGCATCGTACTCGTTGCGGTGCACGGTGAAGGTGAAATCGGTGGTGTTATCGTGGGAAACGTTCTGCACGATCATGTCGACTTCAACATTCGCGTCGCTGATCGGGCCCAGAATCTTGAAAGCCACGCCCGGGGTGTCTGGCACGCCACGGATAGTCAGCTTGGCTTCATCACGGTTGAAAGCGATACCGGAAATGATTGGCTGTTCCATGGATTCCTCTTCATCAATAGTAATGAGGGTGCCCGGACCCTCTTTGAAGCTGTGCAATACGCGCAGCGGAACGTTGTACTTGCCGGCGAACTCCACCGCGCGGATCTGCAACACCTTGGAACCGAGGCTGGCCATTTCCAGCATCTCTTCAAAGGTGATCTTGTCCAGGCGCTGGGCCACGGACACCACACGCGGGTCAGTGGTATAGACGCCGTCCACATCGGTGTAGATCTGGCATTCATCGGCCTTGAGAGCCGCCGCCAGCGCCACGCCGGTGGTGTCCGAACCGCCACGACCGAGGGTGGTGATGTTGCCGTGCTCGTCCACACCCTGGAAGCCTGCTACAACTACCACGCGTCCTGCTTTCAGATCAGTACGAATTTTCTGATCGTCGATTTGCAGGATGCGCGCCTTGGTATGTGCGCTGTCCGTAAGGATGCGTACCTGGCTGCCAGTGTAGGACACAGCCGGCACACCGCGCTTGTTCAGCGCCATGGCCAGCAAGGCGATGGTCACCTGCTCACCGGTGGACACGATCACATCCAGCTCACGCGGCAGCGGCGGTTGATCACCGCTGATAGCCTTGGCCAGGTCGATCAGGCGATTGGTCTCGCCGCTCATGGCCGACAGCACCACCACCAGGTCGTCGCCGGCATCACGGAATTTCTTAACCTTGTCGGCCACCTGCTCGATTCGTTCGACGGAGCCGACCGAGGTGCCTCCAAATTTCTGTACGATCAAAGCCATTTCTAAGCCGCCTCAGCCCGTAAAGGGGCGCCCAATAAACCAATCTTCCAGCACCTGCGCGAGCCCATGACTAGACCATGGGCCCGCCACCAGTGCCTTAAATACCCGCCTCGACAAACGGCACGGTCAGGGCCAGGGCCGCGTCCAGGGCACCAGCGTCTACACCACCGCCTTGCGCCATGTCCGGACGACCACCGCCCTTCCCGCCCACTGCCGCAGCGGCTTGCTTCATCAAATCACCGGCCTTGAGTTGGCCAGTCAGGTCCTTGGTTACACCGGCAACCAGAACGACCTTATCCTCATGGACACCGCCGAGCAGGATCACTGCGCGGCCGAGCTTGTTCTTCAACTGATCGACCAAGGCCAACAGCGCCTTGCCGTCCTGACCGTCCAGGCGTGTCGCCAGGACTTTCACACCCTTGACGTCCAGGGCCGTGGCCGACAGATCGTCGCCCGCCGCACTGGCTGCCTTGGCTTGCAACTGCTCCAGCTGTTTCTCCAGGGCGCGGTTGCGCTCCAGCACGGCGGACAGTTTGTCGATCAGGTTGTCGCGGCTGCCCTTGACCAGGCTGGCCGCTTCCTTGAGTTGTTCTTCGGCGGCATTGAGGTAGGCCAGGGCCGCAGCGCCAGTCACTGCCTCGATACGGCGCACACCGGACGCCACGCCGCCTTCGCTGATGATTTTCATCAGGGCGATGTCACCGGTACGGTTGGCGTGGATACCGCCACACAGCTCCACCGAGAAATCGCCGCCCATGCTCAGCACGCGCACGCTGTCGCCGTACTTCTCGCCGAACAGCGCCATGGCGCCCTTGGCCTTGGCGGTCTCGATGTCGGTTTCTTCGGTTTGCACCGGGGTGTTCTTGCGGATCTCGGCGTTGACGATGTCTTCCAGCGCCTTGATCTGCTCAGGCTTGATCGCTTCGAAGTGACTGAAGTCGAAACGCAGGCGCTGGCTATCCACCAACGAGCCTTTCTGCTGGACGTGATCGCCCAGGACCTGGCGCAGCGCGGCGTGCAGCAAGTGCGTGGCCGAGTGGTTCAGTGCAGTGGCGTGGCGTACATCGGCATCGACCTGGGTATCGACCGGCGCACCGATCGTCAGGTTGCCCAGCACCATCACACCGTGATGCAGGAACGCACCGCCGGTCTTGGTGGTGTCGCGCACGTCAAAACGGCCCGACGTCGAACTCAGGAAGCCACAGTCACCGACCTGGCCACCGGATTCGGCGTAGAACGGCGTCTGGTCCAGGACCACCACCGCTTCTTCGCCTTCGTTCAGCACGTCGACCGACTTGCCGTCTTTATAGATGGCGACGATCTTGGCCGAGCCCACGGTGGCGCTGTAGCCGGTGAACTCGGTCGGCACGTCAACCTTGACCAGGGTGTTGTAGTCCAGGCCAAAAGAGCTGGCGGAACGCGCACGCACACGCTGGGCTTCCATCTCACGCTCAAAACCGGCTTCGTCGATGGTCAGCTCGCGCTCACGGGCGATGTCGGCGGTCAGGTCCATCGGGAAACCGTAGGTGTCGTACAGCTTGAACACCACGTCGCCCGGCACCACGGTGCCCTTGAGGCCAGCCAGATCCTGCTCGAGAATTTTCAGGCCGTGGTCCAGGGTCTTGGAGAATTGCTCCTCCTCAGCCTTGAGCACGCGCTCGATATTGCCTTGCTGCTGCTTGAGTTCCGGGAAGGCTTCGCCCATCTCGGCAACCAATGCCGCAACGATCTTGTAGAAGAAGCTGCCGGTGGCGCCCAGCTTGTTACCGTGGCGGCAGGCGCGACGGATGATGCGGCGCAGCACATAACCACGGCCTTCGTTCGACGGCAGCACGCCATCGGCGATCAGGAAGCCGCAGGAACGGATGTGGTCCGATACCACCTTGAGCGAAGACTGGCTTTCATTGGCGCAGCCAATGGCCGCCGCCGAGGCGCTCAGCAGGTTGGTGAACAGGTCGATCTCGTAGTTGGAGTGCACGTGCTGCATCACCGCACTGATCCGCTCCAGGCCCATGCCGGTGTCTACCGACGGCGCTGGCAACGGATGCAACACGCCATCGGCGGTGCGGTTGAACTGCATGAACACGTTGTTCCAGATCTCGATGTAACGGTCGCCGTCTTCTTCCGGCGAGCCCGGTGGGCCACCCCAGATGTCGGCGCCGTGGTCGTAGAAGATCTCGGTGCAAGGGCCGCACGGGCCGGTATCACCCATGGTCCAGAAGTTATCGGAAGCGTACGGCGCGCCTTTGTTGTCGCCGATACGGATCATGCGCTCTTCAGGCACGCCGATGTGTTGGGTCCAGATGTCATACGCTTCGTCGTCCGTCGCGTAGACGGTGACCCAGAGTTTTTCCTTCGGCAGCTTCAGCACGCCGGTCAGGAAGGTCCAGGCGAAGGTGATCGCATCTTTCTTGAAATAGTCGCCAAAGCTGAAGTTGCCCAGCATTTCGAAGAACGTGTGGTGACGCGCGGTGTAACCGACGTTTTCCAGGTCACTGTTCTTGCCGCCGGCGCGTACGCACTTCTGGCTGCTGGTGGCGCGGGTGTAGGCGCGCTTTTCCTGGCCCAGGAAGCAGTCCTTGAACTGGTTCATCCCCGCGTTGGTGAACAGCAGGGTTGGGTCATTGCCTGGGATCAAAGAGCTCGAGGCTACACGGGTGTGGCCTTGCTCTTCGAAGAAGCGAAGGAAGGCTTCACGGATTTCTGCGCTTTTCATTAGGTTCTTCCACGGAGGCTGCGGCCAAAGGCCAGTGCGCAACATCATCAGACGGAGCGACGGCAAAGGGCCGCATTATATCGGCCCTTTGCCGGTGGTACAGCGTGTTTATACGATTGAAAGGTTCAATTAGACGGTGTGCAGGCTCATTTGCGCGAAAATTCGACGAATGTCGCCAGCACCTGTTCGATCTGCGCGCGGCTCACATCCAAATGGGTGACCATGCGCAGGCGCGGTGCGGCGCTCAACTTGATCCCGCGCTCGGCGGCAAACGCCTTGAGCGCCTGGGCCTGGTCGCCGATCTGCACGTAGACCATGTTGGTCTGCACCGGCTCCACCGTATAGCCGGCCTTGCGCAGCTCATCCCCCAGCCATTGCGCGTTGGCATGGTCGTCGGCCAGGCGCTGCACCTGGTGATCCAGCGCGTATAGCCCCGCCGCCGCCAGCGAGCCGGCCTGGCGCATGCCGCCGCCGACCATCTTGCGCAAACGCCGCGCCTTGGCGATCAACGCCGTAGAACCACACAACACCGAGCCAATCGGCGCACCCAGGCCTTTGGACAGGCACACCGAGACCGAATCGAAATACCCGGCGATCTCCCGCGCATCCACCCCCAGCTTGACCGCCGCGTTGTAGATCCGCGCGCCGTCCAGGTGCAGCGCCAGACCATGCTCACGGGTAAACGCCCGCGCCCTGGCCAGGTACTCAAGGGGCAGCACCTTGCCCTGCATGGTGTTTTCCAATGCGAGCAGGCGCGTGCGGGCGAAGTGGAAGTCGTCGGGCTTGATCGCTTCCCGCACCTGGTCCAGGTCCAGGGAGCCGTCCGCCTGCACTTCCAGCGGCTGCGGCTGGATCGAACCGAGCACTGCCGCGCCACCGCCTTCGTATTTATAGGTATGGGCTTGCTGGCCGACGATGTATTCCTCGCCGCGCTCACAGTGCGCCATCAGCGCCAGCAGGTTGCTCATGGTGCCGGTGGGCACGAACAACGCGGCGGCGAAGCCCAGGCGCTTGGCCATTTCGGCTTCCAGATGGTTGACGCTGGGGTCTTCGCCATACACATCGTCGCCACTGGCGGCGTTGGCCATGGCATCCCGCATGCCGGGTGTGGGTTGGGTCACGGTGTCGCTGCGCAGGTCGATCACAGACATGAAACAGGCCTCTTGGGGATTGGATAAGTCCTTTTGAAGATCATTACTGCGGGCAACGCCACGGAATATCAAGCCCCTGGCATATTCAATCGAATACCAACCAAACAAACCGATATAGCTTATCGATACGGCAGCCGTGCAGTTTTTGAAAAACCATGATAAAAACTCTCCGCCGCCAGGGTTCTGGTGGCAACGTTCTCAGGGCGGGGTGCAATTCCCCACCGGCGGTAATTACACGCAATGTGTATAGCCCGCGAGCGCTTGGCGCCTCGAACTGCTCACGCAGGACGGCGACAAGGTCAGCAGACCCGGTGTGATCCCGGGGCCGACGGTCATAGTCCGGATGAAGAGAGAACGGGATTGGCACCTAAGGGCCGCTCGTCTTGCGCACCCTTAAATCCCATTCGATTCATATCGCCCTGTTTTTTTCTTAAACAGGAGTCAGAACATGCAACCCACCGCAATCGACAGCAAAAGCAAAAACCACCACGGCGAGCGCGTCGCGTTTATCCAGGCCTGCTGGCACAAGGATATTGTCGACCAATCGCGCAAAGGCTTCCTCGCCGAAATGATCGCCCAGGGCTATCAGGAATCGGACATCGATTTCTTCGAAGTCGGCGGCGCCTTTGAAATGCCCCTGCACGCCAAACTGCTGGCCAAGACCGGCCGCTACGCCGGTGTCGTTGCCGCTGCGCTGGTAGTGGACGGCGGCATCTACCGCCACGAGTTCGTGGCTCAATCAGTGGTCAGTGGGCTGATGCAGGTGCAGCTGGAAACCGAAGTGCCGGTGTTCTCGGTGTCCCTGACGCCGCATCACTTCCACGCCGGCAGTGAGCACCACACGTTCTTCTACGAGCACTTTGTGCACAAGGGCCAGGAAGCGGCCAAGACCTGCGCCGATACCCTGCGCAAAGTTCGCGCGATCCGTCGCAGCGACGAGCCGCAAAAACTGGCGGTCTAAACCCGCCAGCCAAAAACGCCCCGCTCACTCACGTGACCGGGGCGTTTTACGTTCAAGCATCTACCACCGTCCCCTCGGGTTTGTGCGGCCTAGTAAGCCATCGGCTGATTCCCAGCCGGCAACTTGCATGAGGCCGTTCGAACATGACTCGCCCCCACTTTGTGCCTGATACACCCAGCGCCATACACGCTGTCCACGGCGGTAGCCTGACCCTCACCGACGACGAAAGACGCACTCCTCACGATATTCGCCACGAGACTGACCTCTACACAGACAGTCACCTCACCATCATCCGGTACAAGAGACAAATCGTGGGTTTACCAGAGCCCCATGAAGACTTCTTGAAATTCGAAATCGCTGACGACCAAAACCACCTCTGGCTGACAGCCGTCGACAATGTCCTGCACCTCTATCTGGGACAGGTGCTGTACCAGATCACCCCGTCCTCCCTCACCCAGAAGATGCTGCTGGTCACCGGGGCGAGTGCCGATTTCATTTACATCGACGACAACGTAAAACACCCCGTCCAGATTGATGCCGGCGCCGGAGACGACTACCTGCGTGTAGGGGGCAACTACTCCACCATCCTGTCCCGCGAAGGCAGTGATACGATCCACATCACGTCGGGTGAGAGCGACATGGAAAGCGGCCCTGGTGACGATAACGTGCGCATTACCAGCGTTGGTCCAGCACGGGTCTATTTGGGAGAAGGAGAAGATATTGCCCGGGCCGGGCCGGGCCTCACCTTCATCGACGCAGGGCCTGGCGATGACGTTATCGTCGGCGGTATCGGCGAGGGTCACAACGTGCTCTGTGGCGGTGACGGCAATGACACCCTCCAGGCGGGCAGCAGCACCAACGTCATCTACCCGGGCAAGGGACAAAACCGGGTGACCCAGTTAAAACCCATCGACAAGGTCTACGGACAGCCCGGCGACACACTGGTCCCCATCACCGCGCAGGAACGCCTCAAGTGGCTGATTGAAAAACTCTCGACTCAATCACCGGCGCTGGCCGAGCAGGTCGTTGCGGTACTGTTCCCCGACGACTTCGCGGCGGTCAACCATGTCGTGGTGGCGCCAAGCGATGCGGGTAAAACCGGCGTAATCATCGAAGGCTCGCCAGACTTCGTGGCGCGCGTGGAGGCCGACCTCAACTTGCTGCGCCTCTCACCCTATGGGCAAAAAATGCTGCAAGCCCTGGATAACGCCGCGCAGGCAGGCGGCCGGGCAGTCTACGTCAGGTTTTCCGATCAAGAGAGAGCCACGTTCGAAGCCGGCTATTCCCGTGACTCCTATTTTATTCGCGATGGACAACCCGGCGTCCCAGCCTACGGAGGATTGATCCAGTACAACCCGTTTCTCAGCCCCCAAGTACTCAGCCCGCAGAGTTTTCCGCCCATCGTTGTCTTGTACCATGAGCTGTGTCACGCCTATAACGCAGTGACCGGCACGGCAGTGGCTGGCGCTACGGCAGAGACCCTGGGCAGCACGACTGAAGACGTGCGAAACACCGAACGCCAGGCGGTGGGGCTGCCGATCGCCATGGACCCGTTCGATTTCGACCTCGACCCCGAGACGCCGCCAACGTCAACCAATCCAGAAGCCTACACGGAGAACGGTTTCCGCAAGGAACTGGGGCTGCCCCCGCGCACATCGTACTCCCCCACCCCCACGAATCGTTAAACCAGTGCTGCGTCCGAGCACGGCACGATCAGGATCCCTGCGCGCAAGCCATTCTTCACCTTCGGGTTGGGGAAGATGATGCGCGCATCGTCCTCCTCAATCACCCAGCGGGTCTTGGCGACGTCTTCGGCCAGCAGGTAGCCCTTTTCCAACTCCGAAAAGTTCTCCACATCCGCTGGCAGGTGCAGCAGGAAGGCGTCGCTGTGCTTGATGACTTCCCGCGCGACGGCGAACAGTTTCAAGCCATCGAGGCTGTCGGCCTCAGGCTCGGTGCCTTCAATGATCTGCTTCAAACGGGTTTCCAGCCGCGAAACGTCCACCCCCTGATTCTGCCCGAACGGCCGCGCCTTGCCCAACTCCAGGGTGAAGGCTTCGGCGTCGAGTTGCTCATAGGTAAAGGCGGTGAAGGTGATGGAGGTCTTGTTCTGCAACAGCACCGCCTCCATGCCCGCGGCGCGCAGACGCGCAAGCTCGCGACGCGAATGCTGGCGCCCAGCCTTCCACGGGTACAGAGCGAACTGCTCGATCTTCGAACCACGAATCGCGGTATGCAGGTCGTAATGCAGGCGCGAGCGGTCAGGCAAGCTGAAAAAGCTGCGGGCCAGTTGCTCAAGCTCGGCGGCGCGCATCGCCTCCGGGCCGATGTTTTGTTCGTGACGGCCATTGAACAGCCGGTTGACGTCCAGTTCCAGGTAACGCTCGCCGCGGCGCATGGCCTCGGGGTTACCGAACAGGAACAGAATACGGTTGCGGGGCTTGATCTCCCCACGGGCGATGCCATGCAACAGGCGGTCAAGCAGTTCGATCGGCGCCGTTTCGTTGCCATGGATGCCAGACGACAGCAGCAGGTCGCCGCCATCGTCCTTGCCCTGCGGCGGGCGCACTTCAAGGGCGCCCTCGCTGAGCCAGCGCATCTGCACGCCGTCGACAGTCAGTTGAATTTTTTGCGCCGGTTCACGACCGGCGAGGGTCAGTTCAAGCAGTTTGCCGAGGGCGAGCATAAGCACACTTCCTTAGTGGTTGCAGCCTGGGCCGTGAACGTGATCGTCGTCATCACCTTCAACGTCGGCCGGTTCCATTTCCAGTTGCAGGCTCATCAGGTTGGTGGCCAATGGGCGCATCAGCAGGTTGGCGTACTCGGCGTCGCCTTCTTCCACGTCCACACCGATCAGCAGTTGGCCACGGCCGTCGTGCTGGATCCAGATTTCCTTGCCCTGCCACACCACGGCGACGCGGGTGCAGGAAGTTTCCAGCTGGGTGCCGTCGGTGTCTTCAAGAATCAGTTTCAGGGTGTCGGTGGTCATATATATAACTCTCAGCCGTGCGGCGTTAATTGATCTGGAAAGGATAAACCGAGCCCAGTTTAAGGATTTGCGTCAGTTCATCCAGTGCCGTCCGGCATTCAAGCAACAACTGCGGGTCAGCCAGATCGGTTTCCCGCAGGCTGTCGCGGTAGTGCTTGCCTACCCACTGGGTCAGTGTTTCGTACAACGGCGCGGTCATGATAACCCCTGGATTCACCGCCGCCAGTTCCGTTTCATTCAACGCCACGCGCAAACGCAGGCACGCTGGGCCTCCGCCGTTCTGCATGCTTTGCTTGAGGTCGAAGACTTTGACTTCGCGGATCAACCCACCCGACGCGGTCAAGCCTTGCAGGTAGTTCCAGACACGCTCGTTGGCGCGGCATTCTTCCGGCACGATCAGCAGCATCGAGCCATCGGCGCGGGTCAGCAACTGGCTGTTGAACAGGTAGGAACGCACCGCGTCCTCGACGCTGACCAGGGCGCGGGGCACGCACACGGACTGGAAGTTGCCGCCCAGCTTGCCCAGCTTGGCTTGCAGCTCAGCCAGCATCTGTTCGGTATTGAGGAACGCATCCTCGTGATAGAACAGCACTTCGCCATTGCCCACGGCGATCACGTCGTTGTGGAACACACCGGCATCGATCACGGCCGGGTTCTGCTGGGCGTAGACCACGCCCTCGTCCTTCAAGCCATGCAAGCGCGCAACCGCCTGGGACGCTTCAAGCGTCTGGCGCGCCGGGTACTTTTGCGGCGCCGGGAAACGGCTGTCGAACGCACTGCGGCCGAACACAAAAAACTCCACGCCGGCTTCACCGTACTCACGGCAGAAACGCGTGTGGTTGGCCGCGCCTTCATCACCGAACTGCGCCACCGCCGGCAAGGCGGCGTGGTGGGCGAAGTGCTGCTGATCGGCAAACATCGCCCCCAGCACACGGCTGGTGGTCGGGTGCTCGATGCTGCGGTGGTATTTGCAGTTCAGGTTGGCGGCGGTGAAATGCACGCGGCCGTCAAAGGTGTCGGCGCTTGGGCTGACCGTGGCGGCGTTGGCCACCCACATGCTCGATGCGGAGCAGCTTGCCACCAGCAACGGCATGGCGTCCTTGGCGGCTTGCTGGATCACCTGGGTGTCAGTGCCGCTGAAGCCGAGGCGGCGCAAGGCGGCCACATCGGGACGTTCCTGCGGTGCGAGTACGCCTTGCACAAAGCCCATGTCCATCAGGGCTTTCATTTTTTGCAGGCCCTGCAACGCCGCTTCCTTGGGGTTGGAGTGCTGCTGGCTGTTGCTCTGGGACGCGACGTTGCCAAAGGACAAGCCGCCGTAGTTATGGGTCGGCCCCACTAGACCGTCAAAATTGACTTCATAGGATTTCATCGGCGAGGCTCCACGAACATCTGTTTTTATAGGCTTCAACTGCGTTTTCTAAATCACCGCAACTCTATATCTGCAAACCCGATCAATGTGGGAGCTGGCTTGCCTGCGATGGCATCACCTCGGTGTATCTGAAAGACCGAGTCGTCTGCATCGCAGCGATGCGGCGGCCCGACAAGCCAGCTCCCACATTGGATCGGTTGCATCTTTAGTTCAGCGTAATACCTGGGGTCAGCGTGGCGGGCACTACCAAGCTTGGCGTTTCCAGCGACGCCACCGGATACGCACAATAATCCGCCGCGTAATACGCACTGGCGCGATGGTTGCCCGAGGCCCCTACCCCACCAAACGGTGCAGTACTCGCCGCGCCGGTCAGCTGTTTGTTCCAGTTGACGATCCCCGCGCGGCTTTCCAGCCAGAACTGCTGGTAGCGCGCTTCGGAGTCCGACAACAAGCCAGCGGCCAGGCCGTATTGGGTGTTGTTGGCCTCGGCAATCGCCGCTGCAAAATCAGCGTAGCGAATCACCTGCAACAGCGGGCCAAACAGCTCTTCATCTTCGCGTTCGGTCACGCCGGTCACATCGATAATGCCTGGCGTCAACAGCGCGGCCTGAGCCTGCGGCTGGGTCATTTCCAGCAGCGCCACGGCGCCGTTGGCAAGCATCAGTTCCTGCGCATCCATCAAGGCTTTGGCGGCCGCCAGGGAAATCACCGAGCCCATGAACGGCGCCGGTTGCTGGTCGAACGCACCCACTGCAATCGTCGCGCTGACCGCCACCAGGCGCGCCAGCAACGCATCGCCCCATGCACCTTCTGGCACCAACAGGCGACGGGCACAGGTGCAACGCTGGCCAGCGGAGATAAACGCCGACTGGATAATGGTGTAGACCGCCGCATCCACGTCGGCCACTTCATCCACCACCAGCGGGTTGTTGCCGCCCATTTCCAGGGCGAGGATCTTGTCCGGGCGCCCGGAGAATTGCTGGTGCAGATGATTGCCGGTGCGGCTGGAACCGGTGAAGAACAACCCGTCGATCCCAGGATTCGCCGCCAAGGCGATGCCGGTTTCCCGCGCGCCTTGCAGCAGGTTCAACACGCCAGCAGGCAAACCGGCTTCGATCCAGCATTGCACGGTCAGCTCGGCGACTTTCGGCGTCAGCTCGCTTGGCTTGAACAACACGGTATTGCCCGCCAGCAGCGCCGGGACGATATGCCCGTTGGGCAAATGGCCGGGGAAGTTGTACGGACCAAACACCGCCACCACACCGTGGGGCTTGTGGCGCAGCACGGCGGTGGCGTCGCCCAGGGGACCGCTCTTCTCGCCGGTACGCTCGCGGTAGCTTTGCACCGAGATGGCGATCTTGTTGGCCATGCTGGTGACTTCGGTGGCCGACTCCCACAGCGGTTTTCCGGTTTCCTCACCGATGCAGCGGGCGATTTCATCGGCGCGCTTTTTCAGGGTGGCGGCGAACGTTTCCAACACACCGATGCGCTCTTCCAGCGAACGCTTGGCCCAGGCCGGAAACGCCTGGCGTGCAGCCTGCACAGCCGACTCAACCTGCTCGGCGGTGGCGCCATTACCAGCCCACAATACTTGCTGGGTCACCGGGTTGCGCGATTCAAACAACTCACCCTGGCCCGCCAGCCAGCTACCTGCGATATACAGCGAATTCATTATTTCGACTCCCGAGCAGCAGACAACGGAACAGCACGTACTTGATCACCCACCACCAGTTGCAGGCGCTTGGCGGTCTGCGGATCGACCACCAGCGTGCCTGCCGCCAGACGGGCCGGAGCGGCCGTGATGCGGCACTCCTCGCGCTTGCGGTTATGAATCAGGAACGGCGTAGCGTCGTCCCCCGGCGTGCCGATGGCCAGCACCAGCGATTGGCTGTCGCGCACTGCACGGATCTTGCCGGTCTCACACTCCACTGCCGGGCCCGCGTCGAAGATATCGACGTAGCCCTGGTAGCTGAACCCTTCGCTCTTGAGCATGCTCAGCGCCGGTTCGGTGTCCGGGTGGACCTTGCCGATCACGTTGCGCGCATCCTCGGACAGGAAGCAGCTGTACAGCGGAAACTTCGGCATCAGCTCGGCGATAAACGCCTTGTTGCCCACGCCAGTGAGGTAATCCGCCTGGCTGAATTCCATCTTGAAGAAGTGCCGGCCCAGGCTTTCCCAGAACGGCGAACGCCCGGCGTCGTTGGACACACCGCGCATCTCGGCGATGATCTTGTTGCCAAACAGCTGCGGGAACTCGGCGATAAACAGCATGCGCGCCTTGGCCAGCATGCGACCGTTGAGGCCGGTGCGGTAATCGGCGTGCAGGAACAACGAGCACAGCTCGGAGTTGCCGGTGAGGTCGTTGGCCAAAAACAGCGTGGGGATTTCGCGGTAGATATTCAGTTCCTGGGAGGCGCTGACCGTCAGGCCGACCCGGAAGTTGTACCAAGGCTCGCGCAGGCCAACGGCGCCAGCGATGGCGGAAATACCCACCACGCGGCCTTCGTCGTTTTCCAGCACGAACAGGTAGTCGGCATCACCACGCCCGGCTTCGCCGCGAAAGGTTTTCTCGGCCCAGCCCACCCGGTGGGTCAGGCGCTCTTCGTTGGCCGGCAAGGTGGTGAGGCCGGTGCCGGTGCTGCGCGCCAGATCAATCAGGGCAGGTAAATCGCTGCTGCGTACGGGACGAACGATCATGCTATCTCCTCAGACGGGCCGCCCGCTAAAGGCCACCCGCGAAACTCTGTGTTAAACCGCAACCAGACGCACACTCGCGCCTTCGCCGACACCCAGCGCTTCCGCTGCGGCCAGGTCCAGGGTCACCGGCTTGCCGGGGGCGTAGTCCAGTTCCAACAGCACCGCGCGGTAATCCTGCAACGATGCATTGCTCACCAGGTACTGGCGGCCGACACCCTTGGCCATCTCGCCGATCTTCACCGGCACCACGCGGCTCTGGGCGATGGAGCGAATGCCCGAGACCCGTGCATGCAGCGTCGGGCCACCGTCGAAGATGTCGATGTAATGGTCGGTCTCGAAGCCTTCGCGCATCAGGATGTCGAAGGTGATCTGCGCACGCGGATGTACCTGGCCCATGGCCTCTTGGGCTTCGTCGGGCAGCAGCGGCACGTAGATCGGGTAGTGCGGCATCAGCTCGGCGAGGAAGGTACGGCTTTTCAGCCCGCACAGGCGCTCGGCGGCGGCGTAGTTGAGGTCGAAGAAGTTGCGACCGATGGCGTCCCAGAACGGCGAGTCACCGTTCTCGTCGCTGTAGCCGACAATCTCGGTCACCACCGAGTCGGCAAAGCGCTCGGGGTGGCTGGCGACGAACAACAGGCGGCCACGGGAATTGAGTTCCGACCACGGCGAACCGACCAGCTCGGGCACCACGTAGAAGCTGGTGAGCAGGCTGTTGCCGGTGAGGTCGTGGCACTGGGAAAGCACGTGAATCTTGTTGTGGATCTTCAGCTCGCGGGACGCGTGCACGAAGGTCTCGTTACGAAAACTGTAGAACGGTTCCGAGTAGCCGGCCGACGCGACAATGGCCGAACACCCGGCGAGCTTGCCGGTCTCGGTGTCTTCGAGCACAAAGAAATAGCTTTCTTCACCGTTGAAACTCACCTCGGCCGCGAAAGACGCTTCGCTGGCGGCGATCTTGTCGCTGAGGCGTTCGACATCATCCGGCAAGGAAGTGACACCAATCGGGCTGTCCGCAGCCAGACGCTGTACCTCGCCCAGATCAGCCATTTGCGCGGGGCGCATCACCAGCATGGTGTCACTCCTTAACTCGAAAAACTCATAGAGGGAAAAATGCCGGGCACGGAATCTGGATTCACATGGATCCAATGTGGGAGCGGGCTTGCTGTGGCGAGGGAGCTTGCTCCCGCTGGGCTGCGTAGCGGCCCCAAAATCCTGGGAGCGCTTCGCACTCCAGCGGGAGCAAGCTCCCTCGCCACAAAAGCCCGCTCCCACCCTTGACCCGGCCCGGTCAGTCAGATGTGTGTAAGGGTTTTTACTGCACGTTCAAAACGGTCAAGACCTTCAGTGATATCCGCCTCTTCCACCACCAGACTCGGCGCAAAACGCACCACGTCCGGGCCGGCTTGCAGGATCATCAGGTTTTCTTTCTCGGCCGCGTTGAACACGTCCTTGGCCTTGCCTTTGAACGCGTCGCTCAGCACACAACCAAGCAACAGGCCCATGCCACGCACTTCGGTGAAAATGCCGTACTGCTTGCCGATCTGCTCCAGGCGCGCCTTGAACTGAGCGTGCTTGGCGTTCACGCCAGCCAGCACTTCAGGGGTGTTGATCACGTCGATCACCGCTTCGGCCACCGCGCAAGCCAGCGGGTTGCCGCCGTAGGTGGTGCCGTGGGTGCCGACCACCAAGTGCTTGGCCAGCGCTTCGGTGGTGAGCATCGCTGCAATCGGGAAACCGCCGCCCAGGCTCTTGGCGCTGGTGAGGATATCTGGGGTCACGCCGTAATGCTGGTAGGCGAACAGCTTGCCGCTGCGGCCCATGCCGGTCTGCACTTCGTCGAACACCAGCAGCGCGTCGTGCGCGTCACACAGTTCGCGGGCACCTTGCAGGTAAGCCAGCTCGGCCGGCAGTACGCCGCCTTCGCCCTGGATCGGTTCCAGTACCACCGCGCAGGTCTTGTCCGACACGGCAGCTTTCAGCGCAGCCAGGTCGTTGTAAGGCACGTGGGTGATGCCGGTGATTTTCGGCCCGAAACCATCGGAGTACTTGGACTGGCCACCGACGTTGACGGTGAACAGGGTACGGCCGTGGAAGCTGTTCAGCGCGGCGATGATCTCGTACTTCTCAGTGCCGAAACGGTCGAACGCGACGCGACGGGCCAGCTTGAACGCGGCCTCGTTGGCCTCGGCGCCGGAGTTGCAGAAGAACACGCGCTCGGCAAAAGTGGCGTCGATCAGCTTGTGCGCCAGGCGCAAGGCCGGCTCATTGGTGAAGACGTTGGACACGTGCCACAGCTTGTTGGCCTGTTCGGTCAACGCACCGACCAGCGCCGGGTGGGCGTGGCCCAACACGTTGACCGCGATGCCGCCGGCAAAGTCGATCAGCTCGCGGCCCGCCTGGTCCCAGACACGGGAGCCTTCGCCACGCACGGGGATGAAGGCGGCAGGTGCGTAGTTGGGAACCATGACCTGGTCGAAATCGGCACGTTGCACCGGGGCTTGCTCAACGGACATCGGAGTCTCCTGAAGAGGAACGCCTGCCTGGACATGGCGGGCGATGCAGGGATTGTAAGGACAGTTTTCAGTGCAGCCTTGTCGCCAAGCGACAACTTCTTATAGCGCCACCCCCCGTTTTTGGCGGGTTTACGCCAATGCGACAAATAGCGTCGCAAAGGCGCAGTTTAAACTGCCGCGCAGGTTTGCGGCAGGATGAATGCGGGGGCCGCGCCCTAACTATCTAAGCTCATGCGCCTTCGTGCGGCTGATTTACTGGCAGTTTTCTTGGTTCCAGAGATCAACCCCATGACCACCACCTCCACCTCGCCCCCGTTGGCCGAGGACACGCGACACCCGGACACCCACTACGCCCCGCTGCAAAACAGCTTCCCGGACTGGCTGGGCCAGGCCTCCACTCACAGTCGGGCGGCCCTGAACAGCGCCAATCCCAGGCATGCCAAGGCCATGCCGACGGCCCCCGCCGCGCACAAACGCCGGTTACGGCAGTTGACGGCCGAGCACTGGAAAGCCCGCTCCCGCGTCGAGCAAACACTGGAGAAACTTCAGGATGCAAAAGCATTCGCCAAGCCGATCCTTGAAGACGCCCTGCTCTCGCGCTACAGCCTGGACGTCAACACCGACACGCTGTTCCTGCGCCTCTACATCCCTCAACACCTGCCCTGGTTCCCGGCCATCAGCTCCGGTGGTGCACGCACCTTGACCGTATCGCTGCTGGACGCGGCGCTGCACAATTTTGATTTCAAGGAGACCCGCCCCAACGCCTACGAGGCGCAGTCGAGCTATATCACCCGCCCCTCCGGCAGTGGCCAGTTCGACACCTTGCCGGCGGTCAAGCAGGTGATGCCGATTGCGGCCTTCATTGGCCTGTGTCGCGAGCTGGATATCGGCGCCCGCTACGCTCGCCATTTACGCACCGAATTGGGCCTGGATGAACCGCTCGCCAGTGCCGTGCTGCAACACAAGGTTGTAGCCAGCCAGAAGGCCGCCCTGCACGCGTCGCTGCAACTGGCGCGCCTACAAGGCGACATCCAGGCGGACTACGCCCTGGCGATCGAAAACCTGCTTGCCGACGAACCCGGCGCGACCTTCAACCGCCTGCCGTTGCGCTGCCACGCCCTGAGCATGATGGACGTGCCGCTCACCGGCATCCTGCTGTTCGCGCCAGACCTGGAACAGACCCGTACCGTGCAGCGCCTGGTGGCCTACATCCCTGACGACCCAAAGCACCCGATCAAGGAGTACAGCTCGGCCCGGGCCTTCCAGCGAGCGCTGACGCAACAGTTGCGCGAGGAAACCTACCAGCGCTTTTTCAGCCGCTTCATACCCCATGACCAGCTCGGCGTGTTTTTCGCCGGTCTCAACCAGCGCCTGGCCACTATCACCTGGCACCCGTCCCAGCCCGGCAGCGGCCTGGCGCCCTGGCGTGAAGAACCCAGTGCGGCGCCCAAGCTGCAATTTGCCGCATCGGCGATCGGTGGAGACCTGTGGCAGCACCAGTACCAACAGAGGCTCAACCAACTGCTGAACGACGCACGGACGCGTGCGGTACCCACCGCCGATGCCGACCGCAATGCCCGCTGGGCGCGATGGGATGCGCTGGTCAAGGTCGCGTCTTCGATTCTCAACGCCGTGCTGCTGGTGGCGGCGCCGTTCATTCCCGGCCTCGGCGAACTGATGCTGGGCTACATGGCGTACCAACTGCTGGATGACGCCTTCGAAGGTATCGTCGACTGGGCTGAAGGCCTGCGCACCGAGGCGTTCGGCCACCTGATGAGCGTGCTCGAAACACTGGTGCAAGCCGGTACATTCGCCGCCGGCAGTACCATTGGCGCCAGCGAGTTGCGCAAGCTGTTACCGCAGGACGTGCGCGCATTCATCGACGGTTTCAAACCCGTGACCCTGGCCGATGGCAAAAATCGCTACTGGAAACCGGACCTTGAGCCTTACCAGCAAACCCTCAACGTGCCGCCCCGCCTCGGCCATGACCGATTGGGGCTGCTGCGCATACGCGACGAAGACATCCTGGCGCTGGCAGGCGAGCACTATGCCGTGGAGAAGGTCACCGGCACCGAGCAGTACGTCATCAAACATCCCACCCGAACGGACGCCTACCGCCCCGTCCTGACCCACAACGGCGCCGGTGCCTGGCACACGGAACTTGAACACCCCCTGCACTGGGACCAGCCGACCCTTCTGCAGCGCCTGGGCCACCGCGCGCACCCACTCAGCGATAGCGATCGCGCCCTGGCCCTGCAATTGAGCGGTGTCGAAGAGGCTGCCTTACGCAGGATGCACCTTAACGGCGACCCCTTGCCGCCGCTGCTTGCCGATACCCTGACACGGCTGCGCATCGACCGCGCCATCGGTCAGTTGATCGAACAACTGCGCAGCGATGATCCAGCGGTCTATCACGCCATCGACCCGCAGGATCAACTGCAACTGCTCACCAGCTACGGCTATTGGCCCGTCTCCAAGGCCCTGCGCTTTCTCGATGCCCAGGGCAACATTGTGTGGCGCTTTGGTGAGAACCACCGCCCCGTGGTGCAGGTGCATGAGGCTCAGTTAAGCAACGGCGATTTGCTCAAGACCGTCCTCATGGCCCTCACGCCCGACGAAATCCGCGCCTCATTCGGCGAGCGCGCCAGCGACCCGCAATTGAGCCTGCAAACCCGCGTCAAGCACTTGCGCCGTCGGCTGGCGGACATCGCCGAACGCGAACGCGCGCAATTGTTCGACTCACGCTACAGGCCGCTGCAACAAACCTCGGACCCTGGGACGCGACGCCTGATAGACGCGGCGCCAAGCCTGCCGATCGAGGTGGCCGAGCATTTGCTCAGCCATGCCACTGGCGCAGAACTGCAGGCCCTCGACCAACAACGCACCCCTGCGCGCCTCGCCGAACTCGCACGTGCGGCGTGGCAGGAGGTACGCCTCAACCGCGCCTATGAGGGCCAGCATCTGGTGGTGGCGGACAGCCTGGACACCGACCGCCTGGCCATGAACTCACTGAAACTGCTCCCCGGCTGGTCGGCGCGCATACGCCTGGTGGCGCGGCATTACTCGCTGCAGGGCGAGGTGTGGAACAGCGTCGGGCCTGAGGATGCCCGTATCGTCCGGACACTGGTGCGCACCCTCGACGGCCGCTATGTCCCCTACAACGGTAGTGGCCCGCTGTTCGGTGAAACCGACCTGTACAGCGCCATCCTCAAGGCCCTGCCCGACGCCCAGCGCAATGCGTTGAATATCCAGATCACCGACAGCCTCGAACTCAAGCGTCGCCTGCGCCAACAGCCCCTGCCCCGTGAAGCGCTGCGGGTAGTGCTCGATGAGGGCATGCCAAAGCCACCGACGCGGGAAACATTGCGCCTGCTGGGCAACAACGACGGTTACGTCGCATTACCGGCGCCTGCCCAGCAACAACCGACCTTGTTGGAACGTGCCGGGCGGCTGTACCCACGCCTCGATAGTGCACGGCTGCGCACCCTCCTCGAGCACCTGGAACGCCAGCCGGGTGGCGCGGCCAATCGCCTGTCAGCCCTGACCGAGGAATATCGGCAACTGCAAAACGACCTCGCCGCGTGGCGCGACGCCACGCCGAACCAGCACCCACTGACCGGTCAGGCCCTGTCGGCGGGCGAGCGCCGCTACGACCAGCGTAATCGCTGGCATCTAGCGCAATGCATCGAGCAGGCCTGGCGCCGGGAGAGCGAAATCGACAGCTACTTCGATGATCCGACACGCGATGGTTATTCCCTGCGACTCAACCTGCCGATCATCGGGCCATTGCCCAGCCTGACGGCCAACTTTGCGCATGTGTCATTACTGTCTCTGGTCGGTACACGCACCAGCCAAGGTGCGCAGACATTTCTGGCCAGCTTTCATCAGGTGCGCCATTTGGATGTGCGCAACGTCCCCCTCGGCACCCTGCCTTTGCAGGTGCATACCTGGCCCAACCTGAACACCCTCAGCCTGAGCGACTGCAACGTTGTACTGACGACGGCCAATCAGGTTGAACTGGCCTCGATGAGCCGCCTGCAGACCCTCGCACTCGACCACAACCCCTTGGGCCAGGTGCCCAGCGTGGAAGCCATGCGCGACTTGATCGCCCTGGACCTGACCCACACCGGCATCGATCACCTGCCGCCCGGCGTACTCAGCCGCACCGACCTGGAGGCCGCCATCCTGAGCGAAAACCAGATAAGCGAACTGCCAGATGCGCTGTTCGAACAACCTGTGAGCGTCAGCCAAAAGTTCGACTTATCGAGAAACCCTCTGTCGACGCCGACCCTGCAACGGATAAAAGCCTACTTTCAAACCCACGGTACCCATTGGGAGGTCGATGCCCACCCTGCGGATATCCGTGAAGCACAACAGCTGTATCCCTCGCTCGACGGCAACGCGATCAACCGGTTCATTTTCTCCCTGCCCGGCGATATCGAAGGCGGACGCGCTGAATTGGCACGTCTGGCTGCAGAACTGGACACCCTGCGACAGGAACTCAGTACCTGGGCCGACGTGCCGAGACTTCCCCACCTGGAACAGGCTCGGCGCCGAGCGTTGCGGCAATTACTGGAACAAAGCTGGCGCAGAGAACCACCGCAGGAAACTCATCTGGCGCGCTCGCTGGTGATCGAACCACCGCTGTCGGGCGACCTGCCCACCCTCAGCACTCGCTTAAGGCACGTGCGCTCCCTGATCATCCAAGGCAACGGCCGCGCGTTGCGACCTGAGGGGTTTCTCGAAAGCTTCCCCGATCTCGACATCCTCAATATCGAAAACGCAAGGCTTGGGCAGATTCCATCCTCGATACTGGCCCGCCAGAACCTCACGTTCCTCGGCCTGCAACGCTGCACCCTCACGTTGTCGCCAGCACACGCGCAGGCCCTGCAGGGCATGCAGGGCCTGGAATACCTGGACCTGAGCCACAACCCCCTGGGCCTGATACCGGACTTTCATCAATTGCCCCACCTGGTCAGCGTATTGCTGAGTAACACCGGCTTGCAGGAGGTGCCCGCCAGCCTGGTCAGCCATGTGCCGCGCATCAGGGTGGACCTGAGCAACAACTTCATCGAACAGCTGCCGGCGCCATTGTTCGATCTGCCGGCATCGATGAGCCGGGCGTTCGACCTGTCCGGCAACCCGCTGTCTGCTTCGACACTGGAGCAGGTCAAGCGCTACAGCCAGGCGCGACAGGAGCATTTCAACGCCCAGGTACCCGAGGCCGAACGCCAGCGCCTGCTAAGGCTTTACCCGACCTTGACGCCGGGCGAGGCCGACCGGTTCGTGTTTCAACTGCCCGGCACGATGCAGTCGGTAGCAGGCGCACTGGCCAGCCTTGAAGCCGAGTACGCCCAACTCAGCACCGACCTGCAACAGTGGGCACTGGCGGTGCCCGAGCGCCACCCTGTGTTGGATATTCCATTGGATGAAGCAGAACGTGCGCGCCAGCAACTGTTACGCAACGACTTCAAGACGCTGCTGGAACAGACCTGGCGCCGCGAGGGCGAAGAAGATGAAGAAAGCCTGGATGACGCGCTGACCCACGCCCTGATCCTGGACACGCCGATCATGGGCAATCTGCCGCAGCTGAGCGCGCGATTCGAGCATGTGTCCTGGTTTCAATACACCGGCGACGGCGGTACCACCGCAGTCGATGGCACCTTGCAAGGCTTCCCCAACCTGCAATCGTTGAGCCTGAATCATTGTCACCTGGGTGCGATCCCCACCTCGGTTTTCAGCATGCCGCGATTGTCCAGCCTCGACTTGTCGGCCTGTGCAATCACCCTCACGCCAACCACCAGCCGCACGCTGGGTGACCTGACGGAGCTGGATTTCCTCGACCTGAGCAACAATCCTCTGACCCTGGCACCGGATGTCAGCCAACTGAGCCAAGTCACTTCATTGCATTTGCGTAACGCCCGGCTCAGCCAGTTGCCCCAAGGTGTGTTTTCACTCCATAGCCTGCACACCCTGGACCTGAGCCAGAACCAGATCAGCGAGCTCACCAGCGATTTGCTGGAGATGATGGCCACCTTCAGCGAAGACTCGGACTTGAGCGCGAACCCGTTGTCCGCACAGAGCATCGACTACCTGCGCACCTACTACGAACGCACCGGCATTGATTTCCATGTGGCAGAGGCGACTGTCGATGAGCAAGGCAACGCGTTGACGCCGCCGTTGGACCAGCCCACTGCGAACCCGCGCCCACAAGAGGAGTGAATGCCCAGCTCAACCGCGTTCGGCAGGCACCGACGACAGCTCGAACGGGCTGCTGCTGCGCCGCTGGTTGCGGTCTTCACGGGGGGTGGCGCCAAAGAAATTGCGGTAAGCGCTGGAGAAGTGCGGCCCCGAGGAAAAACCGCACGACAGGCCGATCTGGATGATCGACTTGCTGGTTTGCATGAGCATCTGACGCGCCTTGTTCAGGCGTAATTCCAGGTAGTACTGACTGGGGACGCGATTGAGGTATTGCTTGAAGATGCGCTCGAGTTGTCGTCGCGACACGCACACATGCTGGGCGATTTCGTCGGTGGTCAGCGGCTCTTCGATATTGGCCTCCATCAGCAACACCGCCTGGGTCAGCTTGGGATGGCTGGAACCGAGGCGGTTTTGCAGTGGAATGCGCTGGCGCTCGCCGCCTTCGCGGATGCGCTCAACCACCAACTCTTCAGAGACCGCACCGGCCAGTTCGGCGCCATGGTCACGAGCCAGTACCGCCAGCAACAGGTCGAGTACCGACATGCCACCGCAGGCGGTGAGGCGATCGCGGTCCCAGTCGAACAGATGGCTGGTGGCGATAACCTTGGGGAAGCGCTCGGCGAAATCGTCCTGCCAGCGCCAATGCACGGCGGCGCGGTAGCCGTCGAGCAGACCGAGTTGGGCCAGAGGGTACACACCGGCGGACAACCCACCAATCACGCACCCGGCCCGCACCAGCTGCTTGAGGGCGGTGCTCAGTTGGGAGGCAATGGCGGTAGGCGGTTCGTCCGCCAGCAGAAACAATTTCTGGAAGCCTTCCAACTTGCCCGCCCACGGCTCGCCCGGCAGTTGCCAGGCGCCATCGGTGGCAGGCTCGGCGAGCAGGAACGACAGTTCGTAGACCACATCGGGATGCACCCGCTGAGCAACGCGCAAGGCCTCCTCAGCCAGCGCAAGCGTGAGTGCTTTTGTGCTGGGCCAAATCAGGAAACCAATGCGATGGGCGGTCATGGAGGGCTATCCGAAGCGAAGAACGGTAATGAAGGGGTGGGCTAATGCTAGCCCGTAAACCCACACAAATCTTAAAAGCTGATGAGTTTCCAACTGTGGGAGCTGGCTTGCCTGCGATAGCGGTGGGTCAGTTGGCACATTTGTTTCTGATACACCGTTATCGCAGGCAAGCCAGCTCCCACAAGGGATTGGGGCCAGCCTCAAGACTGTGGAGCATGCACTACTTCAGTGCACAAAAGCAGCCTTGATTATTTCAAGCTACCGGACAAGAACTGCTGCAAACGCTCGGACTGCGGGTTCACCAGCACTTCACGCGGGTTGCCACGCTCTTCGACGATACCTTTGTGCAAAAACACCAGCTGGTTCGACACTTCACGGGCAAAGCCCATTTCGTGGGTCACCACCACCATGGTCCGGCCTTCCTGGGCCAGGTCCTGCATCACCTTGAGCACTTCGCCAACCAGTTCCGGGTCGAGGGCCGAGGTGGGTTCGTCAAACAGCATCACCTCCGGTTCCATCGCCAGGGCACGGGCAATCGCCACACGCTGCTGCTCACCGCCGGACATATGCCCAGGGAACGCATCCTTGCGATGGCCTACGCCGACTTTGGCCAGGTAGTGCTCGGCCTTTTCACGGGCGTCTTTTTTCGACATGCCCAGCACGTGTACCGGCGCTTCCATGACGTTTTCCAACGCAGTCATGTGGGACCACAGGTTGAAATGCTGGAACACCATGGACAGGCGCGAACGCATGCGCTGCAGCTGCTTAGGGTCGGCGGCCTTCATGGCGCCGTCCTTGTTGGCCACCAGTTTCAGCTCTTCGTTGTTGAGCAGAATCTTGCCGGCGTGGGGTTGCTCCAGCAGGTTGATGCAGCGCAAAAAGGTACTTTTGCCCGAACCACTGGAACCGATGATGCTGATCACATCACCGGCCGCGGCGGCCAGGGACACGCCTTTGAGCACTTCATGACTGCCATAGCGTTTATGCAGGTCTTGGACTTCAAGTTTGTACATGCGGTCGGTTCTCACAAAAACAGGTGGTCAGTCGTTGAGCAAGCGCCCGTGACGCAGCGCTTCGCGCCCCGCCACCTTGGCCAGCCAGAAACCCGCTTGGGCATAACGTAGCCGTTCAACGGCAAACAAAACCCCCGAGGTGCCGGCGCAGATGATGCTCACGCGGTCTTCCAGGGGATCAATCACTTCAAAAATCGCTTCGCCGGCCTCGACCCAGTCACCGGCTTTACGCAGGTAGCTGATCACCCCGGCGTGGGGTGCAAACAGCAACTCGGTGCCTTCGAAGGGCATGCCTTCGCAGGGCTCGTGTTGCGGGGCAGGCCATTCGCCCTTGATCAGGCCTTGCTCGGCGAGGAACGCGAGGATGCCTTCGGCGTGGAAGATCGCTTCGTCGCGGCCGGTATCGGCCTGGCCACCCAGTTCAAGGGTCGTCGCCAGGCACGCCAGCGGGATCTGCGCCTCGGGGAACGCACGGGACAAGCGCAACCACGGCAGCGAACAGGCTTCGTCAAACGAGCTACCGCCGGAGTCTTCCGCCAGCAGGCCGACCTTCACATTCAGATGCGCCGACAACGAACGCCATTGCGGCCAGTGTTGCGGCAACGCGTACATGTGCAGCGCGGCTTCGGCATCGCAATGCAGGTCAAGGACCACATCGGCGGTGCAGGCGTGGCTGAGCAGGATGCGTTGCATGCCTTGCAGCTGGCTGGTTGGCGCGGGCAATGCGTCCAGTGCGGCGCTCATCGCCTGACGAATCAGGCGCACGTTGGCGTGGGGATCGTCCCCCAGCTTGCCGTCGAGCAGCGCGGCAACCGGTTCGCTCAACTCCGCGAAATCACGGTTGAAGTTCTTGCCGCTGCCCACCTCGAAACGCCCCTGATGGCTGCCTTGCAGCAACTGGCCCAGGCCCATCGGGTTGGCCACTGGCACCAGCTCGATCACGCCGTTGAGGGCGCCTTGTTGCTCAAGCTCGGTAAGGCGCTTTTTCAGCTCCCAGGCGGCACGCATGCCGGGCAATTCATCGGCGTGCAGGCTGGCCTGGATATAGGCCTTGCGCTCGCCACGACCGAAGCGGAATACGCTCAGCTGGCGCTCGCAGCCCAGGTGGCCCCAGGGCAACAGATGATCGATACGTTCCATCTCAATGCTTCCGTGGAGCCAGGTAGCTCAGCCAGCGGCGCTCGGCCAACTTGAACAGGCGCACCAGGATAAAAGTCAGGCACAGGTAGAACACACCGGCGGTGATATAGGCTTCGAACGGCAGGTAGAACTGGGCGTTCACCGTGCGCGCGGCACCGGTGATGTCGATCAGGGTGACGATGGAGGCCAGACTGGTGGTCTGCAACATCATGATCACTTCGTTGCTGTATTGCGGCAGCGCGCGGCGCAGGGCCGACGGCAGCAGGATGCGGCGGTACAGTTTGTAGCGCGACATGCCCATGGCCTTGGCCGCTTCGATCTCGCCATTGGGCGTGGCCTTGAGGCTACCGGCGATAATTTCGGCGGTGTAGGCGCTGGTGTTGATCGCAAACGCCAGGCACGCACAGAAGGTGGCGCTGGACAGCAGCGGCCACAGGAAGCTTTCGCGTACCGCTTCGAACTGGGCCAGGCCGTAGTAGATCAGGAACAGCTGCACCAGCATCGGCGTGCCGCGGATCACATAGGTAAACAGCCAGGCCGCACCGTTGACCACCGGCTGCTTGGACACGCGCATCAAGCCCAGCGGCAAGGCGGCGAGCAGGCCGAAGAACAACGAGATGGCGAGCAGTTTCAGGGTGGTCAGCAGGCCGCCAAGGTACAGCGGCATGGCCTCCCAGATGACGTTGTAGTCGAAGATCATAGATCAGCCGCCCTTACGCCTACCGAGTAGCGCTTCTCAAGGTGACGCAAGGCCAGCAACGACACGCTGGTGATCACCAGGTACATCGCCGCCACTGCGAGGAAGAAGGTAAAAGGCTCGCGGGTGGCGTCTGCCGCCTGCTTGGCCTTGAACATCATGTCTTGCAAACCCACCACCGAGATCAACGCGGTGGCCTTGGTCAGTACCAGCCAGTTGTTGGTGAAACCAGGGATCGCCAGACGAATCATCTGCGGCACCATCACCCGGAAAAACACCTGCAAATTGCTCATGCCATACGCAAGGCCGGCCTCGGCCTGGCCCTTGGGAATGGCCATGAAGGCGCCACGGAAGGTTTCCGAGAGGTAGGCGCCAAAGATGAAACCCAGGGTGCCGATACCGGCGGCCAAGGGGTTCAAGTCAATATAGTCGTCGTAGCCCAGCATCGGCGCGACGCGGTTGAGCAGGTCCTGGCCGCCGTAGAAAATCAGCAGGATCAGCACCAGGTCAGGGATCCCGCGGATCACTGTGGAGTACAAGTCACCCAGCCAGGCCAACCAGCGCACCGGCGACAGGCGTAACGCGACCCCGATCAGACCCAGAACAATGGCCAAGGCCATGGACGACAAGGCGAGCTGAAGCGTCAACCATGCGCCATCGAGGATGACGGCCCCGTAGCCTTTCAACATGATTCAGGTCCTCGAAAAGGGGGATGAAAAAATGGCGCAAACCGCAGGAATTCTGTTGCTTGCGCCATTTCGGACAGACAGCCAGGACGATTTACTTAGGGTCAGCGCCGTAGATATCGAAGTCGAAGTACTTGTCCTGGATTTTTTTGTACTCACCGTTGGCACGGATCGCGGCAATGGCTGCGTTGATGCGGTCGAGGTTTTCCTTGTCGCCTTTGCGTACGGCGATGCCGATGCCGTCACCGAAGTACTTGGCGTCGGTGAACTGTGGGCCCACGAACGCGTAGCCTTTACCGGCTGGCGTCTTCAGGAAGCCGTCCTGCAGCAGGGTGGCGTCGGCTACGGTGCCGTCGAGGCGACCGGCTTCCACGTCCAGGTAGATTTCGTTCTGCGAGCTGTAAGGCACAACCGTGGCGCCTTTAGGGGCCAGGACTTCCTTGGCGAAGCGATCATGGATCGAACCGCGTTGTACGCCGATTTTCTTACCCTTCAACTCATCCAGGCTGTCGCTGACGGTGGTGCCTTCCTTCATTACCAGTTGCGCTGGGCTCAAGTAATAGCGGCCGGTGAAGTCCACGGACTTCTTGCGATCTTCCGTGATGGACATGGACGACAGGATCGCGTCGATCTTGCGCACTTTCAGTGCCGGGATCAGGCCGTCGAACTCTTGCTCGACCCAGGTGCACTTCACGTCCATCTGCTTGCACAGGGCATTGCCGATGTCGTAGTCAAAACCGACGATGCTGCCATCGGGCGCTTTAGAGGCAAACGGAGGGTAAGCCGCTTCGATACCAATTTTCAGAGGCTTGCCTTCAGCGAAAGCCTGCATGGACAGCACGGACAGCGCCAGGGCGCCCAACAGCACGAGTTTCTTCATCTTGGGACTCCATCGGTATAGGGCAAAACAGCAGTATGAGCCATGGCCCACGATGCGACTTAAGGAAAACCGAATTGCGGTGCTGCGTCCTACACCGATTCAACACCGGAGACGACGAGCGAGTGATCGGCATTCTAACGACAGGCCGGAAGCCGATATTTCCTCAATGCGACAACAATTTACAGAAGCACTGAGAAAGCGGTTCCAACACATTGACAGCCCCTGTTTTTTATGCAGGGACAAAAGACATTAAACCTGTAGACGCTGCAAATTGCGGGCCTATTATTCGCAAACCCTTCTAGCACGGCAAGTCTGGCGTTTAATCTTATTTGCGGGGGTGTCTAGAATGCGGCTTTTCGGGGCACAGGTGTAGCACATTGCCTCATGTTTGGGCGTTGGGTTACACATTTGACGACGGCGGTAACATCCAGAAATGCCCTACATGAAAAACCGATATTTATTGGCTTGATGGTTTGCAGGGTCGCCAGACAGCTCACCGGCCGCCATTTGAAATACGATCCAAGTGTGGGAGCTGGCTTGCCTGCGATAGCAATCTGTCAGTTGGTCCACCTGTGCCTGACACACCCTCATCGCAGGCAAGCCAGCTCCCACACTTGATCTGCATTGGTTTTGAGATCCCACAAAAAAGCCCCACCCGGCTTACACCGAATGGGGCTCTGTACCACCAACCCGCCTTACGCGACGTTCATGGTCTTGTGCGTCTCGATCAAATGCGCCACTACACCCGGGTCTGCCAGGGTGGAGATATCCCCCAACCCGTCGTACTCAGCCGTGGCGATCTTGCGCAGGATCCGCCGCATGATTTTCCCCGAACGCGTCTTCGGCAAGCCCGGTGCCCACTGGATCACATCCGGCGAAGCAATCGGCCCGATCTCTTTGCGCACCCAGTTTTTCAATTCCAGGCGCAGCGCTTCGTTCGGCTCTTCGCCATTCTTGAGGGTGACATACACATAGATGCCCTGGCCCTTGATGTCATGCGGCACACCGACCACCGCCGCTTCGGCGACTTTCGGGTGGGCAACCATGGCACTTTCGATCTCGGCGGTGCCCATGCGGTGGCCGGACACGTTCAACACGTCATCCACACGCCCGGTGATCCACCAGTAGCCGTCTTCGTCGCGACGGGCGCCGTCACCGGTGAAGTACATGCCACGGAAGGTTTTGAAGTAGGTATCGACAAAACGGTCATGGTCACCGTACAGGGTCCGCGCCTGGCCCGGCCACGAATCGAGAATCACCAGGTTGCCTTCGGCAGCGCCTTCGATGATGTTGCCCAGGTTGTCCACCAGTGCGGGCACCACGCCGAAGAACGGCCGCGCAGCCGAACCTGGCTTGAGCGCATGGGCGCCCGGTAGCGGGCTCATCAGGGTGGCGCCGGTTTCGGTCTGCCACCAGGTGTCAACGATCGGGCAACGGGATTGGCCGACGTTCTTGTAGTACCAATCCCACGCTTCCGGGTTGATCGGCTCACCCACCGAACCCAACAGGCGCAAGCTGCTGCCATCCACGCCTTCGCAGGCGGCGGTGCCGGAAGCCATCATTGCGCGAATCGCGGTCGGTGCGGTGTAGAGGATATTGACCTCGTGCTTGTCGACGATCTTGCCCACCCGGGTAATGTCCGGGTAGTTCGGCACGCCTTCGAACAGCAGCGTGGTCGCGCCATTGGCCAGCGGGCCATAGACGATATAGGTGTGGCCCGTGACCCAGCCGACGTCGGCGGTGCACCAGTAGATCTCGCCCGGGCGGTAGTCGAACACGCGCTCGTGGGTCAGCGCCGCGTAAAGCAGGTAGCCGCCGGTGGTGTGCTGCACGCCCTTCGGCTTGCCGGTGGAGCCGGAGGTATAAAGGATGAAGAGGGCTTCTTCGGCGCCCATCTCTTTAGGCGCGCAGACCGTGCCAGCCACTTTCATCAGGTCTTCGTACCAGATGTCGCGATGCTGGTTCCACTTGATCGCGCCATTGGTGCGCTTGCACACGATGACTTTCTGGATGCTGCTGGTTTCCGGGTTGGTCAGGGCGTCATCGACGTTGGCCTTCAATGGAATCTTCTTACCGGCGCGGATGCCTTCGTCGGCAGTGATCACCACCTTCGACTTACAGTCAATGATGCGACCGGCCAAGGCCTCCGGCGAGAAACCGCCAAATACCACGGAGTGAATCGCACCGATGCGGGTACACGCCAGCATGGCGACCACGGCTTCGGGGATCATCGGCATATAGATAGTCACCACGTCGCCGCGGTGCACATCCTGGCCGCGCAAGGCGTTGGCGAACTTGCAGACTTCTTCATGCAGTTCGCGGTAGGTGATGGTGCGGCTTTCGGAAGGGTCATCGCCTTCCCAGATGATGGCCGCCTGGTCGCCGCGCTCGGCGAGGTGACGGTCCAGACAGTTGTAGGAAACGTTCAGGGTGCCATCGGCGAACCACTTGATATCGACATGGTGATCGTCGAACGAGGTCTGTTTCACCGCGGTGAAAGGCTTGACCCAGTCAAGGCGCTTGGCTTGCTCACGCCAGAAACCATCGGGGTTGACCACCGACTGCTGGTACATGGCCTTGTAGGTCGCCTCGTCGGTCAGCGTGTTGGCTGCTACTTCGGGGCGAACGGGGTACAGGGAAGCCGCACTCATCTTTCTTACCTCGGTGACAATAGTTGTTTTTGTATGCCCTGTTGTAGCCGGGGCTGCCCCATAGAACCATTCGACGATGGTAGTAACAAGCCCCTACATTTTGCCCTGCTATCTGCTTTGACTGCTCTGGCCCGCGGCCCATGGCGCTTTGCACCCGGATGAAAAAAGCTTTACCACGTGATTGTTACAAAAACCGCCAACAGTGTTTATCAAAAGCACGGGTATATGAATATAACCCGCAGGCCTAGAATCACTTCCGCCAACACAGGCACTGTGATTAACACCGCAACAGCCCCCACGAAGGCAACGTTAATCCGAAACAACCAACCCTAAGTTACACACGCGGCCTCACAAGGGCCCCGTGGCCCCTTTCGCCCTGAATAAGGTAGATAAAGAAATGAAAGCTCTAGTAGTTATGGCCCTCAGCAGCTTGTGCGCCACCGCCGCCCTGGCCGACGAAGCCCCGACTGACGTAGCTAGCCGCAACGCCCCGATTGTTGAAGACTACACTTACAGCACCCATCTGGATGTGGCCAAAGTCTTATCCATGAGCAGCATTCCAGAAGTCTGCGAAGTTGTACCGGTGAAGATGGAATATGAAGACTCACAAGGTCAGCGTCATATTCTTAATTACCATGTGATGGGTAATGGTTGCTCTAACGGATAACAACTGAGTTAGTGCAGGTTGAACCTGATCCTACTCGCCGCAAGAAATCGTTCTTGCGGCAAAGAACCCACCTCAGAAACACCGCGATCCCCCTGTGGGAGCTGGCTTGCCTGCGATGGCAATTTCAGCCATACCCACCCTATAAAGCCCTCCCCGCCCCCTCCTCCCCCAGCCCTGCAAAATCCCTCTCGCCGCCCGTCAAAAAAATCCAACCCCAGCAAAGCCTTATAAACCAGCACTCTGGCTCAAATAGCAGGCTTTTTGTCGGTGATCCGAGACCATCCTCCGCAACACAAACCCATTTTTTTCCCTATAATGCGCGGGTAAATCGGGCCTGCAATATCCCTTTACACTGGGATTAAGAGCCAGACCTGAGGCCCCGCTGGAGCAAACACCTACCGCTCCGCCCCTCAAGCCTCAAGCAGAGCACCCGTAACGCAATTTCCGTTTAATGCCTGCGCGAGCTGTTGCAAGAAACGATTCCTTAAGATCCACCGCGGCCTCTGGGCCGTGTGAACACCCAACCATCCGGTTTCACACGGGCACCATTGAGCCCTCACGCAGGAGACGACACGTCATGCTGAGCTGGGACGAATTCGACAAAGAAGAAGAAGGCGAAGTAGCCGCTAAAGGCGCCAACGCCGGCCACGCCACCGAAGCCAACATGGACCGCCTCGACGGTGCCGGTGCTGCCGCCGCGCTGGAAGCCCGTAACGTGACCGCCAACGACTCCGCCGCCATCGTGCGCGCCAAGGCCGCCCTCGATAAACTCGACATCGCCGAAGGCCTCGCCGAGCTGGAAGGCTCCGCCGCCCGCGTCGCCGTTGACGAAAAGCGCATGATCAACTGCCGCGCCGACCTCAACCAACTCGTGCCGTTCAAGTACGACTGGGCCTGGCAGAAGTACCTCGACGGC
>NZ_JBUZST010000006.1:0-408504 GCF_055407965.1 Pseudomonas sp. B611
GTGGGGTTTCCCCATGTGAGAGTAGGTCATCGTCAAGATTAAATTCCGAAACCCCATTTGCGAAAGCAGATGGGGTTTTGTTTTGGGCGCGAGAAAAGCCCGGGAAGGGCTGATTGGTCGTTTCCAGCCGCGGGCAAGTTCATGGTTTTTGAGTGCGTTTGGGTCACTGCTGGAGCCAATCTGTCCGGTCGCCGTAATGCTCTCCAGCAGGCCTTCAGGGGGCCGTGAGTGGCGATGAACGGTAGGAGGGAGGGTCGTGCTGCCCTGGCGTGCCAGGGGGCTTCTGGGGAGGTCTCGGCGCGATAGATCGCCAGGCAAAGGAAGGCGGCGTGAGTTTCGCACTTTTCTACAGACGAAAAAAAAGACCTTGAATTTCAAGGTCTTTTTTTAAGATGGTGCCCCGAGGGAGACTCGAACTGTCTCCAAAAATGGCGCAACCCCCTGTAAACCTTGATATGCGGTGCTTACAGCAATTTTTACTTCCAAAAACCACTTCCAAAAAGCTGTTCGTGGCATTACATTCTGTGCAGATGAGAAGGCCATATGCCTTCAGGCTAAAAATTGTACAGGATGCTCACGCTATGGCGGTCGATAATCTCAAAAACATCGATGGGACGTGGTACGTCCGCGTAGCGATTCCCAAGGATGTTAGGTCTGCTTTTGGGAACAGAACTGAGTTCATCAAGAGCCTCAAAACGGGTCGTAAGAGCGAAGCCCTTGTGCTTCGTACCAAGGATCTGCATGAGTTCAAAAACCGCATAGCAGTGGAGCGGCGCAAGCTCGTCATTGAGCAAGAAATGCAGACCCTAGCTTCACTGCCAGTCGATGTGAAATTTGACGAAATGTTCCAGAACCTGGGCGAGATAAAGCGCAGGCTGATGGAGCGGAAAGAGGATAGGAAGAAGGCTTTTCAAGATTCAGAATTTGAAGACGTACAGGCAGTGAAAGAAATAGACAGCCACCATAGTTTTCTGAATCTTTTGGCTGAAGAAAAAGAGGCTCTTGGTGAGGATTTGCACCCGGCACTGGCTTCGATTTTGACTGAGCTGAACGAATTCCAGAGCCAACCAAGCAAAACCTTCAAGCAATCGGAAGGGCTCCTTGAGAAGTTGGAAAATACCCTTGAATTAGGTTCATTCCACGGATATGCAGAAACCAATGCAGAGAAGGAACAGGTCAAAACCTTCATTGCAGAACCAACCAAGTTCGTCAAAAGGCATCCTCTGACAGAGAAGAATTTCGTTGAGTTTCACAAATATGAAGTGAAACGTAAGGTAACGCTGCGCTCTATTGATCGGCACGTAAAACGCTTGAACATGCTTAAGTCGTTTCTGGAAAAACAGAAATTTGAGCTTGATTATGAATCGGTTCGTGTTTTCTTGGAATCGCTTGAATGTGCCGATAAAACGAAATTGCAGTACCTCTGTTCCTACAATGCCTTTTACAAATTCATGTTCAATAACGTGGATTTCAGACAAAAATATCCAGTTAATCCATTTGCAAATCACGCTGTGGCTAAAATACGCCGTGGTGCGAGGAAAGAGGATGCTCGTAAAGGATTTACCAAGGAACAGGTCAAGGCGCTCTACAGCAATGCTATAAGCCAAGAAAAGACACGTCTTGCTGATTTGATCAGGCTCGGATGCTACACAGGCGCACGAATCGAAGAAATATGCCAAATCAAGGTTGAAGATTTGGTTGAGGTGGATGGTGTTTACTGTATAGACATTAAACAGTCTAAAACCAACGCTGGTGAAAGGCTTGTACCAATTCACTCAGAATTGCTAACACTTGTTAAACGCTTAAAGGCTGAATCCAAAGACGGATATTTGCTGAAAACGAATCGAGGCGGGAAGTATGGAACAAAATCTAAAGAAATGAGCAGTGAGTTCTCTGCCTTTAAAATCGCTCTTGGATATCCAAAGGATTTAGTCTTTCACTCCTTTCGACACACAATGGTCACGGAGCTTGAACGTGCCGATACGAAAAACATCCTTGTTATGTCGATTGTAGGGCATGACGTTGGCGGTAGCCTTTCTATGACCTTTGATCGTTACTCTGATGGACCAACACCTATGGCAAAGAAAGAAGCTATTGAAAAGGTTAAATTTGATATTTGATGTACGTTTATGGAAATGCCGGAATAGCTTTAATTTAAAAAGTGTCTTGGCGGATACTTAAGCGACAAAGGCATGATCCAAAGGTTTGGGGCTTGCAGTGCTGAACAATTTCGCGCAGCGAGTGCCCGAACTTCTTAAAATGAATGATCATCAAGGATCAATAAAAGTTATTGACCTGTCGAATGCATTTTCAATTCTAATGCATGATCCAATGCCCAACAATTGATGGCTAGATTTGCTGACGCCTTTAGGTTTTTAATGAGATCTAAAATTATACGCGCGCGCTATAGGTTTTCAGTCCTTGAATTCCGTGGCCTGTAGAGACTTTACAGTACAAAAAATTGTACTGTAAAGGTATTTTAGAGTACAAAAAACTGTACTCTAAAGCGGTGTTTTCCAACATATTTGTGGAATTTCTCTTTTTGGAGTACAAAAAATTGTACTCCAAAGTTTGCTTTATTTACTCATACTAAAATATTTTTCAACAAATTTGTGCTTAAACCACAATTTTGTGTTTTTCAAATGCTATCGTATTAAAACAAACTAAATAATAATCAACATGAACATTGAGAATAGAAGATATATAAAACTGCCTACTTCTGACAAAGCCTTGGAAGCTCTTTGTAAAGTGGCTTTGACAAAACACTCCGCGCATACGCTATTGATAAAACTCTGCACTGCTGCTGATAAAACAGAAACTGGCTTGCATGTCGTTTATACGGACAAAGCAGAGATTATGAAGTGGATGGATTGCACAAGCGAAAATGTACGCAGATGCATGAACGTTTTAATTGAGCAGAAATTAATTGCTGTTGAGCATGATAAAGCCCATGGAATGATGTGGATTGAAGTTAAGTTCCTTAACCTTTAATTGATAGAAAAATAAAAAGACTGCGGCAAACAGTCTAATTAATGAGTTGAGGTTGAGATGAAGAACCCTTTTAATAGTATAACATTTAATAAATTAGAAAAGAATTTTTACGCGCAAATTTTTACGAGCGCAATGCCTTATTATATTGCGGTGGTTGGATTTGATAAAGTGGCTGGGCAGATCCTGATGGCTGCAGTCGAAAATATGGATAGATTTAATGAATGCAAAGTTAACCTTCATGACCTTGATAAGTATTTGGACGTTTCTGAAAATACTCGTAAGAAATCCCTGAATGTCTTGAGGTATATGAATTTCATTGAAACTAAAAATAGTAATAGGACTGGTGGTGAAACGACTTTTAAGGTGAATGTCCAGTTCGCTTGTAAAGGTAGTATTGAAGAGAAGATGAAAATGCCTAGCGCATTGAATAAGTCGTTTAGATCTGCTGCTTTGGTAAATGGACAGATTTGTAAAGAGAAATTCAAGAAATATAAGCAATTTAATAATGATATGAATCAAGAAGGTGTTGATGGTCTTATCCCATTCTAATTACCTACTTTTCCGTAAGGAGAAAATAACAAAAATACGAGAACAAAATGACAAAAACAAAAATAGCTAGAATCGACCATTTTTCAAACCAGTTAGCATCATTTGAAGCTGACAAATTCCAAGTCATATTCAACCCCGCTACAGAAACCTTGATTGCCAAAGAGAAGGCGGCTTTCTGCTTGAAAGCATTCAATGCGCAAGGTGTGAAGAATCAGTTCTTCACTGCTGATGACCTGCTGACCGACAAGCTTTTCAAGCTGATGAGTGCCAAAAACATCGAAGGGTATGACGTAACGATTGTCCCGAAGTCAAAGACCTTCCACTACCTCACAATCAGCTCTGTCACGTCCTTAAAGCTGAACGACCTGGCTAGCCTTGGCTTTGCCCCCACTCTGGTAACAACCATCAAGGGAAGCCTGCATAGCAAGCTTTACGACCTGGTGTGTAGGATCGGCAAGCATAAGGACGATGACCAGTACGCATTCAACGCACAGATGTTCGTGTGGGCTCTGAACAAGAGTGTCAGCACCTTGCGCGTACCTCGTCCAAAGAGCCTTGAAGCACCTATACACGCTGCTGGGTTCAAGCACCATGGCACTGGGTCATTCGTGACCTGCAATCGCTCGCTAAAGCGTTCCTGCACTGAATGTGTGGATCAGATACAGAAGGTAAGGGGAATGAAGCTCACAGCGCCTGCTGTTGGAGCTGGTAGCCCTGATGACACCGCTTTCTACCTAAAGGCTTTACGAGAAACGCTGGTGTACAAATCTCGGCTTCTTGGTGATGCCGTGATCGATGATGTGATCGATAGGAGAGTGGCTAGACAAGCATTTGCAGAGCATTACAGCGGTGATGACGTGTTGGCCTTCCTGTTGAGCCAGGGTCACGTCAAAGCGAGGGAAAATGCATTTGAGCATGCTGTGAAGCTCATGACCTTCTGATGACTGACCTAAAAAAAGCCTCGTGAGAGGCTTTTTTATTTTTTAACTAATCAAATATTACCTCGTCTATTCTTTCCCCTCTGCTGAAAGCCTTTTCTGATAGGTAAAGCTTATTATTTGGGCTTTCTTCAATTTTTTTTGGTTTATTTTGATTAGGTCTAGAAATTCATATAGCTCCTTAAATGACTCATCATCGTTAATTTCTTCCATTATGTAATCCTGTTTTTCAGCATAAGTGCTGAATACAAGAATTATAACATTTGAACGCGCATTAATTAGTGATAAAACGACTTGGAATGCAGCTGGCACCATTAAGTGTCAAGCCTTTCGTTGAATGCTATAATTTATCACTTTACATGGTAAATAAATGCATAGCTTTAAGAATATAGTCAAGAGAAATTGAAAAATAACCAAGTAGTAAAATGCAAATAGTGGCGATAACCCCGCTTTTAGTTCTACGCTCGATAAATTGTGCAAATCATAGTAAGGCGGTTCAATTGGTGTTACCAGCTTGTTCGTGGCATAAAGATTACTGATCTTTCGTATTTCTATTAAGCTGGTACTTTGTTCTCTTATGAATCTGAACTGTGCATTTTTGAATTGGTAATGTGGGAATCGTGACGGGCTGTATGCTTCATATTTTTCCAAGGTTGCATCTTCAAGTATTACGTTAATATCCTGGATTTTTAAAAGCTCAAACCTAATCTGTGTGTTTAAGAAAATAAAAAAAGTCATAAAAAATATGAAAAGCGCCACTATAAAAGCTCCCTGAATATTGTCCAGACAGAATTTTTCTTTCTTAATTCTGATAACGATTTTGATGCATCGCCATATAAAATAAGAAAAGCCCGCTGCAACAGCGATGTAGAACATTGATGCTAGGTGTTCTTCTTTTAAGAACTGATGAACATAGTATCCTTGTCGATCAAGGCTTTTATGTAGAAGAATTAAATATGAAGCAGATAGTAAAAATAAACTTACACCAATAAAGGTTAACATAAGCATTAATAATGTATTCAACTTACTTTTTTTGTCTGTCGCTGGTTGATTGTTGTCCATTTTTGTAGTGGTTTGTTTGTTAATCGAATTATAGCATTTTGGTTTTGCAAATTAGCCCGTAAGCAATGAAAGTTGAAGAGTTCCTATTTAGGATGGCTGTCGATTGATTTGAGAGCTTTCTAAGGTTGGAGGGTGCCTTTGTGGTGGGTAAGGTTAGGACGGCTCATGGCGGTGGTTTCAAGGTACAAAAAAAGCCCCGTAGGGCTTCTGTTGGTGGCTTATCTTAATCAAAGACCTTTACTGTGAAGCTGAAATGTTGAGGTGTTGATTTCGCAAGAGAAACGTATTTGACAGTGACTGTGCCATTGTTAACGCTAGTGCCAGAAAGCGATAATCTTTCTAATCGAATTCTAGATTGTGTTAAGCCATCTTGATTAATGTATTTATCCAATGTCACTGGTACTGATGATATTTTTACGTTAGCTGATTGACCCAGTTTCGTTTTAAATGTTTTTACAAGATTAGTTATTTTGTTTTTATCGAAAGCCTCGGAACTTAAATTGTCAGCATTAATATTCATTACATAGGCTTTGCCTTCAAGCTTCGATGTGTCTATTTTGTTGAGTTGGTCGATTATCAAATCGCTTTTTGAGATAGAGGTTGTGGTGAAACTCAAGTTTGAAAGAACTGAATCTTGCAAATGTTCAGTGCTAGGTGCGTTTATTTCATCGCTTACCGAAACAGCAGTGCAGGTATTTGAATCAAGAATTGGCGTGGTTCCATATGGATAAACAGTACCTGTGGTGCTTTCAGCTTTTACTAAATACTTTGTGATTTTACCTATAAATCCGGCTGGGCATTCTTCTTCAATGATTTCTTTCGTAGTCGTTGTGATTTCTTTTATGCACGATGTTGTGTCTTCGCTTTTCGTTTGGAACGTTGTGTTTGTCGCTCCGCTTATAGGGTCAAAGATTGTGATGTTGTCTCCAGTCTTGGTAACGTTTCCTGTGTACGTTCCTGCTTGTGTTCCATAATACGAATCACAGCTTACGGTTTCGCTACCGGGTTTTACTTCAACAGTGACGGGGCCTGACGCTTTGCAGCTATTTTCAGTTTCAACAATGTATGAAGAATCGTTTTGTGACCAAGAGATGTATTGTTTTAATTTTAAGTGCGTTTCTCTTATGATTTTTCCTGATTGGCCTGTTGGGCATGAAACCTCATTTGTGCTTGTTACTGTGTCTTTCATGTAGTAGCAGGCATTAGAAATAAGCACTGTTAATTTCCAATCGCTGGCAATTCCTGCTGGTGTCACCGTCCTTGAATAAAGCCCGTTCGTAGTTCCAAGTGGGTAGTTTGGGTTCACTGATGGGCAATTCTCTTGTACAAGCTGTTTGTTTTCAGTTTTTGAACAAGTGTCTTGTGTTGTGATAAAGCCAGAATCATTTTTTGTGCTACCAGTTTTCCATAAATCATACGTTCTCGATTGCGTCATTTGCCCGGTGTAACCAGCGGGGCATGTAGGATTTTTGGTTTCAGTTACTGTCTTAAAGCATTTGTTAACGTTTGTAAAAAATCCGTTTAAATTCCATTCTCCTGCTATGCCGTCTTTTGTCGTTCTTGTCCATGTCCCAAAAATCGTTCCGAATGGAAATTCAGGGTTTTTTATTGAGCAAACTGGATTATCAAAAACCTTTGTTTCTACTAATTTACAAGTGCTAGTAACCATCACACCAAAACCTGTTTTAAAGTTACTGTTTACTCTGTCTGAACTCCATAGCGTATATTCACGACGTTTATTTATCGACCCTGTTTCTAACGGATTTTCGCATTTTTGCGAAACTACTTCTGATACAACTTCCGATATTTTAGCTTCTTCCATTGCTGTGTTTGTCGATTCGTAGCATTTTGACAATATTTCAAATCCGTCGCCATACGATTCACTACCATTTACAAAAACTCCATTTCCTTTGTTTACATAGGTTTTACTACCATCTTTATTAATAAAAAAGACTCGTCTCATACTGATTTGTTGCCCCGACTTGCATCCCCCGTCTGTTGACCATGTTTCTGCGCCTAGCGATTCTTCGTATGTTTGTTCAGCAGGCCATGTAATTGCTGATGCTGTGTTTGCTATCAACAAAACAGAAAGTGTTGATATGGCTATTAGTGATTTTTGCATGATTTAAAGGTTTGTTTATTAGCTTAATTATACCATTTTGCCGTTTGCATACTTTTCCTTTTGGCAAAATTAAAGCCTCTGTTGAGGCTTTAATTGATAAGTGGTTAATCATGAAGCGTCTATATGGGCGTCATAATCGTTTGTGTCTTCATAATCTTCAATAGGAATTCCTTTGAAGTCTGTGCTTAAAAAAGAACGTGACTGTGCATCCATATCAACGAAACCCACTGAGTCAACAATTTGTCGAGTGGTTTGAATAAGGTTTTGTTCAGCTATATTCTGTTTTCCTGATTTGTTTTGAGTTGAGTCATTCGCATGGGATAAACTCGAAAGCAACGCTAAAGCTGCAAAGGTAAATAATCTGATTTTCATTTTAGTAAAGGTTTGTTGTTTTTAAATAATAGCATTTAAAAAAAGAAAATCTAATTTTCTGAAAAAGATTTTTCGTTAAGGCTTCGTTTTAGGTTTTAAATGGTAAACTATAAAAGCAAGCAGCATGTTGTTCTTCTTGTAGTAAAGTCCGCTGCTTGTAGTTAGGTTTGTTTTTAGAGAAGCCCGCAATCATGCGGGCTTTTTGCTTTCTCTGATTGCTAAGTGGCTTTGCTGCGAGATCTGGAGGTAGGATCAGATCGTCTACCTCCAGGGCTGCACTGACATGTCTCGACCGATACGCAACAGGTACAACCCTAGGGAGCGCATTCAGCTAGATTTTGACGTGTCTGCGTGTGTCCTGAACCTGAATCAGCACCTACAAGCTTTCCGTGAATACTCGGTCTCTGATGACCGCGAAGCCTTTCTACGGACACAAGGAGAGGCTGCAAGGAATGCTATGCACGTACACCAGATCATCGCCTGTTGGCTTGGGCTTTATGGCTTGGGTGAGGATGGGGAATGGCAGGAGTACTGCAGGGCGTTTATGGAGAAATTCGTAGAGGTTGATACGGGCTTTGCAGAAGTGGCTCTAGCTGATGCCGTCAGCTACTCACAGAGCCTGCTGGAATCCCTCGATGCTGCACGTAGTCAGCTTGCCGGTGGACCAGAGAAGGGCGGTTAGGCTTCAACCAGTTCTAGGATTTCGCAACGGCTATCAATGATGAGCCTTCTGCCTTCAAGGTGGCCTATGGGCTCTCCGTACTGAAATAGGACGTTATCCACAAGGAATCCTGCTTCTGTATGGAGGTTGGCGGCGGTTAGGCTGGAATCGAATCTGTACAGCCTTCCGGCTACCAGCGCGCCTACATCTTGGCCGTTGTGCAGCACAATGCACGGAATTTGAGGGTTGTAGCTGAATTCCTTGTCCATACGGTCAACTCCCTGAACCTGCGGTATGGATGAGTATACCCGGCCCTGCGCTCCCTGGACTTGGACAGATTCTATCGGGGTAATAGAGGCTTCGGATTCTGTTCGGAATGGCCTAGGAACGGCCTAGGGAAGGTTGAGTACCTGGTGGAGCATTCGCTGACGCGAGAAGCACCTGGTATGGCTTATATGATTGGATAAGTAGATTCTCGTTGAATGATTCGACTGTACAAAACAAAAGGCTTTTTGGATTTTATTCACGGGCTATTCAGTGTGATAGAAGTAAATGGCAAATGGGTTGAGCTTTAATGCTTGCCATTTGCCGCAGGCATTGAGCTTTATTTAATCCTACCTGCAAATTTATTGAATAGACCTTTCATTCCTGACGTGGTGAAGCGGCTAGCTACGATTCGTTTATAGTGATTGTACCGATTGACTTGTTTGTAATAGATGAGTTCTCTGATTAGCCATGCTACTTTTGAAATCTTCTGTGCGAACAATCCGATTGTCCATAAACAAATCGAACAGATGATTACTAAGTGGAAGGGGAACATGTCGGAGATTGGTGTGCTGCGAACAGAAAAATAAGCATACCAAACATAGATGTTTGCTGAAATGAACATGATAACCAATAAAGTTGGCAGAATCATCCAATACCTAAAAAGGCTGTGATCTGCTTGCATTAACCTTCGTATTGGAAAGAAAGTCGCTAATAATCCATATGGGAAAAATAGCGCCGTCAATTTAGCTATTTTGTAGAGGTTGTCTACTTCACAATATTGGCTCATTGCATAATCGAATTGTTGCTGAATAGCGCTTTTCTCTTCATCTGAATACTGAGATTCATTTTTTGATATTTTGATTGACATTATAGTGTTAGGTTGTTTTCCTAATTATAGCATCTGCGCAATCTCAAATTGGCCATAAGGCCAACTTATATATTGTTTTTTCCGAATTTGCTTGAAGAGAATTCTATTCCTTGGGCGTGTTCAGGGAGATTTCTTTCTGTTGAATACAGAATCACTCCAATGAATTCTTTGATTTGGGTGGATCTGCGAATTATGTGAATGCATAACATCAAGACAATACAAAGGTAGATACTGATTCCCATCAAGGTTGAATAAATGTCACCAATTCCGGTGATTCTGTATCCGATATTTAAACTGCCGGTTATCTTTTCTATGTCGATAACCTTATAGATAAATAGCGCTTTTATGTACCATAAGGAGTGGTACAGCATCACGGCATAACAAGTTATTGAGAGAAAAAGTAAAACCAATTCTTGGATGAATTTAAAAATATCCGTATGTTTATCAACTGTTGTTCCATTGATGTTTTGAAGAATTGTAGTCGGGGCGGTGACAGAAAAACCTATCATGGATTTTATAGATGTATATATTACGCTCAAACCACTCAGAACAATTGCAAGAGGAATTGCCCAAATCAAAGCGTTTCCACCCAAAATCAGGGAGTTTGCAAAAGTGTCCAGGAAGGCAGCCATTTGCGGAACCTTGACAATTATAGCTAGCGCTATGAGAGCTTCAGGGCCAACGCTTAATCCTACGGGGTTGTAGATCTCATTAAAGCTTGTGGAAGCGGTTATGCCTGTTGCAAGGATTGCAATCTTACCTGTGAATGATCCGAAGAAGCTTGATGCAAGCTCTATTACATTCTTGCTAGCGTTTAATCCTGCTGCCTCTTTAGTTCTGCTAAAAGTGTTCTTTCTTATCGCATCATTTACTCTGAGTTCTGCCTTGATGATCATACCTACTGCAAGAAGGTTTTGCCCAAAGCCTTCAATTTCTAAAAACACAGAACCACATTCTCTGCCACTTGGCGACGTTGAGCTAGAGTACTGCAAGCAGTCAACAACTCTATCTATACTTAAAGGACCGTCATTTCCGATTGTAATGGATTTCAAAAATGCTGTGTCCCAATCCTTTGCAACTGGTGATAATTGGCTTGCATCAAGACTATTGTTTATGAAGTACTGTAAATTAATATTCGACTGAATCCTTTCGTATTCGACAGTAAAAGCTTCTTTGTCCTTGATTTCAGATGTGAGTATGCTTGACGATTGATACATGTCTAATTTTAACGTTGAAGCTAATTGCTCACCTGGGCCAGAGAATAGGGTGTTTTTGAAATCGGTATTCAATATCTTTGCAAAAAAAGTAACCATGTTGGGATTGGTCATGTATCTGTTTTTGAAATACAGGTTGTAAAAATTCAGAGAGTCAGCACAGTTCTTTGGGCTTGAATCATTTGCACAAGCCCTTTCTGCACAAGCTCTCAACGTTGATTCAAGAGTCGAATTGCTAGTAAAGGTGGTTGAGTTGGCATCACGATCTAAACTGGTTTCTGACCCGGCGCTGTGGTCAACAGTTGAGCAAACTCTTACCATTCGGTCTTTGGGTATCAACGCTTCTGTGTATCCTGGAACCCTGTTGAGGTCATCAATCACGCGCCCGTGCATGCATTTTGCGGCATCGTAGGCATAGTCTTTAATGCTATTAGGGCTCATACCGCTAAGATTGAAATTCTCTTCGTCACTGCAAACGAGCTGACCTGATGTGTATGTGTCAGGTACTCCCAATCTAGGTTTACCTGCCTTGATTACGTTCTCAGCGATTCCTTGTGCCTTCTGAATATATTCTTCCTCAATGATACGTTTCATTGTCTCAATCGAATTTTCCACATAGCTGGATAAGCCATAACGTTTTGCAATGCTTTCAGTATTCATGTCGATAGTGAAGCTGACATCTAGTATGCAGCTCCCCACTTGGTGAAAGGCTGAAAATTCACCTGTAGACTCGTTAAAGTTGAAGATGATTTTTTGTTTTTTTGAGGCTTCTTGCTCTGACATACTCGACGTACACAATTGAAAGCTAATCGCGTTGTACTCGTTAGCTGGTCCACCTGAATTCACAGCGGGGATAAAGCGCTTTGGGTATTCAATTTTGGTTTGTTGAGCATCGTTGAATAAATAATATTCCGCTATGGAGTGAGCTTTGTAAAACGTCCCTATCGCTAACTTTGTAAATATGTTGTATCTAATCCCCTGTTCATTCACGAAAGCGGGAAAAGCAAAAGCATAAAATAGTAAGGTGATTAATGTGGCCGTTAATGCGGAGTTTTTCTCGTTCATTTTTTGAGAGGCTGCGGCAAATACTTTAATATAAAACCACCTGCTAAGAATTAAAAACGCAAGAGTGGTAATCACTGTGAGCATTTTCCAGATAGACTGATTTACAATCTTGGATACGCCGCTATTAAACTTGTTGTTCTTTCCTGTGCAGTTATATTTGCCAGTCTCTGTCCCTTGAGCAATGCTCTGTGTCATTTTACAGCCATACAATGAGTCTAATACTGGCTCTGTGAATCCAGACCTTCTTTCTTCATCTGTTTGAGACTGTATAAATGCAGTTGCTTTAGAACCAATAGACTCTGCATTAGCAAATTGTGGGAATAGGGTTAATAGAAGCAGAAATGCATAAGTTGAGAATTTCATTAAAGGTGGGCTTGTTTTAAAGTATTATACCATTTCAAGCCCTTCCTAATGACGCGTAATCAGCTTCGTTTGTAAGATGTTAAAGAAGAAATAAAGCCTGTGCTTAACTTGTTAATCATACCTATTGAGCCGATTGATAAAACGTTCACGATTGTCATCATCCAGCCTATAACCTTGATTCCCGCTTCTGCAAACATCATGTGTCCTCCGAGTAATTTAAGGGTGTTTTGCATAAAGTGCAGACAAATGCTTGTCGAAACCAATGTCACTATGAACGGTCTTATACACTCAATAAAGAATCCAACAATGTTGTCAAAGATACCTCCCCTTTCATAATAGAACGATGCATCTGTGAATACTAAAACGACCCTGATTACCTCCCAATTTATTGTATATGCAATAAGAGGCAGTATAGGGAAAACTGCAATGCTCACTGCAAACGCAAAAATATTCCTGCGCATTGCGGCGAAATTGTCAGCGTCATTCAGTCTCACGAAAGCGAATAGGAAGAATGGTGAGAATTTTATGAGTGCTATCACGAAGTATTTTTGTGTGACCGCCATTGTGTAGAACGGCAATATAGTTACTGAGATAAGCAAAAATCTGTAACCGTTACTAATCATGTCAAGTGTCAGACTCAAAGACACAATGCTTGAGCCAATACCTGCTGCTATGAAAGTTACTGTCTGTGCTAATGAGCTTCCAGCTTGGATTTTATTCGGCTTTCCAATGTTAGCTGCGCTATCGGTTTTAGGCATTTCAATTTTTGACTTGGCATAATCGTTAGCAATTTGCCCTGTAATAGCTAGGGTCAGTCCGAAGGCTCTCAAATCGCTAGCCGTATTGCTTAAGCTGGTTGCGTACAATTGATAACATTTGATTGGGTGGGTAACTGAAAGCTTGCAGCGTTTTAAGGCAGTGGAAGGCAATTCAAAGCCTATTCCTGCGCCCTGTTCAAAGTCATTGTGCATTCCGGCAGACGTACCATTATCGAAGATCAGTTTCTGAGTAATAGCTTCTGCATCAGTGATAGTTGGCAATGTTGCACGGTCAGTCTTTATAAAGTAATTTCTGACGTATTGGCTGATGTTGACTCGGTTATTGTAGTCAGCTTCATATCCGTGCGCTCGTGCCCATTCATCATCTATGAAGAAATCCACTGCTTTTCTTTCTGAAATTTGCAAGACTTTGGTGTTGAATAGGTTTTGATTGATGCTCGTAAAAGTAGTCTCTTCAACAAGATTCTGGTAATTGAAATAGAAATTTAGCTCCCCCTCTTTAATCATTTTTTTCAACTGAGTCAGGATCGAAGGACTTTCCAAAGCCGTGCTGAACGCATCGTTAAAGGCTAAAATTCTGTCACGATAAGTGTCTTCCAGTTTCTTTCTTGTTTCGTAGAGCTTTGTTTTGTAAGTCGCTATTGGGTCTTCGCCCATTACTTGCCAGTCGTTTCCAACGCATTCAATTGAACCTGTGCCTCTTGTCCCAATACCTTTATGTGCATCTATGTAGGTTTTCGCGGAAAGGCGCAGTTGTTTATTTTCGGCACATACCAGATTCAAGACAGTCACAGCCACATCGTCTGCTAGCTTAAAATCGTTTGGTAATTCTTTGAGGTAAGTGTTTGCTCTTGTATCCTTATAGAACATCACCATTACGTTGTTTTTTATGTCTTCGTATTCTGCTTTCTTGTTTTCAAACGGGCCGTTACGCAGTTCATTTCTTAACTGGTTTGCAGTTGCTTCTACTGTGCGAATGTCAGCTTCGTCCCTGTACCTTTCGTTGTACCTGACTTCCTTTAGGTAAGGTGTTGCTGCACCTGCATCAAGCTCTGATTTGAATACCGTCACAGGGTCAAGCTTAAACAATAGCTCTCCGTTATCGCTTAATTTCTTAAATGTGAAGGTATTGTTTTCCTGTTTTGAGATGTCAGATAGCGAATTCGATACAACCCAATTCGATGAGTCACTCTTGTTGAAAATGTCGTTGTAGAGTTGACTTGAAAGCCTCGCGACAATGGCTTTTGAAATTAATTGGTTTGACAAAGCTGAAGCCGTAAAGGCGGCTTGTCCCTTTGTCACATCATCTACAACGCCTGTTTCAGAGTCTTTAACGGTTGTTTCCAAATATCCTTTCTGTCTAACCCAACTTACCATTTGTATGAATTTCTGCTTTGCGATTTCAGATGTTACGTCAAGCCTTATAATTACTGCGTCTGCTATGGATAAAGAGTTTTTCTGTCCAACCATCCCTAGCCCAAATATCCCTACCGCCGCAATTGCTATGAATAGGTTATTCAAGAAGTTATATCTGGCTTTTACCTGTTCTCCATGATCATTTTTTGAGTCATGAAATTCACCCGTTTTCCAAGCTTTGAGCGCCATGATTAACCATATTATAATAAATATGGCAATTATTAGGTAGGAAGCTAAATCCCTTGTGTATTGCTTGTCTCTTATAAAATGATCTTGGTTCGCTTCATCAAAACGTAACTGTGAATCTGTTTTTGTTTCCTGGATCTTTGCGTATTGTGTATCTTGATCATTGCTTAGAAGAAGAACCCCTTCGCCAACGGAACTGCTCATTAGTTTCATGGCGATGTTTTCAGGGCAAAGCGTTGATGAATTAGGATCTACTGTTTTGTTATCTGATTTGAATCCACATTCTGCTGCAGATGCTTGTGACATATACAGGAAAGGCAATAGAAGAAAGGCGAGAGCTAATTGACGCATTAGTAATAGGTTTGGTTTTCTAAATTATACCATTTGGCTTCGTGATTTCGGCTGATAAGCCGATTGCCTTTTTACCCATTTGCCATTCTCCTGGTGGATCTTCCTCCCTCCTTGGATAGGCAGTGTGTAGCTCTCGCTCTGCTTCCTACCCCATCACATTGCATAGCTTGTGGCCTACTGTGCCGGGGAGACAAGCAAGCTCCTGGTGAGCTGTGCGAAACATCAGACGTGTTAGGTTGCTTTGTTCTCTGTTCTCAAGCTGTGATCCGCATATTTTTTCAAAATCGTTTTAATCGACCTCCTTACACCTGATCGAGTTTGACTATCAGAAATGGCAAGTGTGAACAGCATTTCCAAAAAAATCAGATTTATATTTTTTTCCAAAATAGTCATTTCCTTTTCTTAAATGACCTCTAGCCCCGAGAAACTAAGAGCTGCAGCGATGTGCGAGCTTCTATGTGTTATTTACCAAAATCATCATTTTGGATTTAAGATTTTTTGGCTAAATAAAAATCTGTTTTTTCTAGATTCTGGCTGTTTGACAATATTTTTAAAATCATTAAAGTTCGCTTCATCGAATCAACGGGATTCGAAAAATAGTGGTTATGGAAATGCCTTGGCGTGAAAGCTCTATGCGAAGCTTCAACGGTATTACCAGTAAGTAATCGTACCAATCGCACTATCTGAAATAGCCCATTTCTAAACGCTGATTGATTTCAGCAGTGCGAACCAGAAAAGTTAAAGTCTTTTCCGCTATCTCATTCTGAGAGGCGTACCCGGTATTTCCATATGGCTAATATTTTTAGAAATGAGATTGAGATTCACTGCAGCAAGAGCGATTTAGATGAAATAATTGATTTTTGTTTTAGCGAAGATGGAGGTAGGTATTATTTCGATTTTGAAAAGATTGCATCACTAGGTGGTAGCTCCGAACGTGAAGTTTGGGGTTGCGATTCTGAGGCATTTAATTTTGAAATAACAAATAAAACTGACGTGGTTTTGGTTTTTAGATTTGATACGTTGAATGGTGTACCTCATCGTATTGTTCCAATTCTATTTGATAAATTTAAAAGTTGTTTAATTTCGCATTTGTTGTGCTGTGAAATGCTTTCGTGTGCAGTAATTCTCACGCGTATTTCGAATCGAGTAAAACCATTGGTTGTGAGCGCTTACAAAGGTGAGTGTAGCCTCAATGAAGAACGATGGATTAACGATATAGGACTTATGCTTTGGGGGTATTCAGAACGCCCTAGCTTGGCAGAGCAGGGATTTATAGATGTCGGTGGGGGTCATTTTGTTAAAGCCTACACACCTGATGAGTATGAAAGTCTGTATCCGAGATTTAAACCCGCATAACAAATGATACTTGCTTAAATCTTATGCATTAACTGAAACGCTTTCACGTTTCTAAAAGCAGTTTTGAACAATACTGCAATGCATGCCAGAAAAGTTAAAGTCTTTTCCACACGTCACTTCTGACGATGTGCGCCGCTCTGTGCGCGTTTGAAATATCTCGGTTCCAAAACAAAGCTGCTTGGTTTCATCGATTCTGTAATTAATGAATGTGTTTCAACTATCTCAAAGCCGTCTAATGAGATTGTACTGTGTGACCTTTTTTCAGGGTCGGGCAGGGTAGCGAATCACTTCAAAAACCGTTTTAAGGTCGTAGCTAATGACCTGGAGTACTACTCCTATGCGACCTTGGAAAATCTTCTGAATAATGACTCTTCGACAGTGTATGAATGTCAGCCTATTTTGGATTACATGAATCACAACATGAGTGGTGAAGAAGGGTTCATTTTTCAGAATTATAGTGAATCTGCCGGGCGCACATATTTCACCAATGACAACGCAAAGCTGATTGATGCGGGGATTGCCCTTGTGTATGGAATGTACGGGCGTGGCGAGCTGACTGAACAACAGTTTTATTACTGCCTCTGTTCCGTGCTGGAAGGCGCTGACAAGGTTTCGAATACGACTGGTTTATATACAGCCTACTTAAAGAAATTCAAAGCATCGTCTCTCAATCCAATTCACTTCAAAGCGTTCGATCTGAAAGAAGCTGTGGCGAGTAATGATGTATACATGGGTGATGCCACTGATTTAATCACGCATGTTAGTGGAGACATTTTGTATCTCGATCCTCCGTACAACCAGCGTCAGTACAGCGGGGATTATCACCTACTCAATACCATTGCGCTGAATGATAAACCTGAGATTGCCGGAATCACTGGCAAGCGTGTTGGAAGGGTTGGCTCTCCGTGGTCGAGCAAGAAATTGGTAAAAGACGAATTCAGGAAGTTGGTTGAGTTGGCAAATTTCGAATTCCTTGTAATGAGCTATTCAAGTGAAAGCCTCATGCCACCTGCGCTGATCGCTGACATTATGTCTGCAAATGGGAAATATTCTGTTCACGAAATGGAACATAAAAGGTTCAGTTCAATAAAGGGGCAAAAGAATCCATTCGGTGGTGAAACCGTTACTGAATTTCTTCATGTGCTGCACAAAGAAAGGTAAAAATCACTGCGAAATCATAACAAGTTTTAGACGGAAAATGTATGTCCGCAATCCCGCTGGCAATAATTTGTAAAGGTGATTTATGAGTGTCGATGAAATAGAGATAGACAGCTTTTGGGAACTTATAAAGAAGAAGATTTACGATGGTGAGGAAAAGAAAAAGGCTATTTTTGTCAGTATTGATGAAGCCGAAAGGTTTCAATTAATTTGGCTAGGAAAATCAGAAATTGGTGATTTTCTAGTTTATTGGATTGAGTGCTGGGGCATTGATGAGGATTTGCATTTTTTAAAACAGCAATTTATGTCTGTGGATTTCGAAGCCATGAGCGTATCGCTTTCTGATGGTACTACCCTTGCTTTTGAAGTTGACGAAGACCCATTCGAAGAATGAATGAACTACCTATCAGCAATTCTGCTGGTTGGTTTAAGATAAGGTGAATATATGTTGCAAGTGGAGTTTAGCTTTAATGCCGAGCAAGTAAAAATCGATAAATTCGTTTTTGATAATTTTCCTCAATGGGACAAGGTTTCGGATATCAGTCAGTATAGTGGTGCAGTTTCTGAATTAATCGATCAAATGGGTTCTGTTTATCATATGAATCTTTCAAACCCGGAGACATTGATTTTTTGTTATGAGTGTTATGGCTTTGATGACGATTTTCTTCAAGAAACATTTGAAAAGCTTATTGCATCAGGTATGACCGAAATTTACTTAAATTATGCAGACAATGACGGTGAATTTGCGGGTTACGTGGATTTCAGTTCTGAGGTAATGGTAAGAGAGGAATTCAACGGGGGCGACATAGCTGATGTTAGCGAGCAACTGCGTGCTGTTCTTGAGTCGTGGGACACAATGAATCATTTATTTAATGATGATGATTGAATAATGCCATTCAGCAATTCCGCTGATTGGATGATAAGAATGGTGGTTTTATGATGCTAATAGAAACTATTTCTCTTGAGGCCGGCAAAAGCAAAAGCAGGGTTTTTCAAGGATTTTGCATGTTTGTTGAAGAAAACAAATTTCGATTAATGGTTGATAATGGGAGATTTGAGAGAAAGGTTACGCGGGTTGATGTGATCGATAGCGAATGTGTTCAAATCTATTTAACAGATGAAACCTGTGTCTTCATTTATGTAGATACTATTGATTATGTTTATATTGATTGGGTTTTTGGGCAGGTTTCTAATTTGAGATCGGATGGAATAAAGCAGTGGAATGTGGCTAGTAAAAGATACGAGCTTGAGTATGAGGATGAATTCAAGACTCTATCTTTTTATTTGGATTGATTCGTGAATAGTGCTTATCGTTATTTGTGGGTTTTAAAATGATATAATTAACTCTATGAAAGTAATTACGCTTTCATAGCAAAAGGTAAACAAGCATGAGCAAACAATTTACGAAGGATAATTTAAATGACATAGTTACTGAGTCTATTGTAGATTCTTTAAACTACAATAATAAGCAAGCTGTGACTCGAGCAAGAGGAGGTATTCCCAAGCCGGATCAAACTTATTTTGAACGGTACTCTAACAATAAATCGTTGATTCTTAAAAACGCTGGAGTGGAAGAGTCATCGATTCCTGAGAGTATTAATATTGAAAATGTTTTAGTGGCTAAACAAATTCATGATTATATAATTGGCAATCATCATTTGGTCGATTTTAAAGAGTATTATTTGAATGGTCATTTCAAAATTGATCCAACCGGTCCTCATACTACTTTAAAAATAACCGAAGAAAAACTACTTCGATATAATGGAGTTGAGACTCTGTTGAATATTAAGCCGTTGCATAATCAGCCGATAGGGAAAGGTTATACCGTTGACATTCCTTCGCAATACAACGTCGCACCTTTGAGAGCAAAAGGTCTGTTGCAAGGTTTGATGTTTGCTGAAGGTTCTGTCAAGTCAGCATATGAACACATGCAACAACAAGAATTAAATTTAAAGCAGAAAGAACCTCAAAGGCTAAAGCCCAAAATGTGAGAGCATCCCATGCTAAACAATCAGACCGCCCACACAGGCGGTTTTTTTCGGTAAAAAATAAAGCCCTATCAAGGGCTCTATAGTGATTTAACCGTTCTTGGACCGTTCCACCTCAACCCAAATATTAGTTTCTAGTCTATGCTTTTTAATGAATTTCTTACCATTGAGGGCCTCCAAATTTCTACCTGAAGTTAAGTGGATGAGGGTTGAGACTTGAAAATTGCATGCCTAGGATGGGGATCGCTGATATGGAAGCCGGGTGTGCTTCCTTTAGCTTCAGACTGGTTCAGTGACGGGCCTGAACTGCCTATCGAGTTTTCACGGGTAGGCGATGGTGGGGAGCTTGCAACGGCGGTATGCCTCAACGGTCCACCGTGTCAGGTGCTTTGGGCAGTCCTAGACGTTCAGTCGCTCGATGAGGCTGTGCAGGCCCTCCGCATACGTGAGCAGATTCCCGATTATAGAGCTGATGGAGTGGGTGTTTTTACCATCAACAGTTCTACGGTTGGTGTACTTGGGAAATGGGCAGCGGATAGGCAGCTCAATGCCGTCATATGGACTGCCTTGCCTCCACGATTTGAAGACGTAGAAGGCTTGATACCCTCTCTCGTTGATGTGCTTTCGTACCTGATCTCCCTGGACGGCAAGACGTTGGAACACGCCAAGGCGTACATGGAAAACGTCCCGGACCAGATCGATACACCCTACCGGCGAGAGATCAAAAAGCTTGGGTGGGACTGATGAGCAAGGACAGCAAGACACTGCTAGTTGGGATCTTTGAACATCTCCGGGTGTTACGTGCAACGGTCTCTGAATTGGAATCTGTTGTTGAGATCGAAGTTGATGCTCTCCGGGGCAGTCAGACTGTCGATGTGGATGACTCAATTCACCTGTCATTCATGAAGCTTCAAGACCAGATAGGCGAGATGGAAGAAACCCTAGCAACGATTGCTGAAGCCACAGGTGAGATTCCCAAGCTGTGATTGAAGGAGAAGGTTTATGTGTGGTCGATTCGTGATGTTCAGAAGCCTTGATGAGTATGTGCAGGAACTCGACCCCCAAGGTGATCTGTTCGCCAAGGTGGATAAGACACCCATTGGCCGCTACAACATCGCTCCCAGCACTGACGTTCCTGTCATTCACGCCGAACCTGATGGCCCGCAGATCTCGCCCGTGCATTGGGGTTGGAAGCGCGAGGTGTCTTGGCCGAAGCCGAAGGTAGTGCAGCCGATCAATGCCAGAATCGAAACCATAGCTCGTGGTCGATTCTATAAAACGCTTTTCCCTGACCATCGGGCGCTGATTCCAGCGGACGGCTGGTACGAATGGGTCAAAGAACCGGGTGATGAGAAGAAGCAACCCTTCTTCATCAGGTTGAAGAGCCACAAGCCTATGTTCTTCGCTGGACTGGCCCAGGTAGAGCCAGGTCCATCGCCTGATGAGCCACCGGGCTTTTTAATCATCACTGCCGATGCTGGTGGGGGCATGGTAGACGTACATGACCGTAGGCCCGTGGTTCTTTCTCCCGTGCTTGCGCGGGAATGGCTTTCTCCTGATCTGACGAAGGATCGAGCAAAGGAAATTGCCCGCGATCTTGGGCAACCTGCAGAAGATTTTGAGTGGTATCCGGTCAGCAAAGACGTAGGGAACGTGAAGAACAAAGGGGCTTATCTCATAAAGTCGATAACCTAAATGGTATAATTTGGGTATAACAAAATATTAAGTTTCCATGACTGACGTATCAGATATTAAATACTCGCCAGACCAAATTTTTTCAAATGATCAGATTGATCAATTGAGAAAGCAAGTCACATGGTGCGGCGGCACTATCGCGGATGAAATATATTGGGAAGGATATTCAGAGAGCCCATTATCAATCAATGAAGATCAAATGCTGTTTTCAAATAAAATGCCGAAAGGGGTTTAAAGGTTTAAAGGTTTAAGAGGGTTAAGAGATTTAGATGTAGGCAGAAAGAAATGCTATGATTTATTCATAACAATTAATAATATCCATGGCTAATCTAAAATCTGAATACCGCGCACAGGTTCAAAGCTTCATCAAAGCTTTGGATTACTCCAACAACGTCAGCCCTGACGTTGATTACAAAATGTCGAAAATCAAAGAAGAAGCGTTTCTACCGCGCTGGTTAACAGCCTTGATTGCAGAAGAGGTTCGTGCGCAAGGCGTGAAAGCCCCGAACATACTTAATTTTGGTAGCCCTGTTTTCACCAACACCGTGATTCAGAAGGATGGAGAAGACTACTATGGCTTTGACATGTGCAATGTCTATACACAGAAAGACCATGCTCCAATGACCATCAATGCCTTAACCAAGACTGTGGATAATTACGTCACCTTGAGGAATCACAGTGTCAGCCAAGGTGAGCTTATGCTTGATCTCGATAACACCTTTAAGAAGTGGTACGAAAAGGTGAAGGGTATGACGTTGAAAGACACTGAAGCGCAGTTGGTGAGGAACATCACTGAGAAGGGGATTCCTATCAAGAAGCTGGATGACCTCCAAAAGCTTTCTGGCGACGATTTCACTAAATGGCGTGAACTAGACATGCCCAATACCTGGATAGCCCACAATCCATACGTCAAAGGCTTTAAAAACGAATTCATTGTTCCCAACAGGTTTGCTGATTTTGAAAACTCTTTTGCTAAACGAGTGATGGGCGTTTTTTCTGAGCCTGCCCCGGTTGAGCAAAATAAGCCTGGTAGGCCAAGATTTAAGTTATGAAATTAATTCGCCTTATGGGCGAATTTTGCTTATTTGGTTTGGTATAATTTGACTCATAAACAAAACTATATTTACTATGAGTAAAATTAAATTCAAATCTGATGACGAATATTTAACCCATTTCGAAGGGTTGATTGACTCTTTAAGGCATATAGCCCGTGATTACGGTTATTGCGCGTATGGCTTATCTTACAAAGATTATTCAGGAAGAACTGTAATTTCTTTGGACTACTATGATGTAAAACTAGATTCGATGGTGAGCTGGGATCTGGTCAAAGAAGTAGGGGTTGCTGTTCGAAGATTCAAGAACAAAGAGGTATTGCTTTTCCGTGGCGAGACAGTAATAACTCATAAGCAGATAAAATATTTAAAAGAAATTGAATTACAAGCCTCCTAGATGGAGGTTTGATTTACTCATGCTCCCGGTCAGTCCGGGAGGGTATCGGGCCTAAACGTGCTGTGCCGTCAGCTTCACGCCTAGCGCATTCACAAGCTTTAACACTGTGTCATACCGGGGCTTTGCACCTGGTGCCTGCTTTGTACAGGCTCTCACGGTTCATGCCTGCATCTCGGGCCAACTGCGACATACCACGGGCCTTGGCGACTTCTTGCAAGGCGCGCAGGAACACGTCAGGGTTTGGGTCTTCAAGCGAGGCAGTGAGGAATTCGCTGATGGTGTCCTCGTTAGTGAGGTATTCAGACGCCTCAAATGGCTTGAGCTGGGTCATGCACGTTCTCCTAGATCGACGTCATTGAGGCTGGGTTCAGCGGTCATATCCTCTCGCTACGGTATAGGATCACGACCCTTATTCATGAGATCATATCCTCATCGAAAGCTGTATAAATTTACAGTATTATAGGTAGCATGAGCCCGCTAGGTGACGACATCCCAGCGGACAATTTTTAGTACAGAGTTGAGCGATTTGCGATGAATCCTCATCTCCTTGAGTAGAGAACACCGAATGAGCTACGAGCAAATGACTCGCAGTGATCTCATCAGATTGCTGGAGCAGCACGATCAGGCCCGCTCTGAAGCAGGCAAAGACGGCATCGTCATGTCCTACACGGGCCGAACCGCTCCTTGGCAGATTATTCGTCAAGTAAAACCAAAAATGACAAAAATCAACCAACGGGTATCCGTTGGTTTGCCTTCGGAGCAGGCAGAAAATTTAATAATGGAAGGAGAAAACCTTTCGGCCATGGTGACTCTGTATAAGTACAGGGGGCAGGTAGATTTGGTTTTAACTGACCCTCCATATAATACAGGCGAGGATTTCAGATATAACGACAAGTGGGATCAAGATCCCAACGATCCCGACCTAGGAGATCTCGTACCGAAGGAAGACGGGTCGAGACACTCGAAATGGCTACGTTTTATGACACCTCGTCTTTGGATGATGAGGGAAATGTTAAAGCCGGGTGGGGTGATTGCGATCTGCATCGACCATAGGGAGCTTTACCGTTTGGGCATGCTCATGGATGAGATTTTCCGTGAAGAAAACCGCATTGGCATTATCAACTGGCAGAAAGCTTATTCCCCTAAAAGTGATACGGGTGGGAAGAAAGGTGGTGTTTCAACCGCGACTGAGTACGTTCTAGTTTATGCAAAGGATGGTGATAAAGCTAAAACTGGTTTGCTAGATCGCACCGATGAAATGAATGCTCGGTATACCAATAATGATAACGATCCAGAAGGAGACTGGGCTTCCGATAACCCTTCAGGTCCTGGCGCATCAAGTCATAAAAAAATGGTTTACGCGATTCAGAGTCCCTTTACCGGCGAGTTACATTATCCGCCGTCAGGAGCTTGCTGGAGAAGCGATAAAAAAGACATGAAAGCGTGGTTGCAAGCATGGGGAAGCACCTATGAGGAAAAATGGATTGATGATGAAAATGAATTTATTGACGAAAAAACCAACAAAGTAGTAAAGGTCAAAGCTCTTGTTTTGAAAGGCGCAGAATTCAAAGATGGCGTTTTTCAAGGGCCAAATGAAATCGTTAAAAGTTCTCAGTTAAAAGCAGAAAAAATCAGGGATTCTGATCCCTGGCCTAGGCTTATTTTTACCGGCAACGGTTACGGCGGACCACGCTTAAAGCGTTATCTCAAAAATATTAGAAAGGGTAAAGTGCCGCTTTCCTATTGGGCTGATGAAGATTATGAAACTCCATTTTCGCTTGGAGCGCAGTCTTGGGACCACGAAGAGTCGGGGCATAGTCAAGCCGGAATCAGTGAGCTAACAGCAGTCGTCGGTAAAGGGCACGATTTTAAAACCGTTAAGCCACTTAAGTTAATGTCGAAGATTATTCAAATCTGGTGTAAGCCCGGTGGAATTGTTTTAGATCCATTTGCCGGTTCAGGTACAACGGGTCACGCAGTCCTCGAAGTTAATAAGGCTACCAATACGGATCGTCGATTCATCATGATTGAGCAAGGGAATGATGAAAAAGGTGATTTGTATGCCAAAACGTTAACTGCAGATCGTATTCGCCGTGTTATCAGTGGTAACTGGCAAACAGGATCAAGAGAGCCCTTGGGCGGTGGATTTCAGTTCGCTCAGCTCAAAAGACAGCAAGTGGATGCATCTGCAGTTGTAGCTTTACAACGTGAAGAAATGATCGATTTATTGCTTAGTAGTCATTGGGACAAATCTGACAGAGCGAAAAACTCTCTTTCACGAGTAAGTGACGATAAAGTTAAACATCTTTTTGCTATAAATAATCGTCAAGAGGGTTTTTTCCTAATATGGGAAGGTGCAGATCAACCTTCTATATTAAATAGAGAGGTCTTTAAGGAAGTAGTTGCGGAAGCTAAAGCTCATCAATTATTTGAGCGTTATCACGTTTATGCTGCTTTAGCTCCTTATACAGGGCGGACTGTAGAGTTTTATAAGATACCTGATAAGGTTCTCGAACATATCGGATTTAACTCGCGCGCTGATGCTTATAACAATGATATGGAAGTTGAGGTTGAGCAAGGATGAAAGAGATTAAATTTCAGAACGATGCTGCGCAACAAATTGCACAGCGTTATGCGTATTTTGCGAACCATGATGCTCGCCCTGGTACGCGAAAAACGGCTGATCCTTTCTTTCAAGCTCTTTCAGCTTTAACTGGAGCTGGTAAAACTCCTATTCTTGCAGAGGCTGTCACCCTAATTCGTAATGAGCTTCAGGGGGAGCCAATTGTATTATGGATGTCCAAGGCTAGATCTGTTGTAGGACAGACATATAACAATTTCAATGGTGGTAAATACGCACCGTTGATTGAGGGTTTTCAGGTTTGCTTGATTAAAGACTTGTCGCCTTCAATGATTCAAGATAGCGGTTCGCCCCTATTGATTTTGACCACTACAGGTCTATTTAACAATAAAGATCAAGCTGAAGGTGATTTAAAGGTTTACCGGCCAGGCGAAGATAAGCTTGGGAGTCTCTCTATGTGGCAGAGGCTCATTCAGCGTAATGACGGTTCAGCTAGAAGGCCTCTGATTATTGTTTATGATGAAGCCCACAATCTTTCAGAGCAGCAAACCGACATATTGCGGGAATTAGAGCCTGAAGCATGGCTTTTAGCGAGTGCAACTGTAAAGTTGCCAGCAAAATTTCAGACAATGGTTATTCAGCAGATGCGCGGCTGGGTTCTTCGTTGTGAACATGAGGTTTCTGAATTTAAAGAGCTTAATGCTCTTAAAGATGGAGTGCCTGATTCAGACACCTTTATGACGACTGCTGTTGACAGTAAAGAGGTCGTGAATGCTGAGCTGGTCAAAAATGCAATTAATTTTGATGGCTCGACTGCTCCTATGGAACGCAGCCTCGATGAGTTGATTGATCGGTGGAAACTTATAAAAAGGGAAGTCTCTTTAAGAGATCTTCCAATTAAGCCTAAAGCCATTTATGTTTGCAAAACTAATATAAATGATGACGGGCAAACCGACGACCCGACACGACCTTTTAATCTACGTCAAGCACCACCAATCAAGATCTGGAGATACTTGGTAGAGGAAAAAGGGATAGATCCGTTGACCATTGCTATTTACGCTAATTTGAAATTTTCGGATGGTAGTAAGCCAGACGCGGTAATTCATTATTCGCAAGGCGATGATGACTTCGATAATTTCCAAGAGGGAAATTACGAACACATTATTTTCAACCTATCGTTACAGGAAGGTTGGGATGATCCTGAATGCTATCTTGCATACATAGATAAATCTATGGGGTCATCATTGCAGGTACAGCAATTGATTGGGCGTGTACTTCGTCAACCACACGCTACACATTACGATAGTGAAGCATTGAACGCTGCCCATTTCTTCATTCGTGTAGATAAGAAAAGCGTTTTCAACGAAGCTCTTGAGCTTGTCAAAGCGAAGCTTGACCAGGAAGGGGCTCCAATTGCGATTTCTTCATCTTTTGTAACGGGTAACGCGCCTGGAGCAATCGAGGTATACCCAAGAGAGGAAGCTCTTCCCGACCTCCACAATATTTATGTTCAAAAAGAAGAGGCGATGGAAACTGTCAACGAGCTATTGTCAGTTTTTCCAACCTATTCTGAAGGGTCTGAAGATACTACTGGTAAAGCTGAATCAGCTAGCTTGACTATTAAGCTAGGATCTAAAGACGGAAATACTGCAGGAGTGGAATGGCTAGAAGGTGGCCAGACAAATCCAGTGAGACTGCGCTGGCTTTTGTCTTTGGCTGTGCGATCATCAGCCCCTCAAGCCAACAAGATTCTTGATTCAAAACATCCTAAATTCGATGTGCGTGTACAGGTACGAAGCAACGCGGAATTTCAGGTCAAGATTCTAGCGGAAAAAATAGCCGATGCTTATTTTAATCACTCCGAACTGATATATGAGGATCAAGATTCTTTTAAGTTCAGTCCTATTAGGGTTGTTAAAGAAGGAAGTCATACATTTGTTAACAGTCTCTATCCTCAATACGGGAAAATGAATTCTGAGGAACTGGCTTTTGCAAATGCTCTAGATGAGTCGAGTATGCTATGGCACCGAAACCCATCTACAGGTGGTTATTTCATCCCACTTTTAACCTCTGGTGACACGGCTAACTTTTATCCCGATTTCCTTGTATGGAATAAAGGAATTGTTTACGCTCTGGACACTAAAGGAAAACACCTTCTTACCGATGCTCTTGCTCGTAAAATGTTCGATATTTATGAGGGTAAGACAATAAGGATGCATGTCAGATTCATTGTGAAGGGTAAGCAGGACGTTATTGGAGGTAAAACCACCAATAAAGAAGGTTATACCGTATGGCGAATTAAAGGGAATCAGCCTAAACCCTTTTATGTTGACTCAATTGGAAAAGCAGTTAAAGAGTGCGTTAAATAAGACTCTGAAAAAAGCCTCAGAAATGAGGCTTTTTTAAGCGTGAAGCTGTTTTTACGCCCTACTAATAATTAATTGATTTTGGATAATCTAGTAAGTAAAGGGTTAACTCATCTTTACCCTCGCCTCTGATGGAGCTTTGTGCATCTTCGTTAGGTACAAAAACGGTGTGTGAGCTTGGAAAGTTTTTAACTGCCCAATAAACAGACTGTAAAGAAGCCCAGGGAAGGACGACTACACCTCCGGGGAATGAAGATTTTGTGTCAGTGGTTGCGAGATAATAAGTGCAGGTACGACCATCTTCAAATTTGATAGGAAGACGGCGTTCTTTGAACAGTTCGGTTATGAATTTTTTACCAATCACTTTTTCGAGCTGATGGTTTAAATCTTTAATCGAGCTAGGTGATACAAGGAGTACATGGTCTGCAAGCGAAGTTGCTTTTTGAATGGCTCTTTGCAGTTCTAGATCGCGGTCACCTGGATTAATAGAGTGATATTGCATTAATGACTCTTCCTGAGTGTATGTTTTAAAAGCCCCGATAGGCTTGGGCATCATGCTAGCAGCTTGGAACCATCAAGCAATAGTTTACCCACCTGGGCCATGTGCATAGCTGCACCGTAGAAAGCGCAGACCTCTTTGAACTGGAAGGATTCAGACTCAAGCTCTTCCATGGGTTGCTCCTGGGTATCGATGATCGAATAGGGCTGTGTAGCTCTTGTAGAGAGCGTCATACCGCTCCCAAGACGTTGCCCCAGTGGGTGAGTAGGTCTTGATGTTGATGGTCGTGCCCTTAATCACTGTCTTGCCTTTGTACAGAACGGTGTTGGCCATCTCGTAGTAGTCGATCAGCTTCTCGTCAGTCGCATTCACTGGCACGGGATAGCGTCCTGCCCAAACAACGCTGTGCTGGTAAAAATTGAGGATCTTCTTCTGCGCAGGGTTTCTCTTCACGCTGAGTAGGTGAGCCAGCAAATTCAAGTCGTGTTTTTCAGGTGGAGTAATCCCTTGGCTAACAAGCGCCGCCTTCATTGCGACTTCCAAGGATAGCCCACACAGCATGTGGTAAACGTGGGAACAGGCAAGGTGCATGTCGAACCCTTCACCTAACCCAAGCTCCCTAGCGGCGTGATGACCACGCCCGTTTGACATGGAAAGCCAAATGGCACCGGCAGAGGCATGAAGGTCATTGGCACGATTCCGCCAGTGATTTTGATGGCTCTTGTCGTCCACGAGTGTGGGCCGCTGATGGCGCTGGTAATCCTCATATTCTGGGAAATCTTCTTCCATGTTCAGTCCCTTATGGCAGACGAAAAAAAGCCCCGATAGGCCGGGGCTTCATGCTAGCAGCTTGGAACCATCAAGCGATGGTGTAACCATCGAAAGCGGTTTTCTCAGTGATAGCCTTAACGATGTTTGGTCGATTAGCTGGAACCTCGGAGCCGTCTTTAAGTTTGATGGTTGCCGGATCGAGTGTTTCCTTACCTGCTTCATTCTTGACGATCTTAAAGCCCAACAAGGTGAATACTTTTTCGTCTTGTTTCAGATTCACAGCAGCTCGGCCCCAGCGGGCGAACAGCTTTTCAGACTTACCGTTGTGCGTCACGGTGTGAAAAGTCGGCTCGGCGGATTGGTCTTTCTCGCTGGTTTTGCGAGTGCCTTTTGTTTTGCCACCGGCATTTTTCAACGCTACGTGTGTGCCTTTGATGACCTCAAGCGAAATGTCATATGCCAAGGCTTTGAATTCGTCCTGGAACGCCAACAGAACGCGTTCAAAAGAAGTGCTTTTCTTCAAGTCTGCCAGTGACTTGAGGTTGGCTTTTTCCGCATCTTTTAGATTTTTCAATTCTTCAAAAAGCTTAACCAGCTTTTCGTCATCGCCCGACGTCGCTGCAGCGGAGATTTGAGCGTGGATGTCAGTCAAGGCTGATGAAGTCGTGACAGACAGCATGTGCTTCAAAACCTTTGCGCCCAGCTCCCTGGCAGGAGCTGCGTGGAGATCAGCACCAATGGCGGTTTCGTATTCAGTTTGAGAGGCTTTGTCAGTCATTCACTCGTTCCTTGCGTGCGTGCGTGTTGGTGTTTTTAATAAGAATTGCCTGAAGATAATTGATGGAAAACCTATTGTCAATTTGTTTAGCGTGGTTTTATAAAAGAAAATGATATAATTGTTCATATAACTAACAAGTCTAATATGAAGTATACAAAAGAAGAAGAAAAGCAAGCGCTGGCAAAAAGAAATCAAGGAAACGAAATAGATGATGCACAGCAAACAAAAGATATTGATGACATGCTTGCCAAAAAAGGTGTTTTTAAGAAATTACCTGAACCAGATCCAGTGCCTCAACCAGAACAACAAGAGGTTATGAGTGGTGGTGTAAATGTTAAACGTGCCCTGCCTTTGACTAAGCTTTCCAATGAAGACGAAGAACAGCTACCAATTGATGAGTTTATTTCAGCTCTGCTGAAAATAGGTAAAAATTACGATAGAAAAGTAATGCAGAAGAAAGACGACATACATGATGGTGTAGACCTTTTCTTCATCAAAGTAGGGCAAGAACGCGCCATTGATGTGAGTGTAAAGCATAGTGGTGATATACGATTCAATGAAGGTGATTTGAATTGCCAGATGAATCAGGACATAGTGCGGGCAGTAGCTCCCTTCAAGTTTCACCAGCCTGACACCGTGCTTGAGGTGTGGGTAGATGATTCTAAAAAGACTCCAGAAGCAATTGCTGCGCAAGAATTATTTATCAAGAACACAATTGGTACGTTGATAGAGTCAGGCGTTAGTCTCGACCGTATTTTTTTAAAAAACGAGCAATTCAATTCTATTCTTGAAAAGTACAAAACCGACGCACAGGCAGCTAATCCAGAAGAGCCCGCTGTAGCTGGTGTTAATGTCGTGAGTCAAAACAAGCCTGTTGAAAAGCCAGTTGAACCTGCTGCACCAGTAGCTGAATCATCTCAAAAGGTCGCTCAACCAAAAGAAGAAATTCCTGCGGAGCAGAGCGCCGATGTAGTGAAAAATAGAATTGAAGAGATCTTTTTGGGCGAAGGGTTGTTCAGGAGGGGAGATTCTATATTGGATATGATAAATAGAGGGGTAGAATTAGATAAAACAGAAGGGCTAAAGATTAAAATATCACATGATGGCAGTACCTTTAATGTCACAAAGATTGGGGGTGATGCGAGCATTCCAGATCGAAATTTTCAATTTGATACTTCGAAGATGCCTGATGCTGAAGAATACAGAAGGGTCTTCAATTCGCTTGAAGGTCAAGGGCAACTGGCGATCATAAGATCAGGTATGAATCTCGAAAATTTTGTTAAGCAAAAATCTTATCTAAAGAAAAATGGGATTGATTTGTCATTTTCAGATGATTACCAAGACGTGGTTGTTTCGAAAGTAAATGGTAATACAAAAGAGAGGGAGACATTTCCTCTAAGTAGCATCGTGGTTGGGACTTCAAAATTAGGGGCGGGGTTGTTCAACGCACTGAATAATATTTCAAGCGCAGATAATCAGTTTAAAGAAATAAAGCCAAGCAATGCAGCCAAAGCAGCAAGCGCGGATGCTTTGTTTGAGCCAAAACCTGTGGATGTGGAAGAGAGGAAAACAAGTCGAAGAAACAAACCTTCGATGTGAATGAAATAAGAGAACCTTCGGGTTCTTTTTTTGCGCATAATTTACTGATTGCGAAATGGTATAATTAAAGCAATAACAAACAAATCTAAAATGAAGTTCATAGACAAAATTAAAGATAATCTCAAAGAGGTTTTCGGCGGAAAAAAAGACGGTGGATTCACAGAGAATACTGTAGATGTAATTCAATCTTTTCAAGATGCAGATTCAACGCCCAGTGTCATCAATGATTTGCCGGAGAATCAAGAGCAGTATAGCGATGATATATTGAAGGCTTTCGCTGAAGAGTCTAAAACCTTTGGCATGGGAAGCAATAGTCAAACTAAATATGATTATTTGACTGATACAGATGGGGCATTTCGTGACAAAGTTATTGCTAGTATTAATGTAAAGCGAATACCAGAGTCTGAGCTGGCTAAAAGCCCTGAAAATTCAATGGTTGAGGCAAAAGATTATCTAGCTGAGTTGAAGGTAATTCTAGAAAAATACAATATGTCTATAATGGAGTTTTCTAACTCAAAGATTAAGATAGCGGATGAAAGAAATAGAACTCAATTTGACCTCAATAGATCAGGGGGGGTTAGATTTTATGTAAATATCAATGGTCCGTGGGTTCAAGAGGTTGTTGATTTTGAAGCAAGGCATAACTATTCCGGGAACAGAAAAAGCATTGAGCTTTCAACAGATCCAGATTTAGTAAGCCATGAAGAACGTAAAAAATATTTCGTGTCATGTTATAAAACCCTTCATGCTGCGGGTATCGATCATAAGAGAATTGTCGTTCTTGATAAAGATTTCAGGTACTTGATGGATGAGTTAAAGCCTAAAATCGAACCTGTCAAGGTTGATGCGGAGTCAACCAACAATGCGAAACCATTGAATTCGCAAGCCCCGCCCCTGACTGGTGGTGTTAAAACTATAACTGCACAAGAAGCATTAGAACAACGCACGTTAAGAATGCTGAAAGTTTTCGGTGGTGATTTGGATTTCTTGGATAGTAAAAGACCAGTCCTCGCAAGTGAACATAATTTAGACATTACGTTCAGCGATGATGGTCAGCATGTGACAGGTTCGACTGTTGATAAAAAGCTATCTGCAACATTTCTTACAAAAACCGTAGAAAAAGGAGAAAGGTATCTTCAAGAATTAAGCACGAGAGAGATAAGCAATTCAATTCGTAGCATTGTTATGAACTCTAAAGGCAACCTATCCACATTTGAAGATTTAACAGTAAAGGCTTCAAATGGTTTATGTATTGATATTTCTATTTCAAAAGATTCTAAAAATATTGTTGGTGAAAAAGCGAAAGACGGAAATCTACACAAAGTATCATTAGAGCTAAATGGCATTAATGGAGGTAAAATTCTTTCAGAAATGCACAAGCTTGAAAAGAATGAGCAAGACGACAACACAGTGCGTGAGGCAGTTAAAAGAGGGTACAAACCATGATTTCGATGAAGGGGCTGTTCTCCTTCTTCGTACCTAACCAAGCTCAAAGGCCAAGAAGCAAGGAGGCTTCCAAAGCTGCAGATGAGCTGGTGGCGAAGCCTGAATTCCTCAATAGATGTCGAGAACGTTTGATCAGCGCCATGATTCGCTCGTCACGGTCCTTGCCGCTTGTGGTTTCCCATGATGGTGAACAGTTGACAGCCACGGCCAACGGCTTGGATTCTGTTCTCATGAAAGCCAAGGGATTCTGTGTACTGGACGTGCGTACCCAGTCTGCAGAGCTTGTTCTTTCCGTCATAAGGGACATACACCATGAGTTCTCAGTGGGAGCCACGAACGAAGGCCAGATCATTCTCTCCCTGGTAGCTGATGAAGCTGTAACGCCAGAAGGGGGCCTTGTAAGGCTCATCACTGACGTAATCCACGCTGCGTGCATCGATCTGCCTGACTCGGTGCTGGAAGCTGGGCGTGATTCCGTGGAGGGACAAGTTCAAGCTGTGATTGCGCGTAAGCTGGCTTCTAACCTCGGGCAGTACTTCGCTGACAATCAGCGCATCCCGTTAGCTGTAGCTCGTCATGATGCCTTGAAGGCGCCTCACCTGGTGGGTGATGAAGACTTGAAAAGCTTTTTGGATAAGAAACTACAGAAGAATGCAGATGTTCTATTCGATGAACTTTACACATTTGATACGACAAGCACCTACAGAAAAGGCGATTAAAGGTCGCCCTGTAAATCTGTAAATATCTCGGCTAGCACTGATTTGTTCGTTGGAAATTTTAGGCAGATTGTTAGAATTTCCATGGGTTGTCTGTATTCCCATTTGACCTTCGAATAACCCATCTTGAAAATAATCCTGTCCAGCTCGAATAGATTTTCTACAAAGTGAGTGTTGATCTTGTTGTTTTCGAATTGGGTGTACTTAAAAATACTATAATAGTCATCCATGTGTTTTACGAATGCCTTTACCTCTTCAATGCACATTTTCCATTCGGATGAGCCGGGTTTGATTTTTGTGTAAGTCCTAATCATGCTAGTGACAAACATTAGAGATGCACAGGTTTCGATTGGTTGTTTCAGAAAATTGCTTGTGATTATTTGATCAAATGCAGTGCAGTATTTATCCAGCGGGGCGCCTAGTTTCTTCTTAATCCCGGCATACGATTTGTCTTCCGTTGGCGGGCCGGAGTTGAAAATCTGATCAAGAATGTCTGAGTTTGGATTGGGTATATCTTTTTCGTCATCCCCGTTTATCCCTGAATTTAAATTTTCCATCATTTGATTTATCGCGTCTTCTTCATATTCGTCTGTCATAATATCCTCATGATATTGGTTGGTATTGAAAGTATTTTCATTATTCTTTGTTGAGCTTTACTAGCCGTAAGAAAGGCTCTGTAAGACTTTGCTTTTTTATTGAGATATTTCTCGTTGTACCTTTGGAACAGGTGCCCGTATTTTCTCAGAAAGGGTTCATAACTGATTAACAAGTCTTTATGAAGCGTAGGGTGTTCCGTCATATAGTCTGTTGGGTATCTAAGCCATTCAGGTTTATTCACGTAATGGGTAAAGTATCGTGCATAGTTTTTCTTTAGCAAAAAAGCGATGTATTCATTAATGCTGTTTGGTCTGGCGTTTTCAGCCCACTCATCAAATTGGCATAATTGAAAAGCATCAAAGGCCAGCCAGTTTTCTTCATTCGTAGTGAAGTTGTTTAATGATTCTTCGTTTTGAATCTGTGCCCAGTCATTTCTGATTTTAAAACGATGATCTGTACAACGGCTATTAGCTCTATAGCCACTGACATTGAGTGCGTCAGTAGGAAAAGCATATAAAGAATTTAGGAAGCCTTTCAGGTCTTTCTCATAGAACCACTTCAAACGAAAAGCGAAAGGTTTGTTAGCCAAGCGTTGTGAATAATCGTCAAAGATAAGCGCGTTAATTAAATCGTTGCGCGTTGGGCAGTTCGAAAAGAAAAGTAGAAATTCAATTTCTTTGTTGTACTTGTAGAGAATGAAAGGATTAGTCAGCTCTGTGTAGTTTTCAGCGTTGATAATTTCATCGAGAGTGTTGGGTTTCGGATCAAAGTCGAAAGTCTTGCTGTAAAGCAATTCATCCAAGTCATTGATCGGGATCTCTCGCCCTTTGGTCAGACTAGCTTTAAACATAATGTCATTGTTTGTTTTTCTTCTCTAATTATACCATTTGTAGGTGATGTAACTCGCCTTATAGAATAAAGAAAAATCAGGCATTAGCCTGACTGTTTTTTCTTCTGTAAATGATTAGGTAAGAGAGACCCATTGGAATGATGGTGTAAGCAATCAGGCCGCAAATGATTTGCGTGACATTTGATTTTTGAGATGCTACCACCAGCCAGTCTATGAAACTGAAACTACCAATGGAATGGCTCATGAAAATTGAGCAAGCTATCAATATGGCAAACGCAAGTATTGCAAATTTGAAGAGGCGTTCAATTTTATAGTATTTAGCATAAGGTTGAGTTGTAGATGGTTTTGAGTTTTGCATGATTGTTAAGTTTGTTTTTATAATTATACCATTTTGTCAGGAGGATTCTTTGAGAAAGACGTTACTAAAATATGCGAGGTCTTTTAGATTTGATTTTGGATAGTATGCAAAGACTTGGCAAGTGGTCGCATCCACTGCGACCATGCAATGCAATTCCTGTAATGGGTTTTCAATTGCAACGTAAAGCTTATGTGTTCGTGTTTCTATATCTTGGGTTAAATCTGCGAATGCTTCGGCTCCGCTTGGAATGTATTTGATGACCGGGGCTTCAAGGTCTTTTATTATTGAGCGTAAACCTTGAAGAAGATCTGTTTGGTTAATCTTGATGGCCGTTTCTGAAGGGCTCCTGTACGGCATGAATTTCCTATACGCTTTACTGTAGTCTTCGTTAGTAAAAGAATCCCAAGTGTCGTAATTCACCACAACCTTGAAAAAGCGGCAAAGGTGTAGCTTCAAATAATCTTCATTAGCTGTTTTGGATTTACCATTATGTGTAATGTCGAATTCAAAGCAGCAGTGGTGTTCGTGTTCGATGCGTATAGCATCTGGTGCTGTGATACTGATGTGTCGTTCTAGTAGCAAGTCTCTTGTGAAATGCACCTGAATCTTTGTAGTGAAGCGTTTTCTTTGGGCCGTGTATATCATCAACTCACTGGTATTTGTTTGATGAAGTTTCGCCAGGGCTTGAATTAGGTTTTGATTGATTGATGGCTTTCCGTTTGCTGTGAAGTCTTGAAATGTTAGTTTTAGTTGAGGATTTAATACGTGGATGTTTGAATTCGTCATGTGCGGGAAATTATTTATTTAACGTATTATACCATTTGAGCTAATCGCATTTGCTATAATGACAAAAACAACTGTGTAAAATATGAATGAATTAAACTTTAACGAACCGCCAGTGCAGATTGATTTACCAGATCTATTCGGAACAGAAAAAACAAAAGAGAACGTCGCGGGAAGAACTGACTCACTGATCCAAGCGTTAAGCTCGATAACTGAACATCGTGGCTTGAATGCATCACTTGCCGCGATCAAGCTCCCAGCACCAGCACCAGCACCAGCACCAGCACCAGCACCAGCACCAGCACCAGCACCAGCACCCATCTTAGCGCCTGCAGTAGCCTCTGTTGAGCCTTCGCAAGGCATCGGGGATGATGAGTGGCCTGTCGTTGTGCCTGACGTGATTGTGCCCCTTGGTGTGAGCGAATCGTATGAGCCTCTAGGCATCGTCCAGGTAGAGGAAGAAGTAAGCTTAGACGTAGCTATAGCAACGCCACCGGCTACGCCTGTGGAAGAGAAGGGCGGTTCCCTGGCTGATTACAAACGCTGGGCTCTTGAGTACAAGAAAGAAGAAGAAGCGCTTTTGCGAGATGCTTTTAAAACTGCACGAATATTAGTCAGCTACGATTTTGACCCAACCTCATCAGAATTCGACTATCTTGAAAATGTGCTGAAAATGGCTCTTATCAAGCGTGGAGTCTACAACGAATGTAGACATGAAATCTCAAGGCGTCTGTTCGACCAATTCATAAGTGAGTGATAAGCTTAAAAATGATAAAGGCCCCGTATGGGGCTATTTTTATACCTGAAGCCCTAGCTTGGTCATAGTCCCTTGTACTATGACGATGGTGTGAACTAAATCTACTATTAATGTAGAAGCGCAGAGCTGTCCCATAACGCCTATGAAACTACGTTGTCCTGAACCCGTGGAAATTTTATGAAGGGCAAATAAAGCATTCACGAAAAATAGAAAGCCCACCATCTGTAAACCAGATATTATGTTTTTAAGATTCCCTTCTAGCTCTCCTGAATGTTGCGAATCAATCATTGATTTCACCTTGTCAAAGGTTGGTCCTGATATTTGACTGCTTGCAACACTCCAACACATATCCTTATTTTTACCGATTTTCCAATCTTCAAATGCATCTTCATTGGTTATATAGCAAGCCCCTTTAGATTCTGAGTTGAAGGTTTTAACGACAGAATCCACGGTAGAAGTGATGTTGAGCATTAAAACACCAATGATCAAACCGAAAATCATCTTGTTCTTAACTTCGTGTTTGCCCTGTGCGCCTACTTCAGTGTAAAGAACCATATTTTTAAAGGCTATGACTATAAATATTAGCCCTCCAAATACGCTGATTGTTTTAGTTAGCCAGATAATTATTGAAATTAGATATTGATATTCGTCCTCGTTGGAATTATCCATCACTGCGTCATAGTCATCGTCATTGTCATCTGTTCCCACAAAGCTGCTTGTTCGATCTGATGCTGTTTGGCCTGTTATTGGCTCTGCAAAGCTATTGGGAATTGTTGTAAGTGAAATGGCGACGATTGCTAAAAGAATCATTAGCCATCTTTTTATTGTTTTCATTGTATTAGAAGGTTTGTTTCTCAAATTATACCATTTTTAAAATGCTATAATAAATACAAACAAACAAGCCAAAAATGAAAAAGGAAATAACTGTCGATGATGTAAATGCGTTAAATGCTTTTAGTCTTGAGATCGAAGGCGATCAGCTAAAGAGACTGTCGATCCTGGTGAAAGCCAGAATCAAGGGGGATAAGTTTTTAAGCTTTACTAAAAAAATGCAGAAGATAACAAAAATCAAAGTGATGAATTTCAGAGCGCCTATATTTATCACTTTCAGTGAGTCAGCAGTTTCTTCGCTCCATGACTTAAGTCTTGAGCTTATCAGTAAGGAGGCTGTTAAATGAAAATAGGAAAAAAGAAGCCATTTAACTACTACGATGATGAAGAGCCGATCACGCATAAAAAAACAGATGATGAGGTTGACGAATGTTTGAGTCTGGATCTGAATATCCAGCTTGAGCGGAAAAAGCATAAAGAATTTAGGGAGAATTGGAAACCTATTAATACAGACCTTTGAGTCTGTTTTGTTATTTTTGCTTAATGGTAAATTTGATTAAAGTGAAATGCTATAATTCGCTTAACAACAAACTTTACTAAAAATGAATACATATGAAACGATTGCGCTTGAGCTAGAAGATAAGAAAGATAATGACTACGTTAAGGCTGTGAGGCTTCACAATCAAGAAGCCAAAAGAAGACGATTAGCGGAGGAATTGGCTAGATATGACTTGGTTGTTGAAGCTGACAGATTAGCTAATCTATATTTCCACAATTTTGAAGATGAATTTGCTCAAAACCTTCCGTCTACCAAGGACGCTTACCTTTTTGCAGTAGGTAAACTGTCTACAATGAATTTAACCCCCGATGAAAAGAAAATCATAAGGTTGAAAATCATCGGTGGATAAAAAATCGGAGTGCGTTTTTGAAGGCAGTAGTTATAACTACTGCCTTATTACTATTTCTACCAAATGAATTTTTTGTTTTTTTCCGTCAGCGGAATATCACGTTTGATTTCATTGACCTGTTGGAGCGGTGTTGTGCTTCCATTTTTGTTGATTATATAAAGCTTGTTGTCTGAATCCATTCCTAGATCGAATTCATAAGGTCTATCATCGTCACGATCCATTTTTACGATTTTGATAGCGTTATTATATTTGCTGGGTGTAAACGAACTCACTTGAGTATGCCCCGGTGTACCATCCACGAAGAGTTGTACTTTTATAAACCGTACACCTTTCATATCGGCAGGATTGCCAGTGTATTTGATGTCTCCCTCTGCATACCTAGTGATCATGTAAGCATACTCGGTTTCTTGCTGGTCGAATTTTACATATTTCGACTTGCCTACCTGATCGATGACTTTGTTACCAAAGCCCTGAATATCCGCGCTGACTTGGTTTTCATTGTAGCTATCGTTTTTCGAAAAGCTTGTGTCAGCTTGTACAAGTGTAGCTGTTGAAATTAGCAAAGCTGTAAATGCAAAACTGCTGATTTTTTTGATCATGGTATGAAATTCCATTTAGAAAGCGTAAGGTTTAGAAAGCGTAAGCACTTTTTTTGTCTTTTCTTGAAACGTACTTCTTAATTGTATCGACCTGCTCTAAGTGGGTCGTAGACGTAGGGCCGTCGATTAAGAACAACCGTTTGTCTTCATCCATTCCAAGGTCGAACTCGTAAGGGCGATCATCATTACGGTCCATTTTTACAATGCGGATCGCATTATTATATTTGCTAGGTGTAAAAGTACTGACCTGTTTTGGAAGCTCAAAACCGTCTTTGAAAGCTCTCACATTAATAAAAATGACACCATTTAGGTCTTTAGCATTTCCCGTGTATTGCACATCGTTTGAACCAAGACGTTCAATGATGTAGGCATATTCAGTTCCTTGTAAATCGAATTTTAGATACTTTGATTTTCCTGCCTGATCTAAAATCTGATTGCCGAAACCTTGTATGTCTGCACTCACCTGTTCCACCCGATAGCTTTCATTCTTCGAAAAGCTAGGGGCAGCATGAACAAGCGTGGCAGTAGAGAAAATCAAAGCTGAAAGCATTAGGTCAGTGATTTTCATTTAACGATTCCTCGCACCAGCATCGTTATTGAAATCACCGCAATGATGAAGATTGTCCATCCGAACACTCGGTCTCTTTGTTCTTGTGTGAATTTGTTGACGAATTTGGTGAGCGCGTACAAACCCCAAATCATCGGGAGAAGAAGGACGTACCCCAGGCCACTCTCAAAGCCCTGCGCACCCGCAAATACAAGGACGCAGACGACAAGGTAGATAATCTGGACAAGGTTGCCTTTCAGGCTGACTTCTTTCTGAAAGGTCTCACGCATTTCCTTGCCGTGGGCTTTGTCACGCTCGTTGGCCTGAAAATGGGTTTCGTGCTTCTGGCCGTCATACGACAACCATTTATCATTCTCATCGCGATCTGCCATTCCCTGAATCCTCAACCATATCGAACGTAGCGCCCCTGACAGACGGCATGGTGGCCGTCTGATACCTAAAGCGGAGTCTACGCCAGCCATCGTATTCTTAGCAAAAAATCCGATGGCACGAAGCGTTTGTAGACAAGGATTTTTACTGTGAAGTGCTTGTTTGAAATATGTGAACAGGCTGAAAAACTGTGGTGCTTGCAAAAGCGATTAAGAAATACCGCCTAGGGAAGGGAATCACACAAGCGGAGCTAGCCAATCGGTCAGGGTTCGACCCCAAGACGATCAGTCGATTTGAAACGGGCGAGTACGTTCCAACCGTGGAGGCTGTCTACAAATTTGCTGAAATTCTTGGCGTGCCGGTCAAAGAGTTTTTTGCGGATCTGGATGGGGAGATTGAGCAGAGGGCTTTTCTCTTTGAAGTTATCCACAACGCTGATGCTGATGAGCTGAAGAGACTTGTAGCGTTGGTAGGGAAGGCTCGCAAGAAACCCAAGCCCTAAAGTGTTCCTGGTCAGTGTTTTATAAGCCAGCTTTCACCCTCTCTGGATCACCTTCTAACTTGTCTTCAACCTCTTGGAATGAGCGAGCTATCTCCAGCAGCTCGCTTGCTGCTTGCTCATCGCCAGTTGCCTTCATACGGTCAGCTACTGCGACCAGATCAACGCCAGCCCATTTGAGGGTGGCTGCTGCTTCTTTAAGATCGTCGCGCAATGCTTGTTTGGGCAGCGTGAGGGGCATGGTGCTATCCGTTGATTTCAGTTCCTGGTGAGTATGACCAAGGGAGAATGACGATCTCAAGAATCCACCCTGATCAATTGCGTTTGACGCTACGAAGCTAGTGAGGAAGAACGGGCGCGTTGCGCGCTATGGATGGCAGTGTTACTGACCGCATCCTGGCTATTCGATGTATCGATGGCTTGCATGAGACCGTGGGCCTGATTGCTGAGTAAAGCGAAGCCCCGAATTCGCCATACCTCCGGGGCTTCTGTTCTCACCACATCCCTCAATGTCAGCGAGCGTAGCGCGACGGTAGCAAAATGACCTGCGGGTGCCAACCCTCGCCGCGTTTCTGTAGGAAGCCTTGTAGGATATGCATAAGTGGTACTCCTTCGGGTAAAGTGTCGCCGCCCGATAATTGGATCCGGGCTCTACACCATGGAGTTTTTACGTGAAGTCTTTTAGCAAAATCATCGTTTCTGCAGCATGTGGTTTGGTTCTCGCGGGTTGCACTGGCACCGCCATGAAAACCCAGCAGTACGACAGCAGCCAATATACTGTCGTTGGCCATAGTGAGGCGAGCGCCACTGGCCTGATGCTCTTCGGTCTGATCCCTATTCGTCAAAACGACCGTTTTGTTCGCGCACAGAGTTCCGCTATTCAGGCAAAAGGTGGCGATGCACTGATCAATACCCAAGTGCAGGAAAAATGGTTTTGGGCTTGGGTTCTGAACGGCTACACCACCACCGTATCTGGTGACGTGATCAAGCTGAAAACAGCCAAATAAGCAGCGTTCGGTTCAAGAAAGCCCGGTTCGCCGGGCTTTTCTGTTTCTGGCGGTTGGGATATGCGTTGCGATAAAAAAGGACTTCGCCGTTATCAGCTATATTTTTTATTTTTTCTACTGGTAGGATGGCATTTACACATCGTAGGCAGGGATGCTCATGTTCGACTTATTAAAGCTGCTCACCGAAAATAGCCCATCGCTCACTCACGATATGCAGGCATGGTTCGAAAAGTACCCGACAGATGCAGCATGGAATGTCTACTCAGACTATTGCGTTGGCAATATTGATAAGGCAAACGACAGCTTCTCGTTCGTCATCACGCTACATCACGATACTGATAAAAATTTCTCAGAATATATTTCCAATGTAGCACCCAAGGATTTGAAGAAAACTCGTCAAGCTTCTGAAGGTCTGATCTCATATCTCAATTGTCCAATGGCGTTTAGCGTTTCGTTCATCGTTGATCGAAATTCGAAGCTGCTTAGAGATTTCATTACCGACGACAATATCCACACATTTTGCCATGGGCTGCGCGAATTAATTGCGTCATGGTCTACCGAACCTGGAGCAGATAAAGAGTACTGGCAACGTATCGATAAGGCTCTTGGAGTGTTTGCACTTGATGTTAAGCGAAAGCAATTTAATGCCAAACTCGCGAGACAGGTTCTACTGACGTCTACTTTCGCCGCGTTCCTCTTCTTAACTCTAAATCAGTTGAAGGAGCCCGCTCACCTCCGATGGGTAACTGACCGCGATGCCAGCTTCGAAAAATACGACGAAGTTGCATTCGACATTGCCTTCATTATGTTCCTCGTGTTTCGTTTGAATTCAGGTGCAGTGAAAGACCCTAACAGACCGAAGTTTCTGTTTGCCTATCCTTTCATGGATGGAGCAAAAGATTATGCGGAGCATGTTAGGCTCCCAGATTATTTAGCAGGGCTATGCGCCGACATAAATCTTCCAAGCATGCAGTTCAGTCACACGAAATTCGAAAGAATTTTCGGGGAAGTAATTATCAATTCAAAAAACAATGTTCTTCTTCAGGTCTTGGGCAATCCTGAAAAAATCACCGTGAGACGATTAACCTTTAGAGACGATCAGTGAGCGTTCGTGTACAAAATTCAATTATCAGCTCATACCCCAATCTGGGAAGATCAAAGCAGTCGGCAAGCTTTCCTAGTTACTTATCCAAGAGGTCAACGTGGCAATGCCGTTGACGGACAGCCCGACACTTGAGGATAGATAAGGCAAACCAGCGTTGATTTATGCTTCGGCTCAAAGCCGTGATCAATCATGCAGCGTTGCGCTTTGGCTGTGTCTCCGATACTTGCAACGTCCAGATTTGACCCTAGCGGTTTGGCATAGCCGCATGCGTACATCACTGGCAGGGCTTCACTATCATTGGCTATCTGGACTGAGAAATGCGGTGATGCTCCCGCCTTGCGCCAGGTGACTTGCATGCGTTCATCCCGGCCAGAATTCGGCTTGATAGGGTGAAATGCTTCGTCCTCCACAAATGGCAAAGCCTCGAGCTGGGATAAGCTGAGAGGATGACCCTGCCTTTCCTCGACGCAGGCGGGCATGTCTTTCATTACTTCACAGTATTCAAAACCGTCTTTGCGAATGAAGCCATTACGCTTCATACACTGGAATTGCAGCACCTGTTCGTTGATTGGCAAATCCGTTATCGAAGTGCCTACCGGGTCGCCACATTCTGTCATTGCGGCTTTGACACCCTCAACAGAGGTAGAAGGGCGTTTCCACCGCGTAAATTCAGGTGATGGCGGGCAGCCGGTCAGTAAAAGAACCGTCGCGATAAGGGCTGGAAAGGTAATGATGTGAGCTTTGCGGAACATGATAATCCTTTAGGTACGTCAGGCTCCCCAACTGCTTCGATCCTTGGGAGCCTCCATTGACGATGATCATGACAGAAACCGAAAGAGCCTGGCAGTGCTGGAAAGGGTGAAGAGTCCATCATGCCTTCCCCGGTTTACTAGGTGATCGGATAGGGTCTCTAAACTTACCAGATGCTAAAGAACCTGGCTGATCCGGCTTTTCCTGCTCTGTGACCACTGGAGCTGAATGCGTTGCAAGGGCTGGCTTCTGATCTTGCGCAGCAAGTGCCGGCACATGTACTGGTGGTTTTGCCGGTGGTGCGTCCTCCAGTGTTATCCCCGCTCTTATGAGGATGCTGTCTAGCTCGTTGGCCGAAAGCTGCTCATCTTTGCGCAGGTCGTCAATCACCCGCTTTTTCACTGCCCTTGGCAGATCGTTCAGGTGCTGGACGTAGGTAAAGTCCTGGAAGGGTATTCCCTTATGGATACCGTATAGGAAGCCATAGAGCTTCGGACGGGCATCAACCTCTCTATCCATCCTGTTGTTCGTCTGGATGAACACCTTCTTCGATTTGCCGGTTGGGTCTGTGGTTCTCATGGCTACTGCGTCCTTCACCCTCTGACGGTTAGCTATCACGAGCTTCTTGTACTCTTTGTCCATCATTGAATCTGCTTCTCTGACAAGCTCCGGGGATGGGGTGTAGTCCAGAAGCGTTGTCCCGCAGATACGTGATGCAAGGTAAAGGTTTGCTTGCGTCCTTGGGTTCGGCTCCCCTGTGCATCGGATTTTGGTGTGTCCTCTGGCAACGTGGATTGACATGGTGATGAGTGCCGAATTCAGGTCGGTCTGGTATGTCTCGACAGCGTTACCGACGATTGTGCATACGTCTCTCTGGTTAAATTTCGACACAACGGTGTTCCCCACGATCATCTGTTTTGTGATGGATGGGCCGTATCTACTGTTTTCGTTGAACCTTGTGATGAAGTCCTGGAGGGTTTCAGTGTTGTCGATGAACCTGAATTTGATCTTCTTCTTCCTGCCATCTGCGATGGTGATAGAGCCGTTAGTCGTGGCTTCTGTGACCTGCTTTTGGATGTTCTGTTTCTTGACCATTTGGTAAAGACTGTTGATTGATTCGACCTCATCCATGTCGATTTTCAGCTTGTTATCAATGATGACGCCGGATTTTTTGGCAGAGATTTTGAAGTCGAATTCGTCCAGGTAGATCGACCAACCGCTAACCTTACGTTCGCCACTTTTATTTTTGCTGATGTTTGGCACCAGCCGTGCGCCCAGCTCCTGGTACAGTTTTTTGTTCAGCTCTTCAAATCCATTGCTCATGTCTGAAGCGTTAATGAGCGCCACGGCTTTAGAAACGATTAGGGACACGTCTGTTTTAGTTTGGTTAGCTTTGTATTTGTAAGCTGAATAAAGCTCAAGCACACCCTTCGTTTGATGGGGGAGGGTGTCTATAGAAAGGAAGTCATCGCTATAATCTTTGTGTTTGATCTTGATGTGCTGTTTTCCATTAAGGTAATCATCCACAACCTCAAAACCACTTTCTCGTAGCGCGAGTGTGAATTGTGGATAAGAGAAGTTCTGCCCAATGAATTTTGAGGTGATTGACTCAATTCTATTTACTAGCTCAACGTCTTTTCCAAAGACTTCTCCTGTATTTGGATTTGTTGATACATCAATAGTTTTAGCTCGGTCTTCATGCTCCATCTGTAAAAGGAATGGATACTTCTCTTCGAGGCGGAATTTTACGTCTCTCATTTTCTTGATTATACCGCTGTGTTTTTTGCCACGGAAAAAGCTAGGTCTATACCCATCCAGTCTACGAGTAGACATTAGGACGTGTACGTGTGGATTCCCGTCTTTAAGGTGAGGAACAATCATGTATTTGAATGCAATATCCGTTTTGGAATTAGACAGCTCAAGTAAAGTTTCTTTGGCGGAATTGATAAGGAATTTTGCTTTTTCTTCGTCAGTCTTTAAGCTAGCAAGCTCGTTGTCTGTACAAGAAACAATAAACGAGAATGCATCAGACGCTTTGGACGAAGATTTTTTACCTTGGTTAGAATGCTGCATAAATTCATGTGCGCAAGTAGATGCGAATTTTAACGTGTATTTCTTTTCATCAAAGTCGTTCTTGAAGAGTCCAAGCTTCTTCATTTTGTACGGTGAGTCTAACTGTACGTCCAGATTCGTTTCTGCGTATTGGACACCTACGTGAGTGTCTAATCCATAGTCATTGATTTTTGGAAGGTACAGGTATGCAACAGCTCCTTTGATCCTGACCTTACCCCTGATTTCAGGGTCAGAGGATTCAACGTATTCTATTTTTGCGTTTGATGTAATGCTGGCAAATTTTTGTTTTAATGGTGCTGCAATTATCATTATTCTTCTCGTATTCTTATCGTTTTATTATTCCTATATTTCATGTGTAAAAGCTCCAACGCCTTTGACGCTTCAAGCATTGTGCGAACTAACAATTCTTTGTAGTCCTTTCCGATTTTCACCAGCTCGTTCACATCTCTGACACGTCGATTCAGAAGGTCGTAAATGCGCTTTCTTTCAACGAAGAACGGATGCTTGGAGCTAACCCCAATCTTGTATATCTTGGCTTCTTCGATTGCCCTCACGATCTGCGTAAACGGATCATCGTCCTTCTTGAAAAACCAGTATGGTTCGTCCTCCAACAGCGCAGATAGGCGCGTTTCGCTCTCCGTATAAAGCTGGGCGCTGCGTAAGAATTTGCGCCTGGCCACGGCCTCCGTACCAGTGGTTTGTTCCACGTATTCGACGTGGACATACGTGAATTTTTCACTGAGCTGGTTCACCTTGACGTGATGCTTCAGAAGCATCGTAAGCACGTTGGGGAGCTTGACCGTCTTGCCTTGCTTGGATGTGTACTGCTGGCCTTCACATAGGTTGAAAAGCTGCTGGATGTTGCTCTGATTTCTGTTGAACGTGTCCTTCAGTCCGGCAAGGCTTTTCTGATCTTTCAGAGGAATGTAGATGTCTTTATCCCTATGAAGATTGGTTAGGAAAAGGCTCACGCCTTTACGATACTTGGCGACAACCTCAATCTCATTCACCACCTCTGGAAGCCGGGTGTAGCCGCAGGCAAACACAAGGTTTTGCAAGTCGGCTTTGAACCGTTCAGAACACCTAAATCTAAGATACGTTTTCATAAATCAACCCTCACTGCTGATGAGGGTAATTATTATTTTGAGGTTGAAGTTTTGTTTTGAAAGCTTCTTTTAGTTTGGCGGTGTCTCGGATGTTAGTAAGGTTCTTCATTTCTTCTACAAAATCTAAAGCCTCAATTACTAATATTGAATATTCCAACTCGGAAATTTCTGAGGATATTTTACTTCTGGCATCGACCTTTGACTTTTTTGACGCTTCATTCTTTTTAATAGATTTTGTTAAGTCATTATAGGTTTTTCTTGCGGTAGATTTCGCGCTGTCGCTGGCCGATACCTTGTTTAATATTTCGTTGGCCTTGTCTCGTTTAGATCGAATAGTATTTTCTTGATCTTCGAATTTTTTTATCTCAGCAGCTAGCCTGTCAAAAGCAGCCTGCTTAGTTTTAATCTTTGCTTTTAGGTCTATAATCTTTTCGGAAATATTCATTTTTAATGTTGTTTGTTTGTACCTATTATAGCATTTTTTATTTCGCAAATTGTTCGATTGGATTTCATTTGGAAAAGGTATATGGCGACGGCGCTGGCTATGGTGAAAATGATCAGTTCGTCTAAGTTCTGATGCGCGGTGTATGCGAGAACAAGCATGATTGTTGTAAAGCTGAAATTCAGTTTTAGAAAATCTGAAAAGTCGTTCCCGTAGGTCAATGCCCTTTGCTTAACCTTGCTCGAAAGATAGATCTGTTTGTACTCATAAATAGCGTTGTCGATTTCTATTTTTGAGGTGTTCAATCTCGCTAAATTCATTGCCTGTGGAGTGTAATCTTCTGCCTTGTTTCGCACTGATTTGAACAGAGCTTTCCTGAATTTTGTGGGTTGAGTACGCTCGATTTCCTTTAAGCATAAACGCATGCTGTCTTCTACAGAGTTTCTATGGTCTAGGAGAATTTTGTAAATTTCTCCCTGCTTAATTTTTCTAGCTATCTTGAGAAAGCGGTAATAGGTTTTTAGGTGTTTGTATATCATCGTGTTATCAGGTTGTTGTTCTCAGATTATAGCATTTGGGTAGCGCTCAATTTTCTATTAGATACCATTTTGGTGCTTTCACTTTTTTAATGATTCAAACCTGCTTTTCGATAACACTGATTCACTGAAAGCTTTATAAAATGCGGTATCCAAACAAGCGGAGCGCGATAGATTGTTGAAATGGACTTGTCCATTACCAACCTGACCTTGCCTGCTTCAAATCCTGCTTAAAAATAGCTCTATTGAATATCCAATACTTACCCAATGGTGCATAGCTCTTGGTGGAGTTCACGCTGTCGTGGTCATCCGAAGGGAGTAGGGGAGTGAGTGAGGCATCCGACCGCTGCGCAGCCGGAATCGGCTCGTCAAGCTGATGTGTTGGCCGTAGCTGGATCGGCTGTGTCTGGATGGTTCGTGTACGTCATCCAGAAGCGATAAGAGCTTTCCGTCAGATCCATTTGATAGGCAGGACTGTGTGACGCTGGCACGTCCTTGGAACGGCTGGTGGGATGTGTGGTTTGCACTGTTCCTGGGCGAAGAGTAATGCTGTCTGTCTGCCATCACATTGGGTAAACTGCCTGGCTCAATTTACGTGATAACAAGGACCGTTAATGAACGCATCAACCTGTGAATGCCAAGCAAAAAAAACTCTGTTTAGTGGATTAAAAGTTTCGATCTATCCGTTCTTTTTGACAATGGTGATTGCGATCTTTTTCTTACACCTAGGGAATGAAGAAATCGTCAAAGAAAATATCACCGGAGTGAACGTAAAATTTGGCGTTGTAACAGGCGCAGTGCTTGTAGTCATCGCTTCGATTTTTCGCGTTCTGTATCAAGACAAAGGTCGAGACCGGTTTATAAATGCAATTATTTATCTGTCAAATATTGCTACTGATCTTGGATACGGAGCTGTTGGGTTTTACGTTGGAAGTGAGATAGTAAAAAATGGATTTGTAATTAATACAGTCATGTGGTTGTCAGGTTCGATTTTGTACTGGGTTTTGCTAAACATTTTGTACTCAACGTCTGTTGTCGATAACATTCCTTCCAAGCTCAGACCGACATTAGTTTACATTTCTATAGGCATCCTTCTAATAGGCTATGCTTCTTACTTTTTCCTCAAGTGAGTGCCCGATTAATTCTGAATTAACTTTGCAATAAATTAAATATTTATAAAGCCGCCATAGCTGGCGGTTTTGCTTTTAGGGAATGGTATAATTAGAGCACAAACAAACTTTACTCATCATGAGAATATCCAAAAGCAAAAGGTTTAAGTTTTGGCCTATTTCTATTTTAATAATATTAGCTGCAATGATTTTATTTTTAGATAAGCCTAAAGAATTCATTGCGATAATAGTTAACGTTTTCGTCGGGTCCATTCATCATATTGCCCATTGTTTGATGATTGTTTCTCAAGATTTGATATATCCAGCATCTGCTATTGTAATTTTGTCTTTTGCCATACTGTATGTACCTTTTTTTCCAAAGCTAAAACCGTTCGTTAGACACACGATGATGCTGCCCGTATTTTTTTTAGTCGCGCTTGTTGGCATGGTTTCGTGTTATTTTGGAATCTAAAGCTTTGTGTTTTCTCCATAATTAATTAAATCGGCTTTAATGGCGGTTTTGATTTTAGGGAATGGTATAATTGGAACATAAACAAACTTTACTACAAATGAAAAATCAACCAACAGATTCTGAAATCAAAAGTCTATTGCACGTAAAAAGGAATCTCCTTGAGGGTGTGGGTATGAACCTTGTTCGCATCCTGCCTATAGCGTTTCTTGGAGGATTCGTTATCAAGTCCAATATCTCTTTTTTCATTAAAGAGCCATTGAACCCAAGCTTCCTTTTTTACATTTTCACGATGACGTTCCTGATGAGCTTGCTTGGTGTGTTCTCCTTGACTGCTCTCAGAACGAAATGCGCTATAAAGGATGCTTCGTACATAAGCGGATTCAAGGGCGCTCTTAAGCAAGCTGGCGAGATCCTAGTGGGAGATATTCTTTCACCTGGTGAGTACATCAACGAAAGGAAATTGGTCATCAAGGATGCTGCTGTGTGCTTCCTTGCCCCGTCACTGCTTGTCGCTGCTGTCGGGTTCGCAGGATTGCCTGCATGGGTCAGCTTGATCGTTCTAGGCGTTGGTGTGTGCTTGTGGTCTGCCCAGCTCAATAGTGTCCAGTCAGTAGCCTACAGGCAGATTGTAAGCATCACTGATAAGTGATGAGGCGATGGAAACAATGGGCTGCATGTGCGGCCTTTTTTTATGGCTGAAAAAAACAAAGAATACAGCTAACAGCTAATTAAAAAGTTCGAAATGGTATAATTAAGAAAACAAACCCAAAACCTAATGCGTCAATTCAAAATTCTGGCAATGCTTTTCCTCATGCTGGTTGGCTCCCACTCACATGCTTTCGAATATTCAAACCTTTGTGAAGTGATGAAAACGGCAACCCCTCAATCTAAAGGGCTTGCCTCACAAATCACACCTGGGTTATTCAGCTGTAATGAAGACCAAGCCTTAAGCGTTATTTATTCTCTTGAAGGTGGGAACTCTACCGCCTTATCTACCATTAAGCCGATTCTTAAAAGCGGCGGTATGAGTGAAGATCATTTTTCCACACCAAACCCAGTGCTTGATGCGTTTACCTCTTATATGTGGAACATGATAATTATCATTGTTGGCGCTTTAACTGGTTATATTGTTTATAGGTTTTTGGTCGACTGGTATCAAAGCCAAAGCATTCAAGCATCGTTGAAGAATAACACTACCCGTATCGTCTCCATCGTCATGTTAATAGTCTCGCCCTGGACATTTAGCATGTTTGCACTGCTGTTTGCCACAATATCAATTATGTTTTCCAACAAAGAATTGCTTGCAGACAGTTTGGGCAAGCTTTCAAAGGTCGATGATTACAACGTAATCAGACCCGAAGAAAAAATGGTTTTTTCTGCAAACGTCGAACGTATTAACGATATTGCAACTGAAGACACAAGAACAATAGATGCTCTTTTCGCAAATAATCGTATTGCTCTTGGAGAAGCAGGCTATACGAAAGAAGGGATGCTAAAGATAGCTGCTGAAAGCGGATTGGAAATCTCGAAAGAAGAGAACTCTTGGTTAGATAGTGTCAATGTTGATGTCACTAAAAATGTAAAAAATATCGTTAACCTGGTAAATGAAGTCCACAACTATCCAATGAGAAAAACGGCTGATTACTCTATGAGCGATAGGGCATTGAAAGGATACCCAGCGAGCGTAGGTAAATTCGTTATTGGATCTAATGGTGGTGATGTTGAAACTCTTACTGGTCAAAGTCTTAATGACGGCACGATGAAGTCGATGTTCGAAAAAGGGGCAAAGGCTAGTACAGAGATGTTGGGAGGTTCTTCGACATATCTTAATAACGCTTTCAAGCTTGGTAAAAAATACAACGCTCAAATCAATGATGATTATTTTCAAACCTCATCAATGAATGTTGTTGATGGAAAATTTGAGACAGAAGAGCAATCTATAGTAGATGATGCGTATTCTAAAACCAAAGAGTTGATGGACATTCTTAAGATAGATGAAATAGGTGTTAGTAAATCAGCAGATGCCGAGGTGATTAAGGCTAAGTATGTAGCAAATATTTTGTCCGCATACATGGGACATGATTTTGATAAAAACGGTGCTTCGTTTAGAAATACCCTCAATGCATTCAAGAATACGATTGTCAGGGCGAAGCTTGATGAGTATTGCACTACTCATTGGTTTGAGCATGAGGCTTCTAGACGTGCAATTGCAGTATTCAATGAATTGCCAAATGACACGAAGGGGCGTGATTTAAATCGTATGCAAGGCATAGATTTTGATATGCAGTGCGCGACCCTCAATGCCTCATCATTAAAGATAGAAATTCTCGGTAGCCCAAATGAATCTGATGCCAAAAAATTCAAAGCAAAACAATTAGCCTATTTAACGGCATTCAACCGTGCCTATGATCTTTTTTACATTGGCGTGAAGAAGGCTCTACAGGAAAATAAAGAGGGCTTGGATATTCTTACCTATGAGGTGCTTTCTAATGTCAAAAGGGGAATTCTAGGTGCTGCTTTGTCTTCACAGGCCATTACGCAATTCGAGAGCAATAAAAATCTAAGTTCTCAGATACTAAAGAATTCATTCTTCGTGTATTGGGATAATGCTGATGTGAAGAATTATGATTATGTAAACAAAAAGATCTTGTGTGGAATCACTGATGTTAAGCCTAATGGCGCAGATGGTGCCTGTAACCTGACACCTTTCGCACCAGTCGATTACAAAGGTCTTTACCTTTCTCCGATCATGAACATCACGCCTTCGACGTTGACGGAAAACGACAGTTTTCTTAGTAAGATCGATTTATATAAACTAATTTTTGAGATGATTGGATTAGATTTTACGTCAATTAAGGAAATGGCAGGTTTCGATCCTAGCTTGTCTATTCCTAAAGGTCGTGCTCAATGTGCTTCAAATCCTCAAAGCTGCGAGAATAACTACCATATTGGTTTGGCTGCGGGTATGTACAAACTGGGCTCTGAAATGTTTGATTTCGGTGTGAACATTATATTAATCAAGGCACTTACAGGGGCTGCTGATGGTGCGCTTGATGGTTTGATGGAATTAATTGGTAATAGTGATTCGTCGTCTTCTGCTGGAATTAACACAAGTAAGTTTACAGGTAAGCTTGCGAAGTTCTTAGGAACGTTAAGTGGTAAAACCCTACAGATAGTCGTTAAGTCGATGGATATTATAATGTCGGCGTATTTACCGCTTGGATATGTCTTTGCTGCCTTGGGTTTCTTTTGCAAATACATAATGCCAATGCTCATGTTTTTCATGATTTTGGGGCAATTGATTAAATTCGTCTATTTCGTGATTTTCTTCAAATTTATAGAAGTGCCAGTTCTTCTCAGCTATTCAACCATAAGCGGCGACAGTAAGTTCATCAAAATCATGGGCTGGAAATTCGTTTACCTTATTTCGTTCATGATGATCTTGATGTTGTTTATGCTTGTAATGAATTTCATGGGTAATAATCTAGACGCTAGAGCTGTGATTTGGGGAATCCTTGGCATGAGCGACGGAACATTCATTGGAGATATTCTTTCGATTCTCATGGTTGTGGTTTACGCAATCTACACATTGTTCATGATTTATAAACACGGAATCGACTCATTCAATAGAGTGATGAAAACTATATCGAATGAGGATGCCATACACGATGATTCAGTTTCTAGAATGCAAGCTTTCATCATGCACCCACAATTACAAAATGCCCTTCGTACAGGCATACCAATGCTAGGTAACGCATTTGATAAAGTGGTAAAAAATAACGCATGGGCTAAAAGCTATGATGCAGAGAGTAGAAAAAGAAAGGAAGAAATTCGCAAGCAGTTCTCAGAAGAAGAACGTAAAAACTCTACAACAACAGAAGGTGAAGCATGAGTGAGAAAACAAAACCAAAGCAATATGGCCTTTTTGTATTCGTAATTTTTCTAGGTGTTTTGAAGGTGTGGGAGGTATTCAGTATTGGTCCCGCTTTGATTACTGCATTCGCTTGCGCGATATTGTTTTTGGTCTTTCTGCTTGGTGTACGCATCAATCAGAATTTAGACAAAAAGATTGAAGAGCAAGATGCTAAAAATCGAGCTGTGATTGACCACAATGAGAAGTTGATAGGGTTGGAAATGGCGCGCAAGAATGAGATCAAAAGGCAGAAACTTGAAAAGCTTGGGATAGGTGATTTGTGATGCACGTTAACGGTTTCACCAGAGCCTTTCTGTGCGGTTTCCTTGCCTTGAGCTTGGCGTCCGCCAGTGCTGGCAGTCATGACTTCCCTAGCGAGCCTGTGCAGGCTTTGCCTGTTGTAGTGATGCCTAGCGCTGTGGATCTGGAATCCTTGTCCATTGCTAACCTGGTGGCATGGCCTGTGAGCTGCACAGCGGTTACTTACAGCCTGCAGGAAGGGGAGAAGACAAACGTGTTGAGGGCTTTGCTAGGTGAGGACGTTGAACCATTAAAGATTGCAGGTAGGTGAGTGAGGTTTCGTAGGGTACAAAAAAAGCCCTGCTGGGCTATTTTGGTAATTTTTTGTTAATTGATTTGTTTCGATGAATTAGCAATGTCCTTTCATTTCTGATTTTATTTCAGCTTCCCAGTTCGATAATCTTATTATTTCTTGGATTGTTGATACTTGATTGGGGTTGAAATATAAACTTACATTTTCACGATAATCACTTAAATCTGATTGAGAATCTTCATCATATATTTCTAATTTCTCTCTGTCGTATTCAAATGTTGTATCCATTAAAGAACCATCTTCAATTTCAATGAATACTATTTCTCCTGTTTCTGTATCGCGTTGTGCTATCCATTGAAGCCTGATAGTGAAGTGATTATCGTCTCTTCTTGAGCCGTGTATTAATTCAATATATCCACCTGCGTAATTTTGTTCATTCCAAGTTTCGTAATCATATTCGGTTTCTTCATCATTCCAGATTGACCAATCTTCTACTTGTACTTTATAGGTATATTTTAATGTTGAAAGGTCTTTTAGTGAAATTCTTTTAAGTGTGTTCATGTTGTTTCTCCGATTTTATTATTTGAATAGCTTAATTGCTCCCATATATACATAATACCATTTATTTATTAAAAGCAAGTGATAAGCAAAAGAAAATCACTTTTATTTGTAATTTATTTTAGGGCACAAAAAAGCCCTAATGGGCTATTTTAGTTAATTCTCAGTTATAACTGTTTTTCGACTATTTCAGAGAATAATGAATAAGCGTTTTTCCATTGTTTGTTCGTCATCAGCAAATCGCGACCAGCAATATCTATTGTCTTTGTGTCATGATTCATCACAACTACGAGGAATGGGTATTCAATAATTGTGGCTTGCTCGTCGTTTTTTACGTTGCATGTAAATTTTACCAACTCTTTAAATGTTATTGTATCTTCAATAACTTCGCCGCCAATCACTTCTACTTCAATGAAACTCAAAGCGCGTAATTCTTCAAGCTTTGACGCTTCAAAATCAAATATCTCATATACAGAACCTTCGCTCGTTCTGGTTTCCCAGTTTTTCGCGCTACCATCACCACGAACCCAGCCAGTTACTAATTCAACATCATCGCCAAGAACAGCTTTGCTGTCTCTGCTCGTAGCCCTAGCAACCATTCTTCCAGCTAATCTGATAGCATCTTTGTTCGCGTAATACATGCTTGGGAAAGTCACACGAACGTCAACTTTAGGGCTTGTTGCTGTGTCATCAGTACCAAAGATCTCGATTAACAAAGCTCTTGCTTTCGATTCTGATCTTGAAGGGAATACCCAGCAGTTTTCTGAATGGCTAAATTTTCCGCTTGAATTACCCGCGCCTTTTATAAATTGATCATCATAAGGGCAATAAACTTTGATTACTGCTTTGTCTTCTTGAGTTGAATGTTCGATTTTTATTTTCATGGTTATTTCTCCTATTATCATTGTTTGAGTTGTTTAATTACTTCCCATATATACATAATACCATTTATTTTTAAAATGCAAGTGATAAGCAAAAGAAAATCACATTTATTTAATTATTTTTTTCAGTGCTGATTAATTCATTTAGAACCTTATCAAAGCACTTGTTAATTTCTTCTGTTCTTTTCCAAGTCACAAACTTTTTATATAAATTGTTTATCGCCTTGTAAGCACTGCCGTTTATGTTTCTAGGAAAACGAAGACTTTCAAGAATTCCTACTTCTGCACAATAGTCTTCAAAGATTGGTTCTTTTTTCAGGATAATTTTTGTTTTGGTTCCTTCCATTCTGGTGTAATAGCCAATCCTCTCATTGTGTTCGTTGATAATGTAAACGCGATTCTTATTTGAATGAGAGCGCATTTCCTCAATTTTGTAGCCTTGTTTAATAATTTCTTCGTATAGATTCATAATGGTTATTTAGTGTTGTTTTTAACATCTTATCATTTTTATTTTATTTGCAAGTGATTGGTCGAAATTAATCACCTTTTGGTTAATGTTTTTTCTTTCAGGGTATTGAGGCATTTAATTAGTTGTTGGTTTTCATATATTATATTCGTCTGAGCCCGTCGAACCCTTTAAAAAACCTTATCAGGTGTTTTCTAGCGCCGTGGATCTGGAATCCTTGTCTGTAGGTAACCTGGCGGCATGGCCTATGACCTGCTCTGCGGCTGCTTACATTCTGGAGGAAGGGGAGAAGACGAACGTGTTGAGGGCGTTGCTTGGCGAGGACGTTGAACCTTGGATGGTAGCTGCTAATTGATTGAGGTTTCGTATGATACAAAAAAAGCCCATTAGGGCTATTTGAGTTATTACATTTTGAATTTTACCTTTTTGCTCTTTGGTTCAGGCGTTTCCGTCAGTTTTGCCTTTTTAGCTTTTTCCAGCAACAATTTTAATCCGTAATCTAGGTGTGAGCCTTCGCGTGATCTCACTGGGTTAACGGATTGACCCTTGTTATCGTAAAAGTCTATGGATATCGGAACACCATTTTCCATGATTCTTTCGTTTTTATTATCTGTGAGATAAGCTCTGCTTTTACCATTGGATTGAGATCTAATTTCTATCTTGAATCCCAAGCCTAGTATTTCATTGTAGTTGGTGTTTGCTGCTGCTTGGGCTTTTTCGTTTGCGGGTTTGTTTAATGTTGTCATTTTAATTACCTTTCGAATATGTCGGCATAATTGCTTTTCATATAAATATATTACCATTTGCATTGTCGTAAAATCAGGGTTAGGTGTAAATATCGTACCATTTGGATTTTATATTTTTAGGGTTAGACAAAAATTACCCTAACTCTTATTTAAAATCCTATTGGTCAATGAATTCATATGTTTGAACAGTTTAAGCTTTTCATGCATGTGCTGGTCATGAGCGAGCTTGACGTTCAAGAGAACCTTTTCAGGAGTCTTGATGACTACCATCGACTTACTATTAGGCTTCGTCTCTGTGAGCGCATTCGAGCAAATGACTCTCAGCTGATGAAGGTCATGCTCATGAACCACCATGCTCGATACGAACTGCAGGGCCGCTGCGCAACACATCAATGGGTCAATGTCGTTCACCATTAAATTGAGTAATTGCGTGCGGTGGCGTCCTACTCTGGCTTCTCTCTGTGCTGCTGGTAACGTCAAGCTACCTGCCCCACTGCAATCATCATGTATGACATACGGCTGGGTGCGCTTATCTCGGTCGGATTCGCACACGTCTATCAGGTTGCCAATCAGATTAGCCAAGTCTGGTGGAGTGAGGTACTGACCTAAACCATTGCCCTTCTGGTCATCAAGCCATATGTCTTCGATGAGCGAATGCAGCACGTCTGAGAACGGCGGTAGGGCTTCTACAACCTCTTTGTAGAGACGCGCTGACGTTGCCAAGGCTGCCAGGTTGATTGAGCTGAACAGCTTTGCGTCTAGACAGATGTAGGTATCGTCAATGAAGACGTGTTTGGTTAGCTCCAGGTCAGTGGCTCCATAATGACGGTATCGCGCCACAAGCTGATTCAGCATCACTCCAAGGTTGAATTTGATGAAGATGGATAAGGCCAAATCTCGTTTTGCTCGTTTGCCACCGGTTTGATGGCTTGTGATCTGAAAGATTGAGGCTTTCAGGGCTTTGATTTGTTGTTCGATAGGGAGGCTCATGCTGCACCTACCAATTGTGTGGCGCTGTGTACTCTCCTGGCTTCGCTATCACTAAGAGGTGTGACATTCACCGGGTAGCCAAATATCTCGTAATAGCCACACGCACGAAGCTTCTCTTCACGAGTCCTGGCGCGAGATTCGTAAATCTTGGCAGGGGTTATGAACCTGAAGAGGTACGGATTTCCAGAAGTCCACTCTGTAATCACGTTTGAGCAGTGCTGTGTGAACTCGCAAAGGTCTATGTCGTTAATCACAGTGTTGGCGATGATTTGAAGGGTTGTGGTGCAGCACATGAAAGGGTCAATGTCGTTCGCTATGACAGTGGCATTTTTCGCGTGATGGGGATTTCGCTTCATCATTTGCTGCAGTGGTGCCAACACTAATGCACCTGCCCCGCAGCACATTTCCATGACCTTGAATGGCTGGTCTGTCTGCATAGGCATGAGTTCAGAGCATCCGCTTGCGAGGCTTGGAGGTGTCAGACACTGGCCGAGTCCTTTCCCGCGCTTGCCCACGAGCAGTATGCTTTCTAGGAGAAGTGACAGAACGTCAGTGTATGCAGGAACTTTAGATACGATTTCAAAGTACTGCTCCACTGAAGAACCGAGAGCTTCTGTATCGCAATCATCGATCTGTTTTGAAGAGATTTCGTAAAGGGAAGGGTGGATCACTATGCATTGCATAGTTTCTGCGTCTGACAAACCCAATCGCTTGTACCGTTCGATGAAGCGCTTTAGCTGAATATTCAGTGCGCCTTTCACGAACAGCTTGAATGAGTTTTCTTGGTTTGTTCTATCGTTTTCAGGATGATTTTCGTAAATCTTAAATATGGTTTTTCTAAGAGTTTCGATTTGGTTTTTTAATTCATTCATTTTTCACCTATTCAGTAATGACGGCGAAAATATAGATCGAATTAAATGTGGTTGTCAAGATTATTATTATAGTATTGGGTAGGAGTTTGATTATAAGAAAGCCCTGTAGGGCTTATTTGATTTTGCTTTGGTAAAACTTCTGATAAGCGGTCTTTTGCAGTTTGTAATCTTCGCTATCGTATTCGCGTAGCTCTATGCTTCTATGATTGTAATGGTAGTTGAATATTGATGCCTCTTTAACTAATCTCATGAATGCAAGTGTGTATTTATCTTCAAGTATTTTTGAATCTAAAATCGTAATTCCTATTTTTCTTTTTTTGTCCGTTTCTAAATGTAAATACGGTTCAAGTTCCTTTGGTGCTTTAAAGTGTTTTGATGATTCTTGTATGCTAACTATCATTCTTGTCTCCGGTTTGTCGTTAAAAGGTTTATTCCTTTTGTAGGCATATTATACCATTTAGGTTTTTTGATTTTTTGTGTTAAGGAAATAATCTATCTTCAATTAATTCATTTCAGTTTTGGTATCGCTGTTTGCGTTTCGTCTGAATGCGTCTGTTAGGCTTTTTCGAAGCTCGTCTGTCGGACGGATCTGTAGGTCGCTTGTGGGCTACTGGCACGTCGCGCCATACTGTTTGCATGTACAGTGTGAGCAAGCCCCTATGTTTTCCATCCTCGGTCCCATCAATCCCCCTGTAGATCCTCTGCGAAAGCCCATCGTGGGCAGGGTTTCGTGTGGGTTTCCATCCCCTGCGCTTGAGTACTCTGAACCACCTTTGAGCCTGGATGAACTGGTGTGCCTGCGTGAGCCTTCGCGCTGGCTGCTACGTGCTGACGGTGATTCCTTGCAGGGGATTGGGATTTACGACGGTGACGTGCTGATCGTGGACAAGGCTCTGGAACCTTTGGATGGTGACATTGTGGTCGTGGTCATTGGAGCTGATTTTTGCTGCAAGGAGTACAGAGAACGCCTAGGGAAATCGCCCATTCTGCTGGCTCATAATCCACTCAACGCGAGCATTGAGGTGGGAGAGTGGGAAGACATCGAGCTGTGGGGTATCGTCCTTCACAACCTCCATCGTGTGTCTCGTTGATTTGGTGTCTCATGACTACAAGAAAGGAAGCTCTACAACGCATGTCTCAACGAGTTCTTGAAACCCGCAGTGAGGTTCGTGCTGGACTGGAAGTAGTTGAGAAAGAATTGCGCGAAGCTGTGAATGGTTTAAGCCTATATGTCAGTGGCATGAAAGTCGTTTTAGGTATGGTTGATGAAGATGATTGGGAATATGCCAAATTAAATTTTGATGGAAGCAATCTTCGTATTTTAACTTCTACTACTCATGAAGACGGACATAATTATGGGACGGCTCGTGAAGGAGAAATGACTGTCCGCTATATTGGTGATTTCAAGGACGATGAAAAATTAACCAAAGTAGCTTCAAGAGATTCAATTAATTCTCTCTGGATCGCCGTTGAGGAAGCAGTTTCTGAAATGTTGGGTGAGGCCAAAAGCTCTGCACGTCTTCTGTCTGAATTCTCGGACATTCAAAGCGAAAGCATTCATAAAGATTTAACTGATTTGATGAGCGGCGATTATTTCGAAAATCATTGGGCTAATGCGAGATTAAAAATTGAGACTGATCCTAGCGATTCGTTGACTCGTACAACACAGTTCCTTGAGTCGGTTTGCCGCCACTACCTGGAAAAACGTGACATACCTTTGGTTAATAAAAAGACCATTAACGAATTGATCAATGCTGTTGCAGATGACTTTCCCCCTTTGAAATTGCCGGAAGGAATTGAAGATCCCGAAGCGGTAAAGGCTCAATTTGTGGACGATGTGAAAGCCCTCATAGGCGGTATTAAATCCGTTTCCAAAGGGTGCGGTTTCTTCAGAACACATTACGGTACTGCGCATGGAGGCAAGAAAGTCGCCTACGCAGATGAAGCACGCTTGGTTAACAACCTTGCAGGCGCGGTTTCAATCTACGTTCTTGAAAAGCTCAAGGCGCATATGGTTGCAGATAGTCATGAGTGACGATGGATTTTCTGAGCTGGCAGCTCGATCAGCGAAGGTCAAAAATGAGAACCTGCAACTGCTGCTTGGGTTGAGAGCTTTCGAGCGAAAGCTTCTCGATTTGGTTGAGGGTCTTGGCTGTGGTGGCAACAGTGAAACCATCGTATTTGATGAAATTCTCGACGATGAAGATGAGCCAATTGGACACACCATGTGCTATCTCACATTCACTGGCCGAGAGCTGAACATCTGCTGGAAAGAGGCACCTCGACAAAGTGATTTTGATTACTGGAATTACTGCACGTTGGAGGAAGCTGGCACTGATATGCAGAGGCGCGTCAGTGACCACAAGGTTCTGAACTCACTGGTAGCAGATCTGCTGGTGAACCTGGATAGGGAGTACCTGAAAACGGCCTCTGTGGTTCAGTCGCTTTCTCAGTTTGTGACGGTCGAGAAGGCAGAAATTGACGCCGATCTGGATACGCTGTTTAGCGGCAATACCATGCTCCAGGAATCATGGATGAAGGCAAGGGGTTGCGTACTGACTGATCCAGAGCTTTCTATCACGTTGAGCTGCAGCCACATTGAGACAGTACTGAAAGCGTGTCTCAAATCTCTAGGTGAAAGTGGATATGAGAGAGAGACCGTAGAGCGGCTTTCCTCCCTGACCTTGAAAGCGTTAAGGGCATCCGGGGCTATTGATGACAACACGTCACAGATGCTTCGTGGTGCCGCTACGATTTTTCAGTGTGTAGGGGCTTCTAGGAACGATAGAAGCGTCTCACATGGCAAGAGCGAAGGTTACGTTCCGCCAACATCTGACCTTGCCCAAACCATCAACCATCTTGCCGGTGTTGCCTCTGTCTTTGTGATGAAGCAGACCGACCTTGTGCGGAAGGGCAGTGACTGATGGCCGTCTTCTGTCTGGTCGATTGTGATTGCTTCTACGTGAGCGCAGAGCGTCTATTCGACCCTACATTGAACGGTGTCCCTGTCGTTGCATTGTCCAACTCAGATGGCTGCGTCGTTTCCCGCTGTCCAATAGCCAAAAGCAAGGATTCCTCTGCTGGTGGGCTGGGGATCAAGATGGGCGCGCCGTTCTTCGAAATTAAGCACCTGATGAAGTCCCATGGGCTTCGTGTGGTGTCCTCCAATTACGCCTTGTACCAAGAAGTCAGTAACCGTGTGATGCGCGTTTTAGAGACGTTTGCGCCTCGGATCGAGGTGTACTCGATTGACGAAAGTTGGCTAGACCTCACCGGCGTCCAGGGCGACTTGGAGAAGCTTGGGCGTGAGATTCAATTGGCGGTGAAGAAGCAGACCGGCATAGGGGTAGGTGTAGGGTTTGGGCCTACCAAGACTTTGGCAAAAGCTGCCAATTTCAGCGCGAAGAAATGGCGCAAGGAAACTGGTGGTGTCGTGGTTCTGATGGATGCAGAGCGTCGTGACAAGCTGCTCAAATGGATGCCGGTTGATGAGATTTGGGGCATAGGCCGGAAGCTATCTGCGAGCCTTCAAGGTATGGGAATCCACAAGGCTATCGACCTTGCACGGTATGACCGTAAAACTTTGCGCAAGGTGTTCAACGTGAACGTCGAAAAAACATCCTTGGAGCTGGAAGGTGTGAGCTGCTATGCGCTTGAGGACTCCCCTGAACCCAAGCAAACCATAGCTAGTACCAGAAGCTTTGGTGAGCGTGTTACTTCCATTCAGGGGCTTCGTGAAGCCGTTGCCACATATGCGAGTAGGGCATGTGCAAAGCTACGGTCGGAAGGGCAGCTTGCTTCCTGCCTTCAGGTCTTCATCCAAACGTCCCGCTTCGATGACAAGCCCTACAGCCGCGCTTCGATCTGTGGCTTGCAGGTGCCGAGTAACGACACTCGGGAGTTCGTTGCTATGGCCCTTGAGGGACTACAGAAGATCTACGTGCCAGGCTATCGCTATGCGAAGGCAGGGATCGTGTTGAGCCAGTTCGTCAGTGGTGACGGCTATCAGCCGGATCTGTTTGCACCAGAGCCTAGGCGAAATTCAGAGACGTTGATGAAAGTGTTGGATGGGATCAATGCCAGGTATGGCCGGGGTAGCATCAGGCTCGCTGTGGAGCCACCCATTCCCCAATGGGGAATGAAAAGGGATTATCTGTCAGATAGTTTCGTCACCGATTGGAATCAGCTCAAGAGGGTTAAATGCTGAAGCTTTAAGGCTTCATTTTATTATATCCATGTTGGTGTTTGCTGTTATGTTTGAAGTATACCATTTAGCTTCTTAAAGCAATGATTTCAAATGGTATAATTAAGTAAAACGAACTCTATATAAATGAACTCCAACAAGATAATTTCTTTGATATTTCTGCTTATGGCATTTCTTTCGCCATTATCGCAAGCAGAAACGTATCAAGACGCCCAACAAGCTGACTGCTACTACGCCACTTCTGACATGGTTGGCAAATGCGCAGGTCATGAGAGTAAGCGAGATTTCGCATTTAGCTCAATTGCAAAGATGATTACACCCCAATCAGTCATGGTAGCTGGGCTGGTCCTTGCTCCATATCTTGGAGATAACGACACACTGTCAATAGTAGCTGACAAGTCAAAAGAGGGCGTCGCAATACAAGGAGTCATGAAAGACGCAGTAGGGATATTTGGGATAGTCTCTATATTCGTTTGTGGTTTAAACATATTGGCTAGATTGTTCAAGAATGCTGCCAATGCTGAATATGGCCTAAAGGAGAATAAATTCCTGGTCTTTTTAACTTTGGGTGCGGTTTTGTTTTTAGTGGGTAACGGGTGGATTATTCATTTAGTTCTTGCGGCCTTGATAGTCAATTTCGTCTTATTGAAATCGACCGTTATGTTTTTCATGCCTTTCTATATAAACGCTTCTATTAAAGATGAATCGGCCTACGTCACTAGAGGCGTTGTTCAGGCTGAAAGCATTTATAAAATGGAGATTATCAATGCCATTCAGATGGCGTCAAACGACTTGGCGCTTCGTAGACAGCTTTTGGTAAAGCACAATTTGGTAAAAGACGTTCAATCGGGCAAGTTTAGATTCGTAGAAACTGATTTTTCTCGCTGTCTAGAAAATCAAGCACCAGCATCAAAATATGATGGAAGCTCTTTAAAGGTTGGTGAGATTACTAAGACAGCCCAGTGTCTAACGAAGCTGCAAGTGAATGTTTATAGCGCTGGTAGCATCAATTCATCAGGTCAATTAGATGTAATCAAAGATGCCAATCTTAAAATATTTGACATGGCTTATAAAGAAGCTAGAAAAATGCAGATGTTCATGTGCAGTACAGGGCTTGATAAGGCTGATAATCGCATGAAATACGCTGATAGTGAATTGCTGCTTAATGACTGCCTAGATATGAATGAAGATGGAACCGTGGCAGACAAGGATTCGTTCGTCCATGAATTTAGAGACTCCGTTTCTATAGAAGAGCTTCACAATGGGCGTGACCAAATGCTGAATGTCGTGAGAGCCACTGTTGATCCTGTGGTTCAAGTCCTCTTGCAGGGAATCACACCAGAAAAATTCACGTCAGATATTTTCGCTTCATTCATTGGCTTGATGAATCTCAATAACTATCAAAAGAAAATGACTAACGCCATTGATGCTCAATACTCAATTTTCAAAATCAGCGTTAATCAGAATTTCAACGCTTCAGATTCAGCAGAAGCATTGAATGAAAATGATAAGAATCAAATGAATCAAGAAATGATAGACACTATGAAGGTGCAAAAGCTCTTTGATATAAATAAGTCTATTTATGAAGTCTATTTTTCGCAGACAGAAAATAAACTTGGCGCTCTCGCACTGGATGGGATTCAGGCACTGCTAAATAAATTAACGGCGCGTTATTACGAAAATTTGGGGTTTCAATTTAAGTCTTGCTTTAATACAGATTCGAATTGTGTATCCCCGGTTCTAAACGTCCCGGCTTCACTTTGGAGCAATGCGTCAGAATATACACAGGTCTCATTGGTTGTTTACTATGGTTCTGAAATAATAAGAAACGGAATTTTGACCTTTAATAAAAACGAAAGGTACATGACAAACCTTCTTTCCTATATATCGACAGCTTCGATGTTTATGTATGCGTTCTTCATGGCTAACCAGATATTAATAGGTCTGCTGCCTCTTCTATTGCTTTTGGGTGAGATTGGCGTGGTGGTTGCTAGTGCGCTTGAAATAATAGTGACAATGAGCGTCAGGCTGGTTAAGTCGATTTTTATTAATAGAAATGAACAGGAAGCATTTGACGTACTGAAAAATATTATGCTTCAACTGGTTTGGATTTGTTTCAGTGGAACAATTGTAGCCACCTTATTCTTTGTCGGGATGACGTTGGTGTCAGTTGTCATTGTCATAGTAAACGAGTTTGTTGTTTATTTGTCTTCGATATTTTTCTCGGGCGGAACAGGGTTCATGTTCGATGTGATGAGATTGTTCGTGATGCTTTTCTTGCATTGTACTATTACTATAATGATGTTCATCGTTTTATACAGTGGAATTAAATCTATCTCAGCTGCATTCAAAGATATGCTCGTTGCAAAAGATTTATTTACGGATAAAGCCCTGGGTGAGCAAGCGAATACTCAAGTTAATTCAATGAGCGAGAAATTTAAAGGTGTGCTACCGTTACAACGAACAAGGTAAATGGTTATATCCTTTAATTTATATATTTCTAAAGAGTTAGATCTGTTTGTCGGCTAACTCTTTTCTTTGTGAGAGTAAATGCTATAATGGCAATAACTAGAAGAAGGTGAACGACATGAAATGGATGAAGAAGGAAAAGATAAGGTTAAATTTCTTACAAAGATTTATCTTCTTTTATGCTGTGATAGGTTTTTTACCATTGCTCAATGGTTTGCTTTACAGCGGCATGGCTAAAATAAACTCTACCTATTTCGATGATCACCTTACCCTGATACGTCTCGGGCCGATGATCTTCTTCTACGTGACGTTACCTGTTTTCTATCTGATCAACCAGATGGACTACAAGCCTAACTACTTCAATCCTGACGTGTGGGACAAGCGCATCAAGACGTTTAAGCTCATCATGAGTGTCATTGTTTGGGTGTTCATTTACAGATCAATGGTTGTCTTCTTCTTCGGTATTAGGTTTTGGGATTTTACTGGCGAGCTTTCTGCCGTGACGTACCTTCTCCATGGTTATTACACAAGCGAAATTGTCCATGCTCGTGCAGAATTCTCATTGAGCGATCCATCAACGATGTTCGGCTCTATGTTTGCTTTTACAATAATTTGGCCGGTTACTCTCCTGGTTGGAATGTTCACTTTGGTGCTGATGAAGAATAGAAGCTTACGCAATGACAATAGAAGAACTGCATGAATACAAATGTTGTGATATGAAAAGGCCACTCTTCAGTGGCTTTTTTATTGGGGATGATTTTTCGAGGTGCATTACGGCTTTGCCGTAGAGGTGAGACTTATCTGGTTTTGAACGTTGGTAATTTATTGAGTGCGCTCGTGGGCAGGGAAGTACAGTAAAAATCCAACAAAGCATTTATAGGCGGTTTAGGCAGAATCAAACCTTGTTCATTGGGAATAATCAAATTTTGGCTTGGTAATATTAATCCGTTTTGGATGGGTAGAATCAGTTTGCATGAGTTGTTCATAATGGTAATTGTTTGTTTAGTCTAATTATACCATTTTGGTTTTGCCTTATTTGCCATTAGCGAAAATATTCATAATTACTTATGAAATGGTTATGAAGTGCTTATGAAGTATTTAATATTTCGAGTGTGGTCTAAAAAATATAGCTATGAATGCAGGCAAAAAAGCCAGATGCTGTTACCAATACCTGGCTTTTGAAATGCTTGTAGATTACTTGGATAACCCGAAATGCTTGAATAAGTCGAACAAATCATAGGAAATATACTCGGCTTCTTGATCGTCACCTTCATCCAACAATTTACTAATTACTATATTTTTGTTGTGAAGGATGCTGGATAAAAAATCGTCAATTGAATTCTCAATCACAAGGTTAACCACGTTCACAGTGTCCTTCTGCCCAATCCTATGGCATCTATCTTCACACTGAACCATCTTAGCCGGGGTCCAATCCATTTCTCCAAACATAACGGTAGAAGCGGCGGTAAGGGTGATTCCTTCTGCACAAGCCTTGATGCTACCAATGAAGACTTGTGCATCACCATTTTGGAATTCATCTACAAGCTCCTGACGGCGTGCTGTAGGCACCTTTCCATCAATCCTTACAGTCTTCAAGCCAGCTTTATGCAAAGTGGATTCAATGAGATCCAGCACGTCCTGGTGATGAGCGAAAAAGACCACCTTGCCTTGGGATTCCACAGCCTCAATGATGTACTCAGCAACAAGTGGTGCCTTGGCAACGGCGCTAATCTTCCTGACAAGCATAAGCTGCGAAAGGAAATTACCTCTGAGATCGGCTAAATCTTTTGCTGCTGCACGGTAGACCTTGTGCGAAGGGTCATATTTACTCATCGTCTTGATGATGCCTTCGTACAGCTTGTGAGCTTTTTCAACTACGGCCATTTCGCCTTTAATAGCAATCTTCAATGAAGCATGGTCGCAAGGCATTGGCACAACACTGTGTATCTTGTCCGGTAATTCCGCTAACACATCCTTTTTCAAGCGACGAATCATTCCGGCTTCTTTAAGCTTGGTTTGTAATTCGTTTAGGTTTATTAAGAAGTGAGGTGCTATCTTCGTGTCAAATATGCCAGAACAATATCTATAGCCAAATGAGCCATAAGACTTGAATGACTCTGGAGCTAGCTTGTTGGCTATCGTGAATATTTCATAAGGATTATTGAGGAAAGGTGTTCCTGTAAGAGCTATAAAGTTTTTGCATGGTATAGAAAGGGCAGAAATGGTTCTATTTGCTTTTGGGTTTTTTAAGTAGTGGCTTTCATCAAAGATTATATAGTCATAATTCTGAGCTGTAAGTGAATTAATCTGCTTTCCTAGAATATCGTAGTTGATTACATCTGCAGCATATTCTCTGTGGGTATCTATTATTGACTTGCTGGTCAATACAGATGCTGATTTTGAGAGTTCAGGATTTACTAACCATTTTTGTAATTCGCGTTTCCAATTCGATTTCAAAGTTGCTGGGCAAACTATAAGTATCTTTTTGGCATTTTGATAATTAATAACTCCAATCGCTTGTATCGTTTTACCTAGCCCCATTTCGTCAGCGATTAATGCATTACCTTTTGCGACAGCATATTCAATACCAGCCTTTTGGTATGGAAGGTAATGTAGACCAATTGGAGCGGGCACTACGAATTGGGAAGATGTTTTACTGGAAGCCGCGAGTCTCTTGTTTAATTCTGTTTCTGCAATATCTGATTGGTAATCAAAGTCAGGGGTTGTTGTGTATCCTTCTTCGCTTTCGTTTAGGGATTCTATAAGGTTCAATACGTTTACGAAGCTGGGCGTAACCCATGCGGTAAGCGGTTTGCTCCAGTTGAATCCAGCCGATTTTGGATAATCTTTTAAGTCATAAATTGTTTTGCATATGTAAGTGTTGTTCTCGTAGTGTAGGTTTAACATTTTATTATTGTTTGTTGTATTGAAATTATATCATCTTGATTTCTCCAAATTTGCTGTTAGTGAATTTATTTAATAAATGTTTATGAAGTAGATATGAATTACTTCATAAGTGGTTATGAAATACTTATTAAGTGGTTCTTAAATTATTGGGTTTTTACGGGTTGGATACGGCTTGGTTAGGATTCCGCACACGTCCTGTGTTTAAATTGGCAGGGCAATGCCACGCAAAAAAGACCAGAATTCAACACAGAGCGCCTATGCTTGAGCGCTAATAGGCGGTTTCCACGGTTGAAAAGGAGAGGGTGGGTGATGAAGGAGTCGTACAAGCTGTTGGTGACACTCAACAAAAACGAGCTTCGCCCTTTGCTGGATGAGAAGAAGATCCTGCTATCTAGTTTGTACAGTCAGGCAATAGCGCACTGCATTGACCACGCGACCAAGCACCGTGACTACACGCTATTCGTAGCTTTGGTTGAGGTCTTCGATACCCGCGACTACAAATTGTTCGTGTCAGGTTGGGTTTGTGAACGGCTTGGGTTGTTGAGCAAGATGGGACCGAACGGAGCTGTCTTTGCTCGCAGTGGGAATCCGCCGAACGAGCGCATGAGCTGGAAGGTAAGTCTTGAAGAGTTCGCGGCAAGGAAATTCAAGATTGCTTTGCCCGCGAAAAAGCTAGTCCACGACACCAAGCCGGTCGAGAAGGGTAAGAAGAGCCCCAAGAAAATAGACATGCTTGATTCCTGGGCGCGGCTACCTGGGAGTTACGGTAGCGGTAAACGCTAAAATCTGTTTCTGATACATTTATGAAGTAGATGTGAAACCCCTATGAGGCTCTTCATAAGCATTGAGCAAATGGCTATGAGCTGTTTCTGAGCTGTTGATGAAACCAATGTGAAATGGTTCATAAGGATTTATTAACCACTTTAGAGCTGTTTCATAAGTATTTATGAAGTGCTTATGATGTAGATCAGATCCAGTTCAGATTGGTGATTATGAACGTCCAGGCGAAAAAAAGCCCCGGTTAAGGGGCTTGGGTTTTTTGAGTCTCTATCAGTCGATGGTGCGTCTGAATTCTGCGTCTACGTCATCCAGGTAGGATTTCAGAAGAGGGTCTGTCAGAGCCTTCAAGCGCAGAATGCACATGCGCTCAACGTCAACGCTGACTGAACTGCTCACGTACCCTTTGCCATAGCGCTTGTTGTTGGTGATGGACTCGAAAGCCTTGATAGCGCTATCGGTCTTGTCTGTGAACGCGAAGCTGCGCACGCTCAATTTGTTGCCTTCTGGCAGGGCTTTGTGTTCCTTCAAAGCTTGGTCGATTTTGAAAGCCAAGACCTTTTGATCGTGGATAGCTTTTTCAGCGGCTGCTTGCTCGATTTCTGCTTGAATCTGTTCTGGTGATTTTGGAGTTGTCTCTACCAAAGTGATTTCAGATTCTGGTGGTGTAGTAGGTGCTTCCGCTCTTTTAGCTTCTGCACGGGCTTTTGCTGCTTGTAAGTCAAATGTCATGATTGTTATCTCCTTTTAGTTTGTGAGTTAGTTTGTGATTGATTCGTTTTGGGCAGTGGCGACCACTGATGTTTCATCAATGGCTTCAAGAATCGCTTTCACCACAAGATTGAATTCAGCTTGGGCAATTTTGGCCGATTCAGTCGTGGCGTTATAAATGGTCTGCCCTTTGTTGAATTGGTTAGGGTATATCGAGCGGAAAATCAAAGGTGCTTCCAACGGCTTCTGGTGTTCACCAAACGCATCACCGAATGCCCTAATGTCTGCATCAATTTGGTTCTTACGGTCGATTTCCTTCAAGGCTTTACGTTCTGCATTACGGGCAAGTCTTGCTGCAGTCGTGGATGTATCCGTCAAGGTGAGGTTAGCGCTGACCTCTTTGGAGTTTGCCTTGATGCGTGCTGGATCGAAAGCCAACAGAGAGCGTACCTTTGTGGTGAATTTTCCGCCTAGGCTCACAGCGTCGTATTTCAAATCCTCAATGATTCCCGACACGGTAACAGCAGTCACTGCGTTCTGCGTGTCGCCCTTGTAAGGTGTAATCACCAAATCACTGAAGCTGATGAGCCTTTTAATTTCCTTGATTGGATTGTTTTTCGAGTCGAGAACCTTGGCTGGAACATCTACAATAATAAAGTCGAAGTGAGCGTAGTCACGTTTGATCACATCAAATTGTGCGTCAAGCTCATAAAGGCTGCGGGCAATAACGATAGGACGGTTTTCAAGTGCGAATTCATCGTACTCAAGTTGATCCAGCAAGGACTGGTTTATAGCTCTACCTTTATTTTTAAGCAATTCCACCTTGGCTTTGTTTTTGATAATGCGTTTTTCTGTTACTTCTTTGTTCTGCTCGATATGCATTTGAATAGCTGGAACGCCATCAGTGTCGATAATCAGCGTGCGATAACCTTGAAGCGCCAAGGAGTGGCTGAGATTTGAAATGGTCGTGGTTTTAGTAATGCTTTTATGACTGATTAAGGCCAAAATTTTAGCTGGTTGGTTCATGATTAAATTCCTTTAGTTTTGGTTTGTTTTTAAAATAATAACATTTGAAAAAAGAAAACAAGCCGTTAGTGTGAAATATTTCATAAATAGTTATGAAATACTTATGAGGTGCTTCATAAGTGTTTATGAAGTGCTTAATAACGTGGTGGATCATGAATTAATTTTTGGCTTCAGTAAAATGATTGATCCATGGTTTTTAGACTGAAGGGATATCAAAACCTTACGTTTACTAATTTGCGGATATCAAAACCAAAAAAACAGGAATCTCTTCCTGTTTTAATTCTAGGATCATAATTTATCTCCTTAGTAAATCCTTTCTGGTAATGAATCTAGAACGGCTTCGTGCTTGGATTCCTCTACAAAACATTCCTCTGCCAGCATTCCTTGCTCGTAAAGCTCCGTTAGCTCTTCGTCTCCATCGATCAGATCTTCAATAGCTTGTTTTCTGTTTTTCTCGAAATTATTCATATTTTCAATGTCCTCTTCTTTTGTTGTTGTTCTTGGGGTGTAGGAGTCTCTACCGCTGAATCTCTAGGGCTTATGGTCGGCGCCTTCACCTGTGGCGTTGAATCCGTATCAGCCCGCGATAGGCGCTGTTTGATGAAGTCAGAAACAGGCAGGGTAGGGTCTAGGTCGTACTTGGCTTTGAGGTCGTTCTCTAGCTTGTAGATGATCTCGTTCGCTGTGCGGTCTGCGTCTGCGGCAGCTTTGAATACCTGATCAGGCTTGTCTCTCAAGCCCTTCAAGGCCCAACCCACATCGTAGGTCTGGTGGTTCTTGAAAAAGGCATCGTCTAACTGTTCGCGCATACCGTCTGTGAGGTTGAAGTTCAGGTGCTTGATGACACCTTGTGCTGAGAGATTTGCTACCAATTCTTCATAAGCTCGGTGTTCATCGCTTTCTGCATATTTTGCGAGGCTTTCACGGTTTTTGCGGCTTACTACGCCGTATGAGTGGCTGACTTCGTGGAGAAGCGTCGATAGCTCGTGGAGGTCGCTCTTGAAGTAGCCAGACGGGGCCATGTAGATGGTGTCTTCAATTGGTGAGAAGTAATTGCTGTGTTCCGCCCCTGCGTGCCTTTTGAGCGGTGTGGGCATCGTATCCATGATTGACTGAAGCACCGTCTGTACTTCGGCTGGTGTTGGGATCTTGGCGCGTTGCGCCATCTGCGCTTTTATCTTCTCGGGTAGCTCGCCTGTAAATTGCTGCAGGTTGAAGACAGGGGATAGCTTTGAAGCACGTCTATAGATGGCTTTGCCTTCCCCATTGGGCTCCTGGTCATCGTTACCCCCAGTACCTGGCTTTTCGCCGTCTTTTACAAAGCCGATCTGCATGCCGAAGTGGTGAACAACGAAGTCTCCCTTCTCGCCCTTGTTTGACAGGCCAGCGTCGTAGCCCTGTTTCGCTGTGAGGTAGTAGGGCAGTTCAAAGCCTTTCTCTTTCCCTAGCATGGACAGAAGCATGGAGTTTTCGAGGTTGTAGACTGTTCCTGACACGGGATTCAGGTATCGGATTTTGAAGCAAGGGGAGTTCCAAACAGGCACGTCTGGATTTTCTGTCTGGAGCATTGCGTGGATGCTATCGACCTTATCCGCAAGGAATCCTTCCAGCTTCTCTTTACTGTTGTCGATGTACTCCTTTTTTTCTTTGTATGATTTTCGTTTAGCTACTGCCATTTTGTTTCTGGTTGTTATATGACTGATTTTACCATTTCATTTTTAGAAGGCATTCGCTACGCGAAATAAAGGCAGGGGCACTGTGTCTAGACGAACTGTTGGGCATTGCAGGGAAAAGCAATTTTTAAGCTATATCTGCCGGGTTTCGTAAGGTTCTAAAATATTTCTTGGAACGATCTTGATTGATCCAGCAGACTGGAGCTATGGTTTTGCCTCTAACCAACATCGAGTGATTCAAATGAAAAGGATTTTGACTGCTGTCGTTCTTGCCATGTGCGTAGCTTCTGCAAGCCACGCAGATGACCGATTCACCTTTGAAAAATACCCGGCGTCATCTGTCTCTTCCAAGCCACTAGCTAAAGTCGATTGGTCGAGTAACAAAGCCCTGGCAGGCCAATGGCGTATCAAAGAATCCATCGAAGGCACCGTTGGCAAGAAAGCCGATTTTGCTGGGCACTTTGTGGTCGCTACTTATGGTTGCGGCACGGGATGCCAAGCCACGGTCTTCGTTGATGTGAACGATGGGAAGCTATACAAAGCACCTATGCAGTTTCCAAGCGAGTCAGATGCTCTTGCCCCAGCTAATGGTGGGGTTGCTCACAGGCAAAACAGCAATGCAATTTTCATGAGTGATTTGCGTTACTACAAAGCTGGTAGCCCTGACATGATGCAGAATGACGGCGTTGTCTTGTGGAATGAAAAGGCTAAGAAATTTGATATTGTGGCTAAATCCAAACCTTTTCTTGTGAAGATGGATTGACCAATTTTCCGATTTGAATGATTTCATGTATCATCAAATCACAACCAATTTATTAGGTATGCACAATGTCGAAGCTTGCAGAATTCCGTCAGCTAGAAAAACACCTAGCCGAACAAATGGCTCAGTTGGAAGCACTGAAAGGTGATGCTGGTCTAGCTGAAGAGATAAAATTTGAAGAGAAGCTGCGCAACCTTCTTGGCCAATATGGCAAAAGCCTGCGCGACGTGATCGCAATCCTCGATCCAGCTTCGCTCAACCGTAAAGGTGCAGCCCTGGCACCTATCAAAGCTACTCGCCGTGAGCGAGTTGTGAAGGTCTACAAGAATCCTCACACTGGCGAAACCATCGAAACTAAAGGTGGCAACCACAAGCAGTTGAAAGAGTGGAAAAGCGAGTTTGGGGCTGACACCGTTGAGTCGTGGTTGAGTAAGTAACACCAGCTATCATGCCGCCGCAACGGCGGCATGTGCTTCACCTGTTCTCCTTCTGCCCCTAAATCTATGATGGCGTAAATGGGTGTACTATCCCATTCTTATTGCGTTTGAACAGGGGTACGACAAGGATGAACAAGGCCACAGCGGCTTTTCTATGGATTTTTTTCTGCGCTGCCTCTCAAGCCCAAGAATACGACTTCAATGGTGCTGTGTTGGGAATGAAGCTCACTGAGTTTCAAGCTCTTCCCGTAATCAATGGAAAGTTGACCCCTGACGGCAAAGCCGGTTGGTGCGACCAGAGAGCGGGCAAGCTTGTTTGTCACCGCGTTGGTGATGATCCATTTGGGCAAATCTATGGTCCTGCATTGGGCGACTACCACTTCGACAAAGACAAAAGCGGGGAGCTTCGCCTTTACATGATTATGCTCATGGCCGACCGTAGAAATTATCCTATTGCTGAGTCGGGGCTTACCCAAAAATGGGGAGCTGGCAAATCGGTCGTTTCAACTGCAACCAACGGACTAGGGCAAGAAATCAAGGCTACTACTCTGAGCTGGAACAAGCCGGATTCCGCTATCACGCTTGAGGCCCCGTGTGGGAACGTCAAGTACCTATGCCTGACATACACGCATAAATCCCTAGCTAAAGAAGTGGCGGGTTCAGCACCACCTTCAGGATCTGGCTTTTAGGTGAATTTGATATTTGAACGGCAACGTATCGTCACCTGTTGTAGATATCGAAATGACCATGAATTCGAAGGAAAATAAAATGGCGTATGAAACCGGGCTAGGCAACAGAAATTCATGTGCAGTGATTCTTGATCCATTTTATTTATCTAAACTCATGGATGAGGAATTTAAAAGGACGGGAGAAATACAGCTTCATCATTTAAAAGGGATTGGTAGCTATCTAAATTCTGTCCGTGATTCATTAGACATTCAAATTAAAGGGCTTCGTGATTCGGATATTTATCATGAGCAAGCTCACTACCAAAAAATAGCAGATGATCTTAAGCATGAAATCGACCTTCTCACCGAAGAGGGTAGGTCTGATGACAGTAATCTTAATAATAAATGGTGGTCTGCGCATTTAGTTGCTGAGAACGCAAAAGATCGGAACGTAGGCGAACCACTTAATCAGGAACGATATCAGGATTTAGCATCGGTCGAAATCCACGGGTTTTTAAAATTTGTTGAGAATGGACCCGGTTTGCGTCTCATCCAGCCGAATGCGCTGGAGCTTTTTGCTGAAATCGCAAATGGACTTCGATTTAGTGGTGGTTTAGAAGCAGTCAATGAATTTATATCTAGACTCACCACTTTAAGTCTTGAGGTCAGTAGGTTTGAGTCCGCTTTTGTAAAAATATACAATCAAATTGACTTGATAAGAAACGCTTTTTCTTCGCAGAAAATAACATACATCAATGGCGAGATTGATTACGCAAAAATATATAGAATTCTCAAAAAGAATTTTGGTTATGACTATCCGCATAGCTTGATATGGTGGGGGGCAGTTGTTTATACCGCGATGAATACGACGGAAACTCTGGAAACCTATCAACCCTCCACGCTTCAAGTTGGCATGGGTTTTGAAAGCCACGTAGAGAAACTTTATAGAGGTTTTGGATACTCCGTTTCCACCACGCCCGCTTCGGGTGATTTTGGAGTCGATTTAATAGCTATTTCAAACACAGAAAAAATTGCAATCCAATGTAAGAAATACGCTACTCCCGTTGGACCTGATGCGGTCATGCAAGTGTATTCTGGTGCCGCATACTATGAATGCACCCGTTTTGCGGTTTTTTCAGTTAACGGCTTTACTAATGCTGCTACCGAAATGGCAAAAAAATTGAGAGTTGAATTGTTCAACATCGATGCATCTGATATTGCTTAGTGAAGGTACTCAGTATGTTGAACGTAATGGTGATGAAAGAGCCAAAAGGTATTAGGAAGCTGTGCTTGCAGTTTGCAACTGCCAGCATCAGCTTCCTTATGTGCTCTATAGCTCTGGATTTAGCGCTTCATTGAGAGCAGCAGCAATCGCGGCAGATCGTTTGTCAATAAACTTGTCATAGTCATCATCAAGCACGCCGTAGGTTTTTGGGCTACCAATAAAGTGCGACTTCAATGTTGCTGATAGTTTTGAATTAGTACCTTCGAATTCTCCCACATACAAGCTTGGTGCCTTTGCACGAATCTTATTATTTGAAGCCGAATCAATCAGAGTGATGTTGGCAACCAAATTTGGCTCGCTCTCTTTGAAATTTTTATTAACGAAAGCCTTGGGGAAAAAGTGATGGTAGTTTCTACTGGACGCAATTTTCAGGTTTGAGTTATCCAATATCACGTCGCTGTTATCGTCAAGGTTTTTCGGCTTTTGAGAGGCGAGTAAACAAAGTATAGTTTTAATGTATGAATTACCCGCAGAGAACCAGGTTTCAGCAATGTCTTCAGCAGATACTGTAAGCTCATCCCCTGGGTATTTAGGTTTGCGCTCCTTTAATATTTGAGCAATTTTTTTCAGGTCTTCCGCTATTTTGGTTTCGGTTGAGCCACTATAACGCCAGTTCAATCCGACCCAGTAGAAAAATTGCTTCAGTAACTTTGACTGTGTTTCAGTTGGACGCTTGTTGTCATTTTTGTAAAAGAAATAAGTTAGCGGAACTAGTAATGAGGAATAGGGGAGAAGTTGGGATACTGGAACATGTAGAGTTGTTCTGATGAAATCAACCGCTGAAAACATTGACGAAACCATTGGGTCCCAATTCGTAATGAACTTCTCACGTCCAATTTTTAAAATATCTTTAGCGCGGATACTACCTACTGCAATGGCTGCGACAGCCTGAAGCACTGTAGCTGCAGGAATCGTTTCAAATTTTGCTCTGACTAAACTCTTTGAAACCTCATCGCTACCATAAATTAACTCTTCATACTTCAAAGCAAGGTCAAACCCCCTAGCTTCATCGTAGGTTATAGCTACCATGATTTCAAATAAGGTCAGCGGTTTACCGCCTGTATTTATCCGGGCAAATACGTCACAAGCAATTTCAATTGGATAGTCTTTGATAGTGATCGTTGCAAAGTCATATGTTGTTAAATTAGTTTTGTACTCTTGAAATTTCTTAGCTTTTTCTTTTCCGATATCTTCAATGAAGTCTAATGCGTCCGAGGTTAGGAGGTCATGTACAGAAACATAAATCTTGTCCTCCTCTTGCTGGCTCGTTACTATCTGTTCGTCGGTCAAAGGATCGTAATCAAGATTTACATAAATATCTTTGTAATCAATTTCCTTTTTGTCTTTGGTTATGCGAATGCCCTTGCGAATAGCATATAGGGAGGTGATGCGTTGCTGACCGTCCAGTATGTATTGCGCGTAGTCGCCTTTAGGCGTATCTGGTAATTTATGGTTGCCAATGTCTTTTACGGACCGCAAGGTATCCTTGGTCTTCCATAAGATGAACGTGCCGATTGGATAGCCTTTGAGAATGCTGTCGATTAGTTTGGCACTTTGTTCTTTATCCCAAACAAATTCACGTTGAAACATTGGCAGTTTAATTTGGCCAGAATCAATTTCAAGGAAAAGCGCTTCATATTTTTTGACGGCGTTTTCCGGTCGTAGAAGAAATTGAGGTTCTGCCTGGATTACCTTGCTTTTAACTGCCATGTATATTTCCTTATAAGTATTGCTTTCACAATAGTAATGAATGATTTTTTAAGGTTTTGTATTCTAGTCAGTTGCCATTCAATCCACTGTCACGAGTCAATAATCTCTTTTTCCAGTGAATTTCCTTATCCTTCATCTCGTCAGCGCCAGTGTGCTTATCGGCAATTTCTAAGATGCTGAACCTGAAATGTTCAGAAAACGACTCACCCCGTTTCAGGTGAAGGTCACGTATTCGGGTGTTACCGCCATGCCCATTCTTTGAGTAAGTCACCCAACGATCCCACAAGCCACCTGTGCCCGTGGCAGAGCCTACATATAGCTGGTGTTCACCCTCGGTGCGGTCGGATATCAGGTAAACGCCTGCAACGCTGCTCAAAGCAGTCTGCCACGACACGATCCCTTCCCTGGCGATGATTTTCAATTCTTGGAAGCTAATGTCTACATCCTTGAAGCCGGGGAATCCCCCCACGGTCATTTTCTTTTCTAGGATTTCGGACAGCTTCATCGTGGACATGCATGTCTTGAGGTACAGGTAGTTGGCCCTTGGTTTTTTGTACTCCAGGACCAGTCGCCCCGCCAGCTCTTCGAACTCTGTCACACGGCGGTATTCGTAAACGTAGTCACGATTGACCTTGCCTTGGCGTACCTCTTTCACCTTCAACGAATCGTAGATCCCAGCTAGGAGCCATTTCTTGGACTCTGGAATCTCAACAAGGCCGATGACGTATCGGCACTCGAAATTCTTCCTCGACTGCCACGACTGCCACTCATCAAAGTCCCCAGCCAGGTACACGTCCATTGGGTGTTCGATCCCGTTGTGCTGTGCCAAATGGATCTTGGTGTTATCGGGTGTGAGGGTAGGCAAGAGGCTGGTCAGGAGCTGCATGAGCATGTTGGTAGAAATCCTCGGACGATTCGAGAATCTAGCATTTGATGCATTCCGCTGCGCGGGAAGATGTGCCTTCAGGGGTTGCTAGGAGTGGAAGCTCTGGAAAAGCAGAAAAGGCGTTTTCAGCCTGATAATTTTGAGGGGAGGGGCATGGACCAGAGGAACCCTTGCAGGCTGTGGCTTTGAGCGATTTTTGAGCAATAAAAAACCCGGCGCGTAGGCCGGGTTCTTTGATTTGGAAGTTCCAAAAACACTTCCAAATATCACTTCCAAAACTTTAAAACCGTAAGCTGGTAAGTGCTTGATTTTAAAGGAAAATCTTGGTGCCCCGAGGGAGACTCGAACTCCCACTCCTTTCGAAAACGGATTTTGAATCCGCCGCGTCTACCAATTCCGCCATCAGGGCTCAATGGCGGCGAAGTATAGAGATGAGATTACCGTTGGTCAATCACCTTTCATGGTCAATTTTCACTATTTCCGCTAGACTTCCCGGCCCTGCTAGACGAACTCCATCATGCGCGTTGCTGACTTTACTTTTGAGCTCCCTGATTCGCTGATCGCTCGCCACCCTTTGGCCGAGCGTCGCGCCAGTCGACTGCTGACCCTGGACGGGCCCAGCGGTGCCCTCGCACACCGTCAATTCACTGATTTGCTTGAGCATTTGCGCCCTGGCGATCTGATGGTGTTCAACAATACCCGGGTGATTCCGGCGCGGCTGTTTGGCCAGAAAGCTTCCGGCGGCAAGCTGGAAATCCTGGTGGAGCGCGTGCTGGACAGCCATCGCGTGCTGGCCCATGTACGCTCCAGCAAATCGCCGAAGCCGGGTTCCTCGATCTTGATCGATGGCGGTGGTGAAGCCGAGATGGTCGCTCGCCATGACGCACTGTTCGTGCTCAAGTTCGCTGAAGAGGTCCTGCCGCTGCTGGAGCGTGTCGGCCATATGCCGTTGCCGCCCTACATCGACCGTCCCGACGAAGACTCGGACCGCGAGCGCTATCAGACGGTTTACTCCCAGCGCCTCGGTGCAGTAGCAGCACCAACGGCCGGCCTGCATTTCGACCAGCCGCTGCTGGATGCGATCGCCGCCAAGGGCGTCGAGACCGCCTATGTCACCCTGCACGTGGGGGCCGGCACGTTTCAGCCGGTGCGTGTGGATAACATTGAAGACCACCACATGCACAGCGAGTGGCTGGAAGTCAGCCAGGAAGTCGTCGATGCCGTGGCGGCCTGCAAGGCCCGTGGCGGACGAGTCGTCGCTGTAGGTACCACCAGCGTACGCTCCCTGGAGAGTGCAGCACGTGATGGCGTGCTCAAGCCGTTCAGTGGCGACACCGACATCTTTATCTTCCCGGGCCGTCCATTCCATGTGGTGGACTGCCTGGTCACCAACTTCCATTTGCCCGAATCCACGCTGTTGATGCTGGTCTCGGCATTTGCCGGTTACCCGGAAACTATGGCCGCCTACCAAGCCGCCATCGCCAACGAGTACCGTTTTTTCAGCTACGGTGATGCGATGTTCATCACCCGTAACCCGGCGCCACGCGGCCCAGAGGAATAACTATGAGTCGTATGTCGTTTGAATTGCTCGCCACTGACGGTAAAGCCCGTCGCGGCCGCTTGACCTTCCCGCGCGGCACCGTGGAGACCCCGGCGTTCATGCCGGTTGGCACCTACGGTACCGTCAAGGGCATGCTGCCACGTGATATCGTCGCTACCGGCGCCGAAATCATCCTCGGCAACACCTTTCACCTGTGGCTGCGCCCGGGCACGGAAGTCATCAAGAAGCATGGCGACCTGCATGACTTCATGAAGTGGCAAGGCCCGATCCTCACCGACTCCGGTGGTTTCCAGGTGTTCAGCCTGGGCGCCATGCGCAAGATCAAGGAAGAGGGCGTGACCTTCGCCTCGCCGGTGGACGGTTCCAAAGTGTTCATGGGCCCGGAAGAATCGATGCAGGTGCAGCGCGACCTGGGTTCCGACATCGTGATGATCTTCGACGAATGCACGCCGTACCCGGCCGATGAAGACGTCGCGCGGATCTCCATGGAGTTGTCCCTGCGTTGGGCCCAGCGCTCGAAGAACGCCCACGGCGACAACACCGCGGCGCTGTTCGGCATCGTCCAGGGCGGCATGCATGAAAGCCTGCGCAAACGTTCGCTGGAAGGTCTCGACAAAATCGGCTTTGACGGCCTGGCCATCGGCGGTTTGTCGGTGGGTGAGCCCAAGCACGAGATGATCAAGGTGCTGGATTACCTGCCGGGCCTGATGCCGGCTGACAAACCTCGTTACCTTATGGGCGTTGGCAAACCGGAAGATCTCGTAGAGGGTGTGCGCCGCGGTGTGGACATGTTCGATTGCGTGATGCCAACCCGTAATGCCCGCAATGGGCATCTGTTCATTGATACAGGCGTGCTGAAGATCCGTAACGCGTTCCATCGCCATGATGATTCGCCGCTGGATCCCACCTGTGATTGCTACACCTGCCAGAACTTCTCCCGTGCTTATCTGCACCATCTGGACAAGTGTGGGGAAATGCTGGGTAGCATGTTGAATACCATCCACAATTTGCGTCACTACCAAGTCCTGATGGCTGGTTTGCGCGAGGCTATTCAACAGGGTACATTGGCCGCCTTCGTCGATGCCTTCTATGCCAAGCGCGGGCTTCCTGTGCCGCCCTTGGACTGAGTTTTCCGACCCTAAGATTCACTATTTGCAACTGGAGTGCTAAATGAGCTTTTTTATCTCTAACGCCATGGCTGACGCCGCTGCGCCTGCTGCTGCCGGTCCTATGGGCGGTGGTTTCGAGTGGATTTTCCTGGTCGGCTTCCTGGTCATCTTCTACCTGATGATCTGGCGTCCACAGGCCAAGCGCGCCAAAGAGCAGAAAAACCTGCTGGGCAGCCTGCAGAAAGGTGACGAAGTCGTGACCACTGGCGGCATCGCCGGCAAGATCACCAAGGTTTCCGACGCTTTCGTCGTGCTGGAAGTCTCCGACACCGTAGAAATGAAGTTCCAGAAGGGCGCCATCGCCGCCACGCTGCCAAAAGGCACGCTGAAAGCGATCTGAGCAACAACCTTTACCAATCGACGGGGCGCGCAAGGCGCCCCGCGTCATAAGCGGGCGGCGTGATGCTGAACAAATACCCTCTGTGGAAATACGTACTGATCCTGGCGGTGCTGGCGATCGGTTTTATTTATTCCGCTCCCAATCTCTATCCTGATGACCCGGCGATCCAGATCACTGGCGCCAGCACTTCGCTGCAGGTCAATCAGGCTGATCTGGAACGCGCGAGCAAAGCGCTCACCGACGCGGGTATCCAGGTCAAGGCGGCAACGTTGGCGGCTGATGCGAAGGGCGGCTTGTTGCGCCTGACCAAGCAAGAAGACCAACTGCCGGCCAAGGATGTCGTGCGCAAGGCCATGGGTGACGACTACGTTGTCGCGCTCAACCTGGCACAGACCACGCCAAAATGGCTGCGCAGCATTGGCGCGCACCCGATGAAGCTGGGTCTGGACTTGTCCGGTGGTGTGCACTTCCTGCTGGAAGTCGACATGGACAAAGCCCTCGACGCGCGCCTGAAAGTCTACGAAGGCGACGTGAAGAGCCTGCTGCGCAAAGAGAAGTTGCGTTATCGCAGCCTGCCGCAGCTCAACGGTGCCATTCAGCTGGGCTTCTCTGATGAAGCTTCCCGCGAACAGGCTCGTGCGCTGATCCGCAAGAACTTCACCGATTTCGACATCGTACCGGCCGACCTCAACGGTCAACCTGTACTGCGTCTGGCGATGACCCCGGCCAAGCTGGCGGAAATCCGCGAATACTCGATCAAGCAGAACTTGACCACGGTACGTAACCGCGTCAACGAGCTGGGTGTGGCCGAACCGATCGTTCAGCGCCAGGGTGCCAACCGCATCGTGGTTGAGCTGCCGGGTGTGCAGGACACCGCTGAAGCCAAGCGTATCCTGGGCAAGACTGCCAACCTGGAGTTCCGCCTCGCGGCTGAGCCGGGTGCTTCCAAGGCGACCTCTGAGGAATTCGAATTCCGCGAAGGCAACCGTCCGCCTGCACTGATCGAGCGCAGCTTGATCATCACGGGTGACCAGGTGACCGATGCCAAGGCCGGTTTTGGCGAGCACGGTACCCCTGAAGTGAACATCCGTCTGGATGGCCATGGCGGCGAACTGATGAGCCGCGCCACGCGCAGCAACGTCGGTCGCAGCATGGCGGTGATCTTCATCGAGCAACGCCCGGTGACCACCTACACCAAGCAGATCGTCAACGGCGTCGAGAAAGACGTGCCGGTGCAGTCCTTCAAGGAAGAGAAAAAGATCATCAGCCTGGCGACCATCCAGTCGCCGCTGGGTGCTCAATTCCGCATCACTGGCCTGAACGGCCAGGGCGAGTCGTCCGAGTTGGCACTGCTGCTGCGTGCTGGTGGCCTGGCCGCTCCCATGTACTTCGCTGAAGAACGCACCATCGGCCCGAGTCTGGGTGCTGACAACATCACCAAAGGTATCGACGCAGCTTTGTGGGGCATGCTGTTCGTGTCCCTGTTCATCATCGCCATCTACCGCTTCTTCGGCATCATCGCCACCGTGGCCCTCGCGGGCAACATGGTGATGCTGCTGGCTCTGATGTCGCTGCTCGGTGCTACGCTGACCCTGCCAGGTATCGCCGGTATCGTACTCACCATGGGTATGGCCGTAGACGCCAACGTACTGATCTTCTCGCGGATCCGTGAAGAGATCGCCAACGGCATGACCGTACAGCGTGCAATCAACGAAGGCTTCGGCCGGGCATTTACCGCGATTCTCGACTCCAACCTGACCACCTTGCTGGTCGGCGGGATTCTCTTCGCCATGGGTACCGGCCCGGTTAAGGGTTTTGCGGTAACCATGTCCCTCGGTATCTTTACCTCGATGTTCACGGCCATCATGGTGACCCGCGCAATGGTCAACCTGATTTATGGCGGGCGTGACTTCAAGAAGTTGTGGATTTAAGGGGCTGCCATGTTACGTACAATCAACTTCATGGGCGTTCGCAACGTTGCGTTCGGCGTCACTGTGCTCCTTACCGTTCTGGCGTTGTTCAGCTGGTTCCATAAGGGCTTGAACTACGGTCTGGATTTCACCGGCGGTACGCTCATCGAGCTGACCTACGAGAAGCCTGCCGACGTTACCCTGGTGCGCAACGAGCTGGTCAAGGCCGGCTATCACGAAGCCATCGTGCAGAGCTTCGGTGCAACCACCGACCTGCTGGTGCGTATGCCGGGCGAAGACCCGCAACTGGGTCACCAGGTAGCCGAGGCCTTGCAGAAGGTCGGCGGCGACAACCCGGCGTCGGTCAAGCGTGTCGAGTTCGTGGGCCCGCAAGTGGGTGAAGAGCTGCGCGACCAAGGCGGCCTTGGCATGCTGATGGCGCTGGTTGGCATCATGATCTACCTGGCGTTCCGCTTTCAGTGGAAGTTCGGCGTCGGCGCGATTGTTTCGCTGATCCACGACGTGATCGTCACCGTGGGTATCCTGGCGTACTTCCAGATCACCTTCGACCTGACCGTATTGGCGGCCGTGCTGGCGATCATTGGTTACTCGCTCAACGACACCATCGTGGTATTCGACCGGGTTCGTGAGAACTTCCGTGTACTGCGCAAGGCGTCGTTGATCGAGAACATCAATATCTCCACCACCCAGACCTTGCTGCGGACCATGGCGACGTCGATCTCCACCTTGCTGGCGATTGCTGCGCTGATGATCTTTGGTGGCGACAACCTGTGGGGCTTCTCCCTGGCGCTGTTCATTGGTGTTCTGGCGGGTACCTACTCGTCGATCTACATCGCCAACGTGGTGCTGATCTGGCTGAACCTCAACGGCGAAGACCTGATCCCTCCTGCTGCTACCGGCAAGGAGGTCGACGACCGCCCTTGATGGGGCGTTGTTGATCGGCTGTTACAAGAAAGGCACGAGTATTGAACTCGTGCCTTTTTTTTTGCTCCAAGGCTGGGTATAGCGCGGACGTTTCCGCCCGTTTGTGATGGTCAGGAGGTTCATGTGAACAAGTCGTTGCTGGTGGGTGCGGTATTGGGTGCTGTCGGTGTGACTGCCGGGGGTGCTTTTGCCACCTATAGCCTGGTAAAAAGCGGCCCTGAGTATGCGCAAGTGCTGGCAGTACAGCCGGTGAAAACCCAGATCAAGACGCCACGGGAAGTCTGCAAGGACGTCGCCGTGACCCGGCAGAAGCCGGTGCAGGATCAGCATCAAATCGTCGGTACCGTGGTCGGTGCGCTGGCCGGTGGCCTGCTGGGCAACCAGGTGGGTGGCGGTAATGGCAAGAAGCTGGCGACGGTAGCCGGTGCGGTGGGTGGTGGTTATGCTGGTAACAAGGTTCAGGAAGGCATGCAGAACCGTGATACCTACACCACCACGCAAACCCGTTGTAACACTGTGAACGACATCAGCGATAAGGTTGTCGGTTATGACGTGCGTTACAACCTGGATGGCAAGGAAGGCTCCGTGCGTATGGAGCGTGACCCTGGTAGCCAGATTCCGGTCGATAAAGAAGGTCGCCTGATTCTCGGTCAGAACCAGCCGCAATAATCGCAGGCAGACGCAATTCAAAATGTGGGAGCGGGCTTGCTCGCGAAGGCGGTGTGACAGTCAATGTATTAGGCGGCTGGCCCAGCGCTTTCGCGAGCAAGCCCGCTCCCGCATTCGGTATGTGCTGTGGCGGAAAATGCGGCATAACCCAAATCCCAGGCATAAAAAAAGCACCCCGAAGGGTGCTTTTTTTGTGCTCGCTCGCTTAACGCTTCAGCGAAGCCGGCAGGTGCGGCTGGATCGCCGTCAGTACTGCCTTGAAGCATTTGGTGTTGCCGGCAACCACGTGGCCTTTTTCAAGGAAGTCGTGACCGCCGGTGAAGTCGCTCACCAAACCGCCTGCTTCCTGGATCAGCAGGGCGCCTGCAGCCATGTCCCACTCGGACAGGCCCGATTCCCAGAACGCATCAAACCGACCGGCGGCAACGTAAGCCAGGTCCAGGCTAGCTGCGCCAGCGCGACGGATGCCAGCAGTCTGGCCAACCAGGGCGCGGAACATGCCCAGGTAGTTTTCCAGATTGTCCATCTGGTCGTCACGGAACGGGAAGCCAGTACCCAGCAGGGCGCCGTCCAGGCTGGTGCGACCGCTCACGCGCAGGCGGCGACCATTCAGCTGGGCGCCACGGCCACGGCTGGCGGTGAATTCTTCCTGGCGAACCGGGTCCAGAACAACGGCGTGTTCCAGGCGACCGCGGTATTTGCACGCGATGCTCACGGCAAAGTGCGGGATGCCGCGCAGGAAGTTGGTGGTGCCATCCAGTGGGTCGATGATCCACAGGTAGTCTTCGCCTTCGCCGCTGCCTTTGTGCAGGCCGGTTTCCTCGCCGAGGATGCCGTGGGTCGGGTAGGCCTTGCGCAGCGCGTCGATGATTTTCTGTTCGGCGGCGCGATCCACCTCGGATACATAATCCTTGGCGTCTTTTTCGTCGACCTTGATGGTATCCAGGCGCTCGATGGAGCGGAAGATCAATTCACTGGCGCTGCGGGCGGCGCGCAGCGCGATATTCAGCATGGGCTGCATGGATGTGTCACCTAAGGTTGTTAAAGAAAGCCGAGCATTCTAGCAGAAACTTTCTTCAGGTGAAGGACGACGTTAGCTTTCATGGCATAACCTTAGGCGGTTCTGTAAGATTTGCTCCCCTTTCCCGTGTCCGAGAGCGCCTCCCTTGCTGCAAAACATTCGTGTCGTCTTGGTCAATACCAGTCATCCCGGCAATATCGGTGGGGTGGCGCGAGCCATGAAAAACATGGGGCTGACGCGCCTGGTGCTGGTCGAACCACGCGTGTTCCCGCATCACGAGGCCGATGCCCGCGCGTCCGGCGCCAATGACATCCTGGAAAAAGCCCAAGTTGTTGCCACCTTGGAAGATGCGTTGGTCGGCTGCAACCTGGTGCTGGGCACCAGCGCCCGCGACCGTCGCATTCCCTGGCCGCTGCTGGATCCGCGTGAGTGCGGCACCAAAGTGGTGGAGGAAGCCGCTGGTGGCGCTGAAATCGCCTTGGTGTTCGGCCGTGAAGACTCCGGCCTCACCAACGACGAGCTGCAGCGATGTCATTACCACGTGCACATTCCATCAGACCCTGAGTTCAGCTCGCTGAACCTCGGGGCAGCGGTGCAGGTATTGACGTACGAAGTGCGCATGGCCTGGCTGGCCGCCGAAGGCCAGCCAAGCAAAGTGGAAAAGGACGAAGTGGCTTCGACCAAAAGTGGCGAGCTGGCCACCATGGACGAGCTGGAGCGCTTCTATGAGCACCTGGAGCAAACCCTGGTGGCCATCGAGTTCCTCGATCCTGAAAAACCACGGCACTTGATGGCGCGCCTGCGTCGCTTGTACGGGCGTAGCTCGGTCAGCCGGGCTGAAATGAATATATTGCGTGGCATCCTCACGGAAACCCAGAAAGCGGCCCGTGGCGAGCTTCTAAAGCGGAAGGATTAAAAATGTTCGAGCGTCTGCGAGAAGATATCCAGAGTGTTTTCCATCGTGACCCGGCGGCGCGCAACGCCTTTGAAGTGCTGACCTGCTACCCGGGCATGCACGCCATCTGGATTCACCGCCTGTCTGGCGCCCTGTGGGGCATGGGCTGGAAATGGCTGGCGCGGCTGGTGTCGAACTTTGGCCGCTGGATGACCGGGATCGAGATCCATCCGGGCGCCAAAGTCGGGCGCCGCTTCTTTATCGACCATGGCATGGGCATCGTGATCGGCGAGACTGCCGAAATTGGCGACGACGTAACGCTCTATCAGGGCGTAACCCTTGGCGGTACCAGCTGGAACAAAGGCAAGCGCCACCCGACGCTGGGGGATGGCGTGGTGGTGGGGGCGGGCGCCAAGGTGCTCGGTCCGTTCACGGTCGGTGCAGGTGCCAAGGTGGGGTCCAATGCCGTGGTGACCAAGGCCGTGCCGCCTGGCGCAACGGTGGTCGGCATTCCTGGGCGGATTATCGTCAAGCCCGAAGTCGGCGACGAGCAGGAAGCCAAGCGCAAGGCCATGGCCGAGAAGATCGGCTTCGATGCCTACGGCGTCAGCGAAGACATGCCCGACCCTGTGGCGCGTGCCATTGGCCAGTTGCTCGATCATCTGCAAGCGGTCGACGGCAAGCTGGATGGTATGTGCGGCGCGTTGAAAGACCTGGGTAGTCCTTACTGTGCGAAAGATCTGCCTGAGTTGCGCGAAGAAGACTTCGCCGAAATCAAGGACGAAGCGGCTACCAAGGCTGGTTAGTTCCAAAGGCCGATACATAACCCTGTGGGAGCTGGCTTGCCTGCGATGGCGGTAGGCCAGTAACCCAAGAGGTGGCTGGCAGACTGCTATCGCAGGCAAGCCAGCTCCCACATTTGATCTCCATTGGTCTCCCTGTCCCAATCCTGCAGCCTTCCCGCTGTTCCTCCCCACCCCATCCTGCTATGATTCGCGCGCCCTTTTTACGGGTAATCCTGACTAAAGTACTAGGTCTTATAGTTGACTTAAATACTCGGGAATCGCATACTCGCTCCCATTCTGAAACACCTTGGTACTTGTCCATGAGACTGACTACAAAAGGCCGATACGCGGTGACTGCCATGCTCGACTTGGCTTTGCACGCGCAAACTGGGCCGGTGTCCCTGGCCGATATCTCCGAGCGCCAAGGCATTTCCCTGTCCTACCTTGAGCAACTGTTCGCCAAGCTGCGCCGCAGCAATTTGGTTTCCAGCGTGCGTGGGCCAGGGGGTGGCTATCAGCTGTCCCGCGACATGCAAGGCATCCAGGTCGCCCAGGTGATCGATGCGGTCAACGAATCCGTCGATGCCACCAAGTGCCAGGGCCTGGGTGATTGCCACGCCGGCGACACCTGCCTGACACACCACCTGTGGTGTGACTTGAGCCTGCAGATCCATGAGTTTTTGAGTGGTATCAGCTTGGCTGATCTTGTGACTCGCCGTGAGGTGCAAGAAGTAGCCCAGCGTCAGGACCAGCGCCGTTGCAACACCAAGGCGCCGCGTCTGGACAAGATTGAAGCGTCCGCCGTCGAGTGACAGCCGAAGAGCTAACGGCACGCCAGCCAGCCTGATTTAGGAGAAAGTCCATGAAATTGCCGATTTACCTTGATTACTCTGCGACCACCCCGGTTGATCCGCGTGTCGCGCAAAAGATGAGCGAATGCCTGCTGGTTGACGGAAACTTCGGCAACCCGGCCTCCCGTTCCCACGTGTTTGGCTGGAAAGCCGAGGAAGCGGTCGAGAACGCTCGTCGCCAAGTCGCCGATCTGGTTAACGCCGATCCACGCGAAATCGTCTGGACCTCCGGTGCTACCGAATCCGACAACCTGGCAATCAAGGGCGCGGCGCATTTCTATGCGACCAAAGGCAAGCACCTGATCACCACCAAGATTGAGCACAAGGCTGTCCTCGACACCATGCGCCAACTGGAGCGTGAAGGTTTCGAGGTGACCTACCTCGAGCCGACCACCGACGGTATCGTCACCCCGGCCATGATCGAAGCCGCGCTGCGTGAAGACACCATCCTGGTTTCCGTGATCCACGTGAACAACGAAATCGGCACCATCAACGACATCGCGGCCATCGGCGAGCTGACCCGTTCCAAGGGCATCCTGCTGCATGTCGACGCTGCTCAGTCCACTGGCAAGGTCGATATCGACCTGTCGAAGCTGAAAGTCGACCTGATGTCGTTCTCTGCCCACAAGACCTACGGCCCTAAAGGCATCGGCGCGCTGTACGTGAGCCGCAAGCCGCGCGTGCGCATCGAAGCCACCATGCACGGCGGCGGTCACGAGCGCGGCATGCGTTCGGGCACCCTGGCGACCCACCAGATCGTGGGCATGGGCGAAGCCTTCCGCGTAGCCAAGGAAGACATGGCTGCCGAAAATATTCGTATCAAGGCTCTGAGCGACCGCTTCTACAAGCAGGTCGAGAACCTTGAAGAGCTGTACATCAACGGCAGCATGACCGCCCGTGTACCGCACAACCTGAATTTGAGCTTCAACTACGTCGAAGGCGAGTCGCTGATCATGGCGCTCAAGGACCTGGCGGTTTCGTCTGGTTCGGCCTGCACCTCGGCGTCCCTTGAGCCGTCCTACGTGCTGCGCGCCCTGGGCCGCAACGACGAACTGGCACACAGCTCGATCCGCTTTACGTTCGGCCGTTTCACCACCGAAGAGCAAGTTGACTACGCCGCGCAGAAAGTCTGCGAAGCCGTTAACAAGCTGCGCGTTCTGTCGCCACTGTGGGACATGTACAAAGACGGTGTCGATATTTCCAAGATCGAGTGGGCGGCACACTAAATATAGAAGCCGCCACCCCAGCTCTGTAGGCACGTGGCGGAAAACGCAGGCGTGTCTACAGGGTTCCAGAGCGGCCCTGATGAGTGAGGATTCAGTACCATGGCTTACAGCGAAAAGGTCATCGACCACTACGAAAACCCGCGTAACGTCGGCAAGATGGACGCGGAAGACCCAGATGTCGGCACCGGCATGGTCGGCGCCCCGGCGTGCGGCGATGTGATGCGCCTGCAGATCAAGGTCAACGAAGCGGGCGTTATCGAAGACGCCAAGTTCAAGACCTACGGCTGCGGTTCGGCCATCGCCTCCAGCTCCCTGGCGACCGAATGGATGAAAGGCAAGACCCTGGATGAGGCTGTCACCATCAGCAACACCCAGCTGGCCGAAGAACTGGCCCTGCCGCCAGTGAAAATCCACTGCTCCGTACTCGCTGAAGACGCCATCAAGGCGGCCGTTCGCGACTACAAGCAGAAGAAAGGCTTGATCTAAGCATTTGGCGACGAGTAAGGAGTCAACGATGGCTATCAGCATGACAGAAGCGGCTGCGCAGCACATTCGCCGCTCCCTGAATGGGCGCGGTAAAGGTGAGGGGATTCGTCTGGGTGTACGCACCACGGGCTGTTCCGGCCTTGCCTATGTGCTGGAGTTCGTCGACGAGGTGGTTGCGGAAGACCAGGTGTTCGAAAGTCACGGCGAGAAAGTGATCATCGACCCTAAAAGCCTGACCTACCTGGACGGCACCGAGCTCGATTTCGTCAAGGAAGGGTTGAACGAAGGCTTCAAGTTCAACAACCCCAACGTACGCGGTGAGTGTGGCTGCGGCGAAAGCTTCAACATCTGAGGCTATTCGTGGGTACTCCTTGTCATTTCGCTTTATTCGAGCTGCAGCCGAGCTTTCGGCTGGACCTTGAGCAGCTTGCCACGCGCTACCGAGAGTTGGCGCGTGGGGTGCATCCAGACCGCTTTGCTGACGCCTCCGAGCGCGAGCAACGTGTTGCTCTGGAGAAGTCGGCCAGCCTCAACGAGGCTTATCAGACCCTGAAAAATCCGCCCAAGCGCGCGCGTTATCTGCTCGCGATGAACGGTGGAGAGTTGCCTTTGGAAGTCACGGTTCACGATCCAGACTTCCTGATGCAGCAGATGCAGTGGCGCGAAGAACTCGAAGACTTGCAGGACGAAGCCGACCTGGCCGGTGTCGCAGTCTTCAAGCGTCGTCTGAAAACGGCCCAGGATGAGCTCAACGAAAGCTTCGCAGCCTGTTGGGATGATGCAGCGCAACGTGAACAGGCCGAACGCCTGATGCGGCGCATGCAGTTCCTCGACAAGCTCACCTACGAAGTGCGCCAGCTAGAAGAGCGCCTCGACGATTAACCCAGTGTGCTGCCCGTGATGCACGCCTGATAGACAGATAAGACCTGATTACCATGGCCCTACTGCAAATCGCCGAACCCGGCCAAAGCCCACAACCGCACCAGCGTCGCCTGGCGGTCGGGATTGACCTGGGCACCACCAATTCCCTGGTTGCTGCCTTGCGCAGCGGCCTGTCCGAGCCGCTGCCCGACGCCGATGGCCAGGTGATCCTGCCGTCCGCCGTGCGTTATCACGCGGATCGCACCGAAGTCGGTGAGTCGGCCAAATTGGCCGCGTCTACCGATCCCTTGAACACCGTGCTGTCGGTCAAGCGCTTGATGGGTCGTGGTTTGTCCGACGTCAAGCAATTGGGCGAGCAGCTGCCGTACCGCTTTGTCGGCGGCGAATCCCATATGCCGTTCATCGACACCGTCCAGGGCCCGAAAAGTCCGGTGGAAGTGTCGGCCGATATCCTCAAGGTGCTGCGCCAGCGTGCGGAATCCACCTTGGGCGGCGAGCTGGTAGGGGCGGTGATTACGGTTCCAGCCTATTTCGATGATGCCCAGCGCCAAGCTACCAAGGATGCGGCAAAACTCGCCGGCCTGAACGTGCTGCGCCTGCTCAACGAGCCGACGGCTGCTGCAGTGGCTTACGGCCTGGATCAGCACGCCGAAGGCCTGGTCGCGATCTACGACCTCGGCGGCGGCACCTTTGATATTTCGATCCTGCGCCTCACCGGCGGTGTCTTCGAGGTGCTGGCCACCGGCGGCGACAGCGCCCTGGGTGGCGATGACTTCGACCACGCCATCGCTGGCTGGATCATCACCAGTGCCGGTCTGTCCGCTGACCTGGATCCGGGCGCGCAGCGCAACCTGCTGCAAACCGCCTGCGCCGCCAAAGAAGCGCTGACCGATGCTGCGTCCGTTGAAGTTTCCTACGGCAACTGGTCGGCCCAACTGACCCGCGAAGCCTTCGATGCGTTGATCGAGCCGATGGTCGCCCGCAGCCTGAAAGCCTGTCGCCGCGCCGTACGTGATTCCGGTATCGAGCTGGAAGATGTCGGTGCCGTGGTCATGGTCGGCGGTTCCACCCGCGTGCCGCGGGTTCGTGACGCCGTGGCCGAGGCCTTTGGTCGCCAGCCGCTGACGGAAATCGACCCGGATCAAGTGGTCGCCATCGGCGCCGCGATCCAGGCCGACACCCTGGCCGGCAACAAGCGCGACGGTGGCGAGCTGCTGCTGCTCGACGTGATTCCGTTGTCCCTGGGCCTGGAAACCATGGGTGGCCTGATGGAGAAGGTGATTCCACGCAACACCACCATCCCCGTCGCCCGCGCCCAGGACTTCACCACTTACAAAGATGGCCAGACGGCCATGATGATTCATGTGCTGCAAGGCGAACGCGAGCTGATCAGCGACTGCCGCTCCCTAGCGCGCTTTGAATTGCGCGGCATTCCGGCCATGGTGGCCGGTGCGGCGAAGATTCGCGTGACCTTCCAGGTCGACGCCGATGGCCTGCTCAGCGTTGCGGCGCGTGAGCTGGCTTCGGGCGTTGAAGCCAGCATCCAGGTCAAGCCGTCCTACGGTCTTACCGATGGCGAGATCGCCAAGATGCTCAAGGACTCGTTCCAGTACGCCGGTGACGACAAGGTCGCCCGCGTTCTGCGTGAGCAACAAGTGGATGCCCAGCGCCTGCTCGAAGCGGTGCAGGGCGCCCTTGAAGTCGATGGCGAGCGCCTGCTGGACGCTGAAGAGCGCATGGTCATCGACCTGCAGATGCAGGAACTGGCCGAATTGATGAAAGGCACCGATGGTTATGCCATCGAGCAACAGACCAAGCGCCTGTCGCAAGTGACCGATGCCTTCGCTGCCCGCCGCATGGACCAGACGGTGAAAGCCGCCCTGGCGGGACGCAACCTGAATGAAATCGAGGAATAATTAATGCCGCAGGTCATTTTTCTGCCACACGCCGAGCATTGCCCGGACGGTATGGTCGTGGAGGCTGAGACCGGCAAGTCCATCCTCGAAGTCGCCCATGACAACCACATAGAGATCGAAAGTGCCTGCGGCGGCGTCTGCGCCTGCACCACGTGTCACTGCATCATCCGCGAGGGCTTCAACTCCCTGGAAGAAGCTGACGAGCTGGAAGAGGACTTTCTTGATCGCGCATGGGGCCTGGAGGCACATTCGCGCCTAAGCTGTCAGGCAAAGGTCGGGACCGAAGACATCACCGTCGAAATTCCGAAATATTCGCTCAACCATGCGGCCGAAGCGCCGCACTGATTGGTAGAACTGTCATGAGTTATGGTTGGAATGATGTACAGCGTATTGCTGAAGAACTCGCTGAAGCCAAGCCGGACGTGAGCCCGCTGACGGTCAACTTCGTTGATCTGCAGCGCTGGATCATGGAGCTGCCGGATTTCGACAATACTTCTGGTCGCTGTGGCGAGAAGGTCTTGGAAGCGGTCCAGGCGCTCTGGATCGAAGAAATCGACTGATCGTCCCCGCAGGTTAGGCAATACCCAATAACCCGCGTATAATTCGCGGGTTTAATTTTTCGTAAATTACCGTTTCTGGAGTTACACCATGGCTGTTCAACGTACTTTCTCCATCATCAAGCCTGACGCTGTTGCAAAAAACGTCATCGGCGAGATCACCACTCGTTTCGAAAAAGCCGGCCTGAAGGTTGTAGCTTCGAAACTCAAGCAACTGTCCAAAGCTGAAGCTGAAGGCTTCTACGCTGAGCACAGCGCTCGTGGTTTCTTCGGCGACCTGGTTGCCTTCATGATCTCCGGTCCTGTTGTTGTTCAGGTTCTGGAAGGCGAAAACGCTATCGCTCTGAACCGTGAGCTGATGGGCGCTACCAACCCTAAAGAAGCTGCTGCCGGCACCATCCGTGCTGACTTCGCTGAATCCATCGACGCCAACGCTGTACACGGTTCGGACTCCGAAGCCGCCGCTGCTCGCGAAATCTCGTACTTTTTCGCTGCTACTGAAGTAACCGCTCGCTAAGCATTGGCTTAAAGAGTGAGGGTGAATCCATGACTACATCGACTGTTAAAACCAACCTGCTGGGTCTGACCCAGCCGGAAATGGAGAAATTCTTCGACTCAATCGGGGAGAAGCGTTTCCGTGCCGGTCAGGTAATGAAATGGATTCACCACTTTGGCGTCGACGATTTCGATGCCATGACGAACGTCAGCAAGGCCTTGCGCGACAAGCTCAAGGCCATTGCCGAGGTCCGTGGTCCTGAAGTGGTCAGCGAGGACATCTCCAGCGACGGCACCCGTAAGTGGGTGGTGCGCGTGGCGTCCGGCAGCTGCGTCGAGACCGTGTACATTCCCCAGGGCAAACGTGGCACCTTGTGCGTTTCGTCCCAGGCAGGCTGTGCCCTGGATTGCAGTTTCTGCTCCACCGGCAAGCAAGGCTTCAATAGCAACCTCACCGCAGCCGAAGTCATCGGCCAGGTGTGGATTGCCAACAAATCCTTTGGCAGCGTCCCGGCAACCGTCGACCGTGCCATCACCAACGTGGTGATGATGGGTATGGGTGAGCCGCTGCTGAACTTCGACAACGTCATCGCGGCCATGCACCTGATGATGGACGACCTGGGCTACGGCATCTCCAAGCGCCGCGTGACCCTGTCGACCTCCGGCGTGGTACCGATGATCGATGAGCTGGCCAAGCACATCGACGTCTCCCTGGCGTTGTCGCTGCACGCACCCAATGACGCATTGCGTAACCAATTGGTGCCGATCAACAAGAAGTATCCGCTTAAGATGCTGCTCGAATCCTGCCAGCGTTACATGGCGACCTTGGGCGAGAAACGCGTGTTGACCATTGAGTACACAATGCTCAAGGACATCAATGACAAGGTTGAGCACGCTGTCGAGATGATCGAGTTGCTCAAGAACACCCCGTGCAAGATCAACCTGATCCCGTTCAACCCGTTTCCCCATTCTGGCTACGAGCGGCCGAGCAACAACGCCATCCGCCGTTTCCAGGATCAACTGCACCAGGCTGGCTACAACGTCACCGTCCGCACCACCCGTGGTGAAGACATCGACGCCGCCTGTGGCCAATTGGTCGGGCAGGTGATGGACCGCACCCGCCGCAGTGAGCGTTACATCGCCGGGCGCGAAGCGAATGCCGCCGACGATTTGCCGCTGATTGCTGTGAATCGAATCTGAGAGAGGATCTCTATGCCCTTGCGCCTTGCGCTGCTTTTGCTTGTTACCGGTCTCGCGGCCGGTTGTGTTTCATCGGGCCATGACAGCCCTATGCAAACCGGTAAAGGCCGTGATGAGGCGCGGGTTGCCTATGTGCAACTGGGCTTGGGTTACCTGCAACAAGGCATGAGCGAGCAGGCCAAGGTGCCGCTGAAGAAGGCCCTTGAGCTCGACAGCGACGATGCCGACGCCAATGCGGCGCTGGCCCTGGTGTTCCAGGCCCAGGCCGAGCCTGATCTGGCCCACCACTATTTCCGCAAGGCGCTGGCCTCCCGACCTGCCGACCCACGGCTGCTGAACAACTACGGCAGCTTCCTGTTCGAGCAGAAACGTTTTGACCAGGCCGCCCTTTATTTCCAGCAAGCCAGCGCCGATACCCTTTATCCTGAGCGTTCCCGTGTATTCGAGAACCTTGGGGTGACCTCGATGCGCCTCGGTCAGCGCGACAGTGCTCGCCAACAGTTGGAAAAAGCCCTGCATTTGAATGGTCGTCAGCCTCGGGCACTGCTCGAAATGGCTGAGATATCCTTTGATGACAGGCATTATGTGCCGGCACGTGACTATTACGAGCGTTTTAGCCTGCTCAGCGGGCAAAATGCACGTAGTCTATTGCTCGGCGTGCGCCTGGCGACGGTTCATGAAGAACACGACACGGCCGCACGTTTTGGCCAGCAACTCGAACGACTCTATCCCGGTACGCCGGAATATCAGCAATACCTGTCGGAGCAATGATGAAAGCGGCGCACCCGGAAGTTGTAGCAGCTAATCGCGTAAACCCAGGCGACACCTTGCGTCAGGCCCGCGAAAGCAATGGTTGGTCGCTGGCAGAAGTGGCCCTCAAGCTCAATTTGACCACCACGTCCCTGAGCAACCTGGAAGCCGGCGCGTTCGACAAGTTGCCTGGGCATACCTTCGCCCGTGGCTACATCCGCGCCTATGCCAAGTTGCTGGGCATCGACCAGGCCGTACTGGTCCAGGAGTTCGACCAGTTCACCGGTACCGACTCCCAGGGCAGCAACGTTCATGGCCTGGGCCGTATCGAGGAGCCTGTACGGGTTTCCCACACGATTTTGCGCATTGTCAGCCTGTTGCTGCTGATCGCTGTGGTTGGCGGCGGTTTTGTCTGGTGGCAAGACCAGACCTCCCAGCGCACCAAGGACCTGACCAGCAACGCCATGGAGCACGTCGAAGTCGAAAGCGCCGACGGCACCACGCAGATTCATCCGTTGGACGAGCCGGAAGACCAGGCCGTCGCGCAAGGCCAGGCTGCACCTGAAACGCCGGTCACTGCCGAGCAACCGGCACCGGAAGTGGCGCCTGCCGCCACTGCTGCCGTGCCAGCCCCAGTGACGCCGGCCGCAGCCGCTCACACCCCGGCTGCCGCCGTTGCCCAGGCACCTACGCCAGCCGCACCGGTACAAGCGCCTGCTCCAGCTACTCCGGCCGCTCCAGCCATTTTCCCGCCGACCACCCCAGCGCTGATCGCCGGTGATGGCCGCGTACAGATTACCTTCATCGCTGACTGCTGGACGCAAGTCACCGATGGCAACGGCAAAGTGCTGTTTAGCGGTCTGAAGCGTAAGGGAGATACGCTCGACCAGGGCGGCAAGCCTCCTTTGACGCTGCGTCTGGGCTTTGCCCGTGGCGCGCAAGTGGCCTACAACGGCCAGCCTGTGGACGTGGCGCCGTTCACCAGTGGCGAGACCGCTCGCCTGAAGTTGGGACAATAGTCATGCACGGCGAATCTCCAATCAAACGTCGCGTATCGCGCAAAATCTGGGTCGGCTCCGTGCCGGTGGGTGGCGATGCCCCCATCGCCGTGCAGAGCATGACCAACAGCGACACCAATGACGTGGCTGCCACTGTTGCCCAGATCAACCGTCTGGAAGCGGCCGGCGTCGACATCGTGCGCGTCTCCGTGCCGGACATGGACGCCGCCGAAGCCTTCGGCCGCATCAAGCAACTGGTCAAGGTGCCGTTGGTTGCCGACATTCACTTCGACTATAAAATCGCATTGCGCGTAGCCGAACTGGGCGTGGATTGCCTGCGGATCAACCCGGGCAACATCGGTCGCGAAGACCGTGTGCGCGCTGTGGTTGATGCCGCCCGCGACCGTGGCATTCCAATCCGCATCGGCGTGAACGCCGGTTCCCTGGAAAAAGACCTGCAAAAGAAATACGGCGAGCCTACCCCGGCGGCGCTGGTTGAGTCCGCGCTGCGTCACGTTGAACACCTCGAACGCCTGAATTTCCAGGACTTCAAGGTCAGCGTAAAGGCCTCCGACGTGTTCATGGCGGTGGAAGCCTACCGCCTGCTGGCCAAGGAAATCGTGCAACCGCTGCACCTGGGTATCACCGAAGCCGGCGGTTTACGCTCAGGCACAGTGAAATCTGCGGTGGGTCTCGGTATGCTGCTCGCCGAAGGGATTGGCGATACTATCCGCATCTCGCTGGCGGCAGACCCTGTTGAGGAAGTGAAAGTCGGTTACGACATTCTCAAATCCCTGCGTTTGCGTTCCCGTGGTATCAATTTCATTGCCTGCCCGAGCTGCTCGCGGCAGAACTTCGACGTGGTGAAAACCATGAACGACCTGGAATTGCGCCTCGAAGACCTGCTGGTGCCACTGGATGTCGCGGTGATCGGTTGTGTGGTCAACGGGCCGGGCGAAGCCAAGGAAGCCCACGTGGGCTTGACCGGCGGTACACCGAACCTGATCTACATCGACGGCAAGCCGGCGCAGAAGTTAACGAATGACAATCTGGTGGATGAGCTCGAAAGACTGATCCGCGAGAAAGCGGCCGAAAAGGTCGCGGCTGACGCAGCGCTGATCGCGCGCGGCTGATTGAACGAATTTAAGGATTTGATGTGAGCAAGTCTCTGCAAGCCATTCGCGGCATGAACGACATCCTGCCGGAGCAGACGCCGCTGTGGCGCTACTTCGAAAGCACCGTCGCGCGCCTGCTGGATAACTACGGTTACAAGCAGATCCGCATGCCGATCGTCGAGTTCACCGAGCTGTTCAAGCGCTCCATCGGTGAAGTGACCGACATCGTCGAAAAAGAAATGTACACCTTTGAAGACCGCAACGGCGATTCCCTGACCCTGCGCCCGGAAGGTACTGCCGCATGCGTGCGCGCCGTGCTTGAGCATGGTCTCACCGGTGCTGGCCAGCCGCAGAAGTTGTGGTACATCGGCCCGATGTTCCGCCACGAGCGTCCACAGAAAGGCCGTTATCGCCAGTTCCACCAGATCGGTCTGGAAGTCTTCAATATCGACGGCCCGGACATCGACGCCGAGCTGATCGTGCTGACCTGGCGCCTGTGGGGCCTGCTGGGTATCCGCGACGCCGTCAAGCTTGAACTCAACAGCCTGGGCACCAGCGAATCCCGCGGCCGCTATAAAGTGGCCCTGGTCGAATACCTGTCGGCCCACCTGGACAAGTTGGACGAAGACAGCCAGCGCCGTCTGAAAACCAACCCGTTGCGCGTCCTCGATACCAAGAACGCCGATACCCAAGCCGTATTGGTGGACGCGCCAAAAATGGCCGACTACCTGGACGACGAGTCACGCATCCACTTCGAGGGCCTCAAGGCTCGCCTGGATGCGGCCGGTATCCCGTTCGTGATCAACACCAAGCTGGTGCGTGGCCTCGACTACTACAGCAAGACCGTGTTCGAGTGGGTCACCGACAAACTCGGCGCCCAGGGCACCGTGTGTGCCGGTGGCCGCTACGACGGCCTGGTCGAGCAGATGGGCGGCAAGCCGACCACTGGCGTGGGCTTTGCCATGGGCATCGAGCGGCTGATCCTGCTGCTGGAAACCCTGGAAAAGGTCCCGGAAGAAATCTCCCGTCAGGTGGATGTGTACCTCTGCGCCTTTGGCGAGGCCGCCGAACTGGCCGCCCTGGCCTTGAGCGAAAAGGTCCGCGACCAACTGCCGAACCTGCGCCTGCAGGTCAATGCCGGCGCCGGCAGCTTCAAGAGCCAGTTCAAGAAGGCCGACAAGAGCGGTGCGCTGTATGCACTGATCCTCGGCGATGACGAACTGGCCCAGCAAGTGATAGGTTTCAAACCCCTGCGTGGCCAGGGCGAGCAACAGAACATTGCCTTTGATGCGCTCGCTGCGCACTTGGCCACCTGCGTCGTGCAGGGTTGAAGCTGTCGAACAGCCGAATTTAGCGATTAAGGAGTATTGGGGTGTCGAGTTCTGATGATGATCAACTGGCCGAGTTCAAGGACTGGTGGCAGCGTAACGGCAAGCCCCTGGTTACTGGCGGCCTGCTGGCTTTAGTGGTGGTGTTCGGCTGGCAAGCCTGGCACAAGTATCAGGCCAACCAATCCCAGGGCGCCTCGATCCTCTATCAGCAATTGCTGGAAACCACCCTGACGCCGGACGGCAAGCCCGACCCAGCGCAGGTTGCAGACTTGGCCGGCAAGCTGAAAAACGAATTTGGCGGTAGCACCTACGCCCAATACGGCAGCCTGTTCGTCGCGAAAGTCGCGGTCGATACCGGCAAGCTGGATGACGCGGCTGCAGAGCTGAAGGCCATCGCTGACAAGCCGACCAACCCGACCCTGGGTGAAATCGCACGTCAGCGCCTGGCTCAGGTACTGGCGGCACAGAACAAGGCCGACGAAGCACTCAAACTGCTCGAAGGCGATGCTGACAAGGCATTTGTAGCCACTCGCGAAGAGCTCAAGGGCGACCTGTTGGTCCAATTGGGTCGTACCGACGAAGCCAATGCTGCGTACCAAAAAGCCAAGGCGGCGCTGTCTGATGAAGCGGCGGTCGGTGGCTTACAAATCAAGCTGGACGACTTGGCCAAAGGGGATGCGTGACGTGATCCGTTGGAAACATGCAGCATTGCTGGCTCTGGCCGTTCTGGCCGCGGGTTGCAGCAGCAACAGTAAAAAAGAACTGCCGCCTGCGGAGCTGACCAGCTTCAAGGAAGAAGTGGTCCTGCAAAAGCAGTGGAGCCGCTCCATCGGTGACGGCCAGGGTGACACCTACAACATGTTGGTACCGGCAATTGACGGTGACAATATTGTGGCCGCTGACGTCACCGGCGTTGTGATCTCGATGGATCGCATGAACGGCGACGTGAAGTGGAAGAAAGACCTTGAACTGCCCGTCTCCGGCGCCGTTGGCGTAGGTTATGGCCTGGTGATGCTCGGCACGCTGAAAGGCGAAGTCGTGGCCCTGGATTCCAGCACCGGTGAAGAGAAATGGCGCGCTCGCGTGACCAGTGAAGTGCTCGCACCGCCTGCCACCAACGGCGATATCGTCGTGGTGCAAACCCAGGACGACCGTGTGATCGGCCTCGACGCCAGCACCGGCGAGCAGCGCTGGTTATACGACAGCACCCCTGCGGTGCTGACGCTGCGCGGTACCAGTGGTCCGGTTGTGACCAACAATCTGGCCGTTGCAGGGTTGTCCACCGGTAAAGTAGTCGCCCTTGATACCCAGAACGGCGTGCCGGCCTGGGAAACCCGTGTGGCTATCCCGCAAGGTCGTTCCGAACTGGATCGCGTAGTGGACATCGACGGCGGCTTGCTGCTGTCGGGTGAAACCCTCTACGTCGCCACTTACCAGGGCCGCGTTGCGGCACTGGACCTGCAGAGCGGTCGTGTGAACTGGCAGCGTGATGCTTCCAGCTACGCCGGTGTCGCCCAAGGGTTTGGCAGCGTCTACGTAAGCCTGGCGTCTGGCACCGTTGAAAGTGTCGACGAGCGTTCCACCACTGCACTGTGGAGCAACGACTCCCTGGCCCGCCGTCAACTGTCGGCACCGGAAGTCTTCTCCAGCTACGTAGCGGTTGGCGACTTCGAAGGCTACCTGCACCTGCTGAGCCAGGTTGACGGTCGCTTTGTTGGTCGCGAGCGTATCGACAGCGACGGCCTGCGTGCTCGTCCGCTGGTCGTGGGTAACATGCTTTATGTGTTTGGCAACAGCGGCAAGCTGGAAGCCCTGACCATCAAGTAAGAACTATGCTTGGGGTAACACCCAGGCGGCCCCGCTTCGGCGGGGCATGCGGCATCTGACGATGCTGCCCCGAGCACCAGCCGCTGCCTTGCAGCGGCTTTTGTATTTTCTGAAATAACGAAGTGGAGAGCCGCATGGTTCCCGTAATCGCCCTGGTGGGCCGACCTAACGTCGGCAAGTCCACCTTGTTCAACCGCCTGACCAGGACTCGTGACGCCATCGTCGGCGACTTGTCCGGTCTGACCCGTGATCGCCAATACGGTGAGGCAAAGTGGCAAGGGCGCTCCTACATTATTGTCGACACCGGTGGTATCTCCGGTGACGAACATGGCATGGACGAAAAAATGGCCGAGCAGTCGCTGCTCGCCATTGAAGAAGCCGATGTCGTGTTGTTCCTGGTGGACGCCCGTGCGGGCTACACCGCTGCTGACCAAATGATTGGCGAGCACCTGCGCAAGCGCAACAAGCGTTCCTATCTGGTCGCGAACAAGATCGACAACATCGATCCTGAAGCAGCCCGTGCCGAATTCAGCCCGATGGGCCTGGGCGATGCGATTCCGGTCGCCGGCGCCCACGGTCGTGGTATCACCCAGATGCTGGAAATCGCCCTGCGCGATTTCCCTAAGGATGACGCCGAGGAAGAAGAGGGCGAAGAAGAGATCGTCGCCGAAGGCGAGGAAGCCAAGCGCATTCCTGGCCCGAGCGAAAAAGACGGTATCAAGATCGCCATCATCGGCCGTCCTAACGTGGGCAAGTCCACGCTGGTCAACCGCATGCTCGGTGAAGACCGAGTCATCGTCTATGACCAACCTGGCACCACCCGCGACAGTATCTACATCCCGTTTGAGCGTAACGACGAGAAGTACACGCTGATCGACACCGCCGGTGTGCGCAAGCGCGGCAAGATCCACGAGGAAGTTGAAAAGTTCTCGGTGGTGAAAACCCTGCAAGCGATCAAAGACGCCAACGTGGTGATCTTTGTGATGGACGCCCGCGAAGGTGTGGTGGACCACGACCTCAACCTGCTGGGCTTTGCCCTGGAGGCCGGTCGGGCACTGGTGATTGCGATCAACAAGTGGGACGGCATGACGCCGAGCGAGCGCGATTTCGTCAAGATCGAGCTGCAACGCCGGTTGTTCTTCGTCGAGTTCGCCGATATCCACTTTATCTCGGCACTGCACGGTACTGGCGTGGGCAACCTCTACGCATCCGTACAGAACTCGTTCAAGTCTGCGGTCACCCGCTGGCCGACCAACCGCCTCACCCAGATCCTGGAAGACGCGGTAGGCGAGCACGCGCCGCCGATGGTCAACAACCGCCGGATCAAACTGCGTTACGCCCACTTGGGTGGTGCCAACCCGCCGATTATCGTGATCCACGGTAACCAGATCGAGAAGGTGCCAAAGTCCTACGTGCGTTATCTGGAAAACACCTACCGTCGTGTCTTGAAGCTGGTCGGTACGCCGATCCGCATCGAGTTCAAGGGTGGCGATAACCCGTACGAAGGCAACAAGAACACCTTGACCGACCGTCAGGTGAACAAGAAGCGTCGTTTGATGACTCACCACAAGAAAGCCGACAAGAAGCGCCGTGACAAGAAATAACGGCAGCTTCACGTTGTGAGAGAGGGCTCCTTTGGAGCCCTTTTTTGTGCGCGGTGGTTTGTGCCTTGACCCGGTGCAGTTGGCAGCTTAAAACTTGGGGCTCACCTGCAGGGGCCTTTCGATGATCACCAGCAAGCTGCCGAATGTCGGCACGACCATTTTCACCACCATGTCGCAACTCGCTGCCGAAACGGGCGCGCTCAACCTGTCCCAGGGCTTCCCCGACTTCAACGGCCCCCAAGGCTTGCTCGATGCAGTGGGCAAGCACGTTGCCAGCGGGCACAACCAATATTCCCCAATGACCGGCCTGCCGGCCCTGCGCCAGCAAGTGGCGGCCAAGATCGCCCGCAGTTATGGCGCCACCGTCAATGCCGACAGCGAAGTGACCATCACCCCGGGCGCCACTGCCGCGATCTTCTGCGCCATCCAGGCGGTGATCCGCAGCGGCGACGAAGTTATTGTGTTCGATCCTTGCTACGACAGCTATGAGCCCTCGGTCGAGCTGGCCGGTGGTCGCTGTGTGCATGTGCAGTTGAGCCTGCAAGGCTTTGCGCTGGATTTTGAGCGGATCAAGGCGGCGCTGTCGCCGCGTACACGCATGATCATCCTCAACACCCCACACAACCCCACAGGTGCGCTGATCAGCCGCGCCGAGCTGGACCAGTTGGCCGAATTGATCCGCGACCGTGATATCTACCTGGTCAGCGATGAGGTCTACGAACACTTGGTGTTCGACGGCGTGCCTCACGTGAGCGTGCTGGCCCACGAAGAGCTGTATCAGCGTGCATTCGTGGTCAGCTCCTTCGGCAAGACCTATCACGTCACCGGCTGGAAAACCGGCTACGTGGTTGCACCACCGGCCCTCACTGCCGAGTTGCGCAAGGTGCACCAGTACGTCAACTTCTGCGGCGTGACGCCGTTGCAGTTCGCCCTGGCTGACTTTATGGCCGATCACCCGGAACATGTCGAGGAACTGCCGGCGTTCTATCAGGCCAAGCGCGACCTGTTCTGCGACCTGCTGGCGCCGTCGCGTTTCAGCTTTAGCCGAGTAGCTGGCACCTACTTCCAACTAGTGGATTACTCACAGATCCGCCCGGACCTGGATGACGTCGCCATGTCCTTGTGGATGACCCGCGAGCACGGCGTGGCGACGATCCCGGTCTCGGTGTTCTACCAGAACCCACCGCAAGGCCAGCGCCTGGTGCGCCTGTGCTTTGCCAAACGCGAGGAGACGCTGCGCCAAGCAGCTGAAAAACTATGCGTGATCTAAGTGCACTGCCGGACCTGAGCATCGCCCTGATCCAGACCACCCTGGCCTGGCATGACCGCCAGGCCAACCTGGATCACTTCGAGCTGTTGCTGGAGCAGGCCAAGGGCGCCGACCTGATCGTCTTGCCGGAGATGTTCACCACCGGTTTCTCGATGGAGTCGGCCACCCTGGCCGAGCCGGAACACGGTCCGACCCATCACTGGCTCCAGGCCCAGGCGAAAAAGTACAACGCCGTGATTACCGGCAGCGTGATTATCGAGGCCGCCGATGGCAGCCACCGCAACCGCTTGCTGTGGGCGCGCCCGGACGGCGAGGTGTGGCACTACGACAAGCGCCACCTGTTCCGCATGGCCGGCGAGCACAATCACTACACCCCCGGCGAGCGCCAGGTGCAGTTCGAGTTGAAGGGTTGGCGCATTCGCCCGCTGATTTGCTACGACCTGCGCTTCCCGGTGTGGAGTCGCGATGCCCAGGATACGGACCTGCTGCTGTACACCGCGAACTGGCCCGGAGCACGGCGTTTGCATTGGAACCGCCTATTGCCGGCGCGGGCCATCGAGAACCTGTGCTACGTGGCGGCGGTGAATCGGGTGGGCACGGACGGCAAGGGTTTTGCCTACACCGGGGACAGCCAGGTGCTGGATTTCCAGGGTGAGACCCTGCTCAGTGCGGGGGAGGCGGATGGGGTGTTTCAGGTATGCCTGAGTGCGTCGGAGCTGGCGGCGTATCGCACACGATTTCCGGCGAACCTGGACGCCGATACTTTTGAGTTTGTCTGATAGACCGCTTTCGCGAGCAAGCCCGCTCCCACACTGGATTGGGTTTGCACATTTCAACTTGTGAACACAGTCAAATGTGGGAGCGGGCTTGCCCGCGATGAGACCCTCACAACCAACAAAAAAGGCCCCTGGACTCACACCCAGGGGCCTTCCACATTTCAGCAGCCGATTACGCCGCTTTCGCTTCCAACTGGCTCAACGAGCGATTCAGCGCACTGAACACCGCCTTGAAGCTGGCCGTGGTGATGTTTTCATCAATACCCACGCCATGCACCGGACGCTCACCATTCACACGCAGTTCGATGTAGGCCGCAGCCTTGGCATTGGTGCCCGCGCCGATTGCGTGTTCGTTGTAGTCCATGATCTCCACCTTGATCGGCAGCGCGGCGACCAAGGCTTCCAGGGTGCCGTAGCCCTTGCCCTGCCAGCGCAGGTTGGTTTCGCCCTGGCCCTTGCCCGACACTTCCACTTCCACGCTGCTGTTGCCGTTCTCTTCCTGCAAGCGATGGCTGACCAACGCGTACGGGGTATTGGCTTGCAGGTATTCACGCTGCAGCAAGGCGTAGATCTGTGGTGCCGTCATCTCCAGGCCCACGCGGTCGGTTTCGGCCTGTACCACCTGGCTGAACTCGATCTGCATGCGACGTGGCAAGCTGATGTCGTATTCCTGCTCCAGCAGGTAGGCGATGCCGCCTTTGCCCGACTGGCTGTTCACGCGGATCACGGCTTCGTAGCTGCGGCCGATGTCGGCCGGGTCGATCGGCAAGTACGGCACCTCCCACAGGGCGTCGTCTTTCTGCTGGGCGAAGCCCTTGCGGATCGCGTCCTGGTGGGAGCCGGAGAACGCGGTGTGCACCAGGTCGCCAACGTACGGGTGACGTGGGTGTACCTGGATCTGGTTGCACTCTTCGACGACTTTGCGCACGCCGTCGATGTCGGAGAAGTCCAGCTGCGGGTCGAGGCCCTGGGTGTACATGTTCAATGCCACGGTGACCAGATCGACGTTACCGGTACGCTCGCCGTTGCCGAACAGGCAACCTTCGACACGGTCGGCGCCGGCCATCAGGCCCAGCTCGGTGGCGGCTACGCCGGTGCCACGGTCGTTGTGGGTGTGCAGGCTGATGATCACGCTGTCACGACGGTTGATGTGGCGACCGAACCACTCGATCTGGTCGGCATAGATGTTCGGTGTGGCGCACTCAACGGTGGCTGGCAGGTTGAGGATCATCTTGTGCTCAGGCGTCGGGTTCCACACCTCGATCACCGCGTCACAGACTTCCTTTGCGAACTCCAGCTCAGTGGCGCTGAAGGTCTCCGGGGAGTACTCGAACGTCCACTGGGTTTCCGGCTGCTGGGCGGCGTATTTGACGAACAGCTTGGCCGCGTTGACCGCGATGGCCTTGATGCCGTCCTTGTCCTGGTTGAACACGATGCGGCGGAAGGACGGCGAAGTGGCGTTGTACAAGTGCACGATGGCCTTTTTGGCACCGCGCAGGGATTCAAAGGTGCGCGCGATCAAGTCTTCACGGCCCTGGGTCAGCACCTGGATGGTGGTGTCCGCGGGGATGTGGTTGTCTTCGATCAGGGTGCGCACGAAGTCAAAGTCGGTTTGCGACGCGGCCGGGAACGACGCTTCGATTTCCTTCACGCCTACCGACACCAGGGTCTTCCAGAAACGCAACTTCTTCGCGGCGTCCATCGGCTCGATCAGCGACTGGTTGCCATCACGCAGGTCGGAGCTGCACCAGATCGGCGCAGTGGTGATGGTTTTCGAAGGCCAGGTGCGGTCCGGGATGTCGATGGTCGGGAACGCGCGGTACTTCGAAGACGGGTCTTTGAGCATGCTCATCGGGAAATCCTTTGTTGTAGGGGCCGAGAAAAGGCGGCCTGCCGTGGAACTGTTATTGGGGACAAAACGCGGGACGAGGCAGATCGATTCAGCTTGGCAGTCGTGCGCTGACAAGGCACAGGCTGCGGTGCTGGCGGAGCTGAATGAGGGTGTGAGAGGTTTTCATAAGCTCAACCCTAACCGCCGGGGTGAAAGATGGCAAGCAGTCGGGGAAAATTGAGATAAGTTCTGCTATTGGCGCAGAAAACAAGATTTTATGGTTGGGAATTGTCGCACGTCTATTTTTTATTGCGCGCCATTTGGCTGGCGCGCAATCGAATCAATCAGGGCTGGAAGGCGCCGATAAAGATCGCCGGGTCGACCCGCGCATCGTTGAGGCTGACGTTCCAGTGCATATGCGGCCCCGTCGCACGGCCGGTCGCGCCGACTTTGCCCACCACGGCGCCGCGGGTCAGTTGATCACCGACTTTCACATCGATCTTCGACATGTGGCAGAACATGCTGATAAAGCCCTGGCCGTGATCGACGAACACGGTGTTGCCGTTGAAGAAGTAGTTGCCCACCAGGATCACCTTGCCATTCGCCGGGGTCTTGATCGGCGTGCCGGCCGGCACCGCGAAGTCCAGGCCGGAGTGGGGATTGCGCTCTTCACCGTTGAAGAACCGGCGCACACCGAACTTGCTCGACAACGGCCCGTTCACCGGTTTATCCAGTACCAGGTTGCTTGGCAGGTTGGGGCTGAAACTGCGGTAAGCCTTGATCTGCACCGCCAACTCCGCCTCGATGCGCTTGAGCTGTGCCGGCTCGGGGTTTACCTGGCTTTTGTTTTTCAAGGTGATGCGTTGTTCCGGGTACTTCTTGTAGCCGACGATAAACGGCAGGTTGCGCCCGCCACTGCTGATGCGCTCGTTGCCCGGCTTGACCGTCAGCGGGATGCCGACAATTGCCAGCCAGTTGTCCTGTTCCTTTACCACCAACACCGGTTTGCCTTGGTAGCTGGCCTTCGGTGCAGTTGCCGCCGGGCCCAGATCGACGACGGCAACGCCGCCGGGCACCGGCTTGTTCAAGGTGCGGGTGATGTAGCTGTCGGCGTGGGCGTTAACGGCAAGGCACAACAACATCAACAGGCTGAATAAACGTGGCATCAATCAATCCAATAACGAAAGGGTGACGGGGGTGAGGTGGTTGTCTTCCACCCGCACTTGCAGTTGGCCTTCACCGAGGCGTGCGGTCAGGCGCTGGCCGGTGTGGGTTTGTGCGGCATTGCGAATCGCCTGGCCGCGTTCGTCCAGCAGGATGCTGTAGCCACGACCCAAGGTCGCCAGCGGGCTCACCACGTGCAGCGTCTGCACCTGGCTTTGCAGTTGCAGGCGGCGCGCCTTGAGGCCTTCGCGCATGGCGCGGGGCAGGCGTTCGGCAAGGCTGTCGAGGCGCTGGCGCAGCAGGGCCAGTTGGCGGCCGGGGTGCTGGCCGGCAAGGCGGGTTTCCAGACGGATCAGGCGCTCGCGACGGGTATTGAGGCTGCGCTCGAAGGCGCGGCGCAGGCGCATGTCCAGGTCGTCCAGGCGCTGGGCTTGCTGGCGCAGGCGTTCGCCGGGATGGCGCAGGCGCCGGGCCATGCCTTCCAGGCGCAGGCGGTCGTGGCTCAGGCGGTTGCGCATCAGCATCACCAGGCGGCGATGCAGGTTTTCAACCTGGCGCACCAGATGGCTGGCGTCTGGCGCAAGTAATTCGGCGGCGGCGGACGGAGTAGGTGCGCGTACGTCGGCGACAAAGTCGCTGATGGACACATCGGTTTCATGGCCGATGGCGCTGACGATGGGCGTAACGCAGGCATCCACGGCACGGGCTACGGCTTCTTCGTTGAAGCACCAGAGGTCTTCCAGTGAGCCGCCGCCACGCGCCAGGATCAGCGCATCAAAGCCACGGGCATCCGCCAGTTTCAACGCCCGCACAATCTGAGGTATCGCTTCGCGGCCTTGCACGGCAGTGGGGATCAGCGTCAGTTCAACGTTCGGCGCACGGCGGCGGAACACGCTGATGATGTCGCGGATCACCGCACCGGTCGGCGAACTGATAATGCCAATGCGCCGAGGATGGGCCGGCAGCGGCACCTTGCGCTCGGCGCTGAACAGGCCTTCGGCGCTGAGCTTTTCCTTCAACGCATCGAAGGCCAGGCGCAGCGCGCCGTCACCGGCCGGTTCCACCGTGTCGAGGATCAACTGGTAGTCGCCACGGCCCTCGAACAGCGAGACCTTGCCGCGCACCTTCACCGCCAGGCCATCTTTCAAGGCCTGGCGCACCCGCGCGGCGTTATTGCGAAACAACGCGCAACGCACTTGGGCGCCGCTGTCCTTGAGGGTGAAATACACATGGCCGGAGGCCGGGCGGGCGAGGTTGGAGATCTCGCCTTCGACCCAGATATTGGTGAACACGTCTTCCAGCAACACCCGCGCGCGGCCGTTGAGTTGGCTGACAGTGAGGACTTCGCGGTCGAGGCCCAGGCGGGCAAAGGGATCTTTAATCATGGGCGGCAGTTTATAGGCATTCCTGCAAGGTTTGGCAGAATTGCTCCACCAGTGCGCTGGGCGCTTGCGCGCAGGCCAGGGCCACGGTGCTCAGGCAGTCCGGGTCGGCCAGCGGCAAAAAACGCACGCTGGCGGGAGCGATGTCCTGCATGGATTTTGGTAACAAGGCAATACCAAAGCCGGCCTGGATCAGCTGCAACTGGGTGGTCTTGCGTGACATCACCCGCGCGGCCTTGGGGAAAAATCCTGCGCGCATGCACAACTCGGCTGACAGATAACTCAAGCCGCCGCGCTGAGGGTGGGGGATCGAAATAAACGCTTCGTCCCTGAGCTGCGCCAACTCCACCGGCGTATTGCTGCGAGCCAGCGCATGATCCGGCGGCACGGCCAGCAAAACTTGCTCGCTATATAAAGGCGTTACACGCACGCCTTCACGCTGGCGCAGCACGGGCAGGCGCAACAATCCTACGTCCAGGCGTCCGTCGGCGATTTCCTCCAGCTGCGCTTCCGAGGACAATTTGACGATGTCCATCGACACGCCGGGGCAGCGTTCCAGCCAGGTGCTGATCCCTTGCAGCAACGCGCCGCTCATTGGCACGGTGCTCGAATGGCTCAAGCGCAGCGTGCCGAGTTGGCCGTTGCCCACTTGTGTGGCCATCTCGCTGGCCTTGAGCAGCTCGCTCAGCAGGGTGCGCGCCCGCGGGTAGAACGCTTCGCCCGCCGCAGTGAGCCGGGGCTGGCGCGCGGTGCGTTCGAACAGTGGGGTTTGCAGCTGGGCTTCCAGTTCCTTGATCTGCCGGCTCAACGCCGATTGGGCGACAAACAAACGCTCGGCGGCGGCGCTGAAGCTGCCACTGTCGGCGATTTCGACAAAGTAGCGCAGTTGGCGGGTGGAGATCACGCGTCATGCCTTTTCGAGATAGGTGGATGGCTTTGAAGATATTAGTCGCAACTCTCGCCGATGGCTAAAGTGAAGGTCATCTCTTTCAAGGAATAACCCATGGGCGCGGTTGAGCTGTTAAGCCAGTGGTCGTTTGGCGGTGTGGATTGGCTGGTGATTGCCGTGAGCGTGGTGGTGGCCTACATCGTGTTTGGCATTGCCGGTTTTGGCACGGCGTTGGTGGCGGGGCCGATCCTGATTCTGTTTATGCCGCTGTCAAAAATCATCCCGCTGTTGGTGTTGCTGGATTTTGTCGCGGCCTTTGGCAACCTGCTGCAATCGCGGCGCGATGTGAACAAGCCCGAGCTGCTGAGATTGCTGCCGTGCATGGCCATCGGTTGCACCCTGGGCGTGGTGTTTTTGCTTAACCTGCATTCGGATGTGTTGTTACTGCTGATGGGGCTGTTTATCAGTGCCTATGCGCTCTACAGCCTGCTGGTAAACGCACGGCCGGCGCAGTTGGCGGCGGGGTGGTCGATCCCGATGGGCACCGTGGGTGGGCTGTTTGGCGCACTGTTTGGCAGTGGTGGCTTTTTATATGCGATCTACCTGAACAGCCGTTTGCCCAAGGATGCGGCGCGCGCCACCCAAAGTGCGCTGATCAGTTGCAGCACGGTGGTGCGCTTGAGTTTGTTCCTGATTGCGGGGGTGTATGCGGATTTGCCGCTGTTGATGTTGGCGCTGTGCCTGTTGCCGGCGATGGGGTTGGGGTTGTGGTGTGGGCGCCGGTTGACGATGCGGCTGTCGCGTGAAACTTTTGTGCGATTGGTGACCTGGTTAGTGTTGGCCAGCGGCATCGCATTGATCGGGCGGTACTTGAGCGCTTGACCTGATTTCTTCAGGGATTAAGCTGCCAGCCTTCAGGGCCTCTTCGCGAGCAAGCCCGCTCCCACATTCGGCCGCATTCTTCCTGTAGGAATACGGTCGAATGTGGGAGCGGGCTTGCTCGCGAAGGCGCCAGACGGCACACCGCAGGACTCTCAGGCCCCATGAACTCCCAAAGCATCCTTGTCCCGAAAATCTCCACCTTGCCCGTCCACGAACCCCGCGCCCGGGCGATCGTGCGGTGGCTGGTGCGCAAGAACATCATCAAGGAAGAACTCACCACGTGCGGGCGCACCGGCAACCGCATGGGCTATGCCCTGGCCGACGGTGCCCGCGCCGTAGTGCTGCATCCGCAGGCGCTGCCGTTCAACGAGCCGATCAACGGCCTGGAGATCATCTACAAACGCTGCATCTATACGCCGGCCAAGGGCTTTCTCGAAGAAGCCGGCTGCCCGGAATGCCGCAAGGAGGTCGGCGAGGCGCTGTTCGAAAGCCTCGAAGACTGGATGCCCGGCCACACCGACAACTTCACCTGCCCGCTGTGTGGGCATGAAGACGACATCAACGGTTTCCTGTTCCTGCAGGAATGCGGGTTTTCCAACCTGGGCTTCATCTTCAACAACTGGGCGGAGGCGGGGTTCAAGCAGAGCTTTATCGACGAATTTGCCGATTGGCTGGACCAGAAGATGAGTTGGGTCAAAGTCGAACTCTAATCCTGATCGTTCCCACGCTCCGCGTGGGAACGCATCTTGTGACGCTCCGCGTCACTACATTTAAATGCGGGACGCGGAGCGTCCAGAGCGGCGTTCCCACGCAGAGCGTGGGAACGATCACAGGGCGAACTTTAATCCATCTATCAGTATTACCAAGTTTGTCAGAGTTTTACATTGAGCCCGGCAGGGCGCATGTATATAATGGCGCGCTTCCATTTTCCCGCTCGGGAGCCCCCGCGATGCTGCGTATCAGCCAAGAAGCTCTGACATTCGACGACATTCTCCTAGTGCCCGGTTATTCCGAGGTGCTTCCTAACGAAGTCAGTCTCAAGACCCGCCTAACCCGTGGCATCGAGCTGAATATTCCTCTGGTTTCCGCTGCCATGGACACCGTCACCGAAGCCCGTTTGGCAATCGCCATGGCTCAGGAAGGCGGCATTGGCATCATCCACAAGAACATGACCATCGAGCAGCAAGCTGCCGAAGTGCGCAAGGTCAAGCGTTACGAAGCCGGTGTGGTCAAAGACCCCATCACTATCGAAGCCGACGCCACCGTGCGTGACCTGTTCGACCTGACCCGCCTGCACAACATCTCCGGTGTTCCGGTGCTGCATGATGGCGACCTGGTCGGCATCGTCACTTCCCGTGACGTGCGTTTCGAAAACCGTCTTGAAGTCACCGTCCGTGAAGTGATGACGCCCAAAGAGCGTCTGGTCACTGTCAAGGAAGGCGCCGACAAGAACGACGTGCGCGAACTGCTGCACAAGCACCGCATCGAGCGCGTGCTGATCGTCGACGACAAATTTGCCCTCAAAGGCATGATGACCGTCAACGACATCGAAAAAGCCAAGGCTTACCCGCTGGCCAGCAAGGATGACCAAGGTCGTCTGCGCGTTGGCGCTGCGGTCGGCACCGGTAAAGACACCGGTGACCGCGTTGCCGCGCTGGTCGCTGCTGGCGTTGACGTGGTGGTGGTCGACACTGCCCACGGTCACTCCAAAGGCGTGATCGACCGCGTGCGTTGGGTCAAGCAGAACTTCCCTGAAGTGCAAGTGATCGGCGGCAACATTGCCACCGGCGCTGCCGCCAAGGCCCTGGCCGAAGCGGGCGCGGATGCGGTCAAGGTCGGTATCGGCCCTGGCTCGATCTGCACCACCCGTATCGTTGCCGGTGTGGGCGTGCCGCAGATCAGCGCCATCGCCAACGTTGCCGCTGCCCTTGAAGGCACTGGCGTTCCGTTGATCGCCGACGGCGGCATCCGTTTCTCCGGTGACCTGTCCAAGGCCATCGTTGCCGGTGCTTCCTGCGTGATGATGGGCTCGATGTTTGCCGGTACTGAAGAAGCGCCAGGTGAGATCGAACTGTTCCAGGGCCGTTCCTACAAGGCTTACCGCGGCATGGGTTCGCTGGGCGCCATGTCCCAGGCGCAAGGTTCTTCCGACCGTTACTTCCAGGACTCCTCGGCAGGCGCCGAGAAACTCGTCCCGGAAGGCATCGAAGGCCGTGTGCCGTACAAAGGCACCCTGAGTGCGATCATCCACCAACTGATGGGCGGCCTGCGTTCCTCGATGGGTTACACCGGCAGCGCCGACATCGAAGAAATGCGCACCAAGCCAGAGTTCGTAAGGATCACCGGCGCCGGCATGGCTGAATCCCATGTCCACGACGTGCAGATCACCAAGGAAGCGCCAAACTACCGCGTAGGTTGATGCTTCCAGCAAAATGTTAAGTAACCGGGGCTGTTCTTCAGCCCCGAGTTGTTTCTGATTCATTAGACGAGACTGACTTCATGGCCCTCGACATTCACGCCCACCGCATCCTGATCCTCGACTTCGGTTCCCAGTACACCCAGCTGATCGCCCGCCGCGTGCGTGAAATCGGCGTGTACTGCGAACTGCATCCGTTCGACATGGACGACGAAGCGATCCGCGAATTCGCACCCAAAGGCGTCATCCTCGCCGGTGGCCCCGAGTCCGTGCACGAAGCCAACAGCCCGCGTTGCCCGCAAGCCGTGTTCGACCTGGGCGTGCCCGTCTTCGGTATCTGCTACGGCATGCAGACCATGGCCGAGCAACTGGGCGGCAAGGTTGAAGGTTCCGAGCTGCGTGAATTCGGTTATGCCCGTGTCGACGTGGTCGGCAAGAGCCGCCTGCTGGACGGCATCGAAGACCACGTTGACGCCGACGGCCTGTTCGGCCTCGACGTGTGGATGAGCCACGGTGACAAGGTCACCAAGATGCCGGAAGACTTCCACATCCTGGCCAGCACCCCGAGCTGCCCGATCGCCGGCATGTTCAGCGACGAGCGTCGCTACTACGGCGTGCAGTTCCACCCGGAAGTGACCCACACCAAGCAAGGCGGCCGCATCCTGTCGCGCTTCATCCTCGACATCTGCGAGTGTGAAGCCCTGTGGACCCCGTCGAAAATCGCTGAAGACGCCATCGCCCAGGTTCGCGCCCAGGTCGGCACCGACAACGTACTGCTGGGCCTGTCCGGCGGCGTTGACTCTTCGGTAGTGGCTGCCCTGCTGCACAAAGCCATCGGCGACCAACTGACCTGCGTCTTCGTCGACAACGGCCTGCTGCGCCTGCACGAAGGCGAGCAAGTGATGGCCATGTTCGCCGAGAACATGGGCGTCAAGGTGATCCGCGCCAACGCTGAAGATCAGTTCTTGAACAACCTGGCCGGCGAGTCCGACCCAGAGAAAAAGCGCAAGATCATCGGTCGCACCTTCATCGACGTATTCGATGCCCAGTCCAACAACCTGGACAACATCAAGTACCTCGCCCAAGGCACTATCTACCCTGACGTGATCGAGTCGGCTGGCGCCAAGAGCGGCAAGGCCCACGTGATCAAGTCCCACCACAACGTGGGTGGCCTGCCTGAGGAAATGAACCTCAAGCTGGTAGAACCGCTGCGCGAACTGTTCAAGGACGAAGTCCGCCGTCTGGGCCTGGAACTGGGCCTGCCGTACGACATGGTCTACCGCCATCCATTCCCGGGCCCGGGCCTGGGCGTGCGTATCCTGGGTGAAGTGAAGAAGGAATACGCCGACCTGCTGCGTCGCGCCGACCACATCTTCATCGAAGAACTGCGCAAAGCCGACTGGTACCACAAGGTCAGCCAGGCATTCGTGGTGTTCCAGCCAGTCAAGTCTGTAGGCGTTGTAGGCGATGGCCGTCGTTACGCGTGGGTCGTGGCCCTGCGTGCCGTAGAAACCATCGACTTCATGACCGCTCGTTGGGCACACCTGCCGTACGAACTGCTGGAAACTGTCAGCGGCCGTATCATCAATGAGATCGAAGGTATTTCGCGCGTTACTTATGACGTGTCGAGCAAGCCGCCGGCGACGATTGAGTGGGAATGATCCTGCGCTAGCAGGTGAGTACTGAATAACAAAACCCCGGCCATGTGCCGGGGTTTTGCATTTGGGGTTAGAAGAACTCGTCCAGCAGGCAGTAGAACTTCATGCGCTGCTCGTCGGGCTCGACACCGTAGAGCTCAAAGAAGGGTTTCACCCACGCCTGGCCAAGCTCGCGTTCGATGCTTTGGGCTGCCAGGGCCAAGTCTTGATGGCGGTCACTGATCCCCAGGCGTGCACAGTCGATAAAACCACTGAAGCGCCCGTCTGATGCCATGAAGTTCGGCAAATAGGCATCGCCGTGGGTCACCACCCGATCATGGGTGGTGGGCTGAGTCGCCAACAGTTCTGCAAACACAACCTCCGCGCTTTGCCCCAGTCGCTCGTCGTCGAAGTCGCTGCCGTCCACCAATCCTGCACGAATATTCTCCTGAGCGCGTGGGATACGTACTTCAAGGGAATGATTGAATGGGCAAAGCGCAACGGGGACCTGGTGCAATGTCCGCAGCGCCGTCGCCAGGACACTGATGATCTGCGCGGCAGAAAGCTCACTGGCGCTGGCCAGGTCCTGTCCGGGCACGGCGGTCATCAGCAGCCAATGGCGATGGTGTTCTGTCACTTCATCGATAACCACGGGTGCAGGCAGATTCATTTGCCGCAGCCAGCGAAGACGCGCGATTTCATCTGCCAGCTCACCGAGTTCGTCAACGGGCTCGGACTTCAGGAACAGATCCGTGCCGTCGTCCAGGCGCAGACGGAAGACGTCGGCGCGCGACTCGCCGATGGTTTGCTGTTCGATGAGTGCATGGGGGTATTGGTTGCGCCATTTTTTCGGAATGTTCACGGTGCTTTCTTTCCTATTGATACCCGTACAAGCTCTACTTCAAGCCGAAACCCTCAGCCTGGCGTCGTATGCAGATAAAAGACTATTCAAGCTTAAATGCATTGTATATGGTGCATAAGTTGATTTTTATATGTTTTGCATTGTATGGGATGCATTTTGCATGGGCGATTTGGGAGCATTGATCAAGGGCCTGCGCAAGGCCGCCGGCCTTTCACAGAGCCAGCTCGCGCAACGGCATGGCATGAGCCGAGCGACCATCTCGGGGATTGAAAACAATACCATTCCAGAAGTGGGTATTCGAAAGGTCGCAGCGATTCTTGAGGGCTTGGGATATGGGTTGACTGCCATTCCCATGCGTCGGCGCAAGACCCTTGATGAGCTGAAATCGGGAAACATCCATGACGAGTCAAAGTGAGCGGCTGTATATCGGTGCAGGCGGTGTGCCAGCAGGAATACTCGGGCGCAGTGCATGCAGCTTGACTGAAGTTCGCTGTAACGAACTGCTTGCCAGAGTGCAAGACAGCATGACCCGCGCGACGGCGGAGCTTTCAGAATACCGAAGCACTCACCCAGAGTTCGAAGCGGTTGGGGAAAAGATGACCGCTGCCTGGGCAGCAGGACTGGCGAAGAGCATCTCAGTGCAATGATCTTCCCGACTCATGCTCACCGCCGCGCAATATCCGAAAAGTAAAACTTATCCAACGTATGCCGCGACTCGGTGTACTCAAACTGCCGCCCATCCTGCAAAAACGTCTGGTTACTCACCACGATCACATGGCTTTGCCCTTCCAGGTCAAGGTGCGCCTGGTCGTCCTTGCTGCGGGGCAGGGCCTCGATGGTGCGTTGGGCGTAGGCGATTTGCAGTTGCAGGGTCTGTTCGATAAACGCGTAGATCGACCGCTCGGCAATCTCGCGGTCCAGCCCCGGAATCAGCTCGGCGACGAAGTGGTTGATGTCGAGGATCACCCGTTTGCCGCCAATGCGCCGTACCCGTTTGATGCGGGTAATCAGGGTGCCCGGCTCGGCTTCGATATGTTGCTGCAGCGAACCTTCCAGCGGGAACTGGGTAAATTCCACCACTTCGGTGCGTACGTCATCGCCCAGGTCGGCGTGGGTTTCGTAGAAGCTGACGATGCCGCCCAGTTGGAACTCGATGGGGTTTGGCGACAACACGAAGGTGCCCTTGCCGTGGATCTTTTGCGCGAACCCACGCTCCTGCAATTGCTCGATGGCCCGGCGCACGGTGCCACGGCTGGCCTGGTAGCTGTGCATCAGTTCGGTTTCGGAGGGAAGGCGCGTGCCGCGTTGCAGGCGTTCAGTGGTGATGCTGGCAAGCAGATCCGTGTAGATCTGGTTGTATTTGCTCATGGGGATGGCTCTGTGCCTTTGCGTTCAGGCAGGAACCTTAGTGGCATGGGTGGGGTTTGTCCATTCGACCTACAGTCAGTCAGGTCCTACACGGAATAAACTTTTTCAAACTCGTCTGTACGAGTTGTTGCTTTAACTCGTACAGACGAGTACTTTTGCCCACGGCGTGCTGCCAATGACTGCCCCCAAATAAAAAAATCAAAGTGGAAACCAAGCATGAGCCACGACTATTCGAATATTGCCCGCGAGATCCTCGAACACCTCGGGGGCAGCGACAACCTTGAGCAAGCCGCCCACTGCGTGACGCGCCTGCGCCTGGCGCTCAAGGACCCGAGTCGGGTCAACAGCAGTGCGCTGAACCAGGTCGATCTGGTCAAGGGTTCGTTCTTTACCGGCGGCCTGTTCCAGGTGGTCATCGGCCCCGGTGAAGTGGAAAAGGTCTACGCCGCCCTGCGCGAACAGACCGGCCTCGCCGCCGCCACCATCGCCGACGTGAAGAAGAAGGGCGCCGACAAGACCAACGCCATGCAGCGCCTGGTGCGGGTATTTTCCGACGTGTTCATGCCGATCCTGCCCGCGCTGATCATCGCCGGCCTGTTGATGGGCGTGAACAACCTGATGGGCGCCAAGGGCATGTTCATCGAGGGCAAGACGCTGCTGGAGGCGTACCCGAACCTGGACGGCCTGTGGAGCCTGATCAACCTGATGGCCAACACCTCGTTTGTGTTCCTGCCGGCGCTGGTGGGCTGGTCGGCGGCCAAGCGGTTTGGCGGCAGTGAAATCCTCGGCATCGTGCTCGGCCTGATGCTGGTGCACCCGGACCTGCTCAACGCCTGGAACTACGGCAAGGCGGTCGCCGGCCTCGACGGCCAGAGCCTGCCGTACTTCGATATCTTCGGCTGGTTCAAGATCGAAAAAGTCGGCTACCAGGGGCAAATCCTGCCGATTCTGATGGCCGCCTATGTGATGAGCGTCATCGAAAAATACCTGCGGGCGCGGGTGCCCAATGCGATCCAGCTGCTGGTCGTGCCCATCACCACCATCGTGGTCACCGGTGTGCTGGCGCTGGCGATCATCGGGCCGGTGACCCGTCACCTCGGCATCCTCATCACCGAAGGCGTGGTCACCTTGTTCGACCTGGCGCCAATGGTCGGCGGGGCGATTTTCGGCCTGCTGTATGCGCCGCTGGTGATTACCGGCATGCACCACATGTTCCTCGCCGTGGACCTGCAACTTATCTCCACCCAGGGCGGCACCTTTATCTGGCCGATGATCGTCATGTCCAACCTGGCCCAGGGCAGCGCCGCACTCGGGGTGTTCTACATGACCCGCAATGCGCGGGACAAAAGCATGGCGTCCACCTCGGCGATTTCCGCGTATTTCGGCATCACCGAGCCGGCGATGTTCGGCGTGAACCTGCGCTTCAAGTTTCCGTTCTACGCCGCGCTGCTGGGCTCGGCGCTGGGCAGTATTTTCCTGTCGCTGAACAAGGTGCAGGCGTCGGCCATTGGTGTCGGTGGCTTGCCTGGGTTTATCTCGATCATTCCGCAGTACATCCCGAGTTTTGTGATCGGGATGGTGATTGCGATCGTGGTGCCGTTTGTTTTGACCTGTGGGTTGAGCATGAAGATTGTTCGGCCTGGGTACAGGGTTGCCTGATCTATCGCTTTCGCGGGCAAGCCCGCTCCCACATTTTGATTTGCGAACACACTCAAAGGTGGGAGCTGGCTTGCCTGCGATGAGGCCCGCAAAGCCAGCACAAAAATCAACTGAAGGAATCCCCATGCAAAACTGGCAACACTCGGTGATCTACCAGATCTACCCCAAAAGCTTCCACAGCCACGCGGGTAACGCCACCGGTGACTTGCTGGGCATCGTGGACAAACTCGACTACCTGCAATGGCTGGGCGTCGATTGCCTGTGGATCACCCCGTTCCTGCGCTCGCCGCAGCGCGACAACGGCTACGACATCAGCGACTACTACGCCATCGACCCCAGCTACGGCACCATGGCCGACTGCGATTTGCTGATCAGCGAAGCCGCCAAACGCGGTATCAAGCTGATGCTCGACATCGTGGTCAACCACACCTCCATCGAACACAAATGGTTCCAGCAGGCGCGCAGCAGCCTCGACAACCCGTACCGCGATTTCTACATCTGGCGCGACCAGCCGAACAACTGGGAATCCAAGTTCGGCGGCTCGGCCTGGGAATACGAGGCGCAAACCGGCCAGTATTTCCTGCACCTGTTCGACCACACCCAGGCCGACCTCAATTGGGACAACCCCAAGGTGCGCGCCGAAGTGTTCAAGCTGATGCGCTTCTGGCGTGACAAGGGCGTCGGCGGTTTCCGCCTGGACGTGATCAACCTGATCTCCAAGCCCGCCGATTTCCCCGAAGACAACAGCGACGGCCGGCGCTTCTACACCGACGGTCCGAATGTGCATGAATACTTGCAGGAAATGCACTGCGAAGTCTTCGAAGGCCACGACCTGATCAACGTCGGCGAGATGTCGTCCACCAGCCTGGAACACTGCATTCGTTATTCGAATCCAGCGTCGAAAGAACTGTCGATGACCTTCAACTTTCATCACCTGAAAGTCGATTACCCGAACCTGCAAAAGTGGGTGAAAGCCGACTTCGATTTTCTCCAGCTCAAGCAGATCTTTTCCGACTGGCAACTGGGCATGCAGGCCGGCGGCGGCTGGAACGCGTTGTTCTGGTGCAACCACGACCAGCCACGGGTGGTCTCGCGCTTTGGCGATGACGGCGAGTACCGCGTGGTCTCGGCCAAGATGCTCGCCACCGCGCTGCACTTCCTCCAGGGCACGCCGTATGTGTACCAGGGCGAAGAGTTGGGCATGACCAACCCGGGCTTCGACAGCATCGAGCAGTACCGCGATGTGGAGACCCTGAATATCTTCCGCCTCAAGCGTGATGCGGGTGAGTCCGAGGCGTCGAGCATGGCCGCGATCATGCAGAAATCGCGGGATAACGGGCGTACGCCGATGCAGTGGAATGCCGCGCCCAATGCGGGTTTCAGCAGTGGCGAGCCGTGGATTGGTATCCCGGCCAACGCCTCGACCATCAATGTCGAAAACCAACTGGATGACCCGGATTCGGTGCTGCATCACTACCGCGCGCTGATTGCCTTGCGTCGCCATGAACCGCTGATCCAGCACGGTGTTTACCGCCAACTTCTGGCAGACCACCTTCAGGTCTGGGCCTACCTGCGCGAAGGCCACGGCGAGCGCCTGCTGGTGTTGAACAACTTCTACGGCACGCCGTGCGAAATCCAACTGCCCGCTGACGTGATCAACGCGGCAACCGAGCAACGCCTGTTGATCAGCAACTACCGCGATTGCCCGCAGCAAACCGCGACGGTGGTGTTGCGCCCGTACGAATCGTTTGTGCTGCACCTCAAGGATTGAGACCCGTTGTACCCCCGTGTGGGAGCACGGGGCGCTGCAAAAACCATAATAAAAATATCGGAGTGCTTCATGAAAACAACTATAAAGCTGGGCCTCGTTGCATCCTGTCTGAGCCTGCCCTTCGGCGCTCAGGCCCTGGAATTTGCCGGTTATTTGCGCAGTGGCGCGGGGACGTCAACGGGCAGCGGCCCGCAGCAATGTTTCCAGTTGCCGGGGGCGCAATCCAAATACCGCCTGGGTAACGAATGTGAGCAATACGCCGAGCTGGAATTGCGCCAGGACCTGCTGACCCTCGACGACGGTTCGGTGCTCAGCGTCGATGCGATGGCGTCGCTGTACAACAAGTACGACCGCGAGTTGAAGTTCCAGGGCGAGAACAACGGCTCGGCGCGCATGCCGCAGATGTATGCGCAATGGTCCAACCTGCCCAGCCTCAACGGCGGCTCGATCTGGGCCGGGCGACGTTACTACAAGCGTAACGACATCCATATCTCCGACTTCTACTACTGGAACCAGAGCGCCACGGGCGGCGGTATCGAGGACGTGCTGATCGGCGACCTCAAGTACAGCTACGCGATTTCCCGCAAGGACAACCTGTACCAGAAGGAATACGCCACCCGTCACGACTTCAACGTTGCCGGCTTCAAGACCAACCCCGGCGGCGAGCTGGAACTGGGCTTGAGCTACATCGAAAAAGCCGGCGGGCGCGACACCAACAGCGGTTGGGCGATCACGGCACAGCACGTACAAAAACCCTTCCTTGGCGGCAAGAACAAGTTCGCCTTGCAGTACGGCGAAGGCCCCGGCACCGGGCTCGGTTATACCGGCGATACCTTCCTGGACAAGAGCAGCAAAAGTTATCGCGCCGTGGAGTTTTTCGACTGGCAGGTGACCCCGCGTTTTGGCGGGCAGATCGAGGCGGTGTACCAGAAGGATATTCGCCCCGGCAGCCAGGACCAGACCTGGATGTCCCTCGGCGTGCGCCCGGCGTATGCCATCAGCGAGCAGTTCAAGCTGGTCACCGAGCTGGGCCATGACCAGGTCGATGCCAGCGGCGGTACGCGCAAGCTGAGCAAATTTACCTTTGCCCCGACCTGGTCGCCCAAAGGCCCGGATTTCTGGGCGCGCCCGGAAGTGCGTTTGTACTACACCTATGCAACCTGGAACGAAGCGGCCAAGCGCGCGGCGAATGAGCTGGCGGCGGGTTCGGCGTTGTCCGACACGGGTTCGTACGGAACGGCGCGGCATGGGTCGAATTTTGGTGTGCAAGTCGAATACTGGTGGAAATAAGTATGTGGGTGTACACGGACTAAAAATGTGGGAGCGGGCTTGCTCGCGAAGGCGGTCGATCAGCCAATGCATGTGTCGCCTGACACACCGCATTCGCGAGCAAGCCCGCTCCCACATGTTGATCTCCGCCGCCCCAGAGATTTGTATCCACCCTATGATTTTTACAGAACACAACAACAGGTGAAGTCATGACCCCATCCAACCCCCTGGAACTGCTGGCACCGTTGTCCGGTGTGCTGCTGGCGCTGGACTCGGTGCCCGACCCGGTATTCTCCAGCCGCCTGATTGGCGACGGCCTGTGCATCGACCCGACTTCGCAGACCCTCTGCGCGCCGCTGGCCGGAGTGATCAGCAATATCCAGGACAGTGGGCATGCCGTCAGCATCACCAACGACCACGGCGTGCAGGTGCTCCTGCATATCGGCCTGGACACCGTGAGCCTCGCAGGCAAAGGCTTCACCCGCTTGGTGCAGGAAGGCCAGCAGGTGGAGGCCGGGCAAGCGCTGATTGAATTCGACGCCGACTACGTGGCGCTGCATGCCCGCAGTTTGTTGACGTTGATGCTGGTGGTCAGCGGCGAGCCGTTTACCTTGCTGGCGAACGGTCTGGTCGAAGTGGGCCAGCCATTGATGCAGTTATCCCCAGGCGCGCCGGTTGACGCAGTGGATGAGGAGGAGGGCGATGCATTGTTCTCCAAACCCTTGACGCTGCCCAACGCCAACGGCCTGCACGCGCGTCCGGCCGCGGTATTGGCCCAGGCGGCGAAAGGCTTCAGCGCGAGCATCTACCTGCACAAGCAAACCCAGAGCGCCAACGCCAAGTCGCTGGTGGCGATCATGGCCCTGCAAACCGTGCACGGCGACACCCTGCAAGTGAGCGCGGCGGGAACGGATGCCGACGCCGCGATCAAGGCCTTGGTCGAATTGCTGGCGCAAGGCTGCGGTGAGACGGTTGCGGCACCGGCTGAAGTGATTGAGCCGGTATCGTCGTCGACGTTATTGCGCGGCGTGTGCGCATCGCCGGGCTCGGCGTTTGGCCAAGTGGTGCAAGTGACCGAACCCGTGCTGAACATCACGGAACCGGGCAGCGGTGAAGCGGCTGAGCGTGGCGCTTTGCAGCGCGGCCTGCTGGCGGCAAGCGAAGCCCTGCAAGCCTTGCAAGACAAGGCCAGCGGCAGCGCCCAGGCGCAGATTTTCCGCGCTCATCAAGAATTGCTCGAAGACCCGACCTTACTGGAACATGCCCACGACCTGCTGGCGCAAGGCAAGAGCGCCGCCTTTGCCTGGAACAGCGCCACGCTCGCCACCGTCAAACTGTTCCAGGGCCTGGGCAATGCGCTGATTGCCGAACGTGCGGCGGACTTGGCCGATGTCGGCCAGCGTGTGCTCAAGCTGATCCTTGGCCTTCAAGACAGCGCCTGGGATTTGCCGGAGCGGGCGATCCTGATCGCTGAACAACTCACTCCCTCGCAAACCGCCAGCCTCGATACGCACAAGGTGTTGGGATTTGTCACCGTCGGTGGCGGTGCCACCAGCCATGTCGCGATCCTTGCCCGTGCCCTGGGCTTGCCGGCAATTTGCGGCGTGCCGGTGCAGGTGTTGGAACTGGCCAACGGTAAGCAGGTGCTGCTGGATGCCGACAAAGGCGAACTGCACCTGGACCCCGACCTGGCGGAAATCGAACAGCTGGAAACGGCACGTCAACAGCAGATCCTGCGACGTCAACGCGAGGTGGCGCACGCTGCTTTACCGGCCACCACGCGCGATGGTCATCATGTCGACGTCAGTGCCAACGTTGCCTCGCTACAAGAAGTCGAGCAGTCGTTGACGTTGGGCGGCGAGGGCGTCGGCCTGCTGCGCTCCGAATTCCTCTACCTGGACCGCAATCGCGCGCCAAGCCCCGAAGAACAAGCGGCGACCTACACCGATATCGCCCGCGCCCTGGGCAGCGAGCGCAATTTGGTGGTGCGCACCCTGGACGTCGGTGGCGACAAGCCACTGGCTTATGTGCCGATGGACGCCGAGACCAACCCCTTCCTTGGCCTGCGCGGCATTCGCCTGTGCCTGGAACGCCCGCAACTGTTGCGCGAACAATTCCGCGCGATCCTCGCCAGCGCGGGTTTTGCGCGCCTGCACATCATGTTGCCGATGGTCAGCCTGCTGTCTGAGCTGCACCAGGCACGCGCAATTCTTCAGGAGGAAGCGCTGGCGCTGGGGCTTGCCGAGCTGCCCAAGCTGGGCATCATGATCGAAGTCCCGTCCGCCGCCCTGATGGCGGATGTATTCGCGCCCCATGTGGATTTCTTCTCCATCGGCACCAATGACCTGACCCAATACACCCTGGCGATGGACCGCGACCACCCGCGCCTGGCCAGCCAGGCCGACAGCTTTCACCCGGCGGTGCTGCGCCTGATCGCCACCACGGTCAAGGCCGCCCATGCCCACGGCAAGTGGGTCGGTGTGTGTGGCGCGTTGGCCTCCGAATCGCTGGCGGTGCCGGTGTTGATCGGGCTGGGGGTGGATGAGTTGTCGGTCAGCGTGCCGTTGATCCCCACCATCAAGGCCACCGTGCGCGAGCTGGACCTGACCGACTGCCAGATCATCGCCCGCCAGGTGCTGGGCCTGGAAGAAGCCGCCCAAGTGCGTGAGGCCCTGCGCCAGTACCACGCGGCTACCGTTGAAACCTCATCTGTCGTGGAGCTATGAGCATGTTCGAGAAATTACAGCGGGCGTTCTGGAAGGCCCTGACCCCGGATCTGGTGGCCGAGACTGTGGCAGCGCCGGGGTTGTTGTCGGCTGAGGTGCTGAAGGCATTGGGTGGCGCGGATAACCTCAAGTCGCAGCAGCGGGTTGCGCTGACGCGGGTGAGGGTGCAGTTGTTGGATGGGGCGAAGTTGGATGATGCGGCGTTGCAGGCGGCGGGTGTGCCGGGGGTGATGGTGCTGACGGGCGGGGTGGTGCATCTGCTCACCGGCCTCTAAGCCCAATGGAGATTCAAATGTGGGAGCGGGCTTGCTCGCGAATGCGGTGTATCAGTCGCTACATGTGTTGACTGACCCACCGCTTTCGCGAGCAAGCCCGCTCCCACACAAGCCCGCTCCCACATGGGTTTTGCAGTGTTTGAAAGATAGTCGTCTTAGAGTTTCGGGTTGTCTTCGGGCGGCTTGGTTTTATCCACACCCGGCACATGCAAGTTGCCTTCTACCACCTGGTTGCCTTCCAACTGCGGCTGGGTCACCCAGGTCAAAATGTCGTAGTAGCGCCGGATGTTCGCCACAAAGTGCACCGGCTCGCCACCACGGGCATAACCGTAGCGGGTCTTGCTGTACCACTGCTTCTGCGACAGGCGTGGCAGCATTTTCTTCACGTCCAGCCACTTGTTCGGGTTCAAGCCTTCGCGCTTGGCCAGGGTGCGCGCATCTTCCAGATGGCCGCCGCCGACGTTGTAGGCGGCGAGGGCGAACCAGGTGCGATCGGGCTCGGCGATGCTGTCGTCGAGTTCACTTTTGATCCGGGCCAGGTACTTGGCGCCACCCATGATGCTTTGCTTGGGGTCCAGGCGGTTGGACACACCCATTGCCTGGGCGGTGTTCTGGGTCAGCATCATCAGGCCGCGCACGCCAGTCTTGGAAGTTACCGCCGGTTGCCACAGCGATTCCTGATAGCCGATGGCCGCCAATAAGCGCCAATCGACCTTTTCTTCCTTGGCATAGGCGCGGAAGTGCTTCTCGTATTTGGGCAAGCGCTGCTGCAAATGCTGGGCGAAGGTGTAGGCGCCGACATAGCCAAGTACATCGACATGTCCGTAGTAGCGGTCTTTAAGCCGTTGCAACGTGCCGTTCTTCTCGACCTTGTCCAGGTAACTGTTGATTTCGTTGAGCAGGCTGTTGTCTTCACCGGCGGCCACGGCCCAGCTCTGGTTGCTGGCGTTGCCGAGGTCGAACGCCACGCGCACGTTGGGGAAGTACACCTGGTTCATCGCCACTTCGTTGGAGTCCACCAGGGTCAGGTCGATTTGCCCCTCGTCCACCATGCGCAGCAGGTCGACCACCTCAACGGCGTCGGACTCTTCGTATTCAATCGCAGGATTCTGCTGTTTAAGCGCCGCCAGTTGTTCGGCGTGGGTGCTGCCCTTGAGCACCATGATCTTCTTGCCCACCAGGTCCGCCGCGTTCGTCGGGCGGGACTGGCCGTTGCGGTAGATGATCTGCGGGGTCACTTCAAGGTAAGGATGGGAGAAACGTACCTGCTGCTGGCGCTGCTCGCTGCTGACCAAGCCAGCGGCAGCCAGCACCGGGCCGTTGGTCTTGCCCAACTGGCCGAACAGGTCATCGAGGTTGTCGGCGGTCTCGATCTCCAGCTTGACGCCCAGGTCGTCGGCAAAACGCTTGACCAGTTCGTATTCGAAACCGGTTTCACCGTTGCGGTCCTGGAAATAAGTCGCCGGGCTGTTCCGGGTAATCACCCGCAATACGCCATCCTCCTTGATTCGCTCAAGCGTGCTGGGTTTATCAACACAGGCGCTGAGCAGCAGGAAGAGTCCGGTTGCGAAGAGCCATTTGGCACATCGCGGGCGCAAAGCAGTTGGGGAGAACATCTGCGCAGTATACGCAAACGGCCCACGGCGCCATATCTCGACAGCATTGGCGTTGTCTGCTAGACGCCGGCAAAGCGTGCTGCAGCCCGCAGAAATGGGGCTTGGCGAGGGATTGTGACGGTTAAAATAACTGCGCGACCTACCGCGGATTTTGCCCCGATAGCGTGCAAAGCCGGCCAACTGACGTTCGGCAGCGGCCAGCGGTGCCGTTTCGGGTGCCGTTGGCGACGGTTTACGCTAGAATGCACGGCCTCAAAGCACACCCCTTCCCGAGGCTGTCCCGAAGATGTTGATCCTGCGCGGCGCTCCTGCCCTTTCTGCCTTTCGCCACAGCAAACTCCTTGAGCAACTGAGCCAGAAGGTTCCAGCGGTTACAGGCCTGTATGCTGAATTTGCTCACTTCGCCGAAACCACCGGCGTCTTGACCGCCGACGAACAGCAAGTGCTGGCACGCCTTCTGAAGTACGGCCCAAGCGTTCCCGTTCAAGAGCCGACCGGCCGCTTGTTCCTGGTTCTGCCACGGTTCGGCACCATCTCGCCCTGGTCGAGCAAGGCCAGCGATATCGCCCGCAACTGCGGCCTGGAAAAAATCCAGCGCCTGGAACGCGGTATCGCCTTCTATGTCGCCGGCCAGTTCAGCGATGCCGAAGCCGAGCTGATCGCCAGCAGCCTGCACGACCGCATGACCCAGATCATCGTCAGCCAGCTGGAACAGGCTGCCGGCCTGTTCAGCCACGCCGAGCCCAAGCCGCTGACCGCGATTGACGTGCTCGGTGGCGGTCGCGCCGCCCTCGAGAAGGCCAACACCGAGTTGGGCCTTGCCCTGGCCGACGACGAGATCGACTACCTGGTCAACGCCTTCAACGGCTTGAAGCGTAACCCGCACGACATCGAACTGATGATGTTCGCCCAGGCCAACTCCGAGCACTGCCGTCACAAGATCTTCAACGCCAGTTGGGACATCGACGGCGAAAGCCAGGAAAAAAGCCTGTTTGGCATGATCAAGAACACCTACGTGATGCACAGCGAAGGCGTTCTGTCGGCTTATAAGGACAACGCCTCGGTCATCGTCGGCTCCGTCGCCGGCCGTTTCTTCCCGGACCCTGAAACCCGCCAGTACGGCGCGGTGCAGGAGCCGGTGCACATCCTGATGAAGGTCGAGACCCACAACCACCCGACCGCGATTGCCCCGTTCCCGGGCGCAGCCACCGGTTCCGGCGGCGAGATCCGCGACGAAGGCGCCACCGGCCGTGGCGCCAAGCCAAAGGCGGGCCTGACCGGTTTCACCGTGTCCAACCTGCAGATCCCGGGCTTCGAACAGCCGTGGGAAGTGCCGTACGGCAAGCCTGAGCGCATCGTCACCGCGCTGGACATCATGATCGAAGGCCCGCTGGGCGGCGCCGCGTTCAACAACGAGTTCGGTCGTCCGGCCCTCACCGGCTACTTCCGTACGTTCGAGCAGTCCATCACCACCCCGCGTGGCGATGAAGTGCGCGGCTACCACAAGCCAATCATGTTGGCTGGCGGCATGGGCAACATCCGCGAAGAACACGTCAAGAAAGGCGAGATCCTGGTCGGCTCCAAGCTGATCGTGCTCGGCGGCCCGGCGATGTTGATCGGCCTGGGCGGCGGCGCCGCTTCCTCCATGGCCACCGGCACCAGCTCGGCGGACCTGGACTTCGCTTCCGTACAGCGCGAAAACCCAGAGATGGAGCGTCGCTGCCAGGAAGTGATCGACCGTTGCTGGCAGTTGGGTGACAAGAACCCGATCAGCTTCATCCACGACGTCGGCGCGGGTGGTTTGTCCAACGCCTTCCCGGAACTGGTCAACGATGGCGACCGCGGTGGCCGTTTCGAACTGCGCAACATTCCAAACGACGAGCCGGGCATGGCCCCGCACGAAATCTGGAGCAACGAATCCCAGGAACGTTATGTTCTGGCCGTCGGTGCTGAAGATTTCGCACGCTTCCAGGCCATCTGCGAACGCGAGCGCTGCCCGTTCGCCGTGGTCGGCGAAGCCACTGCCGAGCCGCAACTGACCGTCACCGACAGCCACTTCGGCAACAGCCCGGTGGACATGCCGCTGGAAGTGCTACTGGGCAAAGCCCCGCGCATGCACCGATCCGCCGTGCGTGAAGCCGAGCTGGGCGATGACTTCGACCCAAGCAAGCTGGAACTGGCCGACAGCATCGAGCGCGTGCTGCACCACCCAGCCGTGGCGAGCAAAAGCTTCCTGATCACCATCGGCGATCGCACCATCACCGGCCTGGTTGCCCGTGACCAAATGGTCGGCCCGTGGCAGGTTCCAGTGGCCGACGTTGCCGTCACCGCCACCAGCTTCGACGTCTACACCGGTGAAGCCATGGCCATGGGCGAGCGTACCCCGCTGGCCTTGCTGGATGCCCCGGCGTCGGGCCGCATGGCTATTGGTGAGACCATCACCAACATCGCTGCTTCGCGTATCGGTAAATTGTCTGACATCAAACTGTCGGCCAACTGGATGTCCGCTGCCGGCCACCCGGGTGAAGACGCGCGTCTGTACGACACCGTCAAAGCGGTCGGCATGGAACTGTGCCCGGAGCTGGGTATCACCATTCCGGTGGGCAAGGACTCCATGTCCATGGCCACCCGCTGGAACGAAGACGGCACCGACAAGAGCGTCACCTCGCCGCTGTCGCTGATCGTTACCGGTTTCGCGCCGGTCACCGACATCCGTCAGACCCTGACCCCGCAACTGCGCATGGACAAGGGCACCACCGATCTGATCCTGATCGACCTGGGCCGTGGCCAGAACCGCATGGGCGCGTCGATCCTCGCACAAACCCACGGCAAGCTCGGCAGCCAGGCACCGGACGTCGATGACGCTGAAGACCTCAAGGCCTTCTTTGCCGTGATCCAGGGCCTCAACGCCGACGGCCACCTGCTGGCTTACCACGACCGTTCCGACGGTGGTTTGCTGACCAGCGTTGTCGAGATGGCCTTCGCCGGTCACTGCGGCCTGAACATCGTACTCGACAGCGTTGCCGAGGATGCTTCCGAGATCAACGGCATCCTGTTCAACGAAGAGTTGGGTGCGGTGATCCAGGTTCGCCAAGACGCTACCCCGGACGTACTTGCACAGTTCAGCGCTGCCGGCCTGGATGACTGCGTGGCGGTGATCGGTCAGCCGATCAACAACGGCGAGGTCAATATCTCGTTCAACGGCGACACCGTGTTTGTCGGCCAGCGCCGTCTGCTGCAACGCCAGTGGGCCGAGACCAGCTACCAGATCCAGCGTCTGCGCGACAACGTTGAGTGCGCCGAGCAGGAATTCGACGTGATCCTGGAAGAAGACAACCCGGGCCTGAGCACCAAGCTCAGCTTCGACGTCAACCAGGACATCGCCGCACCTTACATCAAGAAAGGCATTCGCCCACAAGTGGCGGTACTGCGTGAGCAGGGCGTCAACGGCCAGGTGGAAATGGCGGCCGCGTTCGACCGCGCCGGTTTCAATGCGATCGACGTGCACATGAGCGACATCCTCGCCGGTCGCGTTGACCTCAACGAGTACAAAGGCCTGGTGGCCTGCGGTGGTTTCTCCTACGGCGACGTGCTGGGTGCCGGTGAAGGCTGGGCCAAGTCGGCGCTGTTCAACAGCCGTGCCCGTGACGCGTTCCAAGGCTTCTTCGAGCGCAACGACAGCTTCACCCTGGGTGTGTGCAACGGTTGCCAGATGATGTCCAACCTCAGCGAACTGATCCCGGGCAGCGAGTTCTGGCCGCACTTTGTGCGCAACCGTTCCGAGCAGTTCGAAGCCCGTGTCGCCATGGTGCAGGTGCAGGAGTCCAACTCGATCTTCCTGCAGGGCATGGCCGGTTCGCGCATGCCGATCGCCATTGCCCACGGTGAAGGCCATGCCGAATTCGCCAGCGAAGAGGCATTGCTTGAAGCCGACCTGTCCGGCACCGTAGCCCTGCGTTTCGTCGACAACCACGGCAAGGTCACCGAGACCTACCCGGCCAACCCGAACGGCTCGCCGCGCGGGATCACCGGCCTCACCAGCCGCGACGGTCGCGTCACCATCATGATGCCGCACCCGGAGCGTGTATTCCGCGCCGTGCAGAACTCGTGGCGCCCGGAAGAGTGGAACGAAGACGGCGCCTGGATGCGCATGTTCCGTAACGCTCGTGTGTGGGTGAACTAAGACGGTGTACAAGCTCGCCTTCTTTGTGCCCGACAGCCATGTGGAGACGGTGAAAACCGCCGTCTTCACCGCTGGCGGCGGGCGCATCGGCAGCTACGACAACTGCGCCTGGCAAGTGCTGGGCCAGGGCCAATTCCGCGCGTTGGACGGCAGTCAGCCGTTTATTGGGCAGGTGGGTCAGGTTGAAGTGGTTGAAGAGTGGAAGGTGGAGATGGTGGTGGCGGATGAGTTGATCGTGGCTGTAGTGGCTGCGCTCAAACTCAGTCACCCGTATGAGACACCGGCTTATGAAGTGTGGCAGTTGGCGGATTTTTGATTCGCAGGCTGCAAAAACAAGAAACCCGCTGGGCCAGTTTGGCCGGCGGGTTTTTTGTTGGCTGTGAGGGCCTCATCGCAGGCAAGCCAGCTCCCATCTTTGATTTATGCACGTCTTTCAATGAGCATCAACTGTCAATGTTCACAGTTACGCTGATCAGGTCGCAGGTGTTTACTTAACGTCCTACTTCACGACAGAGGGCAAGGTCATGGCACTGCAGATCAGAGGTGCAGAGGACTCACAGGGGAATCCGATTCCTCATCAGGGGCAAACCCAAGATGTAATACTGAGTTTTTCTATTGAAACCCATTCTTCCAATCAGTCGTACATGCTGCGGGCGGCCAAAAGAGTGTTGGGTCAAGGAAAGTCCGATTCAAATGGGTTGGATACAATCACTGTAGATGTTTCAGTGCTAGAGAAGGCGAAGCACTCTTTTAACGTGGCCCTTTCGGATAGTGACGTTTCGAGTGGTTATGTTATTGAGCTTCTCTAGTACCAGAACTCAAGTTTCAGTCGCCACTCAAGGCCAATCGCAGGCAAGCCAGCTCCCACATTTTGAATGTGTTCACAGATCAAAAATGTGGGAGCCGGGCTTGCCCGCGATGGGGCCAGTCCAGACACCTCAATTATCAGCATTCAGGTCGTGGATATAGTCAGTCAGAAACTCCTTCCAACTGATGGTGCTGTTACCGCCTGGATTGATCTCACTCAACAACTTCTTGAAATCCTCCGGCGTGAAATAAGGCTCCATCGCCTTGCGGAACTCGGCGACGGTCAGGGTGCCGTCGCCATTGGCGTCGTAGCGTTTGAAGTCCGCGCGTACGCGCTCCAATTGCTGCGGTGTCAGTTTTTTCTCAAGGGCTTTGCTCATGGCTGCCTCGGTTTCTTCAAGTCGATGAAAAAACATCAGGGCGACCGCAACGTCCTTGTTCTGCCTTGTCGAGTGACACTAGGGCGGAAATTTTTAGCCGTCTACTGTCAACACTGACAGTCGCCTAATGATCGTTCCCACGCTCCTGCGTGGGAATGCATCCTGTGACGCTCCGCGTCACCCTTTTGCAGGGCTTGGGACGCAGAGCGTCCGGGGCGGCATTCCCACGCCGAGCGTGGGAACGATCAATCAAGCCCCAGCCCCAACCTGCCGACCACTGACCAACCGCTCCAACGCTTCACCCAACCCCGAAGCCTTGTCACCAATCAACAAGTGCCAAACACCGCTATCCAGTTGGCTAACGCCTTGGCAACCCAATGCAGTCAGGTCAGCCTCGGACAGTACCGAATCATCCCCCAACTCCACCCGCAACCGCGTCATCGCCACGGCTTCCAACTGCCGCACATTTGCCCGGCCACCCAAGGCATTCAGCCATTTCTCGGCCTCCTGCACATTCACCGCCACCGGCTTATCCACAGGCGCAACCGTCACCGGCGCACTGGCAACAAATGAAGGCATCGCCAAGCGAATCTCATCGGCAATGCTATCGGCCATCGGCCCGACCACGACCTGCAAACTGCCGCCATTCCCCGGTCGTACCACGGCCATGGCGCCCAATGCTTTCAACTCCGCATCCACCGCCTTGTTGCGATCCACCATGTCCAGGCGCAGGCGCGTCGTGCACGCGCCCACACTCAACAGGTTCGAAGCACCGCCCAATGCGCGGATATACGCGCTGGCCCGCTGGTTATCGGTCATCACCTCGGCCTGCACCACCTGGATATCCTCGCGACCCGGCGTCTTCAGATTGAACCGGCGAATGCAGTAGCTGAACACGCTGTAGTAGATCAGCGCGTACGCCAACCCCACCGGGAAAACGAGCCAGCCATTGGTGGACTTGCCCCAACCCAGCACCATGTCGATAAACCCACCGGAGAAGGTAAAGCCCAGGTGGATATCCAGCAGGTTGGTCACCGCCATTGACAGCCCGGTGAGCAGCGCATGGATCAGGTACAGGAACGGCGCGAGGAACATGAACGCAAATTCAATCGGCTCGGTTACCCCGGTCAGGAACGAGGTCAGCGCCATCGACAGGAAAATCCCGCCCATCACCTTGCGTCGCTCTGGCAGCGCATTGCGGTACATCGCCAGGCACGCCGCCGGCAGGCCGAACAGCATTACCGGGAACATGCCAGTCATGAACTGGCCGCCTTTCGGGTCGCCGGCGAAATAGCGAGTGAGGTCGCCGGTGACCACCGCGCCGGTCAGCGGGTCGGTAAAGCTGCCAAACACAAACCACGCCATATTGTTGAGGATATGGTGCAGCCCGGTGACGATCAGCAGGCGGTTGAACACACCAAACACGAACGCACCGAGGCTGCCGCTCTCCATCAGCAACACGCCGAAGCTATTGATGCCGTGCTGGATCGGCGGCCAGATCAAGCCAAAGATCACCCCCAGCCCGACCGCCGAGAACCCGGTGACAATCGGCACAAACCGTCGCCCACCAAAGAACGCCAGGTACTCCGGCAGCTTGATGTCCTTGAAGCGGTTATACAGCCCGCCCGCCATCAGGCCGCTGGCGATACCCGCGAGCATGCCCATGTTGATGCTCGTATCCATCACCTTGAGGGTGGAGATCATCACCAGGTAACCAATCGCCCCGGCCAGGCCGGCCGTGCCGTTGTTGTCGCGGGCGAAACCCACGGCGATGCCGATGGCGAAGATCAGCGCCAGGTTGGCGAAGATCGCCTGCCCGGCGTCGTGCATCACCGCGATGTTCAGCAGGTCGGTGTCGCCCAGGCGCAGCAGCAGGCCGGCGATGGGCAGGATCGCAATCGGCAGCATCAGCGCGCGGCCCAGGCGTTGCAGGCCTTCGATAAAGTGTTGGTACATGGCGTGTCTCCCTATTCTTGTTGTTTTCAGCTCAGCGGCCAGTGGTGTTGACAGGCTTGGCGCACGGCCTTGGCGCTGCTCAGGTCGAGCAGGCCCTGGCTCAGTTGCCGGCATTGCGCCGCGTCCAGGTGGCGGACGCGGTCCTTGATTTCGCCGATCTGCGGCGGGCTCACCGACAGCTCGCTGACGCCCAGGCCGATCAGCACCGGCGTGGCCAGTGGGTCGGAGGCGAGGGCGCCGCACACGCCGACCCAACGGCCATGCTTGGCTGCGCCCGCGCAGGTCTGGGCGATCAGCCGCAGCAGCGCCGGGTGCAACGCATCGACGCGGGCGGCGAGGCCGGCGTGGTCGCGGTCCATGGCCAGGGTGTACTGGGACAGGTCATTGGTGCCGATGGAGAGGAAGTCCGCGTGCTTGGCCAACTGTTCGGCCATCAGCGCGGCGGCGGGCACTTCGATCATCACCCCGAGTTCCGGGCGTTGGGTCAGTTCCAGCTCGACGCAGAGTTCGTCCAGGCGCTGGCGGATCTGTAGCAGCTCATCCACTTCGCTGACCATCGGCAACAGGATGCGGCAACGCTCCAGCGGCGAGACTTGCAGCAGCGCACGCAGTTGTTGATCGAGCAGCTCGGGCCGCACCTGCGCCATGCGGATACCGCGCAGGCCCAACACGGGATTGGCCTCGACGGGTAACGGCAGATAGTCCAGTTGCTTGTCGCCACCCACGTCGATGGTGCGGATGATCACCGCCTTGTCGCCCATGGCATCGAGCACCGCTTGATAGGCCTGACGTTGTTCCTGTTCATCCGGCGCGGTGCGGCGGTCGACGAAGAGGAATTCGGTGCGCAGCAGGCCGACGCCGTCGGCACCATTTTCAAACGCCACCTGGGCCTCGCTGCTGGAGGCGACGTTGGCGGCCACTTCGATCGTCACGCCGTCGACCGTGCGGGCTGGCAATTGTGCCTGGGTCTGTTGCTGTTGGCGCCGCTGTTTCTGCGCGTCGCGAATCTGGTGCACTTCGGCGTGGCGCGCTGCGCTGGGGGCCAGTTCCAGACGGCCATTGGCGGCGTCCAACACCACGCGTTGGCCCTGGGGCACATCGAGCACTTCGCTGCCCAACGCCACGACACACGGCAGGCCTTTGCCGCGCGCCAGGATTGCCACGTGGGACGTCGCGCCACCTTCGGCCATGCAGATGCCGACGGCCTGTTGCGCGCTCAGCTGCAACAAGTCTGATGGGGTGAGTTCATGGGCGCTGACAATCGCCCCGGCCGGTAATTCGAAATGCCAGGCTTCGCCCAGCAATGCACGCAGCACCCGTTGTTGCAGGTCGCGCAGGTCGTTGGCGCGCTCGGCAAACAACGGTTTGCCCAGGGCCAGCAAGACTTCGCACTGGGCTTGGATTGCATCGCGCCAGGCGTGGGTGGCGGCGCTGCCGAGTTCGATGGCGCGGGTGGCTGCGTCCAGCAGTGTCGGGTCTTCAAGCAGCGCGAGGTGGGCGGCGAAGATGTCTTCTTCTTCGACGTTCTTGCGCTGGCGGGCATGGGCGAGGGTGCTGCGGATTTCGCTGCGCACCTGTTCCAGGGCGACGTCCAACTGTTGCAGTTGTTCGTCGGCTGAATGCTGGCCGGTGTCTTGCGGCAGGTCGATGCCGGTCAGGCGCACCAGTGGCCCGCACACCAGGCCGGGTGCTGCGCAGACGCCCTGCAGCACACCGGCTTCGCTATTCGCGCGGCGGGGTGCGGCCACGATGGGCGCGTGGGGTTCTTCGCCAACGGCCACTGACAAGGCGGCGACCAAGGCTTGCAGCGCCGCCTCGCAATCCTTGCCACGGCAGGTGACACGCACCTCGTCGCCTTCGCCAATGCCCAAGCCCAGCAAGCCGATCAGGCTGTCGCACGCGGCCGACTTGCCGGCGAAATGCAGCTGCGCCTGGCTGCTGAAACCCTGGGCGGTCTTGCGGATCAACGCCGCCGGGCGCGCATGCAAACCGCCACGATGAGTGATGCGCACGTGGGCGCTGGCTTGCGCAGTGGAGTTATCCACAGGCGCCTCAATCGAAGCCGCCGAGCGCGCGACGATCTGCAGTAACGGCTCACCGACCTTGACGGTTTTTCCCGCCACCGACCGTAGTTCAAAGTGTTCGCCATTCGTGAGAATGATCAGGCTGACCAGGCTTTTGCACTGCCGCGCAATCCGGTCCAGATCGAACTGCACCAGCGCTTGCCCCTGGCTCACCCGCGCGCCGTCCTTGACCAACAACGCGAACCCTTCGCCGTTCAACTCCACCGTATCGATGCCTACATGCATCAATATTTCGGCACCGTTTTCGGCGCGAATCGTCAGCGCATGCCCGGTGCGGGCGACGTGGATGATCACGCCGTCACAGGGAGCGTGCAGGCAATCGTTCAGCGGGTCGATGGCAATGCCGTCGCCCATGGCGCCGCTGGCGAACACTTCGTCAGGAACGTTGCCCAGGGTCAGCACCGGCCCGCTTAACGGGGCGCTGAGGGTCAATTCATTATTGTTGTAGGACATGGGCACGGTACTCATCAGGAAAACACGGCAACCGACTCAGTGAGTGCGGGTGACTTTGCTCAGGTGGCGCGGCTGGTCGGGGTTCATGCCCCGCGCGACCGCTAGGCCGGCCGCCATGACGTAAAAACTCTGGATCGCCAGGATCGGGTCCAGGCTTGGGTGTTCGGCTCGGCTCAGGGTCAGGTCGCGCTCGGCGATATCGTCCGGTGCGGCCAGCAACACGCGGGCGCCGCGTTGGCGCATATCGGCGGCGAGGCTCAGCAGGCCGGCCTGCTCGGCGCCGCGTGGGGCGAAGACCAGCAGCGGGTAGTCGGCGCCGATCAAGGCCATCGGCCCGTGGCGCACTTCGGCGCTGCTGAAGGCTTCGGCCTGGATCGCCGAGGTTTCCTTGAGCTTGAGCGCGGCTTCCTGGGCGATGGCAAACCCGGCGCCACGGCCGATCACCATCAGTTGCTGGCAGCCGCGCAGGGCGTCGATGGCGACGCTCCAGTCTTGCTTGGCGGCTTCGCGCAGACCGTCGGGCAGGGCCTGGCAGGCTTGCAGCAAGTCGGCTTCGCCGTTCCAGTGGCCGACCAACAACGCGCTGGCGCTGAGGGTGGCGATAAAGCTCTTGGTCGCCGCCACGCTCTGTTCCGGGCCAGCGCACAGCGGTACGTGGAACTCGCACGCGGCTTCCAGGGGTGAGTCTTCGGCGTTGACCATCGAGATACTCAGTGCGCCGCGTTTGCGCAGCAGGCGCAGGCTGTTGACCAGGTCCGGGCTCTGGCCCGATTGAGAGAAGCCGAACGCGACTTGGCCGCTGACTTTCATCGGCGCCTGCAACAAGGTCACCACCGACATCGGCAACGACGCCACGGGGATGCCCACGTGCTGCATCGCCAGGTAGGCAAAGTAGCTGGCGGCGTGGTCCGAACTGCCGCGCGCAATGGTCATCGCCACTTGCGGTGGTTGGCGGCGCAGGCGGCCGGCGATTTCTGCCAGTGTCGGTTCCAGGCGTTGCAGTTGTGCCGCGACGGCGTCGCAGGAGGCCAGGGCCTCTTCAAGCATTTTTGAAGTCAATGGTTTCTCCTTCGACCATTACGTCGGTGAGTTGCAGGGAGCGGTCCAGGCGCACGCAGTCGGCAAAGCTGCCGGGTTGCAGGCGGCCGCGTTCTTCCAGGCCCAGGTAGTCCGCAGGAAATTGCGACAGGCGTTGTGAGGCTTCGCTGATCGGCAGGCCGATTTTCACCAGGTTGCGCAACGCCTGATCCATGGTCAGGGTGCTGCCGGCCAGGGTGCCGTCGGCCAGGCGCACGCCGCCCAGGCATTTGGTCACGGTGTGGCTGCCCAGCTTGTATTCGCCGTCGGGCATGCCGGCGGCGGCGGTGGAATCGGTGACGCAGTACAAACACGGGATCGCGCGCAAGGCCACGCGCATGGCGCCGGGGTGCACGTGCAGCAAGTCGGGGATCAACTCGGCGTACTTGGCGTGGGCCAGCGCGGCGCCGACGATGCCCGGCTCGCGGTGATGCAGCGGGCTCATGGCGTTGTACAAGTGGGTGAAGCTGGTGGCGCCGGCGGCGAGGGCGGCGACGCCTTCTTCATAGCTGCCCAGGGTGTGGCCGATTTGCATGCGAATGCCGCGTTGGCTGAGGGCGCGAATCAACGCGTCATGGCCGGCGATTTCCGGCGCGATGGTGATCACGCGGATCGGCGCCAGGCGCAGGTAGGCTTCCACTTCATCCATCAGCGCGGTGTGGGCGAAGTTGGGTTGGGCGCCGAGTTTTCCCGGATTGATGTAGGGCCCTTCCAGGTGTACGCCGAGAACCCGAGCGCAGCCTGTAGGACGTTGCTCGCAAAAGGTGCCAAGTTGGTCGAGCACGCTGGAGATCTCGTCCACCGGCGCGGTCATGGTCGTGGCCAGCAGTGACGTGGTACCAAAGCGCACATGGGTGCGGGTGATAGTCTCGAAGGCGGCGAAGCCTTCCATGATGTCCTTACCGCCACCGCCGTGTACGTGCAGGTCGATAAAGCCCGGCAGCAGGTAGGGCAAATCGTTGTCGGCCGGGTCGCAAGGCGTGCCTTCGATGGCGATCACCTTGCCGTGTTCGTGCACCAGGCGGCCGCGCATCCAGCCGTGGGGCGTGAGGATATTGTCTTCGGACATGGCAGTTCTCTAAGGCCGCAACTCGGCGGCAAAGTCATAGCGGCGCAGCTCTGCGACAAAGTCGTAGTAGTCGTTGCGGCAATAGGTGTCGGTGATTTCGATCGGTGTGTTGTCGGCGGTGTAGCCCACGCGGGTCATCAGCAGCATGGCGGTGCCGGGGGCGATGCCCACCAGCTTGGCGAATTCGTCCGAGGCGTTGATCGCCTGGATATGTTGCAGGGCGCGCACGATGGGTTTGCCGATGCCTTCCAGGTATTCATACAGCGAACTGCCGACGGCCTGTGGGTTGGGCAAGATGGCGGCGGGCATGGCGGTCATTTCAATTGCCATCACCGTGTCGTCGGCTTTGCGCAGGCGCTTGAGGCGCGCCACTTTGTCGGTGGGCGACAGGCACAGGCGGATCAGTTCTTCGTGGGTCGGCGGGGTGATGTCGCGCTCCAGCCATTGGGAGCTGGGCACAAAGCCCTTGAGGCGCAGCATCTCGCTGAAACCCGAGAGGCGCGACAGCGGCTGTTCCAGGCGTGGTGTGATAAAGGTGCCGGAGCCTTGGCTGCGGCGGATCAGGCCTTGGGCAAACAACACTTCCAGGGCTTTGCGGGCGGTGACCCGCGAAATGCTCAACTGCTCGCACAGCGCACGTTCCGATGGCAGCGCCTGTTCGGACGTCCACTGGCCGGCATGTATCGCCGCTTCCAGTTTGCGCGCCAGTTGCAGGTACAGCGGCGTGGATTGTTTGTCGTCGGGGCGCAGGGCCAGGATGGGGTTCATCTGTTGGGTTTCCGATGCGGTTATTGGAGTGTTGTCGCCCGGTAATGGCCGGAAATTAATACCACTTAAATACCATGTCAATGCAGCCAAAACGGTGCAGGCCAAGGTTTTATAGCCCTGTAATGGGGGCTGGCATCAAGTGGTATTAGAGAGGTCTTTATTGCGCGCAGAACAGTGCAGCCCGGCGCGGTGAACTGGTATTCACCGGCAGGCGTGTTCGAGAGGGGGGAATTTTTTTGAATTATTTTACGAACGGTACGAGATTACGGACGAATCTCGATCAGGGTGCCGTCCTTGACCAGGTTCCAGACCTCACGCATGTCCACGTTGCGCATGCCGATACAGCCGTCGGTCCAGTCCAGGGTGTGGAACCACTGTTCCGGGTATTCCTCGGTGTCGGGGGTGCCGTGGATCATGATCATGCTGCCGGGCTTTACGCCTTCACGGCGGGCGCGGGCGGCGTCGCTGATATTGGGGTAGGAAATGTGCATGGCCAGGTTGAAGCGGTCGCTGGTCTTGCGCCAGTCGAGCCAGTACAGGCCTTCTGGCGTGCGGCGGTCGCCTTCGATCAGCTTGTGGCCCTTGGGGTTCTTGCCGAGGGAGATGCGGTAGGTCTTGAGGGGCTTGCCGTCGTTGATCAGTTGTAACTGGTGGGCGGACTTGAGGACCAGGACTTTTTCGACGGTTTTGCCGCCGAGGGTTTCCACCGTGGAGGCTGATGACAAGGTAGCGAACGACAGGCAGATAAGGGCGAGCAACAGACGCATTAAAACGGTTTCCTGCCTGGAGTGTTATTTGGGCGATGGCATCATCGGCGGCACCGCTTCGCTGCGTACCGGGAACTGCTGTTGCCGGCGGTCAGCGAAAAAGCATTCTAAGGTACGCCCGACCGTGCGGAAAGCCAGCTCGGACCAAGGGATGTCGGCTTCGTCGAATAGCTGCACTTCAAGGCTTTCGGGGCCTGCGGCGAAGTCCAGGTCCACCAGTTCGGCGCGGTAGAAGATGTGCACCTGGTTGATGTGCGGCACATCGATCAGGGTGTAGATGCTCAGGTTGCGCACACGGGCGCAGGCTTCTTCCAGGGTTTCGCGGGCGGCGGCCTGTTCGACGGTCTCGCCGTTCTCCATGAAGCCGGCGGGCAGGGTCCAGTAACCCAGGCGCGGTTCGATGGCGCGGCGGCACAGCAGCACTTTGTCGCCCCACACTGGCACAGTGCCGGCGACGATATTGGGGTTCTGGTAGTGAATGGTCGAGCAGTGATCACACACAAAACGCAGGCGGCCGTCGCCTTCGGGGATGCGTTGGGTAACCGGTTTACCGCACTGGCTGCAGAAATTCATGCTGGGGTTCCTGGAAAGTGCGTCTATCTTGGCTTGGCGGGCAGGGCGCTGCAACAAGTTGTCGTTTAGCGACACCCCCCGGGTTTTGGGGTTGGGCGCCCGCACGCTTTGGTGCATGATGCAAGGTAGCCAACAGACCGAGATGACTCATGCTGGACGAGCTACTTCGCCGGGTAAGCAATCACACTCCCCACACCCTGGAGACCGACGGGCGTTTCCCCGAGGCCGCGGTGCTGGTGCCGATTACCCGCAGTGACGAACCTGAGCTGATCCTGACCCTGCGCGCCAGCGGCCTGTCGACCCATGGTGGCGAAGTGGCCTTCCCCGGCGGGCGCCGCGACCCCGAAGACCCGGACCTGATCTTCACCGCCCTGCGTGAGGCCGAAGAAGAAATCGGCCTGCCGCCCGGCCTGGTGGAAGTGATCGGTCCATTGAGTCCACTGATCTCCCTGCATGGCATTCGGGTGACACCCTATGTAGGCGTTATCCCCGATTACGTCGAATACCTGGCCAACGATGCCGAGATTTCCGCCGTTTTCAGCGTGCCCTTGGAGTTTTTCCGACAGGACCCGCGCGAACATACCCACAGAATCGATTACCAGGGCCGTAGTTGGTACGTGCCCAGCTATCGGTTTGGTGAATACAAGATCTGGGGCCTGACGGCGATCATGATCGTCGAGCTGATCAACCTGCTCTATGACGATGCCAAGATCAGCCTGCACCAGCCACCGAAAAGCTTCATCAACATCTAATAAGCCATCGTTTGAATGGCGAGCCGTGAGGAAAAACCATGAAATACCGCCTGGGCGACGCCCGCGTCGAGACTCACCCCAACAGCTGGGTGGCCCCCAATGCCACGCTGGTGGGCAAGGTCAAGCTGGAGGAGGGTGCCAACGTCTGGTTCAACGCGGTGTTGCGTGGCGACAACGAACTGATCCTGATCGGCAAGAACAGCAACGTGCAGGACGGCAGCGTGATGCACACCGACATGGGCTACCCGCTGACCCTGGGCACCGGCGTGACCATCGGCCATAACGCCATGCTGCACGGCTGCACGGTGGACGACTACAGTCTGATCGGTATCAACGCCGTCATCCTCAACGGCGCCAAGATCGGCAAGCACTGCATCATTGGCGCCAACTCGCTGATCGGCGAGGGCAAGGAAATTCCCGACGGCTCGCTGGTGATGGGCTCGCCGGGCAGGGTAGTGCGTGAGTTGACCGAGGCGCAGAAGAAGATGCTCGAAGCCAGCGCCGCGCACTATGTGCATAACTCGCAGCGTTACGCGCGTGACTTGGTTGAGCAGGAAGCATGAACCCGCTTGAACGCCCCGTTGCCTCGCCGTGCGTGAGTATTTGCGCGCTGGATGACGACGATATCTGCACCGGTTGCCAGCGTACGGTGGATGAGATTACGCGTTGGGGGCGCATGGACAATGCCGAGCGCCGGGTGGTGTTGGGGTTGTGTCATGAGCGGGCGGTGGCGGGGGGGATGGTGTTTATGGTTCCTGGGAAATCGGGCGCTTGATAGATCGCTTTCGCGAGCAAGCCCGCTCCCACAGTTGACCGCGTTTATCCTGTAGGAATGCGGTCAAAATGTGGGAGCGGGCTTGCTCGCGAAGGGGCCCTCCCAGACGACATATTTCTATTTGTGAAGTACCCTGTGCGGCATAACCCACAGGTCCACTTTCCCATGCTCTTCCTGATCGCCTACATCAGCAGCGTCGTGCTGATCAACTTCGCCTTCTCCACCGCCCCGCACCTGGATGTCATCTGGTCCGCCTGGGGTGGCCTGGTCTTTATCCTGCGCGACATGGTGCAAACCCGCTTCGGCCACGGCGCAATCGTTGCCATGCTGGCGGCGTTGGTGTTGTCGTATGTAACGTCCGACCCGGCCATTGCGTTGGCCAGCGCTACGGCGTTCGCGGTGTCCGAGTGCATCGACTGGCTGGTGTTCAGCATCACCAAGCGCCCGCTCCACGACCGCTTGTGGATCAGTTCGGCGCTGAGCATTCCCCTGGATACCTTTATCTTTTTCGGCCTGATCGGCGCACTCACCCCGGCCGTGGCCGGCACTGCGTTGGCGTCGAAATTCGCCGGGGTCACGGTGGTGTGGCTGATCATGGCCTGGCGCGTGCGCAAGCGCGCCGTCGTCAACTGAGGCCAATTCTTGCAGTTCATGTAAAATGCCGGCCTTTCTCCAAACGATCCGCTCCCCTGAGGACCTGAGATGACCCGAATCGGAACTCCATTGTCGCCAACCGCGACCCGCGTTTTGCTGTGTGGCTGCGGTGAGCTGGGCAAGGAAGTGGTAATCGAACTGCAACGCCTGGGCGTTGAAGTGATTGCCGTGGATCGCTACGCCAACGCCCCTGCCATGCAGGTTGCGCACCGTAGCCACGTGATCAACATGCTCGACGGCGCCGCCCTGCGTGCAGTGATCGAAGCCGAGAAGCCGCACTTCATCGTGCCGGAAATCGAAGCCATCGCCACCGCCACCCTGGTGGAACTGGAAGCCGAAGGCTTCACCGTGATCCCGACGGCGCGTGCCACTTCGCTGACCATGAACCGCGAAGGCATCCGTCGCCTGGCTGCCGAAGAACTGGACCTGCCAACCTCGCCGTACCACTTCGCCGATACCTTCGAAGACTACAGCAAGGCCGTGCAAGACCTGGGCTTCCCGTGCGTGGTCAAGCCGGTGATGAGTTCGTCGGGCAAGGGCCAGAGCCTGCTGCGCAGCGCCGATGACGTGCAGACAGCCTGGGATTACGCGCAGGAAGGCGGGCGTGCCGGTAAAGGCCGGGTGATCATCGAAGGCTTTATCGACTTCGACTACGAAATCACCTTGCTGACCGTGCGCCACATTGGCGGCACCACCTTCTGTGCACCGGTTGGCCATCGTCAGGAGAAGGGCGATTACCAGGAATCCTGGCAGCCGCAGGCCATGAGCCCGATTGCCCTGGCCGAATCCGAGCGCGTCGCCAAAGCCGTGACCGAGGCCCTGGGTGGCCGTGGCCTGTTTGGCGTGGAGTTGTTCATCAAGGGCGATCAGGTGTGGTTCAGCGAAGTGTCGCCGCGGCCCCATGACACTGGCTTGGTGACCCTGATTTCTCAGGATCTGTCGCAGTTCGCCTTGCACGCTCGCGCGATTCTCGGCCTGCCGATTCCGTTGATTCGCCAGTTCGGGCCTTCGGCTTCGGCGGTGATTCTGGTGGAAGGGCAGTCGACCCAGACTGCGTTCGCCAACCTTGGCGCGGCCTTGAGCGAGCCGGACACGGCGTTGCGTTTGTTTGGCAAGCCGGAAGTGAATGGTCAGCGGCGGATGGGTGTGGCGCTAGCGCGGGATGAGTCGATTGAAGCGGCTCGGGCCAAGGCGACTCGTGCTTCGAAGGCTGTTGTAGTAGAACTTTAAACCGAGTCGCGCCCTTCGCGAGCAAGCCCGCTCCCACATTTGACCGCATTCTCATACTGGAACTCGGTCAAGTGTGGGAGCGGGCTTGCCCGCGATGGCGGTCTATCAGGCGACCTTGTTCAAATCGTTATCCCGCGTTTCTTTCAGGCACAGCACGGCAATCAAACTAAGCAACGCTGCCGCCGACACATACCCACCGACATAACTCAGCCCACCCATCGCCACCAGCTTGGTCGCGAAGAACGGTGCTGCTGACGCGCCCACGATCCCACCCAGGTTATACGCCGCCGATGCGCCGGTATAACGCACGCGGGTTGGGAACAGTTCCGGCAGCATCGCGCCCATCGGCGCAAACGTCACGCCCATCAGGAACAGCTCCAGCGCCAGGAACAACGCCACGGCCCAGGTTGAACCGTGGGTCAGCAGCGGCTCCATGGTAAAGCCCGACAGGATCGCCAGGATCGCGCCGACGATCAGCACCGGCCTGCGCCCGTAGCGATCACTGGCCAGGGCCGCCAACGGGGTGGCCAGCCCCATGAACAACACGGCGAAGCACAGCAAGCCGAGGAATGTCTCGCGGCTGTAACCCAGGGTCGACACGCCGTAGCTCAGGGAAAACGCGGTGGTGATGTAGAACAGCGCGTAACACACCACCATCGACGCCGCGCCCAGCAGCACCGGCAGCCAGTGCTGCCTGAACAGCTCCACCAGCGGCACTTTGACCGGGGCTTCCTTGGCTACCGCATTGGCGAACACCGGGGTTTCATGCAGTTTCAGGCGGGCGTACAGGCCAACCATCACCAAGGCCGCGCTGAGGATGAACGGGATACGCCAGCCCCAACTGCGGAACTGCTCGTCGCTCAGGCTCATGGCCAGGATCAGGAACAGGCCGTTGGCCGCGAGGAAGCCAATCGAGGGGCCCAATTGCGGGAACATGCCGAACCAGGCACGTTTGCCTTTCGGCGCGTTCTCGGTGGCCAGCAAGGCGGCACCGCCCCATTCCCCACCAAGGCCCAGGCCCTGGCCGAAGCGCAGTATGCACAACAGGATCGGCGCCCAGGCCCCGATGCTGTCGTAGCCTGGCAGCAAACCAATCAGCGTGGTGCACACGCCCATCAACAGCAGCGAGGCGACCAGGGTGGATTTGCGGCCAATGCGGTCGCCAAAGTGGCCGAACAACGCCGAACCCAGCGGGCGGGCGATAAAGGCGATGCCGAAGGTCAGGAACGACGCCAGCATCTGCGCGGTGCCGGAGGTCTGCGGGAAGAACACAGGGCCGATCACCAGCGCGGCGGCGGTGGCGTAGATATAGAAGTCGTAGAACTCGATGGCGGTGCCGACGATGCTGGCCGTGGCGACCCGTGCGGTCGAGTTGGTCGGGGCGGCGTCTGTCGCGGCCTCGTTATAGGTGGTGCTCATGGCGGTATCCCTAGCGGTCATTGCGCGTTTGGACGCGGATTATTATGGGTCGAACACCCATGGATCATGGGTTGTGCGCGGGGCGGCTCGGGATGGGAGCGAACACCGGTCAGACACGGTAAAGCGGTGCCTGGACGCTTGAAGTGCGGGTAGCACGCGTACGGGCGGGGCTTTGGTAAGCCGCAGGGATTATAGGAAGGGGTTTTGAAATACAACAAGAGGGACTGATGCACCGCAAATCAAATGTGGGAGCGGGCTTGCTCGCGAAAGCGGTGGGTCAGTCGCTGATAAGTTGCCTGATACACCGCATTCGCGAGCAAGCCCGCTCCCACATTTTTACCGCGTTGTGCCAGATAGTCAGGCGGCGACAGGCACCCGGCTGGTGTGCCAGATCAGCACCTTGCTGACCCGGTTGTCTTCGGTCTCGAGGATTTCCAGGCGGTAACGCCCGATCTTCAGGCACACCGCGCAATCGGGAATTGTCTCCAGCGCTTCGGTGACCAAGCCATTGAGGGTCTTGGGGCCGTCGCTGGGCAGGTGCCAGTTCAGGCTTTTGTTCAGTTCGCGGATCGATGCGGCGCCATCAACAATGTAGCGGCCATCGGGTTGCGCTTCGATATGCGGGTTGTCCGCACCCTGTTCGCTCTCGAATTCACCGACGATTTCTTCAAGGATATCTTCCAGGGTGACAATGCCCAGCACTTCGCCGTATTCATCCACCACCATGCCCAGCCGTCGCTGCTGCTTGTGGAAGTTCAGCAGTTGCAGTTGCAGGGGTGTGCTTTCCGGGACGAAGTAGGGCTCGTGGCAGGCGGCGAGCAATGCCTCTTTGGTCAGGCTGGCGTCGGGCAGCAGGTGTTGGATCTGCCGAGTATTGAGCACCGCCTGGACCTGGTTGATGTCGCTGTGGAACACCGGCAGGCGCGTACGCTGTGAGGTGCGCAGTTGCTCGATGATCTCTTCGATCGAGTCATCCAGGTTGATGCCGTCCACTTCACTGCGCGGCACCAGGATGTCGTTGACGGTGATGTTGTCCAGGGCGTGGATGCCTGGCATGCCTGGGGTGCGGCTGTCGTCGGACTCAGCTTCCGGCTCATCGTCATGATCGGGCAACGGCTCGTCGCTCTTTTTCACCACGCCGGGCTTGCGGGCGAACGGGCGCAGCAGCAACAGGCTGATGCCATTGAGCAGCCAGGCCAGGGGGTAAAGGATTTTCAGGGGGACGCCCAGCAGCGTATTGCCAAAGCCCAGCACTGCCTGCGGATAGCGCGTGGCGAGGGCACGGGGCAGGTAGTCGGCGAGGATCAGCAGGATCGCGCAGGAAATCATCCAGCCCAGCCAGGGGCCGTTTTGCGCCCAGGCGTAGATCGCCAGCAGAGTGCAGAGGATCACCACCGCGGCGCGGCACAAGCTGTTGCACAGGATCAGGCTGTTGCGCGGGAAGTTCAGGCGCGCCGCCGCCTTGTCACCCTGGCGTGTACCGGGGCGCAGGGCCAGCAGGTGTTGTTGTGCGGCTTCGATGGCGGTAAACAGCGCCGCCCATAACACCAGCAAGGCGACTACCGCGAGCATCGGCCCCAGGGGCAAGTTGTCCATGATCGCTGCCCGTCAGATATGCAGGATGTATTCGCGGACCAGCTTGCTGCCGAAATAGGCCAGCATCAGCAGGCAGAAACCGGCCAGGGTCCAGCGGATCGCCTTGTGCCCGCGCCAGCCAAGGCGGTTGCGGCCCCACAGCAGCACACTGAACACGACCCAGGCCAGGCACGCCAGCAGGGTCTTGTGCACCAGGTGCTGGGCAAACAGGTTTTCGACGAACAGCCAGCCGGAGATCAGTGACAGCGACAGCAGCGTCCAGCCGGCCCAGAGGAATCCGAACAGCAGGCTTTCCATGGTTTGCAGCGGCGGGAAGTTCTTGATCAGCCCGGACGGGTGCTTGTGCTTGAGCTGGTGGTCCTGCAACAGCAGGAGCAGGGACTGGAACACCGCGATGGTGAACATGCCGTAGGCCAGGATCGACAGCAGAATGTGCGCGAGGATGCCCGGCTCCTCATCGATCACCTGGACGGTGCCGGTGGGGGCGAATTGCGACAGCAGCACCGTCAGCAGGCCCAGGGGGAATAGCAGGACGAGCAGGTTCTCCACCGGGATGCGCGAGCAGGCGATCAGCGTCAAGGCGATCACGGCCGCGGCGATCAGGCTGGCGGCGCTGAAAAAATCCAGGCCCAGGCCGACCGGCGTCATCAGGTGGGTAAACAGGCTGGCAGCGTGGGCCAGCAGGGCAGCGACGCCAAGGCCGACCAGCAGGCGTTTGTCCGCCTTGGTGCCTTGGGCCAGACGAGTGCCCTGATAGAGAGTCGCAGCGGCGTACAAAATGGCGGCGGCGAGGCTGGGTAGCAAACTGGGTGACAAAGGGAGCATAAATCCTGTTAGGCAAGCCCGAAAGGCGCTGAGTTTGGCATACCCCCGCGTAACACGAAAGACTCTCAGGCCAGACAGCGGGTGTGCATGGCGGCAGTCTTCGCTATAATCCGCGACCTGCCCACGCCGCAGGCTCGCCGAGCGCTGTTTTTAATAGCGATTTACCACAGCCTGGGCCGTCATTACCTCGGTCTACCACTGCATTTCGATGAGTAGGGCCTGAAAGGAACGCGCATGTTTGAAAACTTGACTGACCGTCTCTCGCAGACGCTGCGCCACGTAACCGGCAAGGCCAAGCTGACCGAGGACAATATCAAAGACACCCTGCGTGAAGTGCGCATGGCGTTGCTGGAAGCCGACGTGGCCTTGCCAGTGGTGAAGGACTTCGTAAACTCGGTCAAAGAGCGCGCAGTGGGCACCGAAGTGTCCCGCAGCCTGACGCCGGGCCAGGCCTTCGTGAAAGTCGTCCAGGCCGAACTCGAAAGCCTGATGGGCGCGGCCAACGAAGACCTGAACCTCAGCGCCGTGCCACCGGCCGTCGTGCTGATGGCCGGTCTGCAAGGTGCGGGCAAGACCACCACCGCCGGCAAGTTGGCGCGCTTCCTTAAAGAGCGCAAGAAGAAGTCCGTGATGGTGGTGTCGGCCGACGTCTACCGTCCGGCGGCCATTAAACAGCTGGAAATGCTCGCGGGCGAAGTGGGCGTGACCTTCTTCCCGTCCGACCTGAGCCAGAAGCCGGTCGATATCGCCAACGCAGCTATTAAAGAAGCCAAGCTGAAGTTCATCGACGTCGTGATCGTCGATACCGCCGGTCGCCTGCACATCGACGAAGAGATGATGGGCGAGATCAAGGCGCTGCATGCCGCGATCAACCCGGTAGAGACGCTGTTCGTGGTCGACGCCATGACCGGCCAGGATGCGGCCAACACCGCCAAGGCCTTCGGCGACGCACTGCCGCTGACCGGTGTGATCCTTACCAAGGTCGACGGCGACGCCCGTGGCGGTGCCGCGCTGTCGGTACGTGCCATTACCGGCAAGCCGATCAAGTTCATCGGTATGGGCGAGAAGAGCGAAGCGCTCGAGCCGTTCCACCCGGAGCGTATCGCTTCGCGCATCCTTGGCATGGGCGACGTGCTCAGCCTGATCGAGCAGGCCGAAGCCACGCTCGACAAGGACAAGGCCGACAAGCTGGCCAAGAAGCTGAAGAAGGGCAAGGGCTTCGACCTCGAAGACTTCCGTGACCAGCTGCAACAGATGAAGAACATGGGCGGCCTCGGCGGCCTGATGGACAAGCTGCCGAACATCGGCGGTGTGAACCTGGCGCAAATGGGCAATGCCCAGGGCGCGGCAGAGAAGCAGTTCAAGCAGATGGAAGCCATCATCAACTCCATGACCCCGGCCGAGCGCCGCGACCCTGAGCTGATCAGCGGTTCGCGCAAGCGTCGGATCGCCATGGGTTCCGGCACCCAGGTGCAGGACATCGGTCGCTTGATCAAGCAACACAAGCAGATGCAGAAGATGATGAAGAAATTCTCCGCAAAAGGCGGAATGGCCAAGATGATGCGCGGCATGGGCGGTATGTTGCCCGGCGGCGGCATGCCGAAAATGTAAAGAATTCGAGCAAAAGCCTGCTTTTGCTCCGACCCACAGGGATGTGGGATCTCCAGCAAACCCGCGGTTAGCGGGAGCTGACTTGCCGTTTTAACCGACGGCTCTATAGCAGATCTGAATGGCACGCCGATAGGCGCCAGAAAAAGACATTTGCAAAAGTCCGGATATTCCTTAGAATATGCGGCCTTTCGGGCACCTATGCCCGCTGTGCATTTAGATTTGCAGCACCGACTACAGGAACGATGTTCACATGCTAACAATCCGTCTTGCCCTTGGCGGCTCCAAAAAGCGCCCGTTTTACCACTTGACCGTAACTGACAGCCGCAACCCACGTGACGGCTCTCACAAGGAACAAGTTGGCTTCTTCAACCCGATCGCTCGTGGTCAAGAAGTTCGTCTGTCCGTGAACCAAGAGCGCGTAGCCTACTGGCTGAGCGTTGGCGCACAGCCATCCGAGCGCGTTGCCAAGCTGTTGAAAGACTCGGCTAAGGCCGCAGCCTGAGCAATATGAACGCGACGCCAGCTGTTGCTGATGATTTGATCGTTATCGGCAAGATCTACTCTGTTCATGGCGTTCGCGGCGAAGTGAAGGTGTATTCCTTTACTGATCCGACTGAAAACCTGTTGCAGTACAAAACCTGGACGCTCAAGCGCGAAGGTAGTGTGAAACAGGTCGAGCTGGTCAGTGGACGCGGGAGCGACAAGTTCCTGGTCGCAAAGCTCAAGGGTCTTGATGATCGTGAAGAAGCTCGTCTTCTGGCCGGTTATGAGATCTGCGTGCCGCGCAACCTGTTCCCTGAATTGACCGACGGCGAGTACTACTGGTACCAGCTGGAAGGTCTGAAGGTTATTGATCAACTCGGGCAATTGCTCGGGAAAATCGATCATCTTCTGGAAACCGGCGCCAATGATGTAATGGTGGTCAAGCCTTGCGCTGGCAGCCTGGATGATCGCGAACGCCTGTTGCCCTATACGGAGCAATGCGTGTTGGCCGTCGACCTGGCCTCAGGCGAGATGAAGGTGGAATGGGATGCGGACTTCTAAGCGTGGCTAATTTGCGCATTGAAGTGATCAGTTTGTTTCCCGAGATGTTTTCCGCCATCAGCGAGTACGGCATCACCAGTCGGGCGGTGAAACAGGGGCTGTTGCAGCTCACCTGTTGGAACCCGCGAGACTACACGACGGATCGACATCACACTGTGGACGATCGCCCATTTGGCGGTGGCCCGGGCATGGTGATGAAGATCAAGCCCCTGGAAGACGCGTTGGCCCAGGCCAAGGCCGCAGCCGGGGAGAAGGCGAAGGTAATTTACCTGTCCCCTCAAGGCCGTCAGCTGAAACAGGCTGCGGTACGCGACATGGCGAATGAGGAAGCATTGATCCTGATTGCCGGTCGCTACGAAGGCATTGACGAGCGTTTTATTGATGCTCATGTCGATGAAGAGTGGTCGATTGGGGACTATGTCCTGTCTGGCGGCGAGCTGCCGGCGATGGTCCTGATAGATGCGGTTACACGACTGCTGCCTGGAGCTTTAGGGCATGCGGACTCCGCGGAGGAAGATTCCTTCACGGATGGTTTGCTGGATTGCCCGCACTACACCCGACCGGAGGTGTATGCGGATCAGCGTGTTCCCGACGTATTGCTAAGTGGCAATCACGCACACATCCGGCGTTGGCGTTTACAGCAGTCCCTTGGTCGGACCTATGAACGACGCGCCGATCTTCTGGAAAGCCGCTCGCTTTCTGGAGAAGAGAAGAAGCTGCTCGAGGAATACATCCTCGCGCGGGACGATAGTTAACAACGTATCGATGGTAGGTCCATTGACTTACCTTAGGAGCACAGCATGACTAACAAAATCATCCTTGCACTCGAAGCAGAGCAGATGACCAAAGAGATCCCTACCTTTGCCCCGGGCGACACCATTGTCGTTCAGGTGAAAGTGAAGGAAGGCGACCGTTCGCGTCTGCAAGCGTTCGAAGGCGTGGTAATTGCCAAGCGTAACCGTGGTGTGAACAGTGCTTTCACTGTTCGTAAAATCTCCAACGGTGTTGGCGTAGAGCGTACTTTCCAGACCTACAGCCCGCAAATCGACAGCATGGCCGTTAAACGTCGCGGTGACGTACGTAAAGCCAAGCTGTACTACCTGCGTGACCTGTCCGGTAAAGCAGCTCGCATCAAGGAAAAACTGGCTTAAGTCCAGCTTCCCGATGCAGAAAAAAGCAGCCTACGGGCTGCTTTTTTGTGCCTGAAATTTGTCTATTTGCCGGTATTTGTTAATGACCACTCGCCTTGAAGAAATCCAGCGCCGCACCGACCTTTCCGTAACCCATGTGACCAAGGCGGTGTTCCCGCCGACCACCAACCACCACAACACGCTGTTCGGTGGCACGGCGTTGGCCTGGATGGATGAAGTGTCGTTCATCACGGCTACGCGGTTTTGCCGATTGCCGCTGGTGACGGTTTCCACCGACCGTATCGACTTCAATCATGCGATCCCTGCCGGCTCCATCGTTGAGCTGATCGGCCGTGTGATCAAAGTGGGTAACACCAGCCTCAAGGTTGAAGTGGAAGTGTTTGTCGAGAGCATGAGTGCCGATGGCCGTGAAAGGGCGATCCAGGGCGTGTTCAGTTTTGTGGCGATTGATGCCGATAAGCGGCCGGTGCCGGTATTGCCTGGGTTTGTTGACTGACTTGAGACCGAGTCGCGGCCATCGCAGGCAAGCCAGCTCCCACATTTGATTGGTGTTGGGCACAAATCACTGGCCCAACACAAAACCCCTGTGGGAGCTGGCTTGCCTGCGATAGGATCTAACAGACACTACAGAAACCCGCCTGAGCCCCCATGCCCGCCATCGACCACCCCTTGATCGACCGCTTCCTCGACGCCCTCTGGCTGGAAAAAGGCCTGTCGGACAACACCCGCCAGGCGTACCGCAGCGACTTGGCCCTGTTCAATGGCTGGCTACAGGAAAAAAACCTCGAACTGCTCAACGCTGGCCGCGAGCTGATCCTCGATCACCTGGCCTGGCGCCTTGAGCAGAACTACAAGCCACGTTCCACTGCGCGATTCCTCTCCGGTGTGCGTGGCTTCTATCGCTACCTGCTGCGTGAAAAACTGATCGCCCTCGACCCGACCCTACAAGTCGATATGCCACAACTCGGCAGGCCGTTGCCCAAGTCGTTGTCGGAAGCCGACGTCGATGCGTTGCTCGCCGCCCCGGACCTGAGCGAAGCCATCGGCCAGCGCGACCGCGCCATGCTGGAGGTGTTGTACGCCTGCGGCCTGCGGGTGACGGAGTTGATCAGCCTGACCCTGGAACAGATCAACCTGCGCCAGGGCGTGTTGCGGGTGATGGGCAAGGGCAGCAAGGAGCGGCTGGTGCCGATGGGGGAGGAGGCGATCGTATGGGTCGAGCGTTACATGCGCGATGGGCGCAGTGAGTTGCTCGGTGGGCGCCCCAGCGATGTGCTGTTTCCCAGCCAGCGTGGCGAGCAGATGACCCGCCAGACGTTCTGGCACCGGATCAAGCATCAAGCCAAGGTCGCGGGGATCGGCAAGAGCCTGTCGCCCCACACATTACGTCACGCTTTTGCCACCCATTTGCTCAACCACGGCGCGGATTTGCGCGTCGTACAAATGCTGCTCGGTCACAGCGACTTATCCACAACCCAGATCTACACCCACGTGGCACGTGCGCGCTTGCAGGATATGCACGCCAAGCACCATCCGCGAGGCTGAAAACCGCCAATTTGTCCCGCTGCGGGCTGCCCTTGCGCCCAACTGTGGTAGGCTTTGCCGGTTAGCAAAGGGGACGGCCCAGGCCTGTGTTTCCAAGCGGCGTTTATGCCCGTCCCTGCATCTGCCTTCAGGAGTTCCCATGCGCTTGACCCAGATTATTGCCGCCGCAGCCATTGCGTTGGTTTCCACCTTTGCCTTCGCTGATGACGCTGCCGAGCAGACCATCCGCAAGAGCCTGGCCAACCTGCAGCTCGACACGCCGATCGAAAGCATCAGCGCCAGCCCGATGGCCGGCCTGTATGAGGTCAAGCTCAAGGGCAGTCGTGTGCTGTACGCCAGTGCCGACGGCCAGTACATCGTCCAGGGCTACCTGTTCCAGTTGAAAGACGGCAAGCCGGTCAACCTCACCGAGAAAGCCGAGCGCCTGGGCGTGTCCAAGCTGATCAATGGTATTCCGGTGGCCGAGACCGTGGTTTACCCGGCCATCGGCGAGACCAAGACCCACATCACCGTGTTTACCGACACCACCTGCCCGTATTGCCACAAGCTGCACGCCGAAGTGCCCGCGCTGAACAAGCTGGGCGTGGAAGTACGCTACGTAGCGTTCCCGCGCCAGGGCCTGGGCTCGCCGGGTGACGAGCAGTTGCAAGCCGTGTGGTGCTCGGCCGACAAGAAGGCGGCCATGGACAAGATGGTCGATGGCAAGGAAATCAAGGCGGCCAAATGCGCCAACCCGGTTTCCAAGCAGTTCGCCCTCGGCCAGTCCATCGGTGTGAACGGTACACCGGCTATCGTTTTGGCTGACGGCCAAGTGATTCCGGGCTACCAGCCGGCACCACAAGTTGCCAAACTGGCGCTCGGTGCCAAATAAACCAGCATCGTCGAAGCATCGACGATCAAGGCTCGCTGACACGTCGGCGGGTCGTTAATTGCAAGCCGCAGTCGTGCGGCTGTTTTCCACGGCCGACCTAGCGTCGGCCGTTTCATGGGGAGTTCTTCAGTGAAACCGGTCAAAGTAGGCATCTGTGGGTTAGGGACCGTCGGTGGCGGCACCTTCAACGTACTTCAGCGTAATGCTGAAGAAATTTCCCGCCGCGCAGGTCGCGGGATTGAAGTGGCGCAAATTGCCACGCGTTCGCCAAAGCCTCAGTTCGAAACGACCGGTATTGCGATTACCAACGATGTCTTCGCCGTTGCCACCAACCCTGAAATCGATATTGTCATCGAGCTGGTCGGCGGTTACACCGTGGCCCGCGAGCTGGTGCTCAAGGCCATCGAGAACGGCAAGCACGTGGTTACCGCCAACAAGGCGCTGATTGCCGTGCACGGCAACGAGATTTTCGCCAAGGCCCGCGAGAAGGGCGTGATCGTGGCGTTCGAAGCCGCCGTGGCCGGTGGCATCCCGGTGATCAAGGCCATCCGTGAAGGCCTGTCCGCCAACCGCATCAACTGGGTTGCGGGCATCATCAATGGCACCGGCAACTTCATCCTCACCGAAATGCGCGAGAAGGGCCGCACCTTCGAAGACGTGCTGGCCGAAGCCCAGGCCCTGGGTTACGCCGAAGCCGATCCGACCTTTGACGTGGAAGGCATCGACGCGGCGCACAAGCTGACCATCCTGGCGTCCATCGCCTTTGGTATCCCGCTGCAGTTCGACAAGGCCTACACCGAAGGCATCACCAAGCTGACCACCGCCGACGTGAACTACGCCGAAGCCCTGGGCTACCGCATCAAGCACCTCGGCGTTGCGCGCAGCACCCCAGCCGGTATCGAGCTGCGTGTGCACCCGACGCTGATCCCGGCCGACCGCTTGATCGCCAACGTCAATGGCGTGATGAACGCCGTGATGGTCAACGGTGATGCTGCGGGTTCGACCTTGTTCTACGGCGCCGGCGCCGGCATGGAGCCGACCGCTTCGTCGGTGATCGCCGACCTGGTGGACGTGGTTCGTGCCATGACCAGCGACCCGGAAAACCGCGTGCCGCACCTGGCCTTCCAGCCGGACTCGCTGTCGGCCCACCCGATCCTGCCGATTGAGGCCTGCGAAAGCGCCTACTACCTGCGCATCCAGGCCCAGGACCACCCGGGCGTGTTGGCCCAGGTTGCCAGCATCCTGTCGGAGCGCGGTATCAACATAGAGTCGATCATGCAGAAGGAAGTCGAGGAGCAAAACGGCCAGGTGCCGATGATCCTGCTGACTCACCGCGTGCTCGAGCAGCACATCAACGATGCCATCGCCGCCCTGGAAGCCCTGCAAGGCGTGGTCGGCCCAGTGGTGCGCATCCGCGTCGAGCACTTGAACTAACCGATTTGTTCCAGGGGCCCCGTGTGTGCGGCGGCCCCTGTTCGAGAATGTTTTAGAGGAGCCAGTCATGCGTTACATCAGCACCCGCGGCCAGGCACCGGCCCTGAATTTCGAAGACGTCCTGCTGGCAGGCCTTGCCACCGACGGCGGCCTGTACGTGCCGGAAAACCTGCCACGCTTCACCCAGGAAGAAATCGCGTCCTGGGCCGGCCTGCCGTACCACGAGCTGGCGTTCCGGGTGATGCGCCCGTTCGTCACCGGCAGCATCCCGGATGCGGATTTCAAGAAGATCCTCGAAGAGACATACGGCGTGTTTTCCCACAGCGCCATCGCACCATTGCGCCAACTGAACGGCAACGAGTGGGTGCTGGAACTGTTCCACGGCCCGACCCTGGCGTTCAAGGACTTCGCCCTGCAACTGCTGGGTCGCCTGCTGGACTACGTGCTGCAAAAGCGCGGCGAGCGTGTGGTGATCATCGGTGCAACTTCCGGTGATACCGGTTCGGCCGCCATCGAAGGCTGCAAGCACTGCGAAAACGTCGACATTTTCATCCTGCACCCGCACCAGCGTGTGTCGGAAGTGCAGCGTCGCCAGATGACCACCATCTTTGGCGAGAACATCCACAACATCGCCATCGAAGGCAACTTCGATGACTGCCAGGAAATGGTCAAGAACAGCTTCGCTGACCAGAGCTTCCTCAAAGGCACGCGTCTGGTCGCGGTGAACTCGATCAACTGGGCGCGGATCATGGCCCAGATCGTCTACTACTTCCATGCATCGCTGCAGTTGGGCGGGCCGGCGCGTTCGGTGTCGTTCTCGGTGCCGACCGGCAACTTCGGCGACATCTTCGCCGGTTATCTGGCGCGCAACATGGGCTTGCCGATCAACCAGTTGATCGTCGCCACCAACCGCAACGACATCCTGCACCGCTTCATGAGCGGCAACCAGTACGTCAAGGAAACCCTGCACGCCACGCTGTCGCCGTCGATGGACATCATGGTCTCGTCGAACTTCGAACGCCTGCTGTTCGACATGCACGGGCGCAACGGCGCGGCGATTGCCGGCTTGATGGACACCTTCAAGAGCGGTGGCGGTTTCAGCGTTGAAGAAGAGCGCTGGACCGAAACCCGCAAGCTGTTCGACTCCTTGGCCGTGGACGACGCAGAAACCTGCGAAACCATCGCCGAAGTCTACGCCCAGACTGGCGAGCTGCTGGACCCACACACCGCTATCGGTGTGAAGGCCGCCCGCGAATGCCGTCGCAGCCTGGACATCCCGATGGTGATCCTCGGCACCGCGCACCCGGTCAAATTCCCGGAAGCGGTGGAGAAGGCGGGTGTTGGCAAGGCACTGGAATTGCCAGCGCATTTGGCAGACCTGTTTGAGCGTGAAGAGCGTTGCACCGTGTTGGCCAATGATCTGAAAGCCGTGCAGGCGTTTGTGAGCCAGCACGGCAATCGTGGCAAGCCGCTCTGATTCAACGGCTTTGCGCGGTTGCTCAAGCCCGTCTTCGTGACGGGCTTTTTCATTGGGGCACGCCATACTCCAGTGGGCAATCGACAACAAAAACAGAGGAATCTAACCCGGTGCGTTTATTGAGCCGAAGGTGCGTGTGGCTGCTGTGTTTGCTCTTGCTTGGTCAATCCCCGGCAAGCCTGGCCGCCGTCAGCCTGCCGTTCAAACTGGTGCCGGCGTTTACCCCGCTGGCACCCTTGCCTTTAACGGGCGCCGAGCAGCAATGGCTGACGAGCCATCGAACATTGAAGGTCGGCATTTCCATTGATGATTACCAGCCGATTGATATCACCCGTGACCATAATCGCTACCAGGGCATCAGCGCCGACTACCTGAGCCTGGTCGGCGCGCGCCTCGATGTGCCCATGCAGGTGATGGGCTTCGCTGAGCGGGCGCAAGCGGTGGAAGCCTTGCGCAGTGGCGCCATCGATATTCTGACCAGCGCCAACGGCTATGAGCGGGATGTGCCTGGGTTGCGGTTTACTCGCGACTACATGCCGGATCGTTCGGTAGTCGTCGTGCGTCGCGACGACACCACGCAGAACGAAGGCCTTGAGGGCAAGAAGGTGGTCTTGCTGGAGGGCTATGCCAATGTCGGCAACGTGCATCGGGCCTATCCCGCCAGCCATATCATGCTGGCTCCGAACCTCTACAGTGGCCTGGAAGCGTTGAACCAGGGGGATGCAGACGCCTTTATCGGCAATGAAGTGATTGTGCGGGCCTACAAATCACTGCGTCCTTACCTGGGTTTGCAGATCAACGTAGAGAGCCGGCTGGCGCCGATCGGCTTTGCCTTTGCTTCCCGTACGGCCGACCCGCTGTTGGGGGACATGATGGACCGGGCCCTGGCGAGTATCGACGAGTCGATACAACGTGAAATCCTCGCGCGCTGGACCACCGGCCTGGGAGTGGGCATCGCCGCCGACCACATTGTGTTGTCGGCCCAGGAGCAAGCCTGGTTGTTGCAGCATCCCCATGTGGTGGTGGTGTCCCAGCAACAGTCGCCGTACATCTTCAAAGACAAGGACGGTCAATGGGTCGGCTTGAACGTCGACCTGCTTAACCGGATTTCCCGCATGACGGGCTTGCAGTTCGTGATGGAGGAGGTGTCTTCCACCGCGCAGACCCTGGAGTTACTGGCAGCGGGCAGGGCGGATATGAACACCACGCTGGCGGAGAATCGGGAGCGCAGGCAATTCCTGGATTTCAGCCATGGTTTTGGCGGCGCCGGTTGGGTGTTTGTCCAGCGCAGCGACACGCCGTTAGTGGCCAGTTTGAGTGAGCTCTCTGGCCAGGTCTTGGCGTTGCCGGCACGGCATGTGCTGGAAAATTTCATTCGCCGTGAACACCCGGACATCGAGATTCTCGCCGTCGATAACTATACCCAGGCCCGTGACCAGGTGATCCAGGGGCGTGCGGCGGCGACGATCCAGAATGAAGTGGAGGTGCAGAGCTACCCCGCCGACGGCTTGCGCATCGGGCGCAGTGTGGAGGGCAAGTGGTCGTCCAACAGCCTGGTGGTGCGCAAAGACCAGCCCGAGCTGTTGAGCATTGTGAACAAGGCGTTGGAAGCGATGCCGGTGGCAGAGTTGAGCGCGTTGCGTTTGCGCTGGCTGGGCACGGTGCCGATCCCGACGTCGGCTTGGCAGCGTGTGCCGCCATGGGCCTATTGGACGGTCGCCATGGCGCTGTTGTGTGTATTGGTGTCGTTGGTCTGGAATAGCCGGCTCAAGCGGCAGATCCAGCAGCGCCTGGTGGCCGAGCAACGGTTGAGCGACCAGTTGGCCTTTAAGCGTGCCCTGCTGGATGGCATGCCCAACCCCGTCTTCGTACGGGACTTGGCTGGCCGGTTGGTGACCTGTAACACCCGTTACGAACAGCAGTTGGCCACCCGACGGGAGCTGATCCAGGGCCTGACTTTGATGGAAAGCGGCTTGCTGCCAGAAGCCACGGCCGCACGCCTGCATGCCGGGCACATGGAGCAGTTGGCGACACAGCAATCGTTGTTTGTTGATCGGCAACTGGAGTTCAACGGTGGGACTTTCCACGTTTACCAATGGACGGTGCCGTTTTTCGATGCGCGCGGCCAATTGCAGGGGCTGCTGGGCGGTTGGATCGACATCAATGAGCGCAAAGTCCTGGAACATCAATTGATGGACGCACGCCAGGCCGCCGATGACGCGAACTACGCAAAAAGTGCGTTTCTCTCAACCCTCAGTCACGAAATTCGCACCCCGATGACCGCCATCATCGGCCTGCTTGAGTTGGAACAAGAACGCGCCCAGGCTGAAGGCACGCGCGTCTCCGAAGCCTTGCAGGTGGCCCATCGTTCGGCACGTGAGCTGATTGAGTTGATGGGCGATAGCCTGGACCTGGCCAAGATCGAAGCAGGTCATTTGCAACTGGTGCCGCAGACCACAGACCTGAAGGTTTTTTTCGAAGGTATCCAGCGGCTGTTTGCGGCGATGGCGAGTAAAAAAGGCCTGGGTTTGACCCTGGCGTTTGACCCGGCGGCGCAAGGGGATTATTGGTTCGACCCGCTGCGCTTGCGGCAGGTCATGCATAACCTGGTGGGCAATGCGTTGAAGTTCACCGAGCGTGGTGAGGTCCGCCTCAGCGTCGTGACTCAGCGTGACGCCTGCGGGGCTGAATACCTACACCTGTGTGTCGAAGACAGCGGGCCAGGGATTGGTGTTGAACAACAGGCTCGGGTGTTCAAGCCGTTTGTCCAGGTCAGCCCGCTAACGGCGGCTCAACATGGCGGGACCGGCTTGGGCTTGAGCATTTGCCAACAACTGGTGGAGTTGATGGGCGGCACGATCTCCCTGAGCAGTGCGGCAGGTGAGGGCACGACGATTTGCATTGACCTGTATCTGCAGCGGGTCAGAGGCGACGACAGGCCAACTGAGCCTGCGGCGGTCCTGCCGGCTGCCGGTCGCCGTTTGTCGGTGCTGATCGTCGATGACCTGCCGGCCAACCGCCTGGTGCTGGCTCAGCAACTTCAATTCCTCGGCCACCGGGTGGTGGCCTTCGACTCGGCCGAGTCAGCCTTGCAGCGCTGGCGCGATGACGCCTTCGACGTGCTGGTGACGGATTGCAACATGCCGGGCATGTCCGGCTACGCCTTGAGCGAAGCCGTGCGCGGTATTGAAACCCAAGAGCAACGATCGCGCACTGCGCTGGTGGGGTGCACCGCCAATGCCATGGAGGATGAGCGCCAGCGTTGCCTGGCGTCGGGAATGGATGAGTTGCTGGTCAAACCGGTGACCCTTGAACAGTGGGCCACGGTCCTCGCCCGCGTGGCCCCATTGCGCACCTTCAATATCCAGACCTTGCAGGCGATGACCCAGGCCGATGGGCCGGTCCTGCAGCGCATGCTGGAGGAGTTGGCGAAGAGTCTTGAACATGAGCACGATGGGATCAAGACGGCGTTGGCGTGTCAGGACTTTCCAGGGGTGATGGCCTCGCTGCATCGCCTCAAGGGGATTTGCTGCCTGGTGGATGCGCTGCCGCTGGCCAAGGCGTGCGTGGGGCTTGAGGGCTGCCTGCGTGAGCAGCGCATTGACGAGGTTGAAGCGCTGTGGCGCGTGCTGAATGAAGCGCTGGCAGCCTTCAGGGTTGAGCTGGGCACCCATTTGAGTCCGCAAGAATAGGACGTGTCCTATGGGGCGCGCATGACCTTTTGCGTAGCCTGCGCAGTCTTGCTTCTGCGTCTCAGAGTTCGCCATGCGCTCCCTCAATGTCTTGATCCTCGAAGATCACCCATTCCAACTGATGGCCCTGCACCAGATGCTCAATGCCAACGGTGTATTCAATGTAATAACCGCCGAAACCGTAGAGGCCGCCCGGCAGTCGTTGGCGAGCAAGGGGCCGGTGGACATTGCCATTTGCGACCTCTATCTGGAACAGGGCGATGCCCTTGAACTGATTCGCGAATTGGGCGAACTGCGCCAGGCTCAGGTGCTGATCCTGTTAAGCAGTGCTCAACCTGACGTATTGGAAGGGGTCGCCAGCATGGCGCGCCAGGCTGGGCTGAATGTCCTCCGGTGCTTGCCCAAGCCAGCCTCGGCGCAGTTGGTTGGGCAACTGCTGACGGCTTGCCTGCAACATTTGCGTCCGGGGCCGCAGGTCGTGTCCTGGGATAAGGTGCGCCAACTGCTGGGCTTGAATGAGCTGGATGAGTTGCCACCTTCGGTGGATGCCTGTCAGGTGGCCATCGCGCGTTACGCCAGCGCCAGCTTCCAGCCTATCGTTTGCCAGGCAGGCGTATTGCAGGGTGTTGAGGTGCTGGCGCGCTGGTATCTGCCTGACGGGGGAGTGTTACTGCCCCATGAGTTCCTGCCGGTGCTGGAGTTTGCCGGCATGGAGGAGGCGTTTACCTGGCATGTGCTGGAAGAGGCCCTGGGCTTTGTCAGCCAGATCGCGTGGGACACGGGGGAGATCTTGCCGGTGGCGGTGAACATTCCCGGGCGGATGCTCGAACATGCGCATTTTCCCCAGGCGCTGCAGCGCTTGCTGCAACGCCATGCCGTGCCGGCCCATAGCCTCACGCTGGAGTTGGTCGAAACCACGCGATTGAACACCGACAGCGCGCATGTCAGCAGCTTGCTGCGTTTACGGATGATCGGCTGCAAGTTGTCTATCGGAGACTTCGGCGTCGGCGGCACCAGTTTGCAGCGTTTGCTGGAGCTGCCGTTCACGGAGCTGAAAATACCCCCGGCCTTTGCCTGTGGCATGGCCGGTGATGAGCGCAAAGTGGCTGTCGTCGCGGGCGCCATGAGCATGGCCAGCCGCATGGGCATGAACGTGGTGGTGACGGGCATTGAAACCCCTGCCGATCGTGATGCGGTCGCTTTGCTGGGCCCTGCCTGGTTGCAAGGTTGCCTGATTGCAGCGCCGATGGACGCTCAGGCATTGAAAGCGTGGATCGGCAGCCAGGTCAGGCCAACCCATGCTCCTGCACGTAGATAAACAGTGACGCGTCGGTACTGAGCCCGAGCTTGCGCATGGCGCTGACTTTTTGCGCGCTGACGGTCTGCTTGCTGCGATGCAGATGTGCCGCGATTTCGCCCACGGTCAGCCCTCTCGCCAGCAGGCGAATCACCTCCAGCTCGCGGGGCGATAGCTGCTCGTGGGACTGCAATCGATCAGTGCCCAGCGCGCTCAGCGCCTGGCGAATGGTGTGGGCCACATAGCAGCGCTGCTGGCGTACCTGGCGGACGGCTTCAGGCAGTTCATTCGCGAGGCTGGCTTTGCTCAGCAAACCCATGACACCCAGCTCCAGAATGGCGTGAAACAACCCTGCATTGTTGAGCATCGTCACCACGACGATGGGCAGCGTCGGGTGATGGCGGCGCAGTTGGTCGATCAGGCGCAATCCGTCGGCCTGGGGTTCGTCAGGCATCATGAAGTCGGTGATCAACAGGTCGCAGGCGCAGTGTTGCAGCAATTGGGTCAGGGATTGGGGAGAGTTGGCTTCGCCGACAATTTCCAGTTGTTCATCGCGCTCCAGGACCGCCCGCAGACCAATCAGGAAAATCGGATGGTCGTCGGCCAGGATGATGCGCAAGGGTTTTTCAGGTGCGCTTCTCAAGATAGGTTCCCCGGGCAATTCGGGGATTCTAGCCTGTTAACCCTGGGATGGTTGAACGTAGGGTTTTAACGCTGCACAAAAATGCCGCTTTGCCTTCCTTGGGTTAGCGGCGTTTTTTGTTTTTGGCAGGCCCGGGCGGCGCGAATGAGCTATGCGAGTATTTTTACTGCCAGGGCCACAACACTGGTGAAAACTGTAAACATAGCCATGACGACACCCAAGGGATACCAGAAATTTTCACGGGTTATCTTGTGTGCTTCGGCGTTGAGTTTGCGTTGCTCCGCATAGATGCGTGATATGTCAGCATGAATCTTCTCTAATGCTGCCTGCTCTTTGTCGTGTTCCAACATCGTCTTCATCCTTCGCAATAAGGGCCTTTTGACATGCGCTTTCATCTGCGTAGCCGCGTCTCCAGCGCTCACCGAGTATAGGATTCACCTCTGATCCGAGCCGTCGGCAACCCGCAAAACAGTCGCCCATTGCGTAAGCGTTTATGTGCGCCGTTTTTTGCTTGTCATGTTGCAAGCGCATGCTGGAATCCGTCACCCCTAACGGCCCCATAAAGACGATAAAGCGAACTTTCCTACGTCACAAACAGTCACTTAGGATAGATGCAGCTCCCGTTGAACCGATTGTTCCTGAACTATTGAGTGGTGATCGAGATGGAAAGTATCAGCCTATTGCTCGAAGAAGCACTGAGCCCTTATCAGGTTACGCTGACCACCTCCGGTGTGCAGGACGAGTGCCTGGTCACCGTGAAGAACCCTGCTGGCGCCATCGTGGTCGAGCGAGAAGTGGACCGCGCGCAGTTGATGGATAAACGCGTGCTGGTGGATGTGGTGGATTGCCTGCTGCGTGACATCAAGATTGCCGAAGGGCGTCTGGAACCCTCGGTCATTGCGGCGTTGCGCAACGCTGCCCAGACCCGCAGCGCCGCCGCTGCATGAAGAATTGTTTAATCATGGAAACTTCCTACAGCATGGCCGGTCAGATTTTGTAACAGCAAGAGCAAACATTGTGCTCCGGTGTTTGTGCCTTGTTGTACTGGTCTTTGTAGGCCACGTTTAACCCCGAAGTGTCTCCCCACTCTTCGGGGTTTCTTTTTGCCTGAGATTTGTCAGGGTTGCGGCGAATCCTGGAAGAAGCTTGGGTTATCCCGCAGATAATGCTCGCGCATCACCGGGTCCAGCCATGAAGCGTAGGACTGCTGCACCTGTTCCAGTGGGATGTCCAGCAGCACCTGATTGATGCGCTGAATGACCTGACGCCCCCGAGGGGTATCCGAGCAACCGATATGGATGCGTTGGTAGGGCGCAGAGCCTTTGATCGGATAAAAGCTCAGGTCCGCAGCCGGGATGCCCTGTTGCATGGCGTGATAGCGGATTTCCGGCCAATAACCCAACACCGCCTCCAGTCGCCCCAGGCGTTGCATTTGCAGCAGGCTGCCCAGGGCATCGTTGCCGTAATGAAGGGCGAGCTTATGCGCATCGGCCTGCTTGAGTTGTTGATCGACGACCGGCCCGTAGCTGCGTTCGGCGATGGCGCCCGCCCGTGCTTTAGGGGCGTCGAAAAAGGCTTGCAGGTCAAACTGGCCATCGACGATATAGGGCGCCATCGTGTCCTCCTGGCTATGCCGGATCATGATGCCGTTGCTGGCGACCACAAACGCCTGGCTGGAGAACACAACGTATTTGGCTCGCTCCGCCGTCCACAGCAATGAGGGATCGCAGGTGAGCGTTGTTGGCTCGCGCATCATCTGTATGCCACGCGCGCGATTGACGTGCAGGACCTGATGTTGATAGTCCGGCAGGTGTTCGATGAGGATCGGTAACAGTTGGTCCAGTGCGCCCTGGCCTTTGCGCGGCCCGTCGAAAATGGTCAGCGGTGGCAGGTCGCGCAACAACCAGGTCAACGTCTCGCCGGCGTGGGCCGACTGGTGCCAGCCGCTGAGCATCGAGGCGACAAGGCAGCAGTGCACCCACACGCGTTTGCACCGAAGCACCATCAGATCGCGCCTTCCTCACGCAAACGGGCAATGGCGGCGGCGTCGTAACCCAGGCTGTCCAGCAGCACGCCATTGTGCTCACCCAACTGCGGGCCCACCCACTCGCAGCTGCCCGGGGTGTCCGACAGCTTGGGCACGATGCCGGGCATCTTGAAGTCCTTGCCGCCGGGCAGTTGCGCCTTGAGGAACATTTCCCGGGCGAGAAATTGCGGGTCGCCCAGCATGTCTTCGGCACTGTAGATCCGGCTGGCAGGCACCTCGGCTTTATTCAAGGCCTCGACCACGTGCTCCAGCGGCAATGAACTGACCCAGCGATCAATCACCCCGTACAGCTCGTCACGACGGCTATCGCGCCCGTCATTGCTGGCCAGTGTCGGGTCGTTGGCCAGGTCTTCGCGACCGATGGCGAGCATGAAACGCTTGAAGATCGCATCACCGTTGGCGCCGATCTGCACATGTTTGCCGTCGGCACTGGTGTGGATCGAGGACGGCGTGATGCCGGGCATGATGTTGCCGGTGCGCTCGCGGATAAACCCGAACACGTCGAACTCGGGAATCATGCTTTCCATCATGGCGAAGATGGCTTCATACAACGCCACATCCACCACCTGGCCCAATCCGCCGTTGACCTCGCGATGCCGCAGGGCCATCAACGCGCCGATCACTGCCCACAGCGCGGCAATCGAGTCGCCGATGGAGATCCCGGTGCGCACGGGCGGGCGGTCCTCGAAACCGGTGATATAGCGCAGCCCGCCCATGGATTCGCCCACCGCGCCAAACCCCGGCTGGTCCTTCATCGGCCCGGTCTGGCCGAACCCCGACAGGCGCACCATGACCAGTTTCGGGTTCAGTGCGTGCAGGGTCTCCCAATTCAAGCCGAGCTTTTCCAGCACGCCGGGGCGAAAGTTCTCGATCAGGATGTCGGCATCCGCCAGCAACTGCTTGAGGATGGCCAGGCCGTCCGGGTGCTTGAGGTTCAGCGTCAGCGATTTTTTGTTGCGCGCCTGCACAAACCACCACAGCGAAGTGCCTTCATACAACTTGCGCCATTTGCGCAGCGGGTCGCCGCCGTCCGGGGATTCGACCTTGATCACCTCGGCACCGAACTCGGCGCAGATACGCGAGGCAAACGGGCCGGCGATCAGGGTGCCCAGTTCGATGACTTTCAGGCCGGCAAGTGGTTTGGCATTCAGCGACATGGGGATCCTTACAAGCACGGGACGGTGGTGTGATGCCTTTTAACATAGGCGAGCGGCCCATGGATAAGGATGATGCAGCGCAGTATTCGTTGAATGACCTCGCCATCGGTTAGACTGGCCGCCTTTCCCTGTCTCTAGAAGCCCGTTCATGGCCCAGCCGTCCACGACCTACAAATTCGAACTCAACCTCACCGACCTCGATCGTTCGGTGTACGAGAGCGTCAAACAGACCATCGCCCGCCATCCTTCGGAAACCGAAGAACGCATGACCGTGCGCCTGCTGGCCTACGCCCTCTGGTACAACGAGCAGTTGTCGTTCGGCCGTGGCCTGTCAGATGTAGACGAGCCAGCCCTGTGGGAAAAAAGCCTGGATGATCGGGTTTTGCATTGGATCGAAGTCGGCCAGCCGGATGCAGACCGCCTGACCTGGTGCTCACGCCGTACCGAGCGCACCAGCCTGCTGGCCTACGGCAGCCTGCGCGTGTGGGAAGGCAAGGTGGTGCCGGTGGCGAACAACCTGAAAAACGTGCATATCGCAGCGGTGCCGCAGGAGGTCCTGGAGACCCTGGCCAAGGACATGCCGCGCGTGATCAAGTGGGATGTGATGATCAGCGAAGGCACCATGTTCGTCACCGACGACCGTGGCCAGCACGAAGTGCAGCTGCAATGGCTGGTCGGCGAGCGCGGCTGACCCTGTAGGAACTGGCTTCTGTGGGAGCGGGCTTGCTCGCGAAAGCGGTGTGTCAGTCGGTGCATTTTTAACTGATCGACCGCATTCGCGAGCAAGCCCGCTCCCACACAAGCCAGCTCCCCCATTAGATCTGCATCGTTTCACTATTCCTGTTTAACCGTTGTATCGAAGAGAAGCCTTCCTCACCCCATGCGTATCGATCCCCGCCCGTTGCCCGCCGTCCTGCCGTTTCTCGGTGAATTGCCACCGCTGTTGACCCGTCTCTACGCCGCTCGCGGCGTGCAGTCAGAAGCCGAGCTGGATAAAAGCCTGGCGCGGTTGATTCCCTATCAGCAGCTCAAAGGGATCGACGCGGCCGTGGACTTGCTGGTGACGGCCCTGGAGCAACGCCAGCGCATCCTGATCGTCGGTGACTTCGACGCCGATGGCGCCACCGCCAGCACCGTGGGCACCCTGGGTTTGCGCTTGCTGGGCGCGGCCCATGTGGATTACCTGGTGCCCAACCGCTTCGAGTACGGCTACGGCCTGACCCCGGAAATCGTCGCCGTGGCCTTGCAGCGCGAACCGCAGTTGCTGATCACCGTGGACAACGGCATCTCCAGCGTCGAAGGCGTGGCGGCGGCGAAAGCAGCGGGGCTGCAAGTGTTGGTCACCGACCACCACTTGCCGGGTGATGAATTGCCGGCGGCGGACGCGATCGTCAATCCCAACCAGCCGGGCTGTGGCTTCCCGAGCAAGGCCCTGGCCGGCGTGGGCGTGATCTTCTATGTGCTGATGGCCCTGCGTGCGCGTTTGCGCGACCTGGGCTGGTACGCAAACAAACCGCAGCCGAACATCGGTGACTTGCTCGACCTGGTGGCCCTGGGCAGCGTGGCGGACGTGGTGCCCCTGGACGCCAACAACCGCATCCTCGTGCACCAGGGCCTGGAGCGCATTCGTGCCGGCCGTGCACGGCCGGGGATCAAGGCGATCCTTGAAGTGGCCAAGCGTGACGCGTCGCGTATCACCTCCACCGACCTCGGTTTCATCCTCGGCCCACGGCTCAACGCCGCCGGGCGCCTGGATGACATGAGCCTGGGCATCGAATGCCTGCTCACTACCGACGTCGCCGCAGCGCGGGAAATGGCCGCACAACTGGACGGCATGAACCAGGACCGCAAATCCATCGAGCAAGGTATGCAGCGCGAGGCCCTGGCCCAGCTCAAGGACTTGCCGGTGGAGTCGATGCCGTTCGGCTTGTGCCTGTTCGACCCGGAATGGCACCAGGGTGTGATCGGCATCCTGGCGTCACGCATGAAGGAGCGTTACTTCCGCCCGACCATCGCCTTCGCCGACGCCGGTGATGGCTTGCTCAAGGGCTCAGGGCGCTCTGTGCCGGGCTTTCACATCCGTGACGCGCTGGCGGTGGTGGCGAGCCAGCATCCCGACCTGATCGCCAAATACGGCGGCCACGCGATGGCGGCGGGGCTGACACTGCACGAGGAAAACTTCCCACTGTTTGCCGAAGCCTTTGATGCTGAAGTGCGTCGGCAATTGCGTGAAGAAGACCTCACCGGTCGTCTATTGTCCGACGGTACCCTGGCGGTGGAAGAGTTCCACCTGGAACTGGCCCGCGCCCTGCGTCACGCCGGCCCGTGGGGGCAGCACTTTCCCGAGCCGTTGTTTCACGGGGTATTTCAGTTGGTGGAGCAGCGCGTGGTAGGGGAGCGGCACCTGAAGGTGGTGCTCAAGAGCGAATGCGGATCGGTGAAGCTCGATGGCATTGCGTTTGGCGTGGACCGTGAAGTGTGGCCGAACCCGACCGTGAAGTGGGTGGAGTTGGCCTACAAGCTGGATGTGAATGAGTTTCGGGGTAATGAGACGGTGCAACTGATGATTGCTCACATCGAGCCACGCTAAATCTAACTAACACCGCAAAACCAAATGTGGGAGCGGGCTTGCTCGCGAATACGGAGTGTCAGTCAATGTTGCTGTGACTGATTCACCGCTTTCGCGAGCAAGCCCGCTCCCACATTTTTGATCCGCGTACGGCCTTAAGTTACTCGGCTTTGTCCTTGGCCTGATGCTTCACGATGATATCCACCAACCGCTGCGCCAGCGCCGGGTAGTTCTCGTCAAAGTGATGCCCACCAGGCAGCTTCAACGCTTCACCCACCGCCGTCTTGTCGGTGCAGCCACTCTCGTCGACTTCTTCCGCACCGTAGATGCACACCACCTTCTCAGGTGGCAGCTTGGCCATTTCCGGGCCGGTCGCCGCTTCTTTGCCGGCGTTGCCCAGCCAGCCTTCCACTTCGATTTCAAAGCTGCCGGTACGGGCAAACGCCAGCAAGATGATCGCATCGACCCGCTGCTGTTCGTTTTCCGGCATGCGGTTGTAGATCGCGGGCAGCACGTCGGCGCCGAACGAGTAACCGGTCAGGACGAAACGCTTGGTGCCCCACTTCTGCCGGTAGTGTTGCATCAGTTCGGTGAGGTCCTTGGCGCTTTGCTCCGGGGTCTTGTGCTGCCAGTAGTAGCGCAGGGTGTCGATGCCGACGACCGGGTAGCCGATCTTGGCCATTTCGCCGGCCACGTCGCGGTCCAGGTCGCGCCAACCGCCGTCACCGGAGAGGAACAGCGTCACGGTGTCCTTGGCTTGGCCGGCGGGTACTTCGACCACCGGGATTGCCAGGCCACCGTTGTCCGAACCCACCAGTTGCTTGCGCAGTTCGTTGTTCAGCACTTGCGGGTAGTGAATGTCGTAGTCGCTGATGCTGGTGGTGGCGCGCGGTGTGTCGCGTACGAAACTGGCGCTTTCATCGTCAGGGTTGTCGTTCCACGCCACCAGCCAGTTGCCATGGGCCGAGGTTTTCGGCAGCGGGTCCTTGCAGCCTTCCTGCACCAGGGCGAAACCGACGGAGATGGCATTGGCCTTGTCGTCGTTCTGGGTGGCCAGCCAGCGCCAGGCAAGGCCTGCGCCAGGGCCGATGCCGCTGACCAGCGTTGCCGGGCCCTTGAGCTGAGCCAGGGCGCTTTGCAGCGCTTGTTCCTGCAGCTTGCAGTCATCCTTTGGCAACACGACTTGAACGATTTGTGCCTTGCCGCCCTGGCTCAGGGCGATCAGTTGGCTGTCGGTCAGGGTTTCGTCGGCCATCACGGCCACCGCGACGCGGGCCTTGGGCGTGCCGTTCGGGGTGACGAGCGTCATCACCGAGCCATCGGCCTGGGGCAACTGCGCCAGGGTCGGCTGCGGGGCAGGGCGGTTCCAGTACCCAAAGCCACCCCCTGCGATCAGGGCGAGCAGCACTACAGCGACCAATACATACCGCCAGGAACGTCGAATCATCAGCGTTTCACCAATCCAGTCAAGCCGCCCGCGATCAGGGCGGCGGTATCGGCCAGTGCCACCAGCGGATCAAGTCCTGCGGGCACGGCCATGTAACGGGGTTCCCAGTCAGGCTGGAACTTGTCTTTGAAGCGGCGCAAACCTTGGAAGTTATACAGTTGCTCGCCACGGCGGAACACCATCGAGCCCAGGCGTTGGGTCAGTGGGGCGCCGCGTCGTGGTTGCAGGCCCGACAACGGCACCATGCCGAGGCTGAAGCGGGCGTAGCCATGACTCTTATAGTGTTGAATCAGGCCGACCATCATGAACTCCATGGTCAGCTTGGGCGCGTCCGGGTGCGCACGCATCAGGTCGAGGCTGGCCAGGTCGTGGTTGTAAGTCTCGAGCAGGTTGGCGAAGGCCACCGGGCGCCCTTCGAAGCGAATGATCGCGATGCGAAAGTGCTTGAGGTAGTCGTCGCTGAATCGTCCCAGGGAAAAGCCTTTTTCCCGCACGTTCTTGCCGGTCAGCCAGGCGTCGGAGATGACTTTGAGTTCATCCATCGGCGCCGTGCCCGGTTCATGGATCTCCAGGGACAGACCGTCCCGGGTGCCACGGTTCCAGGTGTAGCGCAGATCCTTCATCTCTTTGCCCTTGGCTTCCAGGTCAAAGCGTTTCAGGTCGACGCGGGCTTCTTCGCCCAGCTTGATCGCCGTGAGGCCGATGTCCATGTAGTACGGCAGGTTTTCCGCCCGCACCTGGTAGAACACCGGGCGCGCATGGTGGATGTCGCACAGGTCGCGGAACTGCCAGATCATCTCGGCGCGCGGCTGGGTCGGGCCGATCGGGTCGTACAAGGCTACCAGGCTGCGGCCGCGACGGGCGTACATGAGGAAAGCTTCATCATTGGGATGGAACAGCAGCGCTTTGTCGCCGGTCAGCGCCAGGCCGCCGTCGGGCTGGGACGAGGCCATCAGGATCTTGCTGGCGCGCTCCAGTTCTTCCGGGGTCGGCAGGTGGATGATCGGGCGTGCGGTGCGCAGCAGCCAGGTCAGTGACACGATCACCAGCAGCACGGCAGCACCCAGCAACGAGCGCAGGCCGCGCGGGGCATTGGCGTCGAGGGTGAACTGCCACCACAGTTGGTGGCTGTAGGGCACGTCTTGATAGGCGAACAGCAGCAGCCAGATCGATGCGCCGAGCACGCAGACGCTGGCCACCAGGTACAGCGGCGAGAATGGCAGTTCGGTCAGGCGGCTGGCGCGGTAGAACGAGCGGCGGAAGATCGCCAGCAGGATCGCGGTCATGGTCATCAGACTGGCTTCTTCCCAGTCGAAACCCTTGAGCAGCGACAGCAGCGCGCCCACCAGCAGCAACACCATGGTCAGCATCCAGGCCGCCGACAAGCGTCGGCGCAAACCCTGGGCCAGCAACAGGCACAACACACCGATCAGGCTGGCGCCGAAGTGCGAGGCGTCAATCAGGCGGTGGGGAATCAGGAAGCCGATGTTTTCCAGGCGTGAGTCGATTTCTGGCGTGGCGCCGGAAAACAGCAGGACCACGCCGGACAAAAAAACCAGTACGGCCAACACCGGTGCCGCCAGGCCAGAGGCCACCCGCAGGCTTTGCTGAGTCTGGAACAGGCGCTGGGCTTCATTGACCAGCAGAAACACGCAGGCGATCAGCAATGGCAGCACCACATAGATCATGCGGTACAGCAGCAGGGCGGCGGCCAGTGGTGCGGCACCGAGTTTGTCGGCGAAGGCAGCGAGCAGGATGGCTTCGAAGACACCCACACCGCCCGGCACATGGCTGAGCACGCCGGCCGCCAGGGCCAGCAGGTATACCAGCAGGAATGGGCCGAAGGGTGGCGCTTCCGGCAACAACATATAAAGGACGGTGGCGGCAGCGGCGACGTCGAGTGCGGTGATGACCAGTTGCAGGAAGGTCAGGCGGGCGCCGGGCAGGCGCAGGGTGCGACGGCCGATCTTGACCAGCAGGTTATCGGCGAAGGGTTGCTCCGGTAAGCGACGGCGATAGATGCCGATGCACAATGCCACTGACAGCAGCAGCACCGCGCCGGCGACGCCGCCGAGCAAACCTTGCGACAAATTCAGCGCGGTGGCTGCGGCGGGCAGGTTGCTCAAGGTGGCGAGCGCTGCGAGAGGGGGCAGGGCGCAACCGAGCGCCAGGCTGGCGAACACGGTCATGCGGGCGACTTCCGAAGCGCCGATACCGTGGCGCGCATAGAGTCTGTATCGCACCGAACCGCCTGACAGCATCGACAGGCCTATCGCGTTGCCGATGGCAAAGGCTGTGAAACCGCCGTGGGCCAGGGTCTTGGCCGGCAACTTCACCCCGGCATAGCGCGCACCGGAAAACTCATAGCCCAACAGAATGACGAAACCTGCGACCGCTGCGGCAAACGCACCCAGCAGGGCAGGCTTGGGTACTTCCAGGATCGAGTCATGCAGTGCGTAGAGGTCCAGCTCCAGCAACAAGTGCCGGCAGGCGATCAGGGCGATTGCGAAGAGCAACAAGGTGACAGCCAAGCCGATGGGCTGGCGGTATTTGCTCAACAGATCCAGCCAGCGTAAACGGGCGGGAGCGATCGGTTGTTCTGCTGTGACGGTGTCTAGTGGTTCAGACGAGTTGGCGCGCATCAATCACCTCGTGGATTGTGCGCGACAGGATGGAGGTATCCAGCCAAGTTACCAATCCCTATGGACAAAATAATTACAAATATTAACGCGGATCGCCGGGGGCGGCGACTGCGGCCATTGGTCGTAGAGGGCAGCGCTTGAGCATTGAGCATAGCTTGCAATGAGATGGACTCTACAAACCGTCTACGGTTTCATGAAAGATGCCATGCCATTGTTTCAGAAGGACTTTTTCACCGGATACAAAAAAGGCCACTCTTTCGAGTAGCCTTTTTTGATGTTTGGTTGCGGGAGCCGGATTTGAACCGACGACCTTCGGGTTATGAGCCCGACGAGCTACCAGACTGCTCCATCCCGCGTCTGTGGGCGGCATTCTACAGCCAAGCGGCGGGGTGTCAACCGTTAATAGATGTATCGGTCAAATAAGTATGAATTAGCCGTTGAATGACCGCCTGCGAACGGTAAGTGCGCGATAGGCAAAGATTTTTGTCCGACAATCAAAAACAGACACGCACAAAAAAGGCCACTCGTTCCCACGCTCTGCGTGGGAATGCTTCCTGTGACGCTCTGCGTCACGATTGCGCATGGCGGGACGCGGAGCGTCCTAAGAGGCGTTCCCACGCTGAGCGTGGGAACGATCAAACAAGCGCGCACAAAAAAGGCCACTCTTTCGAGTAGCCTTTTTTGATGTTTGGTTGCGGGAGCCGGATTTGAACCGACGACCTTCGGGTTATGAGCCCGACGAGCTACCAGACTGCTCCATCCCGCGTCTGTGTGTCGGCATTCTACAGAGGAACGCTGGGGTGTCAACCGCTTATTCGAAGAAAAGCGCTTGTGGTTCAATCGGTTAGCGCTATAAGACACTTGTGTGAACGGCTCTGGCCCAGTCTGGCCAAGGGTTTCAGCTCTATTGGGGCGCTCGATTCGATTGAGAAAATAAATTCATCCGTGAGTTTTCCTACCGCTCAAGCCGAAGATTCAAACTACTGGTGCTATATACAGGGGTGGATGCGATACTGGCCATCCGTTGAATCAACCTTCTGTTTATATGACGCAGCGCAAAATCATCCACGTCGACTGTGACTGTTTCTACGCCGCCATTGAGATGCGCGACGACCCGAGCCTGGCGCAAAAGCCGCTGGCGGTGGGTGGCTCGGCTGACCGGCGCGGAGTGATCGCCACCTGCAACTACGAAGCGCGGGCGTATGGGGTGCGTTCGGCCATGTCTTCACGCCACGCCTTGAAGCTGTGCCCGGACCTGACCATCGTCAAGCCGCGCATGGATGCCTATAAGGAAGCGTCCAAGGAAATCCACACGATCTTTCGCGACTACACCGACCTGATCGAGCCGTTGTCGCTGGATGAAGCCTACCTGGATGTGTCCGACTGCCCGCACTTCGGCGGCAGCGCCACGCGCATTGCCCAGGATATCCGGCGCCGGGTTTCCAATCAGTTGCACATCACCGTCTCCGCTGGCGTGGCGCCGAACAAGTTCCTCGCCAAGATCGCCAGTGACTGGAAGAAACCCAACGGTCTGTTCGTGATTACCCCGGACCAGGTCGAAGACTTTGTGTCCCAATTGCCGGTGAACAAATTGCACGGCGTGGGCAAAGTCACGGCGGATAAACTGGCGCGCCTGGGTATTGAAGACTGCTTGCAGTTGCGCGAATGGAACAAGCTGGCGCTGGTGCGCGAATTTGGCAGTTTTGGTGAGCGGCTTTGGAGCCTGGCGCGTGGGATTGATGACCGGGTGGTGCACAACGACAGTCGCCGGCAATCCATCAGTGTGGAAAATACCTACGATGTGGATCTGCCGGATCTTTCAAGCTGTCTGGCGAAGCTTCCCGAGCTGATGGAAACCCTGGCTGGGCGGATGTCACGTATCGACAGCAGCTACCGTGCGGGCAAGCCGTTCGTTAAGGTGAAGTTTCATGATTTTACCCAGACGACCCTGGAGCAGGCGGGGGCAGGGCGGGATCTGGAGAGTTATCAACAGCTGCTGACGCAGGCGTTTAATCGGGGTGGGAAGCCGGTGCGGTTGTTGGGTATTGGGGTGAGGCTGCTGGATCTAAGTAGCGGTAACGAGCAGCTCGAATTTTCCTGGTAGAACACCGGTCAAAAACTGTGGGAGCTGGCTTGCCTGCGATAGCGGTGTATCAGCCACTGTATATGCAAGCTGGTTCACCGCAATCGCAGGCAAGCCAGCTCCCACATTTGGATTTGCTGCGTTTGTAAATTATTAGCGAGCGCCAGGATCGGCGACAAGTCGCCCCGCATCCTTGGTCAGTGCCTGCAAAAACTCCTGCTGCAACTCAGGATCATTGCGGGTCAACTCGATCAGACTTTGCTCAAGCTCGCTGGCTTCCTCTTCCAAACCCAACTCCGACAAGCGCTTGACCCGGTGCACCCACTGGTTCACCTCGTCATCTTCCAGGTCGTCGTAGATCAGGCCATGGGCTTCCAGCAGCTTGCCGCGCAATGTGCTGCTGATCGCCAGGGTCGAATCCGAATGCACGTCGTCCTGGCCATCTGCCACGCTGATTTTCAGGGTGGTGATGCGGTTCAGGTCCTGCTCGGCAAAGGGGCTGTCCAACAGGTTCAGGCGCAGGACGCCGTTGCGGTCGGTGCTCAGCTCATGGGTTTGCTTGCCGGCGGTGACTTGTACCGGGCGCTCGCTCCAGGGCAGGCTCGAATACTCCACGCGCTTGTCGCGCTGGACTTCATCGATACCCGCCAGATTCTGTTGCGCGCGGCCATGGGACTGCACGTTCATGAACGGGTTGAGGCCGTCTACGCCATAGGTCAACCAGTCACGGGTAACGCTGGTCGGCAGGTTGCCAAGGGCGAAGATATTCACCACGTTGGCGCCCGCGCCGGCCACCAGGGCTACGGCACCCAAAGGCATCTCATAGAGTTTGCGCCAGGGCTGGTAGGGGGTGTAGCGGTCGTAACGACGGGTGACTTCGAACTCGGTGACCTCAAAGGTCTTCTGCTCGTGAATGCGCACCCGGCGTTGCGGCAGCTCCAGCACTTTAGGTTCGCCTACATCGATCTGCAGGCTGTGGTCGAGCAACTTACGCTCGACCCGCTCCTCGTGCTCACTGCGTTGCGACATCTGGTTGGCGCAGCCGCTGACCAGCAGGGCGCCGCACAAGGCGGCGCCCCCCAGGGCTCTGGTGTTTCGCTTGAACATGACTTCTCTTGATCTGGTTTTCAGCGACGAATACGCGCCTGAAGGAAAGACAGCACGTCAGCCACCGGCAACGGTTGGGCTTCGGCTTCGGTCCGGCTCTTGTATTCCAGATTGCCATCGGCCAGGCCGCGGTCACTGACCACGATCCGGTGCGGGATGCCAATCAGTTCCATGTCGGCGAACTTGATGCCCGGGCTGGTTTTCTTGTCCCGGTCATCCAGCAGCACTTCAAAACCGGCGGCCGTCAGTTCGGCATACAGCTTGTCGGTGGCTTCGCGTACTTGCTCGGTTTCGTAGCGCAGGGGCACCAGGGCGATCTGGAACGGCGCCAGGGTGTCGCTCCAGATGATGCCGTTTTCGTCGTTGTTCTGCTCGATGGCAGCGGCAACCACGCGGGACACGCCAATGCCGTAGCAACCCATTTCGAGGATCACCGGCTTGCCGTTTTCGCCCAGCACTTTGCAGTTCATCGCCTGGCTGTACTTGTTGCCCAACTGGAAGATGTGCCCGACTTCGATGCCGCGCTTGATTTCCAGGGTGCCCTTGCCGTCCGGGCTTGGGTCGCCAGCGACGACGTTACGCAGGTCGGCTACGGTCGGAACCGGCAGGTCACGCTCCCAGTTCACGCCGAAGTAGTGCTTGTCGTCGATGTTCGCGCCGATGCCGAAGTCGCTCATCAGCTCGACCGAACGGTCGATGATGATCGGCAGCGGCAGGTTCAGCGGGCCGAGGGAACCGGCGCCGGCGCCAATGGCGTCGCGCAGTTCGGCATCGGTGGCCATGACCAGCGGGCTGGCCACGCCAGGTTGCTGGGCGGCTTTGATTTCGTTGAGCTCGTGGTCGCCACGAATCACCAGGGCGATCAGCTTGCCTTCTTCCTCGGCGCGCACGATCAGGGTCTTGATGGTCTTTTCAATCGGCAGATTGAATTTTTCCACCAGGGCCGCGATGGTCTTGGTCTCCGGGGTGTCTACCAGGCGCAGCTCTTCGGCGGGTGCGGCGCGGGACGTTTCCCGTGGCACGGCTTCGGCTTTTTCGATGTTCGCCGCGTAGTCGGAGCCGTTGCTGAACACGATATCGTCTTCGCCGGATTCGGCCAGTACGTGGAACTCGTGGGAGCCGGCGCCGCCGATGGAACCGTTGTCCGCTTCAACCGGGCGGAATTTCAGGCCCAGGCGCGTGAACACGTTGCAGTAGGCGGTGTGCATGCGGTCGTAAGTGACCTGCAGGGACGCCTGGTCAGCGTGGAACGAATAGGCGTCCTTCATGATGAATTCGCGGCCGCGCATCAAGCCGAAGCGTGGGCGGATTTCGTCACGGAACTTGGTCTGGATCTGATACAGGTTCAGCGGCAGCTGCTTGTAGCTGCTCAGCTCATTGCGCATCAGGTCGGTGATCACTTCTTCGTGGGTCGGGCCGGCGCAGAAATCGCGGCCATGACGATCCTTGAAGCGCAGCAATTCCGGGCCGTACTCTTCCCAGCGCCCGGATTCCTGCCACAGTTCAGCCGGTTGGGTGCTCGGCATCAACACTTCCAGAGAGCCGGCGGCGTTCATTTCTTCGCGAACGATGGCTTCGACCTTGCGCATCACCTTCAAGCCCATGGGCAGCCAGGTGTACAGGCCGGAGGCCAGTTTGCGGATCATACCGGCGCGCAGCATCAGCTGATGGCTGATCACAACCGCGTCGGAAGGCGTTTCTTTCTGTGTGGCGAGCAAATATTGACTGGTACGCATGGTAGGCCGTTGTCGGTTGCTTGGACTTGAAATGACTTGGGATTGTACGGGCGTGGGCAGCCGGAGTACAGGTATCAGAATGCAGAGGGGTCTGTGGGAGCGGGCTTGCTGTGGCGAGGGAGCTTGCTCCCGCTCGGCTGCGCAGCAGTCGCCGGCTTTTTGGGGGCGCTTCGCACCCCAGCGGGAGCAAGCTCCCTCGCCACAAAAGCAGGTCGGTTAGTCTTCTACTGGCGGATTCAACCGCGCCCGCCGGTTTTCCTGGAACCAATGCAACGCAATCAGAAACAACGTCGGCACACCCAGCAGGCAGGTGATCAGGAAGAAGTTGTGATAACCGAACTTCTCCACCATCACCCCCGAATACCCGCCGATCAGGCGTGGCAGCAGCAGCATGATCGAGCTGAGCAGGGCGTATTGGGTGGCGGAGAACTTCAGGTTGGTCAGGCTCGACAAGTAGGCGACGAACGCCGAGGTCGCCATGCCCGAGCTGAAGTTATCCAGGGAAATGGTGAAAATCAGCATCTGCAGGTCCGGGCCCATATCGGCCAGCGCGACGAACAGCAGGTTGGTGCCGGCCGAGAACACGCCGCCTATAAACAGGATCGGCAAGATACCGAACCGCACAATCAGCAGGCCGCCCATGCCAGCGCCGAGCAGGGTCATGATCAGGCCGAAGATCTTGCTGACCCCGGCGATCTGGTCCTTGGTAAAGCCCTGGTCGATGTAGAACACGTTGGCCATTACGCCCATCACCGTGTCGGACATGCGGTAAGTGGCAATCAGCCCAAGCAGCAGCAGCGCCTGCCAACGGTAACGCAGGATGAAATCGTTGACCGGCGTCAGCACCGGCGCCAGGCCGCGACGGCCCATGGCCGACAGGCACAGCGCGGTGAGGGTGATATAGAGGATGGCCCGCAGGAACGCGCGGTCGTCCATCAACAGGTCCCACAGGCTCATGCCGTGGAACAGCACGCTCTCGAAATCGGTGTTGTACAGCTGGGTGAACATCGCCGGCACCGACACCAGCAGCACAATCAGCACAAACACCGAGACCAATTGGTGCACAAAACTGTAGCGCCCGGCCTGCAACTGGGTGCGCAGTGGCACATTGGGTTCGCGCATGAACAGGGTGGTCAGCAGCGCCGGCACCATCAGTACGCCGAACAGCACATAGGTGCCGAGCCACGCCGAGTGTTGGTAGTTGAAACCGGTAGAGCCGAAACCTTCGGCAAAGAACAGCGCACCGGCCGTGGCCAGCAGGGCGGCGATGCGGTAGCCGGACATATAGCTGGCCGCCAGGGCTGCCTGGCGGCTGTCGTCGGCAATTTCCAGGCGGTAGGCGTCCACCGCAATATCCTGGGTGGCAGACGCGAAGGCCACGACCACGGCGATGGCTATCAGCCAGGACAGGTGTTTCTGCGGATCGCAGAAACCCATGCCGATCAATCCGAGAATCACCAGCGACTGGGCAAGCACCAGCCAGGAACGACGCCGCCCGAGTTTGCCGAGGATTGGCAGGCGCCACTGATCCAGCAGCGGCGACCAGACCCATTTGAAGGCGTACGCCAAACCGATCAGGCTCGCATAGCCGATGGTCTCGCGGGCCACACCGGCCTCACGCAGCCACACCGAAAGCGTCGAGAACACCAACATGTAAGGCAAGCCGGCGGCAAAGCCGAGCAACAACAGGACTAATGTCGAGGGGCTGGCATAGGCGGCGAGCGCGGCGCGCCAGGTTTTACGGGGCATGGGCTGGAGTCTGCCTCAGGATTGCGAAAACAAAGCGCGCACTCTAACCGCTGTGCTCTACCGGGCGCCAGCCATGACGCTGAATATCCACGCGATTGTTCAGGATACTGACGCCTTCGCTGCGTAAACGCGCACGTTGTTCGTCGCCTGAGGCACTACCCACCGGCAGACTTATCCGACCACCGGCAGCCAGCACCCGGTGCCAGGGCAACCGCGTGTCTTGCGGCAACTGGCTCAACGTGCGCCCGACCCAGCGTGCCGCGCGGCCCAGTCCGGCTAGCTGTGCCAGCTCGCCGTAACTCACCACGCAGCCTTCGGGCACCTGGGTCAGCGTCAGGTACAGCGCCGTACGGCGCATTTCGGCGGGGCTTTGTGGGGTGTCGGCGGGTTGATTCACTGTGGGTGCATCCGTTGAGAACTTCAGCCTGATTGTAAGAAACGTCTGTAAACATGCCGATGAGAATTGAACTCAATTTTAATCCTTGAGTCAGTCCTAGCTATCTAACACGATAACGCGCCCTTTTCGCCAATCCTGAGCCCCGAATCCGCTTATGTTGTCCAGAACCCTGCTGTGCCTTGCTGTTTTCAGCGCCTCCACGCCCTTGCTGGCTGACACCGTCTGGTTGAAGAACGGTGACCGCCTGAGCGGCAAGATCAAAGTCTTCGACGGTGGCAAGCTGCTGATTCAGACCGACTACGCAGGGGCCATCCCGATTGACTGGAAACAGGTGAAAACCCTGGAGAGCGACCAGGAGTTGCTGGTCAAGCAGGACGCCTACACCGGCGAGAAGGCCAAGTCGTTGAAAGCGGCGGATGACGGCAAGGTGGTGCTGGCCAATGGCGAGGCACCGAAAACCGTCGACCTGGCCAGCATCCAGCAGATCATCAAGCCCAAGCCGGTGATCGAAGACCTGGTGTGGAAGGGCAATGTCGATCTGGCGCTGGACTACAAGCGTGCGGAAAAAGACACCAACGACTACGACATCGACTTCAAGACCACCGCGCGTCATGGCCTGTGGCGCCACACCGGGCAGGGCGAGTACAACCGCGAGTTCCAGGATGACGTGACCACTACCGACAACTGGGCGCTGGAATATGACCTGGACCGGTTTATCACCGAGCACTGGTTCTGGCAGGGCCGTCTGACCTACAAGCGCGACAAGGTTGAAGACCTGTCCCGCCAGCGCACCGTCGGTACCGGCCCGGGCTACCAGTTCTGGGATGATGAACTGGGCGCGTTCTCCCTCGGTTCCCTGGTCAACCGCACCGATTACGAGTATTCCGAGGGTGGCAAAGACCATTTCTACTCGTTGGCCATGAAGTGGAACTACAACCGCTACCTGGTGGGCAAGACCGTTGAGTTCTTCACCACAGGGGAATTGGGCAAACCGGTCGATGGGCCGATCGACTACTCCCTGGATGCGGAAATGGGCCTGCGCTACAAAGTCACCGAATGGGCGTCCCTCAACCTCAAGGCCGAGCGCGACATCATCAGTGGCGATTCCGACAGCAGCTTGAGCAAGACCCGCTACACCGCTGGTTTTGGCGTGGCCTGGTAACACGGTCGAACAAAACCTGCTTGGCAACCTCTGCGGATATTGATTACCTTGTGTTGAGATCCATTCCCATATGTATGGGCGGCTGAATACCCCGAGGAGTCATACGTTGAGCGCACAGGTTGCCAAGAACGCCCGAGAGCTGTTGCTCAAGGAATACCGTGGGGCTCTCTCCACACTGTCCAAGGCCATGCCCGGGTTTCCTTTCGGTTCAGTGGTGCCTTACTGCCTCGACGAACAGGGCCGCCCGCTGATCCTGATCAGCCGCATCGCCCAGCACACCCATAACCTGCAAAAAGACCCCAAGTGCTCGCTGCTGGTCGGCGAGCGCGAGGCGGATGACGTGCAAGCGGTAGGGCGCCTGACCTACCTGGGTGAAGCCGAGAAGATCGAAGACCCGGCTGCGATTGAAGCGGCGGCAGAGCGTTACTACCGCTATTTCCCCGACTCGGCCAACTACCACAAGGCCCATGACTTCGATTTCTGGGTGCTCAAGCCGGTACGCCATCGCTACATCGGTGGGTTTGGCGCAATTCACTGGGTTGATCAACTCACCCTGGCCAACCCGTTCGCCGGCAAGGTTGAGCGCAGCATGATCGAACACATGAACAGCGACCACACCAAGGCCATCGCCCACTACGTCGCGTTGACCGGCTTGCCCACCCGCGAGCCCGCGCAGTTGGCCGGCATCGACAGTGAAGGCATGCACTTGCGTGTCGGCCAGTCGTTGCATTGGCTGCCTTTTGCAGAGTCTTGCAACACGCCGACACAAGTGCGCGAAGCCCTGGTTTCATTGGCTCACGCCGAGGTCTGGCCGAAAAAAACTGCAGCCAGCGCTTGAATTCACGGAACGGCGACGTCATCTAAGGTGGACTAGCAAGGCATTCTTGCGTTGAGGAACCAGTTGATGCGCCCTTTTTTATTGCTCTTTCTGCTATTTCCAGTGTTGGAGCTGTTCGTCTTTGTTCAAGTCAGCAGTGCGATCGGGTTTTTCCCGGCATTGCTGCTGATTATTCTCGGCTCGATGCTTGGCGTATTGGTGCTGCGCGTCGCCGGCCTGGCCACGGCACTGCGTGCCCGTGAAAGCCTGAATCGTGGCGAGCTGCCAGCCCAGACCATGCTTGAGGGCCTGATGATGGCCTTGGCCGGTGGCCTGTTGATACTGCCCGGTTTCATCAGTGACGTGATCGGCCTGCTGCTGTTGCTGCCGTTCTCGCGCAAGCTGCTCGCCGGCAAGATGCGCCAACGTGCCGAAGAGGCTGCACTGCGCCAACGCGCGTTCGCCGACGACCTGCAACCCCGTGGCGGCCCGGCCCCGCGCCAACCGCTGGGGCGTGAAGGTGATGTGATCGAAGGCGAGTTCGAACACCGCGACAGCAAATAACGCTTCACTGGCACGGCACCTTCGGGTGCCGTGTTGCATTCAGCCGTCGGCACAGGTAAAAAAATTCCGCCGAGGCCCCTTGTAATAAGCTTATGCGCCCTTATGTAACGGTCACCGCAAGGTTTCTGGTGGCGACACCAGACAGACTTCCGCGTCTTGCTTGGCGAGGCGTGACCGGCACAGCCGGAATACAACCCGCCGGTACTGATACCGGCCGATGAAAAACACAATTAGGAGAGATCGACAATGAGCAAGCTTCGTCCTCTGCACGACCGCGTCGTTATCAAGCGCAGCGAAGAAGAAAAGAAAACCGCTGGCGGTATCGTACTGCCAGGTTCGGCTGCTGAAAAAGCCAACCACGGTGTGATCGTCGCTGCAGGCCCAGGCAAGACTCTGGAAAACGGTGACGTGCGTGCGCTGGCCGTTAAAGTCGGTGACAAGGTTGTATTCGGCCCTTACTCCGGCAGCAACACTGTGAAAGTTGATGGCGAAGATCTGCTGGTCATGGCTGAGAACGAGATTCTCGCCGTTCTGGAAGACTGATTTCCCCGCTCATTTTCCCGTTACTACAAAGTATTTAAGGAATATCGATCATGGCTGCTAAAGAAGTTAAATTCGGCGATTCCGCCCGTAAAAAAATGCTCACCGGTGTCAACATCCTGGCTGACGCAGTAAAAGCGACCCTGGGCCCGAAAGGCCGTAACGTGATCATCGAGAAGAGCTTCGGCGCTCCGACCATCACCAAGGACGGCGTTTCCGTCGCCAAAGAAATCGAACTGGAAGACCGTTTCGAAAACATGGGCGCGCAGCTGGTCAAAGACGTTGCCTCCCGTGCCAACGATGACGCAGGCGACGGTACTACCACTGCTACCGTTCTGGCTCAGTCGATCGTCAACGAAGGCCTGAAAGCCGTCGCTGCCGGCATGAACCCGATGGACCTCAAGCGCGGCATCGACAAGGCGACCATCGCCATTGTTGCCGAGCTGAAAAACCTGTCCAAGCCTTGCGCTGACACCAAGGCAATCGCTCAGGTAGGCACCATCTCCGCCAACTCCGACAACTCCATCGGCGACATCATTGCCGAAGCCATGGAAAAAGTCGGTAAAGAAGGCGTGATCACCGTTGAAGAAGGCACTGGCCTGGAAAACGAACTGTCGGTTGTAGAAGGCATGCAGTTCGACCGTGGCTACCTGTCCCCGTACTTCGTCAACAAGCCAGACACCATGGTTGCCGAGCTGGAAAGCCCGCTGATCCTGCTGGTCGACAAAAAGATCTCGAACATCCGCGAAATGCTGCCAGTACTGGAAGCCGTTGCCAAAGCCGGCCGTCCACTGCTGATCGTTTCCGAAGACGTTGAAGGCGAAGCCCTGGCGACTCTGGTTGTGAACAACATGCGTGGCATCGTTAAAGTCGCAGCCGTCAAGGCTCCAGGCTTCGGCGACCGTCGCAAGGCCATGCTGCAGGACATCGCTGTTCTGACCGGCGGTACCGTTATCTCCGAAGAGATCGGCCTGAGCCTGGAAAGCGCCACCCTGGAAAACCTGGGCAGCGCCAAGCGCGTGACCATCTCCAAGGAAAACACCATCATCGTTGACGGTGCTGGCGTTGAAGCTGACATCCAGTCGCGCATCACCCAGATCCGCGCCCAGGTTGCCGAAACTTCGTCCGACTACGACCGTGAAAAACTGCAAGAGCGCCTGGCCAAGCTGTCCGGCGGCGTTGCAGTGATCAAGGTTGGCGCTGGTTCCGAAGTAGAAATGAAAGAGAAGAAAGCCCGCGTTGAAGACGCCCTGCACGCAACCCGTGCAGCCGTTGAAGAAGGCGTGGTACCTGGCGGTGGCGTTGCGCTGATCCGTGCTCTGGAAGCCCTGGTTGACCTTAAAGGCGACAATGCTGACCAGAACGTTGGTATCGCTGTTCTGCGTCGTGCCGTTGAATCGCCACTGCGTCAGATCGCTTCCAACAGCGGCGACGAGCCAAGTGTTGTGGTCAACGAAGTGAAGAACGGTAAAGGTAACTACGGTTACAACGCCGCAACCAGCGAATACGGTGACATGGTTGAGATGGGTATCCTGGACCCAACCAAAGTGACCCGTTCGGCGTTGCAGGCTGCCGCTTCTATCGCTGGTCTGCTGCTGACCACCGAAGTTGCGATTGCTGACAAGCCAAAGGCTGAAGGCGCTGGCGGCGGTGGTATGCCAGACATGGGCGGCATGGGTGGCATGGGCGGCATGATGTAAGCCAGCCTTACCCCCGTACTGAAAAAGCCCCGCCTGCAGTGATGCAGGCGGGGCTTTTTTTTGGGCACAGGGTCAAGGTTTTGAAGTGTTTCCCATCCCAATGTGGGAGCGGGCTTGCCCGCGAAAGCGGTCGATCTGTCGATGAGAATGTGTGCCCCATCGATAATTTTTTCATCGTCGCTGTGTTCAATACGTGAAGCTATAGTGAAAATCTCGTTCAATTGAAATATCGGTTGAAAACCTGTATCGACGGGCCTTGCAGGTCTATCCCTGAACCACACTTGGCCTTAAGCTGCGCGAGCCAACACGGCCGTTACCGCGTACGGAGACACTGCCCATGCGAATTCTATTGGTTGAAGACAACCGCGATATTCTGGCCAACCTGGCTGATTACCTGGGGCTCAAAGGCTATACCGTGGACTGTGCGCAGGACGGTTTGTCGGGCCTGCACCTGGCCGCCACCGAGCATTACGACTTGATCGTGCTCGACATCATGCTGCCCGGCATCGATGGCTACACCCTGTGCAAGCGCCTGCGCGAAGACGCGCGCCGCGACACGCCGGTGATCATGCTCACCGCCCGCGACCAATTGGATGACCGGCTGCAGGGCTTCAAGTCCGGCGCCGATGACTACCTGCTCAAACCCTTCGCCCTGTCGGAACTGGCCGCACGTATCGAAGCCGTGCTGCGCCGCGCCCAGGGTGGCGGCCGCCGTGCCTTGCAAGTGGCTGATCTGAGCTACGACCTCGATACCCTGGAAGTCACCCGCGAAGGGCGCCTGCTCAAGCTCAACCCGGTCGGCCTGAAATTGCTGGCGGTGCTGATGCAGAAAAGTCCCCACGTCCTGCGTCGCGAAATCCTCGAAGAGGCCCTGTGGGGTGATGACTGCCCCGACAGCGACAGCCTGCGCAGCCACGTCCATCAATTGCGCCAAGTGATCGACAAACCGTTCGCCAAGCCGTTGCTGCAAACGGTGCACGGCGTCGGTTATCGCCTGGCCGAGGGGCGTGATGGAGTTTAAGCAAAGCCTTGCCCAACGGATCATCATCGCCTTTGCCTTGATGAGTGCGTTGGTGGCGGGGGCCTTCGCCATGGGCATCGTCGCCACCGTACACCTGGTGGAAGAGAAACTGATCTCGGCGGGCCTGGGCGGTGACTTGCAACGCCTGCTGCTGATGGACAGCGTCGAGGACTGGAACCACCGCCCCGAGCCGGACCAGCTGTTTTATTTCAGCGGCGGCCCTGGGGATTTCGAGTTGCCCAAGGATCTGCGTCACCTGGAGCCGGGCTTCCATGAAGTGTTCCGTGAGGCGCTGTCGTACCACGCCATGGTCGAAGTGGTGGATGGCCGGCGCTACGTGCTGCTGCAAGATCAAAGCGATTTTGAAGAACGTGAGCGCGTGCTGTTCGCCGTGGTGCTGGTGGGCTTTGTGCTCAGCCTGGCACTCGCGGTGTTCCTCGGCTGGGTGCTGGCGCGCAAAGTGATGGCACCGGTGGTGCGCCTGGCCCGCCAAGTGCGCCACCGCGACCAATTGCTCGGACTGGCACCGCCCCTGGCGCCGGATTACGCGGCCGATGAAGTAGGCGAACTGGCCGTGGCGTTCGACGCCACCCTGGGGCGCCTGCGCCAGGCACTGTCTCGCGAGCAGTTGTTCACCAGTGATGTGAGCCATGAATTGCGCACGCCGTTGATGGTCCTGGCCAGCTCCTGCGAGTTGCTGCTGGAAAACCCGGCCATCGACCAGCGCGGGCGCAACCAAGTGGAACGCATCGCCCGCGCCTGCGAAGAAATGCGCGAGCTGGTGCAGACCTTCCTCATGCTCGCCCGCGCCCAGCACGACGATGGCAGCATGTCGCCCCAGGTCACGCTGGAGCTGGTGGCGGACGATCTGCTCGGCATCTGGCGCGAGCCTATCGAACGCAAAGGCCTGGAGCTGATCTATCAGCCGGGCAACCCGCTGGATACGCGCTACAACGCCACCTTTCTGCACGCGGTCATGGGTAACTTGCTGCGCAATGCCCTGCACTACACCGAGCACGGCTTTATCCGCCTGACACTGGAGCCGGAAGGTTTCGTGGTGGAGGACTCAGGTGTGGGCATCCCGGAAGACAAGCGCGAAGCCATGTTCGAGCCCTTTGTGCGTGGCAGCGAGAAGCGCGGCGAAGGCCTTGGCCTGGGCCTGTCGCTGGTGCAGCGGATCTGTGAGAACCAGGGCTGGAGCGTCAGCCTGAGCACCGTGGAACCCAACGGCTGCCGCTTTCACGTTGAGCTGAGCCAGGTCAAGTCCTGAAGGCCCGGCTTGCCGTTATGCTGCGGCAAGCTGGTGCTGATTTTCGGCGAAGATGGCTACATGATACTGAATGTGTCCGTAAAGTCTTGAAATGTATGGGATTAGACAGGACAAGTTTTTCACAAAGAGTTGACCGGATGATCACAGTTGGATGCTTAAGGTTGTAGGCATCAGTAACTGGAGATCCGTTGATGTCTACCCCGATCAAGCTCGAATTTTCCGATAAGTACGACGATCAGCACGCCCAGGAATATTTGCTCAAGCACAAGGACAATCTGGCGCGCCGGCTGTCCCACAAACGCGATGAGCAATTGGCCCGTGGTGCGTTGGCCATGGCCGGTGAGCCTGGCCTGGTGCTGGACCTGCCGTGCGGCGCGGGGCGCTTCTGGCCGCTGTTGGCCGAAAAACCCAACCGCGTGATTATCGGCGCGGACAATTCCGAGTCGATGTTGAAGGTCGCGATGGCCGCTCAACCCGCCGATGTGGTGAAACGGGTACGGCCCTTGCAGACATCTGCCTTCGATATCGATTTGCCGGATAACTCGGTGGACAGCATTTTCTGCATGCGCTTGCTGCACCACATTGGTGACCCGGCGCACCGGGTAGCGATATTGCGAGAGTTTCAGCGTGTTACACGCGACAGCGTGATCCTTTCGCTGTGGGTCGATGGCAATTTCAAGGCATGGAAACGTAAGCGCCTCGAAGCAAAACGTCAGGGGAAAAGTGAGCAGGACGGTTACCAAAATCGCTTTGTGTTACCAGCTGCTACTGTTGAAGACGAATTCGAGCAGGCCGGTTTCCGCGTTCAGGAATCTCTGGACTTCATGCCGCTCTACGCCATGTGGCGAGTGTATGTATTGAGAAAGAGGTAACAGGATGGCAGTTGAGTGCGTAGTAGGCAGTCATGTAGCTCCCGAAGAGAAGTTCGATTTTTTCTGGCGCCAGCAGGGTGAGTGGGTCGAGGAACCCAATCGTCGGCGTGGCGGTGAAAGTGGTGTGCAGCGGGTGACCGGCCCCAATGGCCGCTTGCTCTACAGCAAGCGCCAGACCGGGCATATCTACCGCAGTTGGTTGCATCCCTTCGGGCGCCCGACTGTGTTGCGCGAGCGTGACGCACTCAAGGGCCTGCGCGCACTCGATGTGCGGGTGCCGGACCTGGTGTTTTGCGGGGCGCGTCGCGACCCAGAGCACCAATGGAAAGCCCTGTTGGTGACGGCGGCCCTGGACGGCTTCGATGAAATCGAAAACTGGTACGCCGCCGGTGGCCGCGAACAGTACGGCGAGTTGGTCCACGAACGTGTGCTCAAAGAGTTGGCCGGGACATTGGTGCGTATGCACAAGGGCCGCTGGCAGCACGGTTGCCTGTATGCCAAGCACGTTTTTGTACGCGTCACCGGTACAGGCGACTCGGCCAACGTCGACATTGCCTTGCTGGATTTCGAGAAATGCCGGCAACGGTTGACCGCTTATCGCGCGGCTTCCCACGATATGCAGCAACTGCGGCGCCATTCGTCGTGGAACAGCGCCGACTGGAACAAACTCAGCTACTTTTACGAGACGGCGTTTGGCAGCGCTATCAAGGGTTTAACCAGATGAAGCTAGAAATAGCACGAGGTTTGTTCCTGGTGGGGGCGATGGGCGTTGCAGCGCTGGCCCTGGCCGCATGGGAACAACCTCGCACACAAGTCCTCAGTGCCGTGCAAGGCAGCGCGCAGTGCTTGCTGCCGCGCGTCGCCAAGGCGAGTACGGCGGTCAAGCCTGATCATGAGTTGCTGTTGTTTATGTTTGGCATGTCCCAAGGCATGAGGCCGCAGAGTTGAAACGATGCAAACCCCATAAAAAAGGCCTCGCAATGCGAGGCCTTTTTTGTGCGTTGATCGTTCCCACGCTCTGCGTGGGAACGCCTCTTGGGACGCTCTGCGTCCCGCCAGGGTGACGCAGAGCGTCACGGGTAGCATTCCCACGCGGAGCGTGGGAACGATCAGACTAAGTGCAGGTGGTTATCCCACAGCCCTGCCGGCAATTCCAAGGGTTTTGCCACCAACGGTGTTTGGCGGCAGTCGTAGAAACGGCAACGGCCTTGGCCGGATGTGACGACGAACCCATCGGCCACTGCGCCCACGCCGGCACAGTCTGGCAGCGGGCCGTCCAGGCGCAGCTCAAGGCTGTCCATGTCCCAGATAAAGAAGCGATTGCCCCGCGGCGCGGTCAACGCCACCAGGCGCAACTCGCTGTGCACGGCGACGCTGGCGGTGTAGTGCCCCATGGCCTGCAACTGCTCATCGGCCACCGGGAACGCCACGAACGGTTGCCCGGGCCGCTTGATCGCGAGCAACTCGGAACGCTCCTGGGACGGCCCCATGAACTGCTGCCCGGTAAGGATGGTGCCATCGCTGGCGATCCCCATGTGGCGTACGCTGTTCATCTGCTGGCCGAGGGTTTCCTTGCTGATCAACGTGCCGTCGCGGTGCATCAGCACCAGGCTCGGCTCCATGGCGTTGAGGTTCATCTCGACGCGGCTTTCGGCTTCGGTGCGAATGCCGCCGTTGGCCACCACCAGGGTTTCACCGTCGGGCATCCATGACACCTGGTGCGGGCCAATGCCATGGGTGGAAATCTCACCGCTGTGCACCAGCCGCTCGCCTTCGAACTTGTACACACCGAGCAAACCACGGCCAGGGTCGGACGTGTCGTTCTCGGTGGTGTACAGCCAGTCGCCGCTCTTGTGAATGACCGCGTGGCCATAAAAGTGGCGATTGGCATGGGAGGTGATGGTTTGCAGCAGCGTGCCGTCGCGCAAGTCGATCAGGTAGCTCTCGGTCCCCGGGCGACGGGCGACAAACAGCGCAATCGGCAGCGTCGGGTGGTTGATGATGTCGTGGCAGCGCTGGGCGACCTGGGTGGCAAACACCTGCTTGCCGTCCAGGCGAAACCCGACGGCGTAGTGCTTGCCGTCGCCATCATCCCGCGCCGACAGCAGCAGCGGGCCCTTGTCCTTCTGCTTGAACAGCGTCCAGCCACCCAATGTAAGGGCGCTGAGCAGCACGCTGCCAACGGCCAAAGCCTGTCGCCTGAGCATCATCAGTCACCGTCGTTGGCGTTAAAGCCCAATTGGATGCCCAGCGCCTTGGCCAGCTCGCCTTCGTGCAGGCGGTGGACGACGTTGAGGCTGTCATAGAGGTCGTTGAGCTGTTGGCGGCCGGCATCGTCACCCAACAGTTCGTTGAGGGTGCGCTGGTTGCTGGCGAACAGTTTCAGCGAGGCGGCGTAGGCGGCGTCGATCTTGTCGGCCAACGCCTTCTGATCCGCTGGCAGCAGGCCACGCAAGCCTTTGTTGTCGACGCCGACCCATACGGTCTGGGCGGCGGCGAGGCTGGCCTCGAGGCTTTGCAGGGACGACTGGCTGCGCCAGGCATCGGCCTGGAACGGCTGCGGGATACCCTTGGTCTGGCGGCCCATTGGCGTGCCGAGTTTCTTCTTCAGGGTATCCAGTGCGGTCACCTGGACGCGCAGCAGATCGGCAATGGCTTCGTGGGAATCGGCGTAGCGCTGGTTCGGAAACTTGCTCATCTGCGCGAGCATGCCGTCGGTGCTGTTCCAGCTCGCCAGGATCTCTTCGGCCAAGGCTTTCTGGCGGTCACCGATGGCGACCAGCAACGGGCAGTAACGGGCTTTCTGCGCTTCGTCGGCGATGTCGGTCTTGGCGTCGTAGAGGATGTATTCGTAAGCCGACAGGCCCTGAACCACCACGCTGGATTTGGCCAGTGCGGCGCCATCGATCTGCGGTTGGGCGGTGACCAACTGTTCGACTTGGCGACCGACGAGGTTTTTCTTGTCCGGCCAGAACTGCACCTGCCACGAACGGTTGCCCTCGGCCAGCGGGCCGATCAGCAGCGGTTGCAACTCGGCCCAGGCCTTTTGCGCGTGGAGGAAGTCGGCGCGGGCGGTATCCAGGCTTTCCTTGCCCTGGCAGTAGGCCAGGGCGCTGACGGCCAGTTGGCGGTCAGCTTCGACCCAACGGCTGTAGGTCGGCAGGATCACTTGCTTGGCGATGGCCGCCGAGGTCACGGCTTGCGGGTCTTGCGGCGAGCAGGCGCCCAGGGCGAGGGCGGCGAGGCTGGTGAACAACAACTTGGGACGGAACATGTAAAGCTCCCTTCGGTAATTGGGGCGAAGCTTATAAAGAATTCAGGAACGCCAGCAACGCGGCGCGCTGTTCGGCATTAAAGGACAACACATGCTGCTGCGCCGCTTGTGCCTCACCGCCGTGCCACAGCACGGCTTCCAGCAGGTTGCGGGCGCGGCCGTCATGCAGCAACTGGGTGTGGCCACTTACGGTCTGAGTCAGGCCGATGCCCCACAACGGCGCGGTGCGCCAGTCGCGGCCACCGGCCTTGAATTCGCTGCGGTTGTCGGCAAGGCCTTCGCCCATGTCGTGCAACAGCAGGTCGCTGTAGGGGCGGATCACCTGGCTGGCCAGTTCAGGTTCGGCGGCATTGGCCGCCGTGGTGAACGCGGGCGTGTGGCAACCCTGGCAGCCGGCTTGGTAGAACAGGTTCTTGCCGGCCAGCACCTCGGGCGTGTTGACGCCACGCCGGGCCGGCACGGCGAGATTGCGGGTGTAGAACAGCACCAGGCGCAGGATGTTGTCGCTGACTTCCGGCTCGCCATCGGGGCCATCGCCGTTAGGCGCCTGTTTGCAGGCGACTTGGGCATCGGTGCAGTCATCAAAGGGTCTCAGGGACGTGGTGAGGCCCATATCACCAGAAAACGCGTGAACATTTTGTTGATTGAGGTTCGGTTGCCCGGCTTTCCAGCCAAAACGCCCGAGGACGGTCTTGTGCTGGGCGTCATCCCAGACCCAGTTCGCCCGGCCGACGATGGCTTCCTTGTCGGCGGTCTTGGGGTCGGTGTTGCGCAGGATATCGGCGTCGCTGATGGCTTCGAGCAAGCCCAGGCCGATCATCGGCGGGGCAACGCGCGCCGAAAAAAGTGTATCTGGATGCATCGGGCCGTAGCCGAGCTGGGTAATCTGCAGGTCTGGCTTGCGCAGCTCGACCACGGTGCCGTCCTTGAACGTCACGTTGACCGGTGTGTAATCGACTCGCACCTTGCCTTCGGGCGGTACGCCCGGCACGGCCATGTCCTGCAATTGCCCGCCGTAGACCGGCTCGGGCACTACGCCAATCTGCTCGATGGCCTTGGCGTAGGCCGGGGTGTCCGGGATGGACAGGCGCACCAGCATCGACACCGCATTCGCCGCGTCGGGCAACGGCGGATGGCCGCGACCGTCCTTGATATGGCAGTTCTGGCAGGCATTGGTGTTGAACAGCGGGCCCAGGCCATCACGCGCGGTGGTGGTGGACGGCGCAATCACCCAGGGGCTGCGAAAGAAGCTGTTGCCGACGCTGAAATCCAGGCGGCGGGTGGGCGACAGGTTGGCCGAGGGCAGGGAAAACGCGTTCTGGTCGCGCTTGTTCACGGTCGCCGCGCCGCCCGCCCGCGATTCACCCGGCTCGGCCTTGGTAAACCGGGGCGCGTCGCCGCAGGCAGTCAGGCTCAAGGCCAGGAAGGCAGCGGACAGGCGAAAAAGCCAACGGGACATCGAGTTTCCTGAACGAAGGGCAAAAATAAGGTGGCAAAGTCTAACAGGGCAGGGCGTAAGGAATAAGAGCAATTATCGTTTGGTGGGGGGCGCTGCATTCCCGCTAGAATGGCCGCACATTTTTCTCTGGAGGTGGCCAATGCAGGCTCTCGACGCTTTGCTCAACCGTGTTTCCGTGCCGCGCCTGCTGGAACCGGCACCGACCCAGGCGCAGCGCGACGTGCTGTTCGCCGCCGCCCTGCGCGCGCCAGACCACGGCCAACTGCGCCCGTGGCGCTTCCTTACGGTGGAAGGCGCCGCTCGTGAACAGATGGGCACGTTGTTGGCCGAGGCCGCGCGCCTGCAAGACGCCGACGCCCCGCAAGCGGTGATCGACAAGGCCCAGAACGGCCCGTTGCGTGCGCCGTTGGTGGTGGTAGTGATTGCGCGTTTGCAGGAACACTTCAAGGTGCCGAAGTCCGAGCAGTTGCTGGCGGCTGGTTGCGCGGCCCATGGCATCCTGCTGGCGGCGTATGCCCAGGGGATTGGTGCGGTGTGGCGTACTGGTGAGTTGTCGTATTCGGCTCACGTTGCCCAAGGCTTGGGGCTGACGGAAGGTGAGGAAGTGATTGGCTTCCTGTACCTGGGTACGCCGCAGAACCCGCCGCGTACGGCGGCGAAGGAAGATGTGGCGGCGTTTGTGCAGGTTTGGCCCGGGGCTTAAGGCCAAGGTGATCTAAATGTGGGGCGGGCTTGTGTGGGAGCGGGCTTGCTCGCGAAGGCGGTGGATCAGTCAGAGATGAATTGGCTGACACGCCGCCTTCGCGAGCAAGCCCGCTCCCACACAAGCCCCTTTCCCACAGGGGGATTCCATTGTTCTTGGGATTGCGAACTAAACCCTGAACTGATCCATCAACGTCATCTGCTGGTTGGCCAAGGCATTCAGTTGGCTGCTGATCGCCGCCGATTCCGTGGCCTGGCCGGTCAGCGTCTCGGTCACGGTGCGGATCGCCGAGACGTTGCGGTTGACCTCTTCGGCCACGGCGCTCTGTTGTTCGGCGGCGCTGGCGATTTGCAGGTTCATGTCGCTGATCACCGTCACGGCATCGCTGATCTTGCCCAGGGCCTGCACCGCCTGATGGATCTGCCCGGCGTTGTTCTGGGCCTGGCTCTGGCTCGAATGCATGGTCGCCACCACGCCACGGGTGCCGCTCTGGATGCGTTCGATCACCACGCGGATTTCCTCCACCGAATCCTGGGTGCGCTTGGCCAGGTTGCGCACTTCGTCGGCCACCACCGCAAACCCCCGGCCGCTTTCGCCGGCGCGGGCCGCTTCGATGGCGGCGTTGAGCGCCAGCAGGTTGGTCTGCTCGGCAATACTGCGGATCACTTCCAGCACGGAGCCAATCTGCTCGCTGTTCACCGCTAGCGCCTCGACTTCGCCCACGGCCTTGCTGACTTCTTCGGCGAGGGTGGTGATGTCGCGGGTGCTTTGCTCGATGATCGACATGCCTTCACGCGCCGACTGATCGGCGCCGCGTGCCGCGCTGGCGGCGTTGGAGGCGCTGTTGGCGACGTCATGGGCGGTGGCGCTCATTTCATTGGAGGCGGTGGCCACCTGGTCGATTTCGCGGAATTGCACCTGCATGCCTTCGCTGGTCTGGCGTGCGATGGCCGAGGACTGGTCGGCGGTGCCGCGCGCTTCGGTGATGCTTTGCTTGATCTGCGCGATGGTCGGTTGCAGCTTGTCGAGGAAGGCGTTGAAGCCGTTCGCCAATTCGCCCAGTTCGTCTTTTTTGCTATAGGCCAGGCGTTGGGTGAGGTCGCCGTCGCCGCTGGCAATGCCTTTGAGCATGGCGGCCACGTTGTTGATCGGGCGGGTCACGCCGGTGGCGGTCAGCCAGATCAGCAGCAAGCCCAGCAAGCCAGCGGCGGCGCCGACCAGCAGGGCCTTAAGGGTGCCGGCGGCCTGGGCCTCGTCGAGCAGGGCTTGCATTTTCACGTTGTCGGCGAGCATCACCTGCTTGGGCAACTTGACCAATACGCCCCAGGATTTGGCTCCGGGGATTGGCTTGACCGGGTACACGGCACGAATGGTGTCGTCTTGCTCGCGGATCGTGCGGGTGTCATTGGCCAGCAGTTGCACGATCTCCTTGCCCTCCGCACCCAGGGTGTCGATCAGGTTCTTGCCGACCCGCGCCGGCTCGCCGCTGTAGGCCGCGATCAGGCCGCCGCTGGCCAGAATCTCCAGGTGCGCGGTGCTGTCGAACAAGTCTTTCTGCGCCGCATCCGTGGCGGCTTGCAAGGTGTTGAGGGCAATGTCGATGCCGACCACGCCGATGACTTTGCCGTCGACGATCAGCGGCAGCGAGATGGTGGTCATCAGCATCGATTTGCCGGCCACTTCATCGGCGTACGGGTCCAACAGGCAAACGCTGCGGGTGTCCCGTGGGCAGGTGTACCAGATGTTGTAGGGCGTTCCGCTGAGATTGAGGGTGGTCTTGGTCAGGTCTTCCTCGACCATGATCGTGTTCAAGCTTTCGCCACCGGCACGGCTCCAGTAGGTGGAGAAACGGCCTTTTTCGTTGGAGACACGGGCTTTATCGTCGATGAATTCGCTGTCCTTGCCGTCCAGCCCGTTGGGTTCGAACGACAACCAGATGCCCAGCGCGGCGCGGTTGCGCTCAAAGGCAGTCTTGACGCTTTGGTTGAGGGCTTCACGCAGGGCGCCGGGTTCCAGGCCACGTTGGTTGGCGAGGGCGCGCAAGTCTTTGACTTGGTCGGCGAGGGCGGTCACCACCAGCAGGTTTTCGCCAAAGCTTTTCTGCAACTGCACCGCTTGTTCGGCGGCCTTGGCTTGCAGCAGGTTCTGCACGCTGTGGGTGAGCATTCGCGAGCTTGAGTCGCTGATCAACTGATCGTTCTGGCTGGTCTGGTAGAGGTTGACGCCGATGATCAGCGCAATCACTCCCAGCAGGCACAGCCCCGACAACAGCACGATTTTCAAGCGGATGGAGAGGGTGTCGAACATAGGTTCACTCGCGAATGGACTTGTTGGTATGCGGAGCACGGCCAAGTCCATTCGGCGCTATGTCTTTGGCATCGGCGCAGAGGGGCGTTTCATGAGAGGGAGGCGATGAGTGGTAGGAAGTGTCCTACGCGCAGCGTTATGCGGGCCGTGCGAGCCGCTCCGGGCGCGACCAGATCCACAGGTTGCCCAGGCTCATCCCGGCAATTGCCAGGTAGATCGGCCAGCCATGGTCGAGCATCACCAGCATCAGCCCGGCGCAGAGCAGCATGCTCACGGTGGCGCTGATCTTGGCGCGGCGGGCGATGATCTTGCCGTTGCGCCAGTTGAACAGGATCGGCCCGAACAACCGGTGGTTTTCCAGCCAGGCGCTGAGGCGCGGTGAGCTTTTGGTGGCGGCCCAGGCGGCGAGCAGGATGAATTCGGTGGTGGGCAAACCCGGTATGACAATCGCCACCAAGCCAATGCCCAGGCTGACGTAGGCCAGCAGGCCGAAGAGGATCCGGGCGATTTTCGAGGTGGATTGGGTTCTGCCGGTCATGGGTTTGCGCAAAATAAGATAAAGCAAAAAATCAGCTTGAAATGAGATCCAAATGTGGGAGCGGGCTTGCTCGCGAATACAGTCTGTCAGTTGATAAAGATGTCGACTGACCCAACGCCTTCGCGAGCAAGCCCGCTCCCACACAAGCCCTTTCCCACATTTAAATTGTATTTCAATCTGGGAGTCAGGCCAGTTCAGGGGCGCTAGCGTACGCCTGTTCCAGCAGCACGGTGAAGCGCACAAACGCATCCACTGCACCTTTTTCCACGGCGGCTTCTTCTTCAGCGCTGAATTCCAGGCCGTCCAGGGTGCGGGTGAAGCTCTTCCAACCTTCAGCACGGCCACCGGCCGGCTCGCCCAGGTGACGGGCACCGAAGGTTTCGCTCAGGCCCAGGCCCACGGCGCGTTTGATCAGGAACGCGGCGCCCAGCTTGGAACCTTCGGACACGAACAGCCAGCCCAGGGCTTCGGCCTTGCTCGGGCTGTTCACCGCCCCGGCAACGGGCGCCGGCACGTCGGTGTCGAGGTCGGCCAGGTCCAGCTTGGCGGCGTCGGCGCGGCAGCGTGCGGCCAGGTCAGGGACGATCTTGATCAGTTCGGCATCGTTGTACAGGGACACCAGTTCCGACTGGAACAGGTATTGCGCCACCACGAAGCGGGCAAAGTTGGCTTGGGTTTCGAACGGCGCGTGGGCTTTGACGAGGGCGTCGAGCTTGGTGTGCGGTTCGTTGGTGATCTGGTTCAGGCGCTGGGAGCGCAGGCTTGGGCGTTCTGCGGTAGGAGAAGCGGTCATGAAAAAGTCCTTGAGAAGGGGGAGCGCCTTGTTGCTCTTAAAGAGAGCCGTTATCAAATAGACGAACAAGAAGACGCGGCACAGTAAAAAAACCTCACCCCGGCGCTTAAATATCGGCGGGGTGAGGCAGGCGCTATCAGATATCCCAGATCAGGTTGATCGCAAAGTTGCGGCCAGGCTGGGTCAGGCGGTCGATATTGGCGGGCGCGGTCACGCCGGCTTCACCAATGCTGTCGAAGCTGCGCACGTCGTCCCAGTTCCAGTATTTCTTGTCGGTCACGTTGTACAGGCCGCCGTTGATGGTCACGTCGTTGGTCACTTTGTAGAAACCGGTCAGGTCAACGATGCCAAAGCCTGGAGTCTTGAACGGGGCCTTGCTGGTGTCGCCGTCGGGCGAGAAGAAGGTGTTCTTGTCGACACGATCCTGCTTCTTGACCAGGGTCCAGCTGACCAGTGCGCCGTAGTTTTGCTGCTCGTAGCCCAGGCCAAACACGCCCTTGAGCGGGTTGACACTGTTGATCGGCTCGCCGGTGTCTTCATTGCGGCCATAGGCATAGGCCACCGAGCCCTGGGTGTACAGGCCCTGCGGGGCACCAAAGCTGTCGAGGTTCAGGCGACCCTTGGCTTCCACGCCCTTGATGGTGGCGCGCTTGATGTTGCTGGCCTTGAACGCGGTGCCGGTGGGGGACAGCAGTGCCGCGTCTTCGTTGATGAAGTCGTGGTACTTGTTGTAGAACACCGCCACGTCGAAGTTGCCTTCCTCGAAGTTGCCGCGCAGGCCGGTTTCGAAGCTCTTGCTGCTTTCCGGCTTGAGGTCCGAGTTGGGTTCGACCACATAGCCTTGCTGGATATTTTCGAAGCGGCCGTACAGGGCTTTCGCCGACGGCGTGCGGAAGCCTTCGGCGTACTGGCCGAACCAGGTGTAGTTGTCGGTCAGGGCGTAGGTCAGGCCGAATTTCGGCGACACGCGGTGCCAGGTCTTGTCGCTGTCGTCGTGGGCGTAGACGCGATTCGGGTCGGTGGCGTTGAGGAAGTCCTCGGTCAGCTTGGGCTTGAGCTGGGTGTAGTCATAACGCACGCTGGGCAGGAAGGTCCATTTGCCCCAGGTGATCTGGTCCTGGGCGAACAGCGCGTAGGTGTTGATGGTCGGGTCCGGGAAGTCGCTGGCGGGTACGACTTTGTCCGATGGGAAGGTGCTCGGGCCGCCAACGGTTGCGCAGTAGGTGCTGACGGTCAGGCAGGTGGCGCTGCCGGTGCGTGAACCGGTGACCTTCGCCTGCTTGAGGGTGGTGCCATAGGTCACCACGTGGTCGGTGTCGCCAATGGCAAACGCCTTGTCCAGCTGGGCGTCGAACACCCATTGTTTTTCCTCGTAGAGCGTCTCCCGTTGGCGCAACAAATTGCGCGCGCCCGACACGTAGTGTTCGTCCGTGGTCTGGTCGGTCTTGGCGATCTGGTAGTTGAGGCTGGTCTTGATGCGGTCGGCAAACAGCGAGTCGACGGCAACGCTGTTTTCCAGGCCAAAGCGCTCGCGGCTGATGGTGTCGTTGCCGGTGCGTGCGCGGTACAGGTTGCTGTTGAAGCCGGTGTTGTACGGGCCGCCCACGGCGCTCTTCTGATTGGTGTCGCGGTCGTCCTTGTACTTCTCATAGGTGAAGCCCAGGCGGTTGTCATCGCCGTAGTTCCAGCCGAGCTTGGCGAGCACGTTGGTGGTGCGCGCGTCTTCCGGGTTGGCGGCGGTGCGGTTCAAGCCGGTGACGTTGTTGCCGTCGTAGGATTCGGTCTCGTGGCCGTTGCGCTGGCTCAGGTGCAGCAAGCCGTCGAAGTCCTGCACACGCCCGGCGACGGTGCCGGAGGTCAGCCAGCTTTCGTCGGCGGAGCTGTAGCCGGTCTTCAGGCGGGCGCCGACGTCCTGGCCGGGCTTGATGATGTCGTCGGGGTCGAGGGTGAAGTAGCTCACCGCGCCGCCGATGGCGCTGCTGCCGTACAGGGCCGAGGCCGGTCCGCGCAGGATTTCAACGCGCTTGACGATCTCCGGGTCGACGTAGTTGCGACGGGTTTGCGCGTATGGGCCGTTGGAGAAGTGATCGGGCACTTCGACGCCATCGACCTGGGTGAGGATGCGGTCGCCGTCAATGCCACGGATGTTGAAGCCGGCATTGCCCGAACGAGTACCGGCGCCGCCCACGGAGACGCCGGGCTCGTAGCGCACCAGGTCGCGGCTGTTGCCGACGTTGAGGCGGTCCAGCTCCTGGCGGTCATGCACGCTGACGGTGCTCGGTACGCTGGTCACATCCTGCTCGTGGCGGGTGGCGCTGATGGTCACTTGCTGCAGGTTGAGGGTGCCGCCGGCCGCACGTTTTTCCAGGACGATGTTGTTGTTGCCCAGTTTGCGGTAGCTCAGGTTGGTCCCCACCAACAACTGATCCAAGGCTTTTTCCGGTGGCAGCGGGCCACGTACGCCAGGGGACGACACACCCTGGCCCAGCTCTGCCGGCAGGCCGACTTGCCAGCCGGTGACGCTGGTGAAGGCGTTCAGCGCGGACACCAACGGCTGTTGCTCGATACTGAAATTGTAGTTGCCGTGGCTGCGCGGCGCAGGCTCGGCAGCGGTGGCGGCCATCACCGGCGCGCCAGCCAGCAGGATGGCGGCGGTCAGCACGGACAGCACGGGCAAGGAAGACCGGCGGTTGAAACGAGAGGACATCGAGAGCGCTCCGGAGTACGAATCTTATAGTTGCGAACTGAAACAAATGGGAATCAGTTGCATTGGCTAAGACGAGACGTACCGCCAGAGGTTATCGAGTAAAAATAATTCTCATTTAGTTCAAGATCACCAGCGCCGGGTATTCCGACAGCTTGGCCGAGGTGATGTGGGCCAGTGAGCGCACCACGTCCAGGGGCTGGTCGAGGCGGTAGTTGCCGGTGACGGCGACGCTGGCCAGTTGCTCGTTGTTGTTGACGATCCAGCCCGGGTAATAGCGGCGCAGCTCGGCGAGCACTTCGCTCATCGGGCAGTTCTCAAAGATCAGCCGGCCCTGGACCCAGGCCAGGTCCTTGTTGGCGTCCAGCTTGGCGGGCGGGCCGAAGCCCTTGGGGCCGATGCGGATACTTTGCCCGGCGCTCAAGCGCACGCGCGCGTCGTCGAAGGTGTTGCTCAGGTCGACGTCGCCGCGTTGCACCTGCACCTGCGCCTCGCCATTGAGGTAGCGCACGGCGAAGGCGGTATCGCGCACGCTGGCGCGCACCGGGCCGGCGTCGATCTCCAGGGGCAGGCCGTGGCTGGGCGCCACTTCAAAAAACGCTTCGCCCTGGTACAGGCGGGCGATGCGCTGCTGGTCCTTGATGCGGCTGGAAAACGCCGAGTTGGTGTTCAGCAGCACCTTGGCGCCGTCGTCCAATTGCAGGCGCTGGCGTTCGCCGACCACGGTGAGATGATCGGCTTGCAGGCGCACCGGCAGGTTGCTGAAGCTGAACAGGCCGATCAGCAGCACGGCAGCGGTGGCCAGGGGTTTCCAGTGCGGTTTGATCCGGCGCCAGGCGCTCGGTTTGCGCGGCGCGGCGAGGGCCACGGCGGCGCTGTGCACTGGCGCGCCACCCCAGGCGGCCTGGGCCTTGGCGAACGCTTGGCGGTGGGCCGGGTCGCTGGCCAGCCAGGCTTCAAATTCGGCCTGTTGCCCGGGCAACGGGCATTGCAAGGCGATCAGCCAATCGAGGGCTTGGTCCATAGCCGTGTCTTGCAACACCTCATGAGCCAGCTCATGGGGGTGCCGTTTATTCGGGTCCGTCACGGTGTTCCTCGGGTCTTCGCCACGTTTTATTGATCTTTCCTACAGCGTAATCGGGTGAAGCTTAAGGCCGATCCAACCTTTCGGCCACACCTACGCAGATGGCCATAATCAATTTCAGTTCCTTTTGCACGGTGCTCAAGGACACGTCCAACTGATCGGCAATCTCCTGGTAGCTGCAACCGTGCAGGCGGCTGAGGATGAAGATCTGCTGCTGGCGGGCGCTCAACTGGCCCAGGCTGACGCTCAGGTGCTCAAGCAATTGCTCGGCCTGGGTGGCATCTTCGGGCGTGCTGATGGGTGCGGCGACGCTTTGCAGGATGTCCAGCGGGACATCTTCCTGCAACGTGCGGGCCTGGATCCTGCGGGAGCGCAGGTGGTCCAGCGCCAGATTGCGCGCCGTTTGGTAGACGAAAGGTTCGAGGTGATCGATAGGCCGCTCACTGAGGGCCCGGGTGACGCGCAGGTAGGTTTCCTGCAACAGGTCCTCGGCGGTGCTGTGGTTATTCACCATGCGCTGCAAGGTGCGAAGCAGAATCACCCGTTGGGTGAGAAAGACTTGGTTGAAGCGAGATTGGCTCACAGTGATACCAGACCGATTTGCAGTTAATGATAATGCTTATCATCAACGCAAATGGCAAGTGGCACGTTGCAGGACTGAGCAGATCCCTGTGGGAGCCGGGCTTGCCCGCGATGCAGGCACCTTGGTCTTTCAGTCAGACCGAGGTGATGCTATCGCAGGCAAGCCAGCTCCCACAAAAAGCCAGCTCTCACACAAGCCAGCGGCGGCAGGGATTATTCGGCGTTGCACAGCGCCAGGCAGTTATCCAGCATACGGTTGGAGAAGCCCCACTCATTGTCGTACCAGGCCAGCACTTTCAGCAATTTGCCGCTGACCTTGGTGTGATTGGCATCGAAGATCGACGACAGCGGGTTGTGGTTGAAGTCACTCGAAACCAGCGGCAGGGTGTTGTAGCCGAGGATTTTCGAGTGCTGGCTGGCTTCTTTGAGCAGCGCGTTGACCTGTTCGGCCGTGGCGTCTTTCTTCAACTGCACGGTGAGGTCCACCAGCGACACGTTGATCACCGGCACCCGCACGGCCATGCCGGTCAGCTTGCCCGCCAGTTCCGGCAGCACCAGGCCCACCGCTTCGGCGGCGCCGGTCTTGCTCGGGATCATGTTCTGGGTGGCCGAGCGCGCGCGGTACGGGTCGGTGTGGTAGACGTCGGTGAGGTTCTGGTCGTTGGTGTAGGCGTGGATGGTGGTCATCAGGCCGCTTTCGATGCCCAGTTCGCGGTGCAGCACCTGGGCCACCGGCGCCAGGCAGTTGGTGGTGCACGAGGCGTTGGAGATGATCTGGTGGGATTGGCGCAGAATGTCATGGTTTACGCCGTAGACCACGGTCGCGTCCGCGCCCTTGGCCGGTGCAGAAATGATCACCTTGCGCGCGCCAGCGGTAATATGGGCGGCCGCCTTGTCACGGTCAGTGAACAGGCCGGTGCATTCGAACACCACGTCGATCTTGTGGGCAGCCCACGGCAGGTCGGCGGGGTTGCGAATGGCACTGACGGCAATCCGGTCACCATTGACGGTCAGGCTTTCCTGATCGTGGGCGACCTCTGCTTCGAAAGTGCCATGTACGGTGTCGTATTTGAGCAGGTGGGCGTTGATCGAACTGTCGCCCAGATCGTTGATGGCGACGATCTGCAAATCCTGGCGGTAGCCTTGGGTATACAGTGCGCGCAGGACATTACGGCCAATACGGCCAAAACCATTGATTGCGATACGAAGAGTCATTGGAGAGTGCCTGTCGTCGATTTGTTGTAAGAATTACAAGATTATTCGCATAAAAATAGAAAACAAGCCTTTTTAGTGGCAATATTTTGTTCAATCTACAACGAGTGACCTGAATCAACTGGTCCGATGATTTAAACGACACCCTGCCATCCCATGCGTAGCGGGCGTTTGATCAGCATAGACACTCAGGTCGCCACATCCGTTAGCCTGGAGTTCTACACATGCATCCCCGCGTTCTTGAGGTCACCGAACGGCTTATCGCCCGTAGCCGCGCCACCCGCGAGGCTTACCTTGCGCTCATTCGCGGCGCAGCCAGCGACGGTCCGATGCGCGGCAAGCTGCAATGCGCCAACTTCGCCCACGGCGTGGCCGGTTGCGGCACCGAAGACAAAAACAGCCTGCGCATGATGAACGCCGCCAACGTGGCAATTGTTTCGTCATATAACGACATGCTCTCGGCGCACCAGCCGTACGAACATTTCCCGGAACAAATCAAAAAAGCTTTGCGCGAAGTCGGCTCGGTCGGCCAGTTCGCCGGTGGCACCCCCGCCATGTGCGACGGCGTAACCCAGGGCGAGCCCGGCATGGAGCTGAGCCTGCTCAGCCGTGAAGTGATCGCCATGTCCACGGCGGTAGCGCTGTCCCACAACATGTTCGACGCCGCGCTGATGCTGGGCATCTGCGACAAGATTGTTCCCGGCCTGATGATGGGCGCGCTGCGCTACGGCCATCTGCCGATGATCTTCGTGCCAGGCGGGCCAATGCCATCGGGTATCTCCAACAAGCAGAAAGCCGACGTGCGCCAGCGCTACGCCGAAGGCAAGGCCACTCGCGAAGAGCTGCTGGAATCGGAGATGAAGTCCTACCACAGCCCCGGCACCTGCACCTTCTACGGCACCGCCAACACCAACCAGTTGCTGATGGAAGTGATGGGCCTGCACTTGCCTGGTGCGTCGTTCGTCAACCCGTACACGCCGCTGCGTGACGCGCTGACCCGCGAAGCCGCGCATCAGGTCACGCGCCTGACCAAGGCCAGCGGCAACTTCACGCCGATCGGCGAGATCGTCGACGAGAAATCCCTGGTCAACTCCATCGTCGCCCTCAACGCCACCGGTGGTTCCACCAACCACACCCTGCACATGCCGGCCATCGCCATGTCGGCGGGCATTATCCTTACCTGGCAGGACATGGCCGACCTCTCCGAGGTGGTGCCGACCCTGTCCCACGTCTATCCAAACGGCAAGGCCGACATCAACCACTTCCAGGCGGCGGGCGGCATGTCGTTCCTGATCCGCGAACTGCTCGAAGCCGGCCTGTTGCACGAAGACGTCAACACCGTCGCGGGCAAGGGCCTGAGCCGCTACACCCAGGAACCGTTCCTGGTGGACGGCGAGCTGATCTGGCGCGACGGGCCTATCGAAAGCCTCGACGAAACCATCCTGCGCCCGGTGGCCCGTGCGTTCTCCCCGGAAGGCGGTTTGCGGGTGATGGAAGGCAACCTCGGCCGTGGTGTGATGAAGGTGTCGGCCGTGGCCCTTGAGCATCAAATCGTCGAAGCACCGGCGGTGGTGTTCCAGGATCAGCAGGATTTGGCCGATGCCTTCAAGGCCGGCCAGCTGGAAAAAGACTTTGTTGCCGTGATGCGTTTCCAGGGCCCGCGCTCCAATGGCATGCCCGAACTGCACAAGATGACCCCGTTCCTGGGCGTGTTGCAGGACCGTGGTTTCAAAGTCGCGTTGGTCACAGACGGGCGCATGTCCGGCGCCTCGGGTAAGATCCCCGCCGCGATCCACGTCAACCCCGAAGCCCAGAGCGGCGGGCCACTGGCGCGGGTGCGTGATGGCGATATCATTCGCGTCGATGGCGTGAAGGGCACCTTGGAGCTTAAGGTGGACGCCGAAGAATTTGCAGCGCGCGCGCCTGCCACGGGCCTGTTGGGCAATAACGTGGGGGCTGGTCGCGAGCTGTTTGCATTTATGCGCTTGGCCGCAAGCTCCGCAGAGCAGGGCGCCAGCGCCTTTACCTCTGCCCTGGAGACGCTTAAGTGAAGCTTGCGCTGGTCGGTGATATCGGTGGAACCAACGCGCGGTTTGCGTTGTGGCGGGACCAGGAGCTGCATTCGATCCGCGTGCACGCCACGGCGGATCACGCCAGCCCTGAGGACGCGATCAAGGTTTACCTCAAGGAAGAAGGCCTGCAAATCGGTGCGATTGGCGCGGTATGCCTGTCGGTGGCAGGTCCCGTGAGTGGCGATGAGTTCAAGTTCACCAACAATCACTGGCGCCTGAGCAAGACGGCGTTTTGCAAGACGTTGCAGGTGGATGAGCTGCTGCTGGTCAATGACTTCTCGGCCATGGCCCTGGGCATGACCCGCCTCAAGCCCGATGAATTCCGTGTGGTCTGCGAAGGCACACCGGAACCGTTGCGCCCGGCCGTGGTGATCGGCCCGGGCACCGGCCTGGGCGTCGGCACGCTGTTGGACTTGGGTGGCGGTCGCTTTGCGGCGTTGCCGGGGGAGGGCGGCCATGTCGACTTGCCCCTGAGCAGCCCGCGTGAAACCCAGCTGTGGCAGCACATCTACACGGAAATCGGTCACGTCAGCGCCGAAACCGCCTTGAGCGGCGGCGGCTTGCCGCGTCTGTACCGGGCGATTTGCGCGGTGGATGGGCACACGCCGGTGCTGGACACGCCCGAGGCCATCACGGCCGCAGGCCTGGCCGGCGACCCGGTGGCGATGGAAGTGTTGGACCAGTTCAGCATCTGGCTGGGCCGCGTGGCGGGGAACAACGTGCTGACCACCGGCGGGCGCGGCGGTGTGTATATCGTGGGCGGGGTGATACCGAGGTTTGCCGACTTCTTTATCAACAGTGGTTTCGCCAAGAGTTTTTGCGACAAAGGCTGCATGAGTGACTACTTCAAGGGTATTCCGGTGTGGTTGGTGACGGCGCCTTACTCCGGGTTGACTGGGGCGGGCGTGGCGCTTGAACAGGCTTTTGCGTAGGCAGTGATGGCCCTATCGCAGGCAAGCCAGCTCCCACAGTTGACCGGGTTCACACGGTCAAAATGTGGGAGCTGGCTTGCCTGCGATGAGGGCCTCAAGGGCAACAAATGACTTAAGCTTGGCCATAACAACAAGGAGGCCCCGTGAGCGTAATCAGTAAATCCATTCTCCTCGTCGACGACGACCAGGAAATCCGCGAATTGCTGCAAACCTACCTCAGTCGTGCCGGCTTCCAGGTGCGTGGCGTACCGGACGGTGCGGGGTTCCGCCAGGCGATGAACGAGGCGCCGTGCGACCTGGTCATCCTCGACGTGATGTTGCCCGACGAAGACGGTTTCAGCCTTTGCCGCTGGATCCGCCAGCACCCGCGCCAGGCGCAGGTGCCGATCATCATGCTCACTGCCAGCTCCGACGAAACCGACCGCGTGATCGGCCTGGAACTGGGCGCCGACGATTACATCGGCAAACCCTTCAGCCCCCGCGAGCTGCAAGCGCGGATCAAGGCGCTGTTGCGCCGTGCCCAATTCGGCCAGGAGCAACGGGGCAGCAGCGACGTGTTGGTGTTTGATGAATGGCGCCTGGATATGATCAGCCACAGGTTGTTCCACCTCGATGGCGAAGAAGTGATCCTCTCCGGCGCCGACTTTGCCCTGCTCAAGTTGTTTCTCGACCACCCGCAACAGATCCTCGACCGCGACACCATCGGCAACGCCACCCGTGGCCGTGACCTGATGCCGCTGGACCGTATCGTCGACATGGCCGTCAGCCGCCTGCGCCAACGCCTGCGCGATACCGAAAAACCGCCGCGGCTGATCCGCACCGTGCGCGGCAGCGGTTATCAACTGGCAGCCAGCGTGGTTGCCGGCAATGCCCACTGAACCTGTGACTGAGCGCCGCCGGCGTTTTCCGGTGCCGCGTTCGCTGCTGGGGCGCATGTTGCTGCTGACCTTGCTGGTGGTGTTGTTTGCCCAGGCGCTGTCGAGCGTGATCTGGGTTTCGCAATTGCGCGCCACCCAGCTCGAAGGCCTGGTCACCAGCGCCCGCAGCCTGGCGCATTCGATGACCGCCAGCGTGAGTTATTTCCGCTCGTTGCCAGTGGCCTATCGCCCGTTGGTCCTCGACCAATTGCGCAGCATGGGCGGCACGCGGTTTGTGGTGACCCTCAATGACCGTCCGCTGGACATGCAAGTGCTGCCGGAAACCCCGCGCAAGCAGGCGGTGCTGGTGGCGGTGGACGAAGTGCTGCGCCAGACCCTCGGCGCCGACGTGCATATCTCGGTGGAATTTGTCAGTGCCGAAGACCTGCGTATCTTTAACGCTGGCTTGAAACTCGATGAACTGCCACGCTCCTGGGCGCATTACGCGCTGACCCTGGAACCGGTGAACCCGCCGGTGCTGGTCACGCAGATCCAGCTCGCGCCCGGCGAATGGCTGTACATCGCTTCGCTGTTGCCCGAGCCCTACACCAGCCTGGAAGAACAGGGCCTGCCGTCCCAGCAAGTGTGGTTTATCGTGCTCACCAGCGGCTTTTTGCTGCTGTTCATCGGCCTGCTGGTGCACTGGCAAAGCCGCCCGCTCAAGCGCCTGGCACGGGCCGCGCGGGACATGTCCCTGGGCGCCGACGTCGAACCGGTGGCCGAAGGCGGCGGCAGCGAAGTGGAGGAAGTGGGTCGCGCCTTCAATGCCATGCGTGAACGCATCAGCCGGTACCTGACCGAACGCAGCCAATTGTTCAGCGCGATTTCCCACGACCTACGTACGCCTATCACCCGCCTGCGCTTGCGCGTGGAGCTGCTCGAAGACGAAAACCTGCAAGCCAAGTTCGGCCGCGACCTGGATGAATTGGAGTTGCTGGTCAAAGGCGCGCTGCAATGCGTGAAAGACACCGACATCCACGAAAACATCGAACCGGTGGACCTCAACCACGTCCTCGATTGCCTGGTGGAACCGTACCTGGCCCCCAACGGCAACGGCCGCGTGACCCAGCACGGCCGCGCGCTGACCACCTACCCGGGCAAACCGCTGGCGCTCAAGCGCTGCATCGGCAACCTGATCGACAACGCCTTGAAGTACGGGCAGACCGCCCATTTGCACATCGAGGACGATGGCGCGCAGTTCATCCTGCATGTGGATGATGAAGGCCCGGGTGTGCCGGAGCAGCGCTTGGAACAGGTGTTTGAGCCGCACTTCCGTTTGGCCGGGCAGCAGCAGGGGTATGGCTTGGGATTGGGGATTGCGCGCAATATTGCCCACAGTCATGGGGGGGAGGTGAGTTTGCAGAATTTGCGTGAGGGTGGATTGCGAGTCACCCTGCAATTACCCCGCGGTCTCGACTGAATGCATGCAGAACCAATGTGGGAGCTGGCTTGCCTGCGATAGCGGTATGTCAGTCAACAGATGTATTGGCTGATCCACCGCCATCGCAGGCAAGCCAGCTCCCACACAAGCCAGTTCCCACAGTTCGATCTGTATTTGGGTCAGATGCTTTGGCGCAGTCTGGCGAGGTCTCTCAGGGGCGGCGCACCAAACAACCGGCTGTATTCCCGGCTGAACTGCGACGGGCTTTCATACCCCACCCGATACCCCGCCGCCGACGCTTCCAGCCCTTCGGCAATCATCAACCGTCGCGCTTCCTGCAAGCGCAGCTGCTTCTGATACTGCAGCGGGCTCATGGCCGTAATCGCCTTGAACCGGTGGTGCAAGGTCGAGACGCTGAGGTTCACTTCCTTGGCCAGGTCATCAATGCGCAACGGTTGTTCATAGTTACCGTTCAACCAAGTGATCGCCTGGCTGACCCGATGGCTCTGACTGTTGGCCACGGCAATTTCATACAGCCGATAACCCTGCGGCCCACGCAACAAGCGATAGAGAATCTCGCGGTTGATCAACGGCGCGAGCATGGCGATGTCTTTCGGTGTGTCCAGCAAGCGCGCCAGCCGCAGCACCGCATCAAGCAGTGCATGGTCGATGCGGTCGACGTACATGCCCCGGGCGGTCGGCCGCGACGGCACGCCCATCGGCCCGGCTTCGGCAATCAGCGCGGTGAGTTGCGCCGGGTCGATATTGATGCGCACCGACAGGTTGGGGTCTTCAGGCGTGGCCTCAATGATGCGCCCGGCCACGGGCATGGCGACCGAGAACACCAGGTAGTTGAGCGGGTCGTAGGCGAAGATCTCGTCGGCCAGGCGCACTTCCTTGCTGCCACTGGCGAGGATGCACAGGGCGGGCTCCACCAGCACCGGCATGAAATCGCGCGGCGTATTGTGGCGGTTCAGGTACAGCGAGGTGATCGCGGTGCCGTAGGAACCGTCCTCCCAGGTGTGCCGGTGCACGATGCTGGCCAGTTCGGCGCGCTGTTTTTCCATCTCGGCATCGAGGGGCACGGGCTGATGTTCAGGCGACGACATGGGTGGGCCTCTACACGCTTTTTTGATGGGCTCAGCTTAGCGGCGGGTTGTGCAAAAGTGTTACGTCGATTCTGCACAATCCTTGCCTGATCCTGCGATAAGTCGTGAATCAGGCAAGTACGAGGCCTGTCATCTGCCTGAAACACTGAGTCTGTGCCTGCGATAAATCCAGCGGGCCAGGTCGCCTGTCTGCGCTTCTCGCAGGATTGTGCAATAAGCCGGCAGGAATCGACTAACCGCGCCCGGCCCCGCGCCGTTATCTTTGATCCTGTGGCAACACGCCCCCACAGTGTTTGCCGAGCATCACTTCTCAACGGGAGAGTCGAACATGCCCACCCCCATTCCCGCGAGCCATATGGCCTTTATCCGCGCCCGCAGCGGGTGCAGCACCGAACTCGGTGCACGCTTGAGCAGTTTGATCGAACCGGGCCGCCAGGCTCAGGGTTGCCTGCAATTCTCGTTGCAGCAGTCCCAGGTAGACGCCGATGTGTGGCTGGTCTCAGGTTTCTGGAGCAGCGAGCAGGCGATGAGCGTCTACTTCAACTCGCCGGCCTTGATGATCTTCACCGAGCTGTTGAACGACATGGTCATCCGCAGCATGGATTTCCAGACCTTCACCGATGCATCCGCCGCCAATGCTTATGGCGAGTACCTGCAACTCGCCGGGTGAATCAGGTTTAGAATGGCCGACTTCCCATTGGCCAGGACCTGCAACATGGCACGTAAAGAATTTGCCCACCACGAAGCCGTTTCCGCCGTAGTGCCGGGAGAGGGTGGCTACAGCGCCGCCGTCGCCGTGAAGGCACTGGATGGCATGGGCGCCCCGCGCTTTCACAAGATCCTTGATGGACAGAAATTCAAGACGGCGTCTGATGCTGATGATGCGGCTGCGTTGCAGTTGGAGCGGTTGGTCGATGTTGACGAAGAAGGCCAGTTGGCCTGGGCGCCTGCCACCGTCTAACCCTCACCACTAACCACAAACTGTGGGAGCGGGCTTGTGTGGGAGCGGGCTTGCTCGCGAATACAGTCTGTCAGTTGATAAAGATGTCGACTGACACGCCGCCTTCGCGAGCAAGCCCGCTCCCACAGTTTTGATCGCATTTCAGTCAGGGTTTGGTGGCGCCTGGGCGGTACATCTTGAACAAGGCTTCTGGCCCTAACTGGAAGTAATCCGCTGGGCCACCACCGCGCAAAATCGGCTCGGCGGCGGCGGTGTCGTAGATACCATCCTTGAGCAACCACTTGGCAATATGCACCGCCACTACCTCGCCCAGCACCAGCCAACTCGGCACCAGCTCCTTATCGGCCCGTTGCAGCTGAATAATCTGCGTCACCTTGCATTCAAACGACACCGGGCTCTCACCCGCCCGTGGCACCTTGATGACCTTTGACGCCACCGGTGTCAGTCCAGCCAGTTCGAATTCGTTCACCTCAGGCGATACCGCCGCGCAACTCTGATTCATCTGCTCGGCCAGCGGCCGGGTCGCCAGGTTCCACACAAACTCGCCGGTCTGTTCGATATTGTTCAGGCTGTCTTTGCGCCCGACACTGGAAAACCCAATGATCGGCGGAATGTAATTGAAGGCATTGAAGAAGCTGTAGGGCGCCAGGTTCAGACGGCCGTCACTGTCGTGGGACGAAATCCAACCGATGGGCCGCGGGCCGACGATGGCATTGAACGGGTCATGGGGCAGGCCGTGGCCGTTGGCGGGTTCGTAGAAATGAATGTCGTCGGGCATGGCCGGGGTTCCTGCGATCGGGTGCAATGAGGCGCCCATACTGCAAGGCGTGGCGGAGAATTTCCATCGGCGATATGGAATTTTCATACCGCGCCCACCTATTTTTCACAGCTCCCCGTTCAGTCTGCGCGCAATTGAATGACTGCGCCTCGGAGCCTCCCACCCCATGAATAAACTTCCTCAGATCACCTTGGCGTTCTGGGTCATGAAAATCTGCGCAACCACCCTCGGTGAAACCGCTGGGGATTTGTTGTCGATGACCCTGAATGTCGGCTACGCCCTCAGCTCGATGATCCTGATCAGCGTGTTTCTCGTCACCCTGCTGACGCAACTTTGGTCGAAAACCTACAACCCGGTGCTGTACTGGATCGTGATCCTGTCCACCAGCACGGCTGGCACGACCATGTCGGACTTTATGGACCGCACCCTGGGTCTGGGTTACGCCACGGGGTCGATGATCCTGATTGTGATCCTGATGATTATCTTCGCCATGTGGCACCTCAGCGGCGATTCGCTGAACGTGAACAAGGTGCAGACCTTTCGCGGGGAGTTGTTCTACTGGATGGCGATTCTGTTTTCCAACACCCTGGGCACCGCGTTGGGCGACTTCCTGGCGGACGATTCGGGGCTGGGTTTTGCCGGCGGCGCGTTGTTGATCGGCTCGACCATCGCCGTGGTTGTTGCGCTCAAGTACTTCACGCAAATCTCGTCGGTGTTGTTGTTCTGGGTCGCGTTCGTGCTGACCCGGCCGTTTGGCGCAACACTGGGGGACTTCCTCACCAAACCCTATGAAAAGGGCGGGCTGGATTTCGGCACGATTGGCTCGTCAGCGGTGCTGGCGGCGGTGTTAGTGGCGATGATTGCGGGGGCGTCGTATGCGCAGAGGCGGTATGGGCGTGACCGCATTAGCCAGGCGACACAAAACTAAAATGTGGGAGCGGGCTTGCTGTGGCGAGGGAGCTTGCTCCCGCTGGGCTGCGTAGCGGCCCCAAGATCTTGGGAGTGCTCCGCACTCCAGCGGGAGCAAGCTCCCTCGCCACATAAGCTCGCTCCCAGCGTCTTTAGTCCGTGGTAATCCGCGAATGCTTGCGGGTGTCTTTCATGGTCACGTAGACCACCAGCGACACCGCGATACACGCGGTCACGTACCAGTAATAGCCCGTCTCCATGCCAATGCTCTTGAACCACAGCGCAATGTATTCAGCCGTGCCGCCGAAGATCGACACGGTCAGCGCATACGGCAAGCCTACGCCCAGCGCACGGATTTCGGTGGGGAACAGTTCGGCTTTCACCACGGCGTTGATCGAGGTGTAGCCGCTGACGATGATCAGCGCGGCCATGATCAGGAAGAACGCGCCCCACCAGGTCTGGATGGTGTGCAGGGTGGTGAGGATCGGTACGGTACACAGGGTGCCGAGAATGCCGAACGCGATCAGGATCGGCCGCCGGCCTACCTTGTCCGACAGCCCACCGACCAGGGGTTGGATGCACATGAACAGGAACAGCGTTGCCGCCGAGATGGTGGTGGAGTCGGAAATGCTCATGCCGACGGTGTTCACCAGGTACTTCTGCATGTAGGTGGTGTAGGTGTAGAACGCCAGGGTGCCGCCCATGGTCAGGCCGACCACGGTCAATACTTCCTTGGGGTGACGCAGCAAGGTGCGCATCGCGCTTTCCTTGGCTTTTTCCTTCTTGGTGAACGACTCGGTTTCTTCCATGCCGCGACGCAGGTACAGCGCAACCACTGCACACAGCGCGCCGATAGCGAACGGGATACGCCAGCCCCAGGCGTACAACTGCTCGGTGGTCAGGGTCTGTTGCAATACGATCAACACCGCGAGGGCGATGAGCTGGCCGGAAATCAGCGTCACGTACTGGAAGCTGGAGAAGAAACCACGACGTTCCTTGGTCGCCATTTCACTCAGGTAGGTAGCGGAAGTGCCGTACTCACCGCCCACCGAAAGGCCTTGCAGCAAGCGTGCGAGCACCAGCAGGATCGGTGCGCCGATGCCGATGGTGTCATAACCGGGAGTCAGGGCGATCAGCAGCGAGCCGAAGCACATCAGCAGCACCGAGGCCATCAGCGCCGCCTTGCGACCTTTGTAGTCGGCATACATGCCCATCAACCAGCCACCGATGGGCCGCATGATAAAGCCCACGGCAAAGATCGCGGCGGTGTTCATCAGTTGTGCGGTAGAGGAGCCGGCGGGAAAAAAGGCCTTGGCGAAGTACAGCGAGAACGCGGCGTAGACGTACCAGTCGTACCACTCGACCATGTTGCCGACGGAGCCACTGAAGATCGACTTGATACGGCTGGAGGTGGTGCGCTCTTTTGCCGGCGCGGCCGCCGACCCCAGAGGCAGGGCGTTGGAGTTATCCATTGAAGGATCCTTCATCTAGTTGTTTTTATGAAGCGTGCCTGGGCACAGCCTGGCTGGGGCTATAGCAGGAGCTGTGCCAGGTGGATGAAGGCCCGGTCTAGAGGGGTTGGGGGATTTTTTTGAGCGGAAAGTTGCTGATGAATGGGGGGTGATGAGCGGAAATCCGCTTATGGCTGCCGGCCTCATCGCAGGCAAGCCAGCTCCCACATATTGATTTGTGAATACATTCAAAAATGTGGGAGCGGGCTTGTCGAATCGTCGCACCGCCGCGATGAGGCCTGAAGGTCGCTAGAGAAACATCTCCCTGACCAACCCATGCCGCTGCATCTTCTCATTCAACGTCCGCCGCGGCAGTTGCAACTCCGCCAGCACCGCCTTGATATCGCCTTTGTGCCGCGTCAGTGCCGCCTTCAAGCAATGCGCTTCAAACGCTTCCTGCTGCGCCGCCAGCGACTGCCCCGCCTCGATCCCTTCCGGCTCCGGCTCGCCCAGCCCCAGCACCTGACGTTCGGCGACGTTCGCCAGCTCGCGCACATTGCCCGGCCAGTCATGGCTGAGCAGGCGCCCCAGCTGCGCGCCGCTCAGCGGTTGCGCCGTGCGGCCCAGGCGTTCGCCCGCGCTATGGGCGAAGTGTTCGAACAGCAGCGGAATATCTTCGCGCCGCTCCCGCAACGGCGGCAGGCGCAGTTGTGCGACGTTCAGCCGATACGCCAGGTCTTCGCGAAAACGCCCGGCGCGGGCCTCTTCCAGCAGGTCGGGCTTGGTCGCGGCAATGATGCGCAAGTCCACATGGATGCTCTGGTTGGAGCCCAATCGCTCCAATTTCTGCTCCTGCAACACCCGCAGCAGTTTGACCTGCTGGGCCAGGGGCATGCTTTCGATTTCATCGAGGAACAGCGTGCCGCCGTGGGCGTATTCCAGCTTGCCTATGCGCTTGCCCTGGGCGCCGGTGAACGCACCGCTTTCGTGGCCGAACAACTCGGCTTCAAACAGTTGCTCGGGGATCGCCGCGCAGTTGAGCGCGACAAACGGTTTTTTCGCCCGTGGGCCGAACTCATGCAGGCAGCGTGCGACCAGTTCCTTGCCGCTGCCGGTCTCGCCCCGGATCAGCACATTGACCGGCAAGCTCGCCAGGTCCAGCACTTGCCTGCGCAGGTTCTGCAAACCCCGGGACACGCCGAGCAGCGTCGAGTCCAACTGCGACCGATGATCGGCCTGTTGATGCAAGCGGCGGTTTTCCAGGATCAGCCCGCGTTTGTCCAACGCCCGGCGCAGGCTGTTGAGCAGGGCGTCGGGGCTGAAGGGTTTTTCGAGGAAGTCGTAGGCGCCGTCGCGCATCGCTTCCACCGCCATCGGCACATCGCCGTGACCGGTCAGCAGGATCACCGGCAAGTCGGCGTCGCGGCGCTGCACTTCGGCGAGCAGCTCCAGCCCGCTGAGGCCGGGCATGCGCACATCGCTGAGGATCACCCCGGGAAAGTCCCTGGGCAATTGCGCCAGGCATTCTTCGGCGCGACTGAACAACTGCACCTCAAAGCCCGACAGGCTCAACCACTGTTCGACGGCCGTGCGGATGCTGGCTTCGTCATCGACCACAATCACTGCGTTAAGCATAGGTCGGGTGTCTCCAGTGCGATGGGCAAGGTCAAGGTAAATACCGCGCCGTCGCCACGGTTGCCGGCGATCAGGCGCCCGCCGAGTTCATGCACGATGGCGTAAGACACTGCCAGCCCCAGACCCAGGCCGTCACCCACCGGCTTGGTGGTGAAGAACGGGTCGAACACGCTGTTGAGGTGTTCTTCGGCAATCCCGCCGCCGCTGTCGCTGACGGTCAGTTGCCACAGTTGCTGGTCGGCGTGCAGGCGGATTTCCAGGCGTTTGCGCGAGGTGTTGGCCATTGCATCGAGGGCATTGCGCAGCAGGTTGATCAGCACCTGTTCCAGGCGGATCGCGTCGCCGCGCACCCAGGCCGGGCGGGTCAGGTCGAGTACCACGCCGATGGATTCGTCGCGCAGGCGTGCGTCGAGCAGGTGCAGGGACTGATCGACCACCATTGCCAGGTCCAGGCGTTCGCGCAGGCCGCTGGGGCTTTTGCGCGCAAAGGTCTTGAGGTGGCCGGTGAGCGCGGCCATGCGCGTGAGCATTTCGTCCAGCGGGGTGAGGGCCTTGTAGGCGTCCTCCACGCGACCGTGGTCGAGCAGCAGGCGCAAGGTGGCCAACTGCATGCGTTGGGCGGTCAGCGGTTGGTTGATCTCATGGGCGAGGGCGGCGGACATCTGCCCCAATGCCGCCAGCTTGGCCGATTGCACCAGGCCATCCTGGGCTGTGCGCAGGGCTTGTGTGCGTTCTTCCACCAGTTGCTCAAGCTCTTCGCGGCTGCGCTGGCGCAAACGGGCCAGGCGCCAGCGTTGGGTGAGGAATAGCACGAGGAACACCAACGCCAGCCACGAACCGGCGGCGGCAAGACCGGCGTTGCGTTGGTCCTCAAAGGCAAACTGCGGCTTGCGCAGCAGGTGCAAGGTCCAGCCTTCGGCTTTCAGCGGCAGGGATTCCCAGATGTAGTTGGCCTTGCCATCGGGGCCGTTGACGCGCACCAGGTGGCTGTTGTCGTCAAAGCGCTGCAGTGCCTCGGTCTCCAGGGGCTCCAGTTGTTTCTTGTCGTATTGGCGGGTGGCCTTGAGTTCGGCCAGATCGGTGGCCGACAACGGCCGCAGGTTGCGATAACGCCAGCCCGGCTGATTGGCGATAAACACGATGCCCCGCGCGTCGCTGACCAACAGCAGGTCGTTGCCTTGGGCCCATTCGCGTTCCAGCTCGGGAAATTCCAGCTTGACCACCATGGCGCCGAGGAACTGCTCGTGTTCATCCTCCACCGCGCTGGAGAGAAAATACCCCGGCACCCCGGTGGTCACCCCGACGGCGTAAAAGCGCCCGGTGCCCTGGCTCAGGGTTTGGCTGAAATACGGCCGAAACGCATAGTTGTGCCCGACATAACTGCTCGGCAGGTTCCAGTTGCTGGCGGCCACGGCCAGGCCGGTGCGGTCCATCAGCTCCAGGGTGGACGACTGCGCGGCGCCGTTGATGCGCTCCAGCTTGCGGTTGAGCACGTCCTGGGTAGCGGCATCCAGCGGGCCTTTCAACGCATTGATCATTTCCGAGTCCAGCGCCAGCACGGCGGGCAGGGCGCGGTAGCGTTCGATCAGGGTGTGCAGGGAGTTGGCGTACAGCGCGAGTTGCTGATTGGCGCGGGCGGCGTCGTCTACCAATGCCTGGCGTTCGGCATGGCGGGTGGCCAAGGCGGCGGCCAGCAGCGCGCCGGCGATGATCAGCAGGGAGTAGAAGGTCAGGCGCAGGGGGCGAGGGATCACGATCATACGGTGATGAACAGGCGCAGTGAGGGGAGTGCACCATATCATGAGCGCCCTGAATCTTGTGACGTGTGGCTTGTGTGGGAGCGGACTTGCTCGCGAATGCGGTGTGTCAGTTACATATGCATCAACTGACAGACTGCATTCGCGAGCAAGCCCGCTCCCACATTTGACCGCACTCGGCCCAACAAAAGTGTCAGCCATAAAAAAGGCGACTGGGCCATGGGGCCGCAGTCGCCTTTATCCTTGCGGGGAAGCGCTTACTGCACTTCTACCGCCAGGCTTTCACTGATCTTTTTCTGCCAGATGGCAGGACCGGTGATGTGTACGGATTCGCCCTTGCTGTCCACCGCAACGGTGACCGGCATGTCTTTGACGTCGAACTCGTAGATCGCTTCCATACCCAGCTCGGCGAACGCGACAACGCGGGACTTCTTGATGGCTTGTGCCACCAGGTAAGCGGCGCCGCCCACGGCCATCAGGTACACGGCCTTGTGGTCCTTGATCGCTTCGATCGCAGTCGGGCCGCGCTCGGATTTGCCGATCATGCCCAACAGGCCGGTTTGTTCGAGGATCTGGCGGGTGAACTTGTCCATCCGCGTCGCGGTGGTCGGGCCAGCCGGGCCAACCACTTCTTCGCGCACCGGATCAACCGGGCCGACGTAGTAGATGAAGCGACCCTTGAGGTCTACCGGCAGGGTTTCGCCCTTGTTCAGCATCTCTACCATGCGCTTGTGCGCGGCGTCGCGACCGGTGAGCATCTTGCCGTTGAGCAACACGGTTTCGCCCGGCTGCCAGCTCTGCACTTCTTCCGGGGTCAGGGTGTCGAGGTTGACGCGGCGGGCCGATGGGCCGGCTTCCCAGACGATTTCCGGGTAGGCGTCCAACGGTGGCGCTTCCAGCGACGCCGGGCCCGAACCGTCGAGCACGAAGTGCGCGTGACGGGTGGCGGCGCAGTTGGGGATCATGCACACCGGCAGCGAGGCGGCGTGGGTCGGGTAGTCCATGATCTTCACGTCGAGCACGGTGGTCAGGCCACCCAGGCCCTGGGCGCCGATGCCCAGTTGGTTGACCTTCTCGAACAGCTCCAGGCGCATCTCTTCGATACGGTTCTGCGGGCCGCGCTTTTTCAGCTCGTGGATGTCGATGGATTCCATCAACACTTCCTTGGCCATCACCGCGGCTTTCTCGGCGGTGCCGCCGATGCCGATGCCCAGCATGCCCGGTGGGCACCAGCCGGCGCCCATGGTCGGAACGGTCTTGAGCACCCAGTCAACGATCGAGTCGGACGGGTTGAGCATGGCCATTTTCGACTTGTTCTCGGAGCCGCCGCCTTTGGCCGCCACGTCCACTTCCACGGTGTTACCCGGGACGATGGAGTAGTGGATGACCGCCGGGGTGTTGTCCTTGGTGTTTTTACGCGCGCCTGCCGGGTCGGCCAGGATGGATGCACGCAGGACGTTTTCCGGCAGGTTGTAGGCGCGACGCACGCCTTCGTTGATCATGTCGTCCAGGCCCATGGTGGCGCCATCCCAACGCACGTCCATGCCCACGCGCACGAACACGGTGACGATACCGGTGTCCTGGCAGATCGGGCGATGGCCGGTGGCGCACATGCGTGAGTTGATCAGGATCTGGGCGATGGAGTCACGGGCCGCTGGCGATTCTTCGCGCAGGTAGGCTTCGTGCATGGCCTGGATGAAATCAACGGGGTGGTAGTAGGAAATGAATTGCAGGGCGTCGGCAACGCTCTGAATCAGGTCGTCTTGCTTGATCACGGTCATGAGTCGCGCTCCTCTATAAGGGAACATTCAATAAAGGTGGCTCCAGTGTTGCATCGGTCGGCTGGAACCACCTTTCCAAGGCACGCCAATGGTGCAGGCGCGACGCTAAAAAGGCGCGGCAGTATAACCCGGCGCGGTGGCCGATACACCCGACTATGGTCAAACTGTCGCAGGCATGATTCCCTGTGCCCATCCCCTGAGATTGAGACCTTTATATGCCTGAACTGCACGTCGGCGAACGCCACTGGTCGGTCGCCCCCGGCAGCAATCTGCTGGATGCGCTGAACCAGGCGGGTGTGGCTGTGCCCTACAGTTGCCGCGCCGGCAGTTGCCATGCGTGTTTGGTGCGCTGCGCCGGTGAGGTGTCTGATCGGCAGCCGGAAGCCTTGAGCCCGGCGCAACGCGAGGAGGGCTGGCGATTGGCCTGCCAGTGCCAGGTCAGCGGCGATCTACGCGTCGAAACCTTTGACCCGACACGTGACGGTTTGGCCGCCCAGGTGGTGGGGGCCGATTGGCTGAGCTCGACGGTGCTGCGCCTGCGTCTGCAACCGGAGCGCGGCCTGCGTTATCGCGCCGGGCAACATCTGGTGTTGTGGGCGGGGCAGGTGGCGCGCCCGTATTCCCTGGCGAGCTTGCCCCAGGAAGAGCCGTTCCTGGAGTTTCACCTCGATTGCCGACAGCCCGGTGAATTCAGTGATCGTGCCCGGCAGTTGCAGGTTGGCGACGTTCTGCGTCTGGGCGACTTACGCGGCGGCGCGCTGCAATACGATCCCGACTGGCAATCCCGGCCGTTGTGGCTGCTGGCGTCGGGCACCGGCCTCGGCCCGCTGTGGGGCGTGTTGCGCGAGGCGTTGCGCCAGGATCACCAGGGCGCCATCCGCGTGATTCACCAGGCCCATGATGCGGATGGGCATTATCTGGCCGAGCCCTTGGCTGCGCTGGCCGCCCAGCATCCCAACCTGACCGTGGAGTTGTGGACGGCGGCGCAGGCGCCCCAGGCATTGGCACAACTGCGGCTTGTTTCGCGGCAAACCCTGGCCTTACTCTGCGGGCACCCGACCCAGGTCGAGGCGTTTTCCAAGCGCCTGTTCCTGGCGGGCCTGCCGCGCAATCAACTGCTGGCCGATGTGTTCCTGCCCCGTGGTTGAGCGCTGAATTCCAAGGCCGCGAGAATCGCCATGACCGACGCCATCCTGCAGCACCGCGAACGTGGGTTGCTGATCTTGCAGCTCAACCGCCCTGACAAGAAAAACGCCCTGACCCGCGCGATGTACACGCAGTTGGCCGAGGCGTTTGAACAGGCTGACGCGGATGATGCTATTCGTGCCGTCCTGATCCAGGGCAGCAGCGCGTGTTTTACCGCCGGCAACGACATCAGCGACTTCCTTCAGCAGCCGCCCGCCAGCCTCGACAGCCCACCGTTTCACTTTATGCAAAGCCTGCTCAACTGCCGCAAGCCGGTGGTCGCCGCAGTGGCGGGCGCGGCGGTGGGGATTGGCACCACGCTGTTGCTGCATTGCGACCTGGTCTACGTCAGCCGCGATGCGCGTTTGCGTATGCCGTTTGTCAATCTGGGGTTGTGTCCGGAATTTGGTTCGAGCCTGATCCTGCCGCGCTTGTTGGGGTATGCAAAGGCGGCTGAATTGTTGCTGCTGGGCGAAGGTTTCAGCGGCGAGCAGGCGGCCGCGTGGGGGATTGCCACTGAGGCGTTGGCGAGCGGCGAAGCGGCGCTGGCCAAGGCGCGGGAAATGGCTACACGTTTTGAAGACCTGGCGCCGGGGGCGGTGCAGGTGACCAAGCAACTGATGAAGGGTGTGGATCGCGAGCAGTTGCGGCGGGTGATCGAGGAAGAGGGGGCGTTGTTTACCCAGCGGTTGCGGTCGCCGGAGGCGGTGGCGGCGTTGTCGGCTTTTATCACTCGGCGATGAAGCTTTGGTGATTGGTCTGGCCTCTTCGCGGGCAAGCCCGCTCCCACATTCGACCGAGTTCCTTCAGGATGTACGCGGTTAACTGTGGGAGCGGGCTTGCCCGCGAAGGGGCCCTCCAAGCCAACACATCAGCCGGTTTGAAATGCAAAAAGCCCCGCCATTCACATGGCGGGGCTTTTGTTTTTCAGCAGCCGATCACTCAGACCTGTGGGTCGCCCACATGCAGGATCTTCATGCCGTTGGTGCCGCCGGTGGTGTGGTAGCTGTCGCCCTTGGTCAGGATGACCCAGTCGCCTTTTTCCACAACGCCGCGTTTGACCAGCTCGTCGATGGCTGCCTGGCTGACTTCATTGGGTGCCAGCGAAGCCGGGTCGAACGGTACGGTGTACACGCCACGGAACATCGCCGCGCGAGCCTGGGCTTCGCGGTGTGGGGTGAACGCGTAGATCGGCACCGAGGAACGGATGCGCGACATGATCAACGGCGTGTAGCCACTTTCGGTCAAGGCGATGATCGCCTTCACGCCCGGGAAGTGGTTGGCGGTGTACATGGCGGCCAGGGCGATGCTCTGGTCGCAGCTTTCGAACTCTTTGCCGATGCGGTGGCTGGAGGTCTTGCTGGTCGGGTGCTTTTCGGCGCCGACGCAGATACGCGCCATGGCTTGCACCGCTTCCAGCGGATACGGGCCGGCAGCACTTTCCGCCGAGAGCATCACGGCGTCGGTGTAGTCGAGCACGGCGTTGGCCACGTCGGACACTTCGGCGCGGGTCGGCATCGGGTTCTGGATCATCGACTCCATCATCTGGGTCGCCACGATTACCGCTTTGTTGTGACGGCGTGCGTGCAGGATGATCTTTTTCTGGATACCGATCAGCTCGGCGTCACCGATTTCCACGCCCAGGTCACCACGGGCAACCATCACGGCGTCGGAAGCCTTGATCAGGCCGTCGAGGGTTTCGTCATCGGCCACGGCTTCGGCGCGTTCGATCTTCGCCACCAGCCAAGCGGTACCGCCGGCTTCGTCGCGCAGTTTACGGGCGTATTCCATGTCGGCGGCGTCGCGCGGGAAGGACACGGCGAGGTAGTCCACTTCCATTTCGGCGGCGAGCTTGATGTCGGCCTTGTCTTTTTCAGTCAGGGCCGGTGCGGTCAAGCCACCACCACGACGGTTGATGCCTTTGTGGTCCGACAGCGGGCCGCCGATGATCACGGTGCAGTGCAGTTCGGTCGGAGTGGCGGTGTCGACGCGCATCACGACGCGGCCGTCGTCCAGCAGCAGTTCGTCGCCGACGCCGCAGTCCTTGACCAGGTCCGGGTAGTCGATACCCACGACTTGCTGGTTGCCTTCGGTCAGCGGGTGGCTGGTGGAGAAGGTGAACTGATCACCGATCTTCAGCTCGATACGCTTGTTGGCAAATTTGGCGATACGGATTTTCGGGCCTTGCAGGTCACCCAGCAGTGCCACGAAGCGGCCGTGCTTGGCGGCCAAGTCACGCACCAGTTTGGCGCGAGCCTTGTGCTCGTCTGGGGTGCCGTGGGAGAAGTTCAGACGGGCAACGTCCAAACCAGCCAGAATCAGCTGTTCGAGGACTTCCGGCGAGTTACTGGCCGGGCCAAGGGTGGCGACGATTTTGGTACGACGGACGGACATGCACAGACTCCTGAGTTCAAGCGCTGAGGAAGGCTACTATGCTCTATCGTTGTAGTCATTGTTCGTTTGCACTACTTATCGAGGATTGACTTGTTTTCGCTGCGGCTGATTACGAACAACCTTGAAGATTTTCGGCGAGGGGTCGATACATTGCACAAGACAGGAGAACCCTCATGCGAATTTTGCTCATTGCTGCCCTGGCCGTCAGTGTTGTCGGCTGCACCCGCTGGTCGATGGACCACCATTTGAACAACGCCTACCGCGCCTACAAGGTTGGCGATTGCGAGCGCGTGACCCTGGAGTTGTCCCAGGTCGATCGTGAAAGCCGCAGCCGACGCTACGTGCAGCCGGAAGTCTCGATGCTGCGCGGGCAATGCCTGGAGCGGCAGAAACTGTTCGTCGATGCTGTGCAGACCTATCAATTCATCATCAATCAATATCCGTCGAGCGAGTACGCATACCGTGCCCGCGCGCGGCTCGATACCTTGCAACAGCTGGGGCATTACTCCGGCGCGAGCACCGCACAGGCACGTCCAGCGTCTTTGTGATGATATTCGTCATTTAATAGCTGGCCAGCTGCCAGTCTTGGGCTACTCTTTGAATGTTCGTTTGTACAAGTTTTCATTCGAACGGATGTGGGGCCCGGATTCGGCAGTTGTCCTGTGACAAACGTGTTGTTGTCACGTCGGAATCCAGGGAGAGCGAGCGATGTTGCTCGTTCCTTATCACTGGCACGGCCAGAGTCATGGCCACTGGATGGCGATCTCACCATGTTTACCGACCGACGGATCGAACGGCACCAGTTACCTTGTTTCCTGCAAGTGTTTAACCGTCTAACCGATAAGCCCATTGGCTTTTTAGGTAATGTCTCGGAAGGCGGGCTGATGTTAATCAGCCAATTACCCATGATGGTCGGCGTCGACTTCGAGCTACGCTTGAAGATGCCCGGGCCTGAAGCCTCTGTGCTTGTAGTGGATCTGACGGCGACCTGCTTGTGGAGCCGGGAAGATATCAATCCACAGCATTACGATTCGGGGTTCAGCCTGTCCCAGGCGCCTGCGGAGTATGGGCAACTGATCAACCTGTTGTTGCACTACTTCAGTTTTGACCACGTGCAGGCTTCCGCTTAGATCCAGTGCGCAATCGGCACGGCCAGGGGACCACCCCAGCCGTGGCTGCGCCCTCGGCGCTTCAGAATACTCCGGCCTTTTTCCAACCCAGGTAGCGTGTTACCAGATCCGCTCCCAGCTCCGATGGCGAGGTGTCCAGCACCGACAGGCCATGGGCGGCCAAACGGTCGTGCAGTTCATTGCGGGTGTTGAGGTAGTCTACGGCGCCGCTGTAGGCCAGGGCTTCGTCCAAGGTTTGCACCGGGGCCTGGCGCAATTGATCGAGTACCTCCTCGCGTAAGCTTGCCACCAGCACCCGGTGTTGGCGGCTGATGCGGTTGACGGCGCTCAGCAACGCATCATCGTCCTCATCCCGCAGGTTGGTGACCACGATCACCAACGCACGGCGTTTTTGTCGAGCCAGCAATTGGGTGGCTGCGACCTCGTAGTCGGCCGTGCGTCGGGTGGTGTCCAGGTCGTACACCGCGTTGAGCAGCAGGTTCAACTGGCTGCTGCCTTTGACCGGCGCCAGGTAGCGCGACCGCTCTCCGGCGAAGGTGCACAACCCCACGGCGTCACCCTGGCGCAAGGCGACATAGCTGAGCAGCAGGCAGGCATTGAGCGCATGGTCGAAATGCGACAGCTCGCCATCCTGGCTACGCATGCGACGGCCGCAGTCGAGCATGAACACGATCTGCTGGTCGCGTTCATCCTGATATTCCCGGGCGATGGGCGTGCGTTGCCGGGCAGTTGCTTTCCAGTCGATCTGGCGCAGGCTGTCACCCTCGCGAAACTCGCGCAGTTGATGAAACTCCAGCCCCAGCCCCCGTCGTGGGTGTTGGCGAACCCCCAGCTGGCTCAGCCAGTTATCCACGCCCAGGAGTTGCGCACCATAGAGGCGGGCGAAATCCGGGTAGACACGGGTGGAGTCGCTGACGTCGACAAAGCGTCGCGCCGCCCAAAGCCCCAAGTGGCTTGGCAGGTGCACTTCGCAACGGCTGAAACTGAAATGCCCGCGCCGCAAAGGGCGTAGGCGATACACCAGCTCACTTCGCTCGCCGGGTCGCAACTCGATGGATTGGGGCATGTTCTCCACGCCCAGGCCATCGGGGACATGGTCGAATACGTGCACGCTCAGGGGTTGTGGGTAGTCGTGCTCAAACCTTAGGTGTACCTCGCCCCAACGACCCAATGCCAAGCTGCCGGGCATCTGCCGTTGCGCGCGCGGGGAGGGGCGCCGGCGTAGGCGGGCGGCATCCAGTAATGCCAGCAACAAGAGCGCCAGCAGCAGCCCCCAGGCGACCGAGTGCAGGGTGTCGGGCACCTCAAGCTGCAACGCCGCCGCAGCGCCCAGCAGGGTGTTCAAGCCCAGCAGCACAGCAAGCCAGGTCAGCAGCAGGCGGGTGGGTTTCATGGGCGGCTCACTGCCGAGGGGCCGGGATCTGGTCGAGCATTTGCTTGAGCACCTGGTCCACGTCCAATCCGTCGATGTCCAGTTCCGGGGCGATACGCACCCGGTGGCGCAATACGGCCAAGGCGCAACTCTTGATGTCATCCGGGGTGACGAACTCGCCGCCGCGCAACAGCGCCCTGGCCCGGGCACCGCGCACCAGGGCGATAGACGCACGGGGGCCTGCGCCGATGGTCAAGCCGGGCCAGCTGCGGGTGGCGCGTGCCAGGCGCACGGCATAGTCCAGGACTTGCTCGTCGAGGGCGAGCTCACTGGCGATCTGCTGGAGCTGCAGCACATCTTCGGCGTGCAGCACGGTGCGCAGGGGCTGTACGTCGAGCATGTCGGCGCGGGATGAGCGCGTGACCTCACGCACCATGTCCAGCTCCTGCTGGGCATCGGGGTAGTCCATGCGCACCTTCAGCATGAAGCGGTCCAATTCGGCCTCGGGCAACGGGTAGGTGCCTTCCTGTTCGATCGGGTTCTGGGTTGCCAGCACCATGAACGGTTGACCAATGGGCAACGCTTCCCCTTCAAGCGTGACCTGGCGCTCCTGCATGGCTTCGAGCAAGGCAGCTTGGGTCTTGGCTGGGGCGCGGTTGATTTCGTCAGCCAGCAGCAAATGGGTAAACAGCGGCCCTTTGCGCAGCTTGAACTGCTCGGTGTGCAGGTCGTAGACGGCGTGACCGGTGACATCGCTGGGCATCAAGTCCGGGGTGAACTGGATGCGCGCGAAGTCGCCGCCAAAACACCGCGCCAGGGCCCGTACCAGCAAGGTCTTGCCCAGGCCGGGCACGCCTTCCAGCAATACGTGGCCGCCGGCGATCAGTGCCGTGAGCACGTCATCGATCACTTGATCCTGGCCAATCACCGCCTTGCGCAGTTCAACACGCAGGGCCTGTGCCTGCTGGCTGGCCAGGTGCAGGGCTTCGGTCGTCGGAGCTGGTGCCGGGGAATATTCGCTCATAGGGCGTTCCTGAGAGTTTGCAGGCTTGCCACCTGGCGGCTGAAGTCGGCACTGGAAAGCCGTTTTGCCGGAAGTGGGCCGAGGGCCTGACTGATGACGTGAGAGGGTTGGCGGGTCAGCTGTTCAAGGGCTTGCTGCTGTTCAGCCGTGTCGAGGTGTTCAAAGCCTGGGTGGCGACGCCTTGCGGCGCGCAGGATGTCGCGCTGCAAGGCGTGCAACAAGACACCCTGGCCACTGCGGCGCAGCAGGAAATCGGCACTGGCCTGCAAGTGTTCCAGCAATTGCCGGCGCGCCTTGGGCGCGGGGGCGCGCATCGGGCCTTGCCGCATGCCGGCGTGCCAAAGCGCCAGGGCGAGCAGTGCGGCGAGCGCCACCAGGGCTTGGGGGAAGTAGCGCAGCAACAAGGTGAAGAGATCATCCACGTCGCTGTTGAACAGCAAGGTCACATCGCTGCCTTGGTTGAGGTACCACAACAGCCAGGCGTTGTCGTGCTTGCCAATTGCCGGGTACTTCCACAGGTCGCTGTCGGTGATCACCGTCACATTGCCTTGCCCGAGCTTGAGTTGCATCAGGTGGCTGGACTTCGCGCTGTTGGCGGAAAACTGCGCCAGGTGCTTGGGGTCGATGAGGTTGAAGTCAGTGTCGAAGCTGAAGTAGGCCGGGGCGGTTTCGTTGTCGACATAGAGCTTTGTCAGGTCGGGAGCCCGCTTTTTGCGGGCCTGGGCGGGCTCTTCAGGTTCGTCACTCAATGTTTGCTGGAGGTGTAGGCGATCAAGCAGCAAATCGTCGCTTTTGCCGCTTTCTTCGTCCCACAGTGCTTCGGCCACCAACAGTAGATGGCCACCAGCCTTGGCCCATGCCAGGAGTTGTTCGACCTGGCGAGGCGACATGTTGCTGCGATCCCCCAGTAACAACAGGCTGTTGCCCGTGGCGGGAAGGGTCGCCAGGCGCTCCAGGCCGTTGGCGTGTTGGACACTCAGGCCGTGCTGGCGCAGGAAGTGTTCTGCCGCCAGGTAAGGGTTGGCCCTGGCTTCTGGGGAAGGGCCGTGGTCGATGACTTCGTCGTAGGGGATCGCTTTGCCCCAGAGGTAATAACCTCCCACCCCCAGCAAGCCCACGAGCAGCAAGCCCACCCACAAGAATGGCCGGTTCATTGGGACGCTCCCGAATTGAATAGGGCGCGCCAATCACTGCACAGTTGCTGTTGAGCCTGGACCGGGGGAAGGCGATGGCCATATGCGAGGTTTTGCCAGTGTCGTGTCAGCTCGTCACTGAATGCCATCAGCTGTGGTTGTTCCAGCTTTTGAATGCGTTCCAGGACCTGGCCTTCGGTGTCCGCGCCTTTAAGTGGCAGGTTGAAGTCGTGCAACAGCCTGCTGAGCAGGCCGCGATAGAGCAGGCCGAGGGCTTCCCGTGGCTGTGTGGGCCAAAGTTGCTCAGCGGTGCTGGCGATATCGTCGGGTAGGGTTTCAACGCCCAGCTCCAGGCCGAATAGTTGGGTGGGCAGGGGCTTGCCGGGTTTGGCTTGGCGTGGCCGGCGCTGGGTGACAAAGGTGTGCAGCCAGTCGCGATAGCGCCAGACCAACAGGGCAATGCCGCCTGCCAACAGGCTCCAAAGCAATACTTCCATGCCCTGGGCAATGTGTTTGAAGGCGTTGCTGTTGAGGTTGTCCAGCAATGCTTGCAGCCAGGCCGGCAGCTTGCCGTTGCCGCGGGGTTTGTTTTCAGCGGCGGGCTTTTCTTCGCCGAAGCGATAACACGTGACAGTTTCCGGATTTTTGAACGGTGGTTTATCCAGCAATGCCTTGATCGATTGGCTGGCTGCCTGGGTGCTTACTTGATTGGTCGCGGACGCCTCATCGGCCATCGCCGGGCGGCTGGAAGGGGCGCAGATCAGCACGAATACCAGCAGTGCAAGTGGCACCGCGCTGCTCAGGCGTTGACGCAGGCGGCGGAACACCAGCTCCAGGTCCCAGGCTTCCAGCACGGTGCGGCGATTGAGGTAAAGGCTGAAGCCGCACGCCACGTAAATGGGTTCCCAGAACACCAGGATCAGGGCGTAGAGCCCATTGCCCAAGTGTTCCAGCCAGAGCGCCTCTGACCCGGTGGCCAATGCCAGCCGTCGCCAGTCCCAATCCAGCTCCAGCTGTTGGGGGATGAACAGATAGAACAGGGCCATGCACCCCAGCCACAGGCCTATCTCCAGGTGCATCCCGATAATGGTCAACCAGCGCCCGGCCCCGGCGTTGCGTTGTTGCAATACGCCTAGACGACGCTGGCGTTCCTTGCCATCCAGGCCTTCGAGTTGGCTGACGGGCATTGCGAAGCTGCGGCTCAGGCTGAATCGCCGCCAGGTCAGGCTGACCAGCAGTTGGCCTTTGAGCAGGCGCGGCCATTGGCGCACGGCTTGGCAAATACTGGGCGTTTCTGCGAACAGGGTTTTGGACAGGATATACAGCGGTAGACGATCAAAGGCCGGCTTCAACCACCAGAACAGGAACATGACCATGGAGGGGTACTTCCACAGCAGTGCTGTCAGCAACGCGAAAATCGGCAATGTGACCAACGCCCAACTGCCCATCAGCAGCCAGCGATGTTCCTGCGCCATGAGCACCCCAAGGTCCATGGCCTCCCAGGATGTGCGAGGGCGAATGACCACGCTTGCATTACTCAGGCGCATGGCGAATCCGTCCGGCAAAGATCAGGTAAGTGGCCACTAGCAACCAGAGTAGGGCACCCACGAGGTATTTGAGCCACGGTGCAATGTTGGTGGTGGAGGACCAGTAGGCTTCGATAAACGCTGCGATCAGGAGGAACGCCATCACGCCGCAGAGTATCTGCACGCTTTGATGGGCCGCCAGCCTCAGGGATTCACCACGGGTCAGTTGTCCGGGGGCGATCAACGCCCAGCCCAACTGCAGGCCTGCCGCGCCGGCCAGGGCGATAGCGCTGAGTTCAAAGGCACCATGGCCGATCACGAATGACCAGAACGTCTGGCCGTAGCCGATTTCGGTGAGGTGCCCGGAGATCGCGCCGATGATCAGGCCGTTGAAAATCAAGAAGAACACGCTGCCCAAACCGAGGAGCAAGCCAGCGGCAAAGGTCTGGAAGGCGATACCGATGTTGTGCATCACGTAGTAGCCAAACATCATCCAGTCTTCACTGGACGCGCGCTCGGCGGCCCGCCCGAGACGGCTGGCAGCGGGGTCATACATGCTTTGCATCTCGGCCACCTGCTGGGGGCTGACGATGCTGTAGATCAGGTCGGGAAACAGGAACACCAGCACTGCTACGCCCACCAGGCTGCCGAAGAACAGCAGGCTGGCGGCCAACACAAAGCGCCACTGGGCGCGTACCAGGCGCGGGAAGTCCGCGAGTACGAAGCTCAGTACCTTCGCCCCCAATTGGCTGCGATGGCGATACAACTGTTGATGGCCACGCAGGGCCAGTTGCTGCAGTGGGTCCACCAGGTAGCTGCTGTAGCCGCGCTCCTGCGCCAGGGCGAGGTGTTGGCACAGTCGTCGATACTGATGAGGGAAGCCGGCCAGGTCACTGGCCTTGGCCTTGCCTTGCTCCAACTGTTCCAGCTGTGCCGTGAAGGCCTGCCATTGGGGCTGGTGACGGTGTTCGAAGAGGCTCTGTTTCATGTCGGCCCCAACAGGCCACGGGCCACGCCGTTGAGTTGCTCGACGGCCCGGGCCGGAGACACTTGCAAGGGCGTCGCGAGGATCGAAGCCAGTTCGTGAACCCGCTCGGCGGACAGTTCACCCTGGCGTTCGGCAAAGCCGAGAATGGCGCGTTGCTCGTTGAGGTCCAGGGCAAAGGGTAGCCGCAGGGCGGCGGCCTGGGGCACTTTGGGGCGTGGCAGGGGGCGTTCGTGGTAGATCACCAGGGTGCCGGCGGCCAAGTCGCCGAGCCGTTTGAAGTGCGGGTGCTGCAGGCAGCTGATTGCCCCGAGAAAATAACCGAAAGGCAGCATGTCGATAAAACGCAGCAGGTTGCGAATCAACGAGGCTGACCAACTGATGGGCGTGCCGTCGTCCTGAACAACACGCAAGCCCATCACCTGCTTACCCGGCGAGCAGCCCTGGTTGAGCACTTCGAACAGCACCATATACCACCAACTGACCAGAAACAGCAGCAGCGAACCGATGCCGATCCCGAGGTTGCCGAGCAACGCCAGGGGGACGATGAGGATTCCCATGATCAGCCCGCGCAAGCCCAGGTCGAACGCAAAGGCCAATGCACGCGGCGCAAGGCCTGCGGGGCGCAGCGGCAGGTCGATGCCCTCCGGGGTCTCGATCTGGTAACGGGTGTCCAATGGGGCTGATGGCATCGCGATCCTTGGCAGTGCAGTGTGGCTGGCAGACACGGATGCTAGCAGTGTCGGCGCCGGAAGCAACCACTCAAGCTTTTGCTGGATGTTTGTACAGGCGAGATCGCGCTGGCTTCGAGCGCCTTGCAGCGCCTAGACTTTGCGCATCATCAGCACAGGAACAGCCCGTGACCTCCATTTTCTGGTACGACTATGAAACCACCGGCATCAACCCGCGCAGCGATCGTCCGCTTCAGGTCGCCGGTATCCGCACCGACCTCGAGCTGAACGAAGTCGGGCCGCCGGTCAACCTGTACTGCCAACCCAGCGACGATATCCTGCCCCATCCTGCCGCTTGTGCGATCACAGGCATCACCCCGGACATCCTCGCGCAAAAGGGCTTGGCCGAAGCTGATTTCATGACCCGGGTACACGCGGAGCTGGCAGCCCCTGGTACCTGCGGAGCGGGTTACAACACCCTGCGGTTTGACGATGAAATGACGCGCTACAGCCTGTATCGCAACTTTTTCGACCCTTATGCGCGTGAGTGGCAAGGGGGTAACAGCCGCTGGGATTTGATCGATGTGGTGCGCACTGCCTACGCCTTGCGCCCGGAAGGTATCGAGTGGCCGCAACAGGACGGGCGCGTCACGCTCAAGCTTGAACGCCTGACCGCGGCCAACGGCATTGACCACGGCCAGGCCCACGATGCCTTGTCCGACGTGCGCGCCACCATCGCGTTGGCGCGGCTGGTACGGGAAAAACAGCCCAAGCTGTACGACTGGCTGTTCGAGCTGCGCAGCAAGCAGCGTGTAATGGACCAGGTACGGCTGCTGCAACCGATGGTGCATATTTCCGGGCGCTTTTCTGCTGAACGCCATTACCTGGGCGTGGTACTGCCGTTGGCGTGGCACCCACGCAATCGCAATGCATTGATCGTGTGCGACCTGGGCCTCGACCCGCAAGGGTTGCTGGACCTTGACGCCGAGACGTTACGCCAGCGCCTTTACACGCGGCGTGATGAGTTGGCGGAGGGTGAGTTGCCGGTGCCCCTCAAGTTGCTGCACATCAATCGCTGCCCGGTGGTGGCGCCATTGAGTGTGCTGCGGGCGCAAGATCGCGAGCGTTTGCAATTGGATATGGACAGTTATCAGGCGCGTGCGCTGCGGCTAACTGACGCACAGGAAGTTTGGCGCGACAAGTTGGCGGCGATTTATGCCGAGGAAGATTTTGCGCCGACCCATGACCCGGAGCAGCAGCTTTATGATGGTTTTATTGGTGATCGTGATCGTCGCTTATGCGAGCAAGTGCGCAACGCCGAGCCGGCACAATTAGCGAGCCAGCCGTGGCCTTTCGATGATCATCGGCTGCCCGAATTATTATTTCGCTACCGTGCGCGTAACTTTCCAGAGACCTTGAACAGCGAGGAACAACAACGCTGGAAACTGTTCTGTGCGCAGCGTCTGACGGATGCCGAGTGGGGGGCACCGATTACCCTTGAGGCATTTAACCAGGCGCGCCTGGAGTTGGCGGTAAGTGCTACGCCGTATCAGCTTCAGGTGTTGGATCAGTGGCAGCATTATGCCGATTCTTTAGCGGCACGCTTCAATTTGTAATCGGGTTATTAAAAAATCGGCAATAAAAAACGCCAGCGAGCTGGCGTTTTCAATGTGTTGCGCATCAGGCCTTGGCCCGATGAGGCTTAGCCCAACAGGGTAGCCCAGCCTTCAACTACGTCACCGCCCCACTTGGCTTTCCACTCTTTCAGCGTTTTGTGGTTGCCACCTTTGGTTTCAATCACTTCGCCGTTGTGCGGGTTCTTGTATTGCTTGACCTTGCGCGCACGCTTGGTGCCGGTAGTTTTCACTGCGCCACGTGGTGCCTTAACTTTCGACTCTGGGTCCAGCAGCGCGATGATGTCACGCAGGGACTTGGAGTATTCACCCATCAGGGTGCGCAGTTTGCCTTCGAATTCCAGCTCAGTTTGCAGCTTGTCGTCTTGGGACAGATTCTTCAAACGGGCTTGTAGCTCTTTGATAGCTTCTTCGGTGGCGCGGTATTCGTTGATCAGGGACATGTGGACTACCTTATGTAGAGCGCTGATTGACAGGACGTGGACCAATAATAGTCAGGCCAAATCCTCAAGTAAACATTTAAGGGTGTATTTATGTGAATTACGTTGAATGTTTGTGGCAGTGCCCTGCGTTCGAATTAATTAATAGGGCGTAGGCCGCAAAGATAATCTCCTTAAAAGGCTTAACTGCTCAATCTTGCAGTTAGGTGTTCATATAACGGTGGTAAAACCTTACGCTGTTAAGGGATGTGTTCGGGGCGAGCGCTCAGAATGGGCGCAACGGATACTGCAGTTTTTCTGCGTTGTCGCTAGAATGGCGGCCTTTGCGAAGTTCTGGAGTTTCCCCCTAATGCGCACTTTTCGGCTGGTGATTGCTTGCCCGGACCGGGTTGGTATCGTTGCCAAAGTCAGTAATTTCCTGGCCTCCCACAACGGCTGGATCACCGAGGCGAGCCATCACTCGGACAATCTCAGCGGTTGGTTTTTCATGCGTCACGAGATTCGTGCCGATTCGCTGCCCTTTGGCCTTGATGCCTTCCGCGACGCATTTGCGCCGATTGCCGAAGAGTTCTCGATGACCTGGCACATCACCGACACCGAGCAGAAGAAGCGCGTGGTGCTGATGGCCAGTCGCGAATCCCACTGCCTCGCTGACTTGCTGCACCGCTGGCACAGTGATGAGCTGGACTGCGAGATCGCCTGTGTGATTTCCAACCACGACGACCTGCGCAGTATGGTCGAGTGGCATGGCATCCCGTATTACCACGTGCCGGTCAACCCGCAGGACAAGGAGCCGGCCTTTGCCGAGGTTTCCCGCCTGGTCAAGCAGCATGAAGCCGACGTCGTGGTGCTGGCGCGCTACATGCAGATCCTGCCGCCGGAGCTGTGCCGTGAGTACGCGGGCAAGGTGATCAACATTCACCACAGCTTCCTGCCGTCGTTTGTTGGCGCCAAGCCTTATCACCAGGCTTCGCTGCGCGGCGTGAAACTGATTGGCGCGACGTGCCACTACGTGACCGAAGAGCTGGACGCCGGCCCGATCATCGAGCAGGACGTGGTCCGCGTCAGCCACAGCGACAGCATTGAAGACATGGTGCGCTTCGGTCGCGACGTCGAGAAGATGGTGCTGGCCCGTGGCCTGCGCTATCACCTGGAAGACCGCGTACTGGTACACGGCAACAAGACGGTCGTATTCTGATCCGCGTGTTGTTATTGAAGAATGAGGGGCCTGGGCGTTAAATCGTCCCAGGCCCTTTTTCTTTGCCTGCCGTTAAGGAGTGGACCATGAGCGATCCGCTGGACAAAGCCACATCCAAAGCCCCGGCGACGTTGGGGGAGGGTTGTTTGAGTCGGTATGACCCCGATGACCTCGACGCTGAAGACGGTACCGAGTTCCCGGGGGCTGCCGAGCTGTGGGAACGTGAGCAGGGCAAGGCCGAAGACGACAAGGCGTAACGGCTTGCCCTTGATGAACACAGGTATCTACATAACTACTGGACCTGATAAAAACCGAAGCTTTGGCTTTGGCTTTTCAGCTTTTGATCTTAGGCGCCCCGTTAACCACGCTGGCCGAACGCAGGCTTGAATCCGTGGGTAACCCGGCAGGACGCCGGGTTAGCCGTCCTGGGCCAAGGATGGCCCATGACGGCGGCCCACGGATTCAAGCCGGAGAGAGGGCACACCGAGCCTAGGCGAGGTGCCGAGTGGTGGGGCGAGGACCTTTTGCTTACTTTTGGGTCCTTCCAAAAGTGAGCCGCTGTAAGAGCGGAACCGTCAGTGGCCGTGACCGCAGCAATGGATATGTACTCCGATCCAAAAGCCCCGGCGCCATACACATAGTCATCGCAGGCAAGCCAGCTCCCACCTCAGAGCGATGTGCAAGCAACAAAACTCAACCGCCTGACAGGCCGTCACGGGAGCAAGCTCCCTCGCCACAGGTCCAGCAGCAATGCTCAAAGTTGTGTAGATACCTATGCCCTGATGGGTTAGATGCGGAAACTGCCTACCAACTGCTTCAATCGCCCGGCCTGCTGCTCAAGGTCGGCACAGGCGCGCAAGGTCGATTGCAGGTTTTCCACGCCTTCCTGGTTGAGGGTGTTGATCTCGGTGATGTCCATGTTGATCGACTCCACCACAGAGGTCTGTTCCTCGGTGGCGGTGGCGACCGACTGGTTCATGCCGTCGATCTCGCCGATGCGCTGGGTCACGCTGTTCAGGCGTTCGCCGGCGAGGTTGGCAATCTCCACGCTGTCTTGGCTGTGGCGCTGGCTTTCAGTCATGGTGCTGACCGAATCCCGCGCGCCGACTTGCAGCTCTTCGATCATGGTTTGCACCTGTTGCGCCGACTCCTGGGTGCGGTGGGCCAGGTTGCGCACTTCGTCGGCCACCACGGCAAACCCACGTCCTGCTTCCCCGGCACGGGCCGCTTCGATAGCGGCATTGAGTGCCAGCAGGTTGGTTTGCTGGGAGATGCTGGTGATCACTTCGAGGATCTGCCCGATGTTCACCGTTTTGCTGTTAAGTGCTTCGATATTGGTGCTGGAAGTGCTGATCATCGCCGATAGCTGAGTCATCGCCTTGATATTGCGTTCCACCACTTGCTGGCCGTCTTCCGCCAGGTTACGTGCATCGCTGGCCTGGCTGGAGGCTTGTGCGGCGTTGCGGGCGATTTCCTGGGCGGCGGCGCCCAATTGGTTGATGGCAGCGGCGACGCTGTTGGTGCGATTGGCTTGTTCATCGGAGTTGAGCATCGACGAGTTGGAGGCGCTGACCACGCGCAGGGCTACTTCATTGACCTGGCCGGTGGCCGAGGACACTTCACGGATCGAGGTATGAATGCGCTCGACGAAACGGTTGAAGGCGTTGCCCAGGGTGCCGAATTCGTCGTGGTTCTGGATGGTCAGGCGGCGGGTCAGGTCACCCTCGCCATCGGCGATGTCTTGCATGGCACGGGTCATCAGGTGCAGCGGTTGCAGCAGCACGCGGATCAACATGCCGAGCAGGGCGATGATGATCACCACGGCAATCACCGTCGCGATCACCGCCGAGGCGCGGAATTCGCTGAGCATGGCGAAAGCTTTGTCTTTATCCACCGAAATGCCCAGGTACCAGTTCACCGACGGCAAACCTTTGATCGGCGTGAAGGTAATGATGTTGTCCTTGCCGTTGGCCTGGACTTCGCTGAAGTCGCTGCTGATTTTCGGAGTGTTGTCTGGATAGACATCGGCCAGGGACTTCATCACCAGGTTCTTGTCCGGGTGTACCAAAACCTTGCCGTCGGCGCTGACCAGGAACGCATAACCCATACCGCCCAGGTTCAGTGCGCCAATGTTGTCCACCAGGGTTTGCAGGCTCAGGTCACCGCCCACCACACCGATGGCCTGGCCGGCCTTGGTGCTGGGGGTGGCGATGGAAATGATCAACTGGCCCGTCGCCGCGTCGATGTAGGGCTCGGTCAGGGTTGAACCGTTGCTGGTCTGGGCGCCCTTGTACCAGGGGCGGGTGCGTGGGTCGAAGCCGTCCGGCATCTTGGTGTCGGGACGAATGGTGAAGGCCCCGGTGCTGTCGCCGACGTAGGTTGCCATGAACGAGGAAGTCAGGCTTTTCTGGTCCAGCAGGCTGGCGACCACGTTGGGTTCTGGGTTGATGGCGATGTTTTGCGCAGCGTTCTCGACCAGCGCAATGCGCCCGCTGAGCCAGGTTTGAATGTTGCCGGCGGTGACATCGCCCATTTCATGCAGGTAACTGTTGAGGTTGTTGCGAATTGCGTTGCGTTGCAGGTAATCGTTGTAGAGGGTAAACAGCGCAAAAGCGGCGACGACGATAAGGGAGGCTGCAAGCAGGATTTTGTGGCTGAAGCGAAGATTTTTATTCATGGCTTGTAGGGTCCGCTAAGGTCTTGATATCCGATGCGCGCCCTTATGGGATGCGCGGAATGGCAGCGTCAAAAAAGGTGTGTTATTGCTTGTGACAGTTCCGCTGGCTCCTGTGGGAACGATCTGACCTATTTTTAGACTTTGTGGGTCTCACATCTGTCTATATCGACCTTGCAGCACTAAAGCTTAACCACGGGTGAGAAAATGTCCGACTCCAAGCAACTCCTGATCGGCGCAGACCTTGAAGGCCAGCCCATCGCCCAGGCCATGCGCCTGGCCAACCGCCACGGGCTCATTGCCGGCGCCACCGGCACGGGCAAGACCGTGACCTTGCAGCGCCTGGCGGAAGCGTTCAGCGACGCGGGTGTGGCGGTATTTGCCGCCGACATCAAGGGCGACCTCTGTGGCCTGGGCGCCGCAGCCAACCCGCAAGGCAAGGTGGCCGAGCGGATTGCCGGCATGCCCTTCCTTAATTACACGGCCAAGGCTTACCCGGTCACGTTGTGGGATATCCACGGGCAGTCCGGTCATCCATTGCGCACCACCATCAGCGAAATGGGCCCGTTGCTGCTGGGTGCCTTGTTGGAACTCACCGACAGCCAGCAGTCCGCGCTCTACGCGACCTTCAAGGTAGCCGACCGCGAAGGCCTGTTGCTGCTGGACTTGAAGGACCTGAAGGCACTGCTCAACCACCTGCGTTATCACCCGGAACTGCTGGGCGACGATGCGGCGCTGATGACCACCGGCTCCAGCCAGGCCCTGTTACGTCGCCTGGCGGTGCTGGAGCAGCAGGGCGCCGAAGCCTTGTTTGGCGAGCCGGCCCTGCAACTCGAAGATATCCTGCAACCGGCCAGCGACGGTCGGGGGCGTATCCATCTGCTGGATGCCAGCCGCCTGGTGCACGAGTCGCCGAAGGTCTATGCGACCTTCCTGTTATGGCTGTTGGCGGAGTTGTTCGAGCAACTGCCGGAGCGCGGCGACGCGGACAAACCGCTGCTGGCGCTGTTTTTCGATGAGGCGCATCTGCTGTTTGCCGATACGCCCAAGGCGTTGCAAGAGCGCCTGGAGCAGGTGGTGCGGTTGATCCGCTCCAAAGGGGTGGGCGTGTATTTCGTCACGCAATCTCCAGGGGACCTGCCGGACACGGTGCTGGCGCAGCTTGGCCTACGTATCCAGCATGGCCTGCGGGCGTTCACCACCAAAGAGCAGAAGTCCCTGCGGGCAGTGGCGGATGGTTTCCGGCCAAACCCGGCCTTTGACGCCTTGGCGGTGCTGACCGAGCTGGGCACGGGTGAGGCATTGGTGGGGACGCTGCAGGAAAAAGGCACGCCGGAAGTCGTCCAGCGCGTATTGGTTGCACCGCCGCAGTCGCGGATCGGGCCGTTGAGCGAGGCTGAGCGCGCGGCGCTGGTCGCCGGTTCGCCGCTTGCGGGGCGCTACGACAAGCCGATCGATCGCGAATCAGCCTACGAAGTGCTGATGGCGCGTAAAGAGTTGGGGCCGACCGAAGAGGCCAAGCCGGCCGCTGAGGAACCGAGCTTTACCGACAAGGCCGGCGCATTCCTGGGCACCACGGCAGGCAAGGCGCTGAAGTCCGCGATGCAACAAGCCGCCAATCAGATGGGGCGGCAGTTGGTGCGGGGTTTGTTGGGGTCGTTGCTCGGTGGCAGTAAGCGCAAGTAGCGGCTCAGGCCTTCGGCTTGGCGTGGGCGGCGAGCCGTTCCAATGCTGCACGCAGGCCTGGATCGCTGATCCCGTCGGCCGTTGCCTGAATGGTTTCGGCCGCGTTTTCCGATAAGTCCATGGTATGCCCCACCGCGCCTTGCTGGACGGTGGGCGGCTGGACCTTGAACTGGATACGCATCAGGCTGGCGAACTCATCAAAGGCCATCAATTGCCGCTGCAGGCGTTTTTGTTGATAACGCAAGCGGGTCGCCCAATGGCCGTCTGTGACAATTAGCAGCAGGTTGCCCTCGCGCCAGGACGCCACGTGGCAGTGTTCGCGTGCGGCGGGTTGCAGTTGGGTTTCGAGCAGGCGTTGCAGATGGCCCAAGCGTTGCGCATGGCCAAAGATGGCTTTCAACGGCTTGGCTTCGCGAAGCAACGCGCCGGGAGCGCGGGCTGTAAGGGGGCGAAATGCCATTATTGGACACCTTAAGTAACAGAGCGGCCATCTTAGCAGAAAGCGCCTGAATGCCCCCACGCAACGCATCGGCGGGGCAAAACCTGCGAAATCAATAGGTAACTTCTGTGCTCCATGGGTTGAAGTTCCAGCAAAAGCCCTTATTTTAAACAAGCCCTCTCACAGCACCATGCCGGCATCGGGGAATAACGCCACTTTCCTCACCCACGAATCCGGGTAGAATGCGCGTTCGCATGCGGCCGTGAGGGCTGCTCGGGCCACTCACGGTGCGCCCTCCATCCCTATGTGTGGAAGAACCTGCCGATATGTTTGCGCCTTTGTTAAAGAAACTTTTTGGAAGCAAGAATGAGCGCGAAGTCAAACGCATGCTCAAGACGGTGCAGCTGGTCAACGGCTTCGAAGAGCAGATGGTTGCCCTTTCGGACGACCAATTGCGCGCCAAGACCGAAGAGTTCAAGGCCCGCATAGCCAAAGGTGAAACCCTCGACAAGCTGCTTCCCGAAGCCTTTGCGGTCGCCCGTGAAGCCGGTAAGCGTGTCATGGGCATGCGCCACTTCGACGTCCAGTTGATCGGCGGCATGACCTTGCATGAAGGCATGATTGCCGAAATGCGTACCGGTGAAGGCAAGACCCTGGTGGCAACCCTGGGCGTTTACCTCAACGCACTGTCCGGCAAGGGCGTGCACGTTGTGACGGTGAACGACTACCTGGCCCGCCGGGACGCCAACTGGATGCGCCCGCTGTATGAATTCCTCGGCCTGACCGTCGGTGTCGTATTGCCGTTCCAGCCGCCGGAAGAGAAGCGCGCTGCCTACGCTTGCGACATCACCTACGGTACCAACAACGAATTCGGTTTCGACTACCTGCGCGACAACATGGCGTTCAGCATGGATGAAAAATTCCAGCGCGAACTCAACTTTGCCGTGATCGACGAAGTCGACTCCATCCTCATCGACGAAGCCCGTACCCCGCTGATCATCTCCGGCCAGGCCGAAGACAGCTCGCGCCTGTACACCGAGATCAACAAGTTGATCCCGCGCCTTGAGCAGCACATCGAGGAAGTGGAAGGCGTGGTGACCAAAGAAGGTCACTTCTCCATCGACGAGAAGACCCGCCAGGTCGAACTCAACGAAGCCGGTCACCAGTTCGTCGAAGAGATGCTGACCCAGATCGGCGAACTGGCCGAAGGTGAAAGCCTGTACTCGGCGCACAACCTGGGCCTGCTGACCCACGTGTATGCTGGCCTGCGCGCTCACAAGCTGTTCCACCGCAACGTTGAATACATCGTGCAGGATGGCCAGGTCGTACTGGTTGACGAACACACCGGCCGTACCATGCCCGGTCGTCGTCTGTCCGAAGGCCTGCACCAGGCCATCGAAGCGAAGGAACACCTCAACATCCAGGCTGAAAGCCAGACGTTGGCGTCCACCACCTTCCAGAACTACTTCCGCCTGTACAACAAGCTGTCCGGCATGACCGGTACGGCCGATACCGAAGCGTTCGAGTTCCACCAGATCTACGGTCTGTCGGTGATGGTTATCCCACCGAACAAGCCGCTGGCCCGTAAAGACTTCAACGACCTGGTGTTCCTGACGGCCGAAGAGAAATACGCGGCCATCATCAATGACATCAAGGACGGCATGGCCCAGGGTCGTCCGATCCTGGTGGGTACCGCCACCATCGAAACTTCCGAGCACGTATCGAACCTGCTCAACAAGGAAGGCATCGAGCACAAGGTCCTCAACGCCAAGTTCCACGAAAAAGAAGCCGAGATCATCGCCCAGGCCGGTCGCCCAGGCGCGCTGACCATCGCCACCAACATGGCCGGTCGTGGTACCGACATCCTGTTGGGCGGCAACTGGGAAGTGGAAGTCGCGGCGCTGGAAAACCCGAGCCCTGAGCAGATCGCCCAGATCAAGGCTGACTGGCAGAAGCGCCACCAGGCCGTGCTGGAATCCGGTGGTTTGCAGGTGATCGCTTCCGAGCGTCACGAATCGCGCCGTATCGACAACCAGCTGCGTGGTCGTGCCGGTCGCCAGGGTGACGCCGGTTCCAGCCGCTTCTACCTGTCCCTGGAAGACAGCCTGATGCGCATCTTCGCCTCGGACCGCGTGAAGAACTTCATGAAGGCCCTGGGCATGCAGTCCGGTGAAGCGATCGAGCACCGCATGGTGACCAACGCCATCGAGAAGGCGCAGCGCAAGGTTGAAGGCCGCAACTTCGATATCCGTAAGCAATTGCTGGAGTTCGATGACGTCAACAACGAACAGCGTAAAGTGATCTATCACATGCGTAACACGTTGCTGGCCGCCGACAACATTGGCGAGACCATTGCCGATTTCCGTCAGGACGTACTCAACGCCACCGTCAGCGCACACATTCCGCCACAATCCCTGCCTGAGCAGTGGGATGTCGCCGGTCTGGAAGCCGCGTTGAAGAGCGATTTCGGTGTGGACTTGCCGGTTCAGCAGTGGCTGGACGAAGACGATCACCTGTACGAAGAGACCCTGCGCGAAAAACTGATGGCCGAACTGCTGGCCGCGTACAACGAGAAAGAAGAGCAGGCGAGTGCCGAAGCACTGCGCACCTTCGAGAAGCAAATCGTACTGCGCGTGCTGGACGACCTGTGGAAAGACCACCTGTCGACCATGGACCACCTGCGTCACGGCATCCACCTGCGTGGCTACGCCCAGAAGAACCCGAAGCAGGAGTACAAGCGCGAGTCGTTCACCTTGTTCTCCGAACTGCTGGATTCGATCAAGCGCGATTCGATCCGCGTGCTGTCCCACGTTCAGGTGCGTCGCGAAGACCCGATCGAGGAAGAGGCTCGCCTGCGTCAGGAAGCCGAGGCACTGGCTGCGCGTATGCAGTTTCAGCACGACGAAGCGCCGGGCCTGGAAGCCCCTGAAGTATTGGGCGAAGAGGTCGATTTGGCCTTGGCTCAGACGCCAGTGCGCAATGACCAGAAGCTGGGCCGTAACGAACTGTGCTACTGCGGTTCGGGCAAGAAGTTCAAACACTGCCACGGCCAGATCGAATAAGATTTCGCCCTGACACTGCAACACCCCGCGCCGCGACCGGCCTTTGCCGTCGCGGCGTTTTGCCATTAATTTCACCGTCGCTTACGACGGCACACACATCATCTGATTTTTAAGGAGCGCATTCATGGCTGTTGGTCTTGGTCCTTTGCCCACTTTGCACCCGGTTGCCGGTTTTGAACTCGGTATCGCTTCGGCCGGCATCAAGCGTCCAGGGCGTAAAGATGTGGTGGTGATGCGCTGTGCCGAAGGTTCGACGGTCGCGGGTGTGTTCACCCTCAACGCGTTCTGCGCAGCGCCGGTGATCCTGGCCAAGCAACGCGTGGCTGGCACGATCCGCTACCTGCTGACCAACACCGGCAATGCCAACGCCGGCACCGGCGAGCCAGGCCTTGTGGCGGCTGCGCGTACCTGTGCCAAGCTGGCCGAGTTGACCGGCGTCGATGCCAGCCAAGTGCTGCCGTACTCCACCGGTGTGATCGGCGAGCCGCTGCCCGTCGAGAAGATCGAAGGCGCCCTGCAAGCCGCGCTGGATGACCTGTCGGTAGACAACTGGGCCGCCGCTGCCACCGGCATCATGACCACCGACACCCTGCCCAAAGGCGCGAGCCGCCAGTTTGTGCACGATGGCGTTACCGTTACCGTGACCGGCATCAGCAAGGGCGCGGGCATGATCCGCCCGAACATGGCCACCATGCTCGGCTACATCGCCACCGACGCCAAGGTTTCCCGCGAGGTGTTGCACAGCTTGATCCTCGACGGCGCGAACAAGTCGTTCAACCGCATCACCATCGATGGCGACACCTCGACCAACGACTGCTGCATGCTGATCGCCACCGGCCAGGCCAACCTGCCGGAAATCACCGAGGCCAGCGGCCCGTTGTTCGTGGCATTGAAACAGGCCGTGTTCGAAGTGTGCATGGACGTGGCCCAGGCCATCGTGCGCGACGGCGAAGGCGCCACCAAGTTTGTCACCGTTGAAGTCAACGGCGGCGGCAATCACCAGGAATGCCTGGATGTGGGCTACACCGTGGCCCACTCGCCGCTGATCAAGACCGCGCTGTTTGCTTCCGACCCGAACTGGGGCCGCATCCTGGCCGCCGTTGGCCGTGCCGGCGTGCCGGACCTGGACGTGAGCAAGATCGACGTGTTCCTCGGTGACGTGTGCATCGCCAGCCGTGGCGCCCGTGCCGAAACCTACACCGAAGCTCAGGGCTCGGCGGTGATGCAGCAGGAAGAAATCACCATTCGCATCGAGTTGGGTCGCGGCGCGTGCAGCGAAACCATCTGGACCACCGACCTGTCCCACGAGTACGTGAAGATCAACGCGGAATACCGTACCTGATCGCCAAGAGGATAAACGCGGTGAAACGAGTGCATGTAGCAGCAGCGGTGATCCGCGGTGTCGACGGCAGGATTCTGCTGGCGCGCCGCGCCGATACCCAGCATCAGGGCGGCCTCTGGGAGTTTCCCGGGGGCAAGGTGGAGGCCGGTGAATCGGTCGCCAGCGCGCTGTCCCGCGAGTTGCAGGAAGAATTGGGTATCCAGGTCACCACGGCGCGGCCGTTGATCAAGGTGCAGCATGACTACCCGGACAAACAGGTGTTGCTGGATGTCTGGGAAGTATCGGCGTTTACCGGTGAGCCTCACGGTGCCGAAGGGCAGCCGCTGGAATGGGTCGCCCCTCGGGACTTGCCCAACTACGAGTTCCCGGCGGCCAATGCACCGATTGTGGCGGCGGCGCGTTTGCCGGCCGAATACCTGATCACCCTAGGCGAGCTGGAAACCCCGACGCTGTTGCGTGGCATCCAGAAAGCCATTGCTGGCGGCATCAAGCTGGTTCAACTGCGTGCGCCTAACGGTTACGACCCGAAGTACCGTGACCTGGCGGTGGACGCGGTTGGACTGTGTGCCGGCAAGGCGCAGTTGATGCTCAAGGGGCCATTTGAATGGCTGGGGGATTTTCCTTCGGCCGGCTGGCACATGACCTCGGCGCAACTGCGCAAGTACGCGAGCAAAGGCCGCCCGCTGCCCAAGGATCGTTGGTTGGCGGCGTCTTGCCACAATGCCGAAGAACTGGCGCTGGCGGAATTGATGGACGTGGATTTTGTCACGCTGTCGCCGGTGCAGCCGACGCAGACTCATCCTGACGCGCAGCCGTTGGGCTGGGAGCAGGCGGCGCAGTTGATCAGTGGGTTCAGCAAGCCGGTGTTTCTGCTGGGTGGGGTTGGGCCGGCCGAGCGGGAACAGGCTTGGGAAGCAGGGGCTCAGGGTGTGGCTGGGATCCGGGCATTCTGGCCTGAGGCTTGATGATCGTTCCCACGCAGAGCGTGGGATGATCGTTCCCACGCTCTGCGTGGGAATGCAGCCCAGGACGCTCCGCGTCCCAAAGCCTGACGCAGAGCGTCATAAGAGGCATTCCCACGCGGAGCGTGGGAACGATCTCATCAGTGGGGCTTAGCCGCCGCCTGCCACAACACCTCCGCAACACCCTGTCTCCGGGCAATCACCCGCGCCGCCACAAACAACAAATCCGACAACCGATTGATATACGCCAACCCCACCCCTTCCAGTGGCTCAATCGCATTCAACTGCTGGCACCGTCGCTCCGCACTGCGTGCCAGGCTGCGGCACACATGGGCCTGGGCGATCAACGCCGAGCCACCGGGCAGGATGAAGTTCTCCAGCGGCCCGACTTCCTCGTTCCAGCGATCAATCGCCGCTTCCAGCCGGTCCACTTCGGCCGCATTCAAGGCCTTGTAAACCGGCATTGCCAGCTCGCCGCCGAGGTCAAACAGACGATGTTGGCAGGGGGTCAGCACCTCGATCACATCCTTCAATTCAGGATGTTTACCGCACTGTTCTTCCAGGTTGGCCAGCAACAACCCCAACTGGCTGTTCAGCGTATCCACCTCGCCAATCGCCTCGACCCGAGGATGGTCCTTGGGTACGCGGCGGCCATCGCCAAGGCCGGTTTCGCCTTTGTCACCGGTGCGGGTGTAGATCTTCGACAGGCGAAAGCCCATGGTCATTGCTCCAGTTGAGTCAGTTCGTAAGGCGGCAGTTGGCTGCCGGCCAAGGGCAGGCGCAAGGTGAAGCAGGTGCCTTGGCCGAGGGTGGAGTGCACTTCCATCTGCCCCTTGTGGTTGTTGGTGATGATGAAATACGACACCGATAGCCCAAGCCCGGTGCCCTGGCCGATTTCCTTGGTGGTGAAGAACGGCTCGAAGGTGCGTTTGCGCACGTTTTCACTCATGCCGATGCCGTTGTCTTCCACCTGGATTTCCGCCCACGGCGGGTTGAGGCGGGTGCGCAGGATGATACGCCCCGGCTCGCGGTCGTCTTCCCGCAGGTGGATGGCCTGGGCGGCGTTTTTCAGCAGGTTGAGCAGCACCTGTTCAAGTTCGTTGGCGGTACCGGGCACCGGGCCCAGTTGCGGGTCGAACTGGCGCACGATGGCCTGGCCCTTGAAGTCGAAGCCGATGGTCAGGTCGAAATCATTGCCGGCGATTTCCACGGCTTGATCAATCAGCGCGGGCAAGTCGCAGGGCGCCATCTGTCGATTGCTGCGGCGGCTGAAACTGAGCATGTGCGTAACGATTTTTGCCGCCCGCGCGCCGGCCTGCTGGATGCCGTCGAGCAGTTGCGGCACTTCGCGGCTGCGCAGGTAACGGTTGACGACGTCCAGTTCGACGCCCGCCTGCTCGGCGTGTTCGAGGTTCTTCGGCAGGTCGGGCGACAGGCGGCGGCGGATGTTTTGCACGTTATGCAGGATCGCTCCCAGCGGGTTGTTGATCTCGTGAGCCATACCGGCGGCCAGCCCGCCGACGGAGAGCATTTTTTCCGACTGCACCATCATCTCTTCCAGGGACAGGCGCTGGGTGATGTCGTCGATACGGATCACTACGCCGCGCCCGGCGCCGCCCATCAGCGGGTAGAAGGTCAGCGCGTAATGCTTGGGCTCGTCGTCCTTGATCCAGGTGACGCGCTCGATGCGCTCAACGGTGTGCTGTTCAACGGTGGCCTTGATCTGTGGCAGGTACGGTTTGAGCGGCTGGAAGGCGAGGAAGATCGGCTGGTTCAGCGCTTCATCCAGGCGTGTGCCGGAGAGGGCGCTGGCCTCCTGGTTCCACTGGGTGACGTAGAGTTGCTCGTCCAGGGCGATCAGGGCGGACGGCATGGAGTCGATGATGCTGTTGAGGTAGTTCTGGAAGCCGGTGAGCTTTTTCTCGATCTTGCTGCGCACCTGGACTTCGAGTTCCAGTTTGCGGTTGGTGTGGCGGGTTTCTTCGGCCAGGCCCTGGGCCTGGGCGTAGGCTTCCTGGGAGTCGTCCCGGGCGCGCTTGAGCTGTTGCTCGCGAGCTTCGATACGCGACAGCATGGTGTTGAAGGCTTCGGCCAGGCTGCCGATTTCGTCATGGTTGCCACGGCCGGCGCGCAGGGCGTAGTTCTCTTCGCGGGTGACCTGGCGCGAGAGTTCTTCCAATTCGTGGATCGGCCGGGTGATCAGGCGTTTGATCTGCCGGGCGATGATCAGCCACAGCAGTACGCTGAAAATCAGGATGCCCAGGCTGGCGGTCAAGGTCCCGGTATAAAACGCCACCGGCAGTTCACTGCTGGCCACCAGCAGCAAGTGGCCGGACGGCTGGCCCGGACGGGGCAGGGTGATGATCTGGTTGCTGCGAAACTCGGTGACGCGCCAGGCTTCGATGTGCCGGTAGTGGTCGGGCAGATGCAGGCGGTCGCCGTGTTGCATCTGCGCCAGGCGGTTGCCTTCGCCGTCGTACAAGGCCGCCGCGCGTAGGGGCGAGTAGCTGGTCAGTTCATTGAGCAAGGCATCGGCTTTGGCCGGGGACTCAAGGGCTTCGGCCGCCAGGGCCGGGTTGGATACCAATCGGCCAATGGCCTGGAGTGCCTGGGGGGCCATGCTTTCCTGGGAGATCCAGTAGGCGGCGCTGATAAAGGTGAGGTTGGCCACCAGCAATACGGTGGTCAGCAGCACCAGCAGGGCGGCCAGCAGTTTCTGCCCTACCGGTAGATTTTCAAGACGCTGGCGCAGCGGCATCAGGGTTTTCCCAGGTGATAGACAGGCGGGCAGGGTAGCGCGTGGCTCAGTCTTGGGGCAATCCGCGTACGCGTAACTGCTCGACCAAGCGTACTTGCAACTGTTGCAGATGGGGCAGGTTCAATTGGTGACGGGCCGCCGCCTGGCAAGCATAGCCCAATAGGTAGCTGATTTCGGTGCGTCGGGCATTGGCCACGTCCTGATACATCGAGGAGTAATTGGCCGCAGTCGCCTCGATCACCCGTGCCACTTCGCTGTGTAGGTCTTGCGCGGCGGCGGGTTGGCCGCAGCATTCGAGCAGCTCGCTCAGTTCCGCGCAGAGGGTCGCGACTTCGCATGCGTGGGCCTGCAAGCCACCGTTGCGGCATTGGTAAAGCACCGTCAGCGGATTGATCGCACAGTTGAGTGCGAGCTTGCGCCACAGGCGGGTAAGGATGTCGGTGCTCCAGTCATGGGGAATTCCGGCAGCGTGCAGGTCTTCCAACCACAGCGGCGGGGCGGGATGACCTACGTCACCCAGCCAGGTATAGCCGTGGCCGGCGAACACCACGCGCCAGTCGCCGTCGCGGAATGCGCCTTCGGTGCTGGAGGCAAAAATACAGCGGGCCAGGGGGAACTGGGCGGCCACTGCATCCTGGCTGCCGAGGCCGTTCTGCAGCAGGATCAGCTCGGCGTCCGGCGCCAGCCGATGTTGTAGCTGTGCGACAGCGCCTTGAGCGTCGTAGGCTTTGCACGCGACCAGTAGGCGATGGATTGGCTCCGGGCTGTCGGATGTTTCAGCAATCACCGGGTAGGTGTGTGCGATGCCGTGCTCCACCAGCGTCAGCCCTGGCCCTGCCTGATAGCTGGCCAGACGGGTTTTGTTACGCAAGATCAACCTGACGGGCACGCCCGCCCGCGCCAACCGTGTAGCCCATAGGGTGCCAAGGCTGCCGGCGCCGAGAATATGCCAGGTGATCGACATCAGTTTTTGCTCCGTAGGGTCGCCCGCAGTGAACGGGGCGAAAGAACCGCTATAATGCCCCGGCATTTTAGCTCGGGCGCGCTCCATCTCTACTGAGCCCGCCCCTTATATTGGAGAAATGACATGCCTTCGTTCGACGTGGTATCCGAACTGGACAAACACGAAGTCACCAACGCCGTCGAGAACGCCGTCAAGGAACTGGACCGTCGCTATGACTTGAAAGGCAAGGGCAGCTTCGAATTCAAGGAAAAGGAACTGACCGTCAACCTGACCGCTGAAGCCGATTTCCAGCTGGAAGCGATGATCGAGATCCTCAAGCTGTCGCTGGTCAAGCGCAAGATCGACGCGCAGTGCCTTGAAATCAAGGACGCCTACGCCTCCGGCAAGCTGATGAAACAGGAAGCCGTCCTCAAGGAAGGCATCGACAAGGAGCTGGCGAAGAAAATCGTTGCTCACGTCAAGGACGCCAAGCTGAAAGTCCAGGCGGCCATCCAGGGTGAGCAGGTGCGTATCACCGGCAAGAAGCGTGATGATCTGCAAGAAGCGATCGCTGCCCTGCGTGCCAAGACCTTCGACATGCCGCTGCAGTTCAATAACTTCCGCGACTGATGGCCATTTGGGGAACCTGGGGGCGTTTTTGACGTCCCACGCCCCAGAACCTGCGCCTACCTTTGAGCCCTACGGGGCTCAATTGCGTTACTGGGTACTCAATTTAAAGTCGCACACCCGCTAGACAGGAGAATGTAGATGGATTTGAACGCTGAAGTGGATCAACTGATCAAGACGTCGCAGTCTTGGGTTCCGATGATCATGGAATATGGCAGCCGCGTATTCCTGGCTGTGCTTACCCTGGCCATCGGCTGGTGGCTGATCAATATCCTGACCCACCGGGTGGGGCGTTTGCTGGCCCTGCGTAATGCGGACCTGGCGCTGCAACACTTCATCACCAACCTGGCCAACATCGCGCTGAAAGTGATGCTGATGGTCAACGTGGCCTCGATGATCGGCGTGGCGACCACCTCGTTCGTTGCCGCAATCGGCGCCGCGACCCTGGCCATTGGCCTGGCACTGCAAGGCAGCCTGGCGAACTTTGCCGGTGGCGTGCTGATCCTGTTGTTCCGCCCGTTCCGTATTGGTGACTGGATCGAAGCCCAGGGCACTTCCGGTACCGTCGACAGCATCCAGATCTTCCACACTGTGCTGCGCACGGGCGACAACAAGACGGTGATCATCCCGAACGGCAGCCTGTCCAACGGCATCATCACCAACACCAACCGCCAGCCGACCCGCAAAGTAGTGTTCGACGTGGGCGTGGACTACGAGGCCGACCTGCAGAAAGCCCGTGAGGTGCTGCTGGAGCTGGCGAAAGACCCGCGCGTACTGGCTGACCCAGCGGCGGTGGCCGTGGTGTCGACCTTGGGCGACAGCTCTATCACGGTTTCCCTGCGTTGCTGGACCAAGACGGCGGATTATTGGGATGTGGTGTTCATGTTGAATGAACTTGCACGCGACAGTTTGAAAGCAGCGGGGATTGATATCCCGTTTCCGCAGCGGGTTATTCGCGTGATGCAGGAAACGGCGGCGAAGTAATAAGGCGTTGCATTGTTTAAACCTGGTCGATAGGTCAGGTTTAAACTTTCTGATGTGACTCGTTAGTTAGCTTGCTAGTTATTTTATGTATGAAATAAAACTGCAATAAAAAAGCCGCTCCCATGTACACAGGGGAGCGGCTTTTTACTTAAGGCCGGAGCCTTAAGCCATCATTGTAATCAAATAATCGATTACATGATTTTCAGCGGGTACGACACGATCAAACGCAGTTCGTCGATAGACGACGAACCGTAGTACACGCCATCAGACGAACGATAAGTCGCTTGGCGTACACGCAGGCTCAGGTCTTTTGCAGGACCGCTCTGGATCACGTACTTGCCTTCGATGTCACGTTCCCACTCTTTGCCATTCGAGGTGGTGGCGGTGTTGGCGCCGCTACCGGTGGTGTAGGCCGCGCCGAAGGTCAGGCCTGGAACACCGAAGGTGGCCATGTCGAGGTCGTAACGAGCCTTGAACGACTTCTCGCCTTCGGCGTTGAAGTCGGAACGGGCAACGGAGTTGGCCAGGAAGACTGTGCCGCCGCCATCGATACCGTAACCGTAGTCGCCGTCGCCGCTGACTTTCTGAGCTGCCAGGGTGAAGGTGTGCGCGCCGATGGTGTAGGCACCCTGCAAGCTGAATGCACGGTTGTCGAGCTTCGTCACGTCGTCTTTGTAAGCGCGTTGCAGGCCTTCGCCCGAGCTCTTGGTGTCGTAGATGTTGAAGTCCACGGCCACCGACTGGTCATCGCCCAGGGCGTGAGTCCAGTTGACGTTGGCGTAGAGTTTGCGCCAGTAGTCTTCGACTTTGGAGTAGTAGAGGCTGGTGCTCAGCTCTGGGGTCCAGGAATACACGCCACCGACGAAGTTGGCTTGCTTGATGCCACGGCCGGTTTCAGGGAAGTCGAGGATACTGTCCTTGAAGGTCTGGGCCTGCGCAACGCTGGAAGTGAAGTGGCCGGCTTCGAGCTTGAGGCCCTTGATCTCGGTGCTGGTCAACGAGAGACCTTGTGGCAGTTCCGGCAGCAAACGGCTGTCGTCGGAAGCGAACACAGGTGCGGTGGTGTACTGGTCGCCGATTTTCAGGACAGTGTTGGACACGCGGAACTTGATGGCGCCGCCGCCTTTGGAGTAGTCGTCTTGCGAGCGACCATCGGAACCTTCAGGGAACAGGCCGGTGCCATTACGGTTCTTGCCGCTGTCCAGTTTCACGCCCAGCAGGCCGATGACGTCGACACCCACACCGACGGTCCCTTGAGTGAAGCCCGACTGGTATAGGCCGTTGAAGCCCAGGCCAGTTTCACGGGAGTAGCTCTGGCCGGAGGTGTTGTTGCGGTTGTCACGGCTAAAGTACAGCGTGCGGGTGTTGATGCTGAAAGAACTGTCGTCAACAAAGCCTTTGGAATCGCTCTGGTCGGACGCCATTGCGAACTGTGAGGTGCCTGCTGAAACAGCCAGGGCGATCATGCTCCACTTCATCACGCGCATCGTGATTTGCTCCTTTGGTTTTTAGGAAGAGTACTGCCGTCCCACCTGTATTTTTGTCTGGGCGGCTCTTTCTTTTTGTGTCGGCGCAAAGGTATATCACGCTGACAATACTTGGCGATACTTGCCTATCTTTCCTTTCAGCTTCTTTACGAGGCTGTCGTAAATTGCTAGATCCATGTCGCAAATTCACAGTCCTTAATGTAACGGGACTGACAACTTCAATGCTGTTTTCAAACATTTTTAAACGTTTGAATCCTTCCTCGGTATGCATTGAAACGCTGCTGTTTTTATCGCGTAACACCGACTTCCAAGTCGGTGTTGTTGCCGACGATATGAGTCTGAATGCAACAAGCGTGCACAAAGCGGTAACCGAATGTCATTTTTTCGTGAAAACTGTGAAATCACTGTAAAAACCGCATAAGCACGGGGTTTTTACGCCGTTTGGTTTGGGCTTGACGCTGGGGCTTTACGCCTGTGCATTCATCCGTAAACAGTGCCCCAGAGCAAAACGTTACCGGTTCACCCCATCAAGTGGGTAATTGGCGGATCTCTATGAGGCACAAGTGAGTCATTTTGGTGCGCCTCGCTGAAGCCCGACTTAGCGTAGTCGAAATATCCGCCTGCATCGAAAAGGTGCAGGTCTTTTAGCCGGGCGGCGTCTTCGCCGTGAAGGCGGACGCATTCGAAGGTATGCTGGGCGCCTGAAACTGACCTGCCAAACGGAGTGCCCGCGGTGTTTGCCCTAGACCAACGCCTGCAACAAGACACGCTGGCCATTGGGGATTTCCCTCTGTGCCGCCTGCTGCTGTCCAATGACTCGAATTACCCCTGGTTCATCCTGGTGCCGCGCATCAACGCTATCAGTGAAGTGTTTCAACTGGATGTCGCCGACCAGCAGACTTTGTGGCAAGAGACGACAGCCCTCGCCCAAGTGCTGAACGCAGGCCTTGGTGCTGACAAGATGAACATTGGTGCGCTCGGTAACGTGGTCAGCCAGTTGCATGTGCATGTGATCGTGCGCAAGCGCGACGACGCCGCCTGGCCGGCACCGGTATGGGGCAAGCATCCCGCCCGGCCTTACACCGAAGCGCAAGTGACGGCCATCCGCGCGCGCCTGCGTGAACTGTTGCCTGCCGATTTTATCTTTGCCCAGGGCTGAACCATGGACTTGCAAGACCGCGTCAACGACCTGGAAAGCCGCCTGGCCTTTCAGGACGACACCATCGAAACCCTCAATGACATCCTGGTCACCCAGCAGCGGGCGGTCGAACGCCTGCAAATGCAGATGACCGCGCTGCTCAAGCGCCAGGAAGAAATGGGCGGCCAGTTCGAGACCTCCGAAGAAGAAGCCCCGCCGCCTCATTATTGATGCCGTTCCATCAATAGCCGGGCAATAAAAAACCGCGATCCAGTCAGCACTGGATCGCGGTTTTTTTGTTGCGAAGGTTGAATCAGCGACGCGGCAGAGCCGCAATCACGTCTTCAGCTTGCAAGCCCTTGTCGCGGTTCATCACGGAGAACTCCACGCGCTGGCCTTCCACCAGGACGCGATGGCCTTCGCCACGGATGGCCCGGAAGTGGACGAAGATATCGTCGCCCGAATCGCGGGAAATAAAGCCGAAGCCTTTGGACGTGTTGAACCACTTGACGGTGCCGGTATCGCGGTTGGTCATGTCGTAGTTTTGCGACGCAGCCGCAGGCGACGAACGGTAGAAGCTGATCGCCAGGTGAAGAACGATAGCGACCACGGCAATCACCAGGCTGAGCAGGATGGCCGGGTGGCCACCGACTTCAGGCATGGGCGCCAGGAGGGTGAGGGTTTGCACGACAACGGTCAGTACCAGCAGCGCGCTGACCAGGTTTTGCAGTTGATGACGTGTGCCTTTGTTCCAGTAAGGGATCACCGGTGCCAGCGTCAGGTTAAGAAGGCCGAACAAGGCCAGGTACAGAGCGTCATGTTGTTGCAGGTAGGGCAGGCTTTCAGGCTGCAGGCTCGGGATAAAGGACAGCAGCAACGCTGCAACGCCCGTTAGCAGGTGGACGATTTTCAACATTTTGATTAACTCACGTTAAGACGGATCACAAGGAAGAGCTGACTGGCACGGTTCGCTTCTGAACAATGGGAGGCGTTGAGCACGTGCGCGGGTATCAGCCTATGTAACGTGCCGCAAACATTAACGGCAGCCACACGCCGCCTATTTAACAGCAAAGGCTGTGCCTACTCAAATCAAGCATTTCAGGGTATTGCGATGGCGTCGGCATTTCTGCGGCAAAGGCTTGTCCTAGAGAGGTGTGGGCGTTTTTGAATGGGATTTTGAGAATTTTCCTACGTGCTCGACAGCTTGTCCTGCGTCGGTCAGCACAGCGTAGAAGGGGCAATTTGCCGCATGCCCCGTTGAGGGCCTCGGGCTGCACAAGGCCGACTCTCTTGCTAGAGTGGTCCTGCACCTGATCAATGAACATTCGTCAATTGAAGGGGAAAAACATGGCAATCGATATTGGTATCAGTGAAGAAGACCGTAAATCCATCGTCGATGGGCTGTCACGGCTGCTGTCCGATACCTACGTACTGTATCTGAAGACCCACAACTTCCATTGGAACGTCACGGGCCCCATGTTTCGTACGCTGCACTTGATGTTTGAAGAGCAGTACAACGAATTGGCGCTGGCGGTGGACTCCATTGCCGAGCGTATCCGTGCCCTCGGGTTCCCGGCACCGGGTGCCTATTCGATCTATGCCCGCCTGTCTTCCATCAAGGAAGAGGAGGGCGTGCCCAACGCCGAAGAGATGATCAAGCAACTGGTGGCGGGCCAGGAGGCGGTTACCCGCACCGCGCGCGGTATCTTCCCACTGCTCGACAAGGTCAGTGATGAGCCGACCGCCGACTTGCTGACCCAACGTATGCAGGTTCACGAAAAGACCGCGTGGATGCTGCGCTCCTTGCTCGAAAACCAGTAAATACGCACCCGCAGTGGCGCCGCCCTGGCGCCACTTGCTTGTTTCCCTTCGCTTCCTGGCGTTGTCCTACAACTATCAACTCCGCGTCTTCTGGCCGCTCCCGTCCTCCTGCTGTTTTATAGGCTCACTGTCCCATGGGACAAACCCATGGGCTGCTGTTTGGCAATGGAGTGTCAGGTGTATGTCACGCGGAGTGGGTAATGGAGTGATGGAGGCCGGTGGTTTCCATAAGATAAAGGTTGATCCCTTTGCAAAGGGCTTCGACATGGGACTGGCCAGGCCCTTGTCCCGATCGGTCAGGCTCAACGGGTTTTCCACGTGCCTGCGGCTTGAGCAGATCTATTGGAACATCCTCACGGAGATCGCCAGGATCAATGCCTGTTCCGTCAGTGCGTTGCTGTCTTACGTCGATCGGGAAGTGCATCTGCGTTACGGGGGAGTGAAGAACTTCAGCGGCTTGGTCCGGGTCGTGTGTGTGGTTCACGCACTAAAGGGCTACGTTGATCCGCCGAACCCTGGGTAACCCAACGGTCCCGAGCGCGGCCCGCTGTTCAGGCGGGCCGTGCTTCGGGCAGAAAGCCGGCTGCGCTGCCTTGATTTACCCTATATAATCCCGCGCTTTGCTGCGTGTGCCTGGGCTACTCTCCAATGGGCAGGCGTGGCGCAGTAATGATCTGATCGCCGAGACATCGCCATGCCCATGTACGACTATCAATGTGCTTCCTGTGGTCATCAGTTGGAAGCCATTCAGAAGATCAGCGCAGCACCGCTGGTCGATTGCCCAGCCTGCCAGGCGCCGGAGCTCAAGAAGATGTTGTCCATGCCAGGCTTCCGCCTGAGTGGCAGCGGCTGGTACGAGACCGACTTCAAGACCGGCTCGAAGAAGAATCTGGCCGGCGGCGACAAAGCAGACTGAGTTGAACTCTACGCGCAGGCTCCTGCATTATCCGTCCCCTGGCTTAAATGTACGGTGACGAGGCAGGCCTCCACCGAATTTCGAATTACGAGAAGTGAAACCACTACCATGATGCGCAGCCACTATTGCGGCCAACTGAACGAGACCCTGGAAGGTCAGGAAATCACTCTTTGCGGATGGGTTCACCGTCGCCGCGACCACGGCGGGGTGATCTTCCTCGATATCCGTGATCGTGATGGTCTGGCCCAGGTGGTGTTCGACCCGGACCGCGCCGAAAGCTTCGCCGCCGCCGACCGCGTGCGCAGCGAATACGTCGTGAAGATCACCGGCAAGGTGCGCCTGCGTCCGGCCGGTGCCGTGAACAAGAACATGGCATCCGGCGGCATTGAAGTGCTGGGTTATGAACTGGAAGTGCTGAACGAGTCGGAAACCCCTCCGTTCCCGCTCAACGAGTTCTCCGACGTGGGCGAAGAAACCCGCCTGCGCTACCGCTTCCTCGACCTGCGTCGTCCGGAAATGGCCGAGAAGCTGCGTCTGCGCTCGCGCATGACCACCAGCATCCGTCGCTTCCTCGACGAGAACGGCTTCCTCGACGTTGAAACGCCAATCCTGACCCGGGCCACCCCGGAAGGCGCGCGTGACTACCTGGTGCCGAGCCGCACCCACGCCGGTTCGTTCTTCGCCTTGCCGCAATCGCCGCAGTTGTTCAAGCAACTGCTGATGGTGGCCGGCTTCGACCGTTACTACCAGATCGCCAAGTGCTTCCGTGACGAAGACCTGCGCGCTGACCGCCAGCCGGAATTCACCCAGATCGACATCGAGACCAGCTTCCTCGATGAAAAAGAGATCATGGGCCTGACCGAGCAAATGATCCGCAACCTGTTCAAGGAAGTGCTGGATCTGGAATTCGGCGATTTCCCGCACATGACCTTCGAAGAAGCCATGCGCCGCTACGGTTCCGACAAGCCAGACCTGCGTAACCCGCTGGAGCTGGTAGACGTGGCCGACCAGCTCAAGGCAGTCGACTTCAAGGTGTTCAGCGGCCCGGCCAACGACCCGAAATGCCGCATCGCTGCCCTGCGCGTGCCAGGCGGCGCGAGCATGCCGCGCAAGCAGATCGACGACTACACCAAGTTCGTCGGCATCTACGGTGCCAAGGGCCTGGCGTACATCAAGGTCAACGAGCGCGCCAATGGCGTTGATGGCCTGCAATCGCCGATCGTGAAAAACATCCCGCTGGACAACCTGAACGAGATCCTCGATCGCGTTGGCGCGGTTGACGGCGACATCGTGTTCTTCGGCGCCGACAAGGCCAAGATTGTCAGCGAAGCCCTGGGCGCGCTGCGGATCAAGCTGGGCCACGACCTGAACCTGCTGACCTGCGAATGGGCGCCGATGTGGGTCGTTGACTTCCCGATGTTCGAAGAGAACGACGACGGCAGCTTCAGCGCCTTGCACCACCCGTTCACCGCGCCGAAGTGCACGCCGGCCGAGCTGGAAGCCAATCCGGCTGGCGCTCTGTCCCGTGCCTACGACATGGTCTTGAACGGTACTGAGCTGGGTGGCGGTTCGATCCGTATCCATCGCAAGGAAATGCAACAGTCGGTCTTCCGTCTGCTGGGCATCAACGAAGCGGAACAGGAAGAGAAGTTCGGCTTCCTGCTCGACGCCCTGAAATACGGCGCGCCGCCCCACGGTGGCCTGGCCTTCGGCCTGGACCGTCTGGTGATGCTGATGACCGGTGCCCAGTCGATCCGTGAAGTGATCGCGTTCCCGAAAACCCAGAGTGCTGCGGACGTCATGACCCAGGCTCCAGGTGTGGTGGATGCCAAGGCGCTGCGCGAGCTGCACATCCGCCTGCGCGAGACGCCGAAGGCTGAGTAAGGCTGCGGCGTGAAAACGCACTGAGTTCCACGCAGTCTAAAAAGGCGCATCTTCGGATGCGCCTTTGCGTTACACGAGGCAAATCCCGCCTGGCGGGGTTGACAAGGTTTCTACAGAATTTCGGAGTTGTGTTATGGCTGGCCATTCCAAGTGGGCGAACATCAAGCACCGCAAAGAGCGTCAGGATGCCAAGAAAGGCAAGATTTTCACCAAGTGGATCCGCGAGCTGACCGTCGCTGCCCGCCAGGGCGGTGGTGACCCGGGCTCCAACCCGCGCCTGCGCCTGGCGCTGGACAAGGCCCTCGGCGCCAACATGAGCCGCGACATCATCGACCGCGCCGTGGCCCGTGGTGCCGGTGCTGCCGATACCGACGACATGGTCGAACTGACCTATGAAGGCTACGGCCCGGGCGGCGTGGCGGTGATGGTCGAGTGCATGACCGACAACCGCAACCGTACTGCAGCAGCGGTGCGCCATGCGTTCAGCAAGTGCGGTGGCAACCTCGGTACTGACGGTTCGGTGGCCTATCTGTTCGAGCGCAAGGGGCAGATTTCCTTCGCTCCGGGTGTAGATGAAGATGCACTGATCGAAGCCGCGATGGAGGCTGACGCCGACGACGTAGTGACCAACGAAGATGGCTCCATCGACGTGTTCACCTCGTTTGCCAGCTTTTACGCCGTGCGCAACGCCCTCGAAGCGGCGGGTTTCAAAGGCACCGACGCGGAAATCGTGATGCTGCCGACTACCAGCGCCGAACTGGACCTGGATGGGGCGCAGAAGGTGCTGAAGCTGCTGGATATGCTGGAAGACCTGGATGATGTGCAGAACGTTTATTCCAATGCCGACATCCCTGAAGATGTGGCTGCACAGCTAAGCTGAGGCGAGACGTAGATCAAAATGTGGGAGCGGGCTTGCCCGCGAATGCGGTGTGTCAGTCGCTGAAAATGTTGGCTGATCCACCGCCTTCGCGAGCAAGCCCGCTCCCACATTGGATCACCAGTGTGTCAAAAATTGTGTTTACCCAACCCGCAGGCGTTATGACTTTAATCCTAGGTATCGACCCCGGTTCGCGCATCACCGGTTTTGGCGTGGTGCAACAGACCCCGCGCGGCTGCATCTACGTCGCCTCGGGCTGTATCCGCACCGGCGCCGGCGAGTTGGCCGAGCGCCTGCAGATTGTCTATCGCGGTGTGCGCGAGGTGATCCAGACCTACGGCCCGGTGACCATGGGCATCGAAAAGGTGTTCATGGCCAAGAACGCCGATTCGGCGCTCAAGCTTGGCCAGGCCCGTGGCGCGGCCATCGTCGCCGGTGCCGAGGAGGGCATGGAGATCGCCGAATACACCGCGACCCAGGTCAAGCAGGCCGTGGTCGGCACCGGTGCAGCCAACAAGGAGCAGGTGCAGATGATGGTCATGCATATGCTCAAACTCACCGCCAAGCCGCAAATCGATGCCTCCGACGCCCTGGCCATCGCCATTTGCCATGCGCACACCCGCTCCAGCCTGCTGCCCCACGGTCTGGGCACGGCACGCAGTCGTGGCGGGCGGCTGCGTCTCTGATAGCATCAGCGCAATCGTTTTTCCCGGTCTGGTCTTTGCCTGACCCTCAAGCTTTAAGGATTTGAACCGTGATTGGACGCTTGCGCGGCACCCTGGCTGAGAAACAGCCGCCGCACCTGATTCTGGATGTCAACGGGTTGGGGTATGAGCTGGAAGTGCCCATGACCACCCTGTATCGCCTGCCGTCGGTCGGCGAGCCGATTACGCTGCATACCCATCTGGTGGTGCGCGAAGACGCGCAATTGCTCTATGGTTTCATTGGCAAGCGCGACCGCGACTTCTTCCGCGAGTTGATACGCCTCAATGGCGTCGGCCCAAAACTGGCGCTGGCGTTGATGTCGAGCCTGGAAGTGGATGAGCTGGTGCGTGCCGTCTCGGCCCAGGACACTTCGGCGCTGACCAAGGTGCCGGGTGTCGGCAAGAAGACCGCCGAGCGCCTGCTGGTGGAACTCAAGGACCGTTTCAAGGCCTGGGAAGTGGTACCGAGCATGTTTGCCCTGGTACCGAACCAGCCAGACATGCCAGCGGCCCAGGTCGCCAGCGCCGAGAGCGATGCGGTCAATGCGCTGATTTCCCTGGGCTACAAGCCGCAGGAAGCCAGCAAGGCCGTGTCGGCCATCAAGGACAAGAACCTGAGTGCCGAAGACATGATCCGCCGCGCCCTGAAGGGAATGATTTAAGTGATTGAAGCAGATCGTCTGATCGCGGCCACCGGCCCGCGCGACCGTGAAGAAGTGCAGGACCGCGCCATCCGCCCCTTGAGCCTGGCCGACTACATCGGCCAGCCCACCGTGCGCGAGCAGATGGAACTGTTTATCCAGGCCGCGCGCGGGCGCAGTGAGTCCCTGGACCACACGTTGATCTTCGGTCCACCGGGCTTGGGTAAGACCACCCTGGCCAATATCATCGCCCAGGAAATGGGCGTGTCGATCAAGTCCACCTCCGGCCCGGTGCTGGAACGTCCGGGTGACCTGGCGGCACTGTTGACCAATCTTGAGCCGCACGACGTGCTGTTTATCGACGAGATCCACCGGCTGTCGCCGATCGTCGAGGAAGTGCTGTACCCGGCCATGGAAGACTTCCAGCTCGACATCATGATCGGCGAAGGCCCGGCCGCGCGCTCGATCAAGCTCGACCTGCCACCCTTCACCCTGGTGGGCGCCACCACCCGCGCGGGCATGCTGACCAATCCGTTGCGAGACCGTTTCGGCATTGTTCAACGTCTAGAGTTCTATAGCACCGGAGACCTGGCGACCATCGTCAGCCGTTCGGCGGGTATTCTCGGCTTGCCGCTGGACCCGGAAGGCGCGTTCGAAATCGCCCGCCGTGCCCGTGGTACACCGCGAATCGCCAACCGTTTGCTGCGCCGCGTACGTGACTTTGCCGAAGTGCGCGCCAAGGGCCATATCACCAAGGCCGTGGCCGACCTGGCCTTGAACCTGCTGGATGTGGATGAGCACGGCTTCGATCACCAGGATCGGCGTCTACTCTTGACCATGATCGAGAAGTTCGACGGCGGCCCGGTGGGCGTCGACAGCCTGGCGGCAGCCATCAGCGAAGAGCGCCACACGATTGAGGATGTGCTGGAGCCGTACCTGATCCAGCAGGGTTACATCATGCGTACCCCAAGGGGCCGGGTGGTGACGCGGCATGCCTACCTGCACTTTGGGTTAAACATTCCGTCACGATTGGGTGAGATGCCCGTGGTAGACGAATTCCTCGATGCAGTGGACGATTAAAAGCTTCACGCCAGATGATTTATCCGAGGTTTGTGCTGTCCTAGTGGCTGGTGTCGTCATTCAGTCACTGGATAATGTTTCAGCGAATGAAAAAACAGTTGCCCAGCCGGATTGGCAACCTGAGGAGTAAGCACTAGAGTATGCGCGCGCAAAACGGGGATCAGTCGTTCGCACATCGCTGTCGCGTTTATTACGAGGACACCGATGCGGGCGGCATCGTGTATTACGTCAATTATCTCAAGTTCATGGAGCGGGCTCGAACCGAGCGGCTACGGGAGCTGGGCTTTGCCCAATCCCAGCTGGCAGGGGAGGACCTGTTGTTTGTCGTGCATTCCAGCGAGGCGCGGTATCACGCGCCGGCGCGGCTGGACGATGAACTGCTGGTCAGCGCTGAAGTAATCGAATTGAACCGTGTCAGCCTGCGCTTTAAACAGCAGGTCAGGCGGGCAACGGATGCAACGCTGCTCTGTGAGGGGCAGTTCCTGGTGGCGTGTGTGCGCACCAATAGTTTGAAACCCCGGGCCATTCCCGAAGCTCTACGTGCGGCCTTTGCCGGCGTAAGCGGCGCGGGTAAACAATCAAAGCAGGAGATTTAGCGTGGAACCTACCGTCGTCGACCATTCCTCCATGTGGAGCCTGGTCAGCAATGCCAGTGTCGTGGTTCAACTGGTGATGCTGACCCTGGTAGCCGCATCGGTTACCTCTTGGGTCATGATTTTTCAGCGCAGCAACCTGCTGCGTGCCGGTCGACGTGCCCTGGAGAGCTTTGAAGAGCGCTTCTGGTCGGGTATCGACCTGTCCAAGCTGTACCGCCAGGCGGGCAGCAACCCGGACCCGGATTCGGGCGTCGAGCAGATCTTCCGCGCCGGTTTCAAGGAATTCTCCCGTCTGCGCCAGCAGCCAGGCGTTGACCCGGAAGCCGTGATGGAAGGCGTGGCCCGTGCCATGCGCGTGGCCATCTCCCGTGAAGAAGAGAAGCTTGAGCAAAGCTTGCCGTTCCTCGCCACCGTCGGTTCCGTAAGCCCGTACATCGGCCTGTTCGGTACCGTGTGGGGGATCATGAACTCCTTCCGCGGCCTGGCCCAGGCCCAGCAAGCGACCCTGGCCACCGTGGCCCCGGGTATCGCCGAAGCCCTGATCGCCACCGCGATTGGCCTGTTCGCTGCTATCCCCGCAGTAATTGCCTACAACCGTTTTGCTGCCACCAGCGAAACCCTGATTGGTCGTTACTACACCTTCGCCGATGAATTCCAGGCGATCCTGCACCGTAAAGTGCACACCAGCGAAGAATAAGCAGGTAATTCACAATGGCTTTAATCGCTCGAGCTCGCAAAAAGCGCAAGCCGGTCGCCGAGATGAACGTAGTGCCTTACATCGACGTGATGCTGGTACTGCTGGTTATCTTCATGGTGACCGCGCCGATGCTCAATCAGGGCGTGAAGGTTGATCTGCCCAAGGTTTCCAGCGAAGCCTTGCCGCAAGACAACAACACCCAGGTCCTGACCATTTCGATCAAGGCTGACAAGACCTACTACTGGAACCTTGGCAGCGAAGTCGATACCCAGAAACAGCAGGACAAGGCCATGACCTTGCCGCAGATGACCGACGCGGTGAGCAAGATCATCCGTTCCGGCAACGAAGGCGGCAAGCACACCCAGGTGTTCATTCGTGGTGACAAGGTTGTCGACTACGGCTCTGTCATGGGCGCCATGGGCGGGCTGCAGAAGGCCGGCGTCGGTAACGTTGGCTTGATTACCGAGGCGCCCTGATGCAGCAGCAGCGAGAGCCGTCCGCCTCGGAAAGCTACTTCTGGCCTAGCGTCTGGGCAATTGCCCTGCACGTCCTGGTGTTTGGCATGCTGTTCGTCAGCTTTGCCATGACCCCGGACCTGCCGCCAGCCAAGCCGATCGTGCAGGCGACCCTGTATCAGCTGAAATCGAAAAGTCAGGCCACCACCCAGACCAATCAGAAGATTGCGGGTGAGGCCCAGAAGTCGGCTGCGCGCCAGACTGAAGTCGAACAGATGGAACAGAAAAAGGTCGAGCAGGAAGCGGTGAAGGCTGCTGCGGAACAAAAGAAAGAAGAGGCGGCTCAAAAGGCCGAGGAATCGAAAAAGGCTGACGAAGCGAAGAAGGCCGACGAGGCGAAAAAGGCTGATGAAGCCAAGAAAGCCGAGAAAGCTGCCGAAGCCAAAAAAGCCGAAGAGAAACAATTGGCTGATATAGCCAAGAAGAAATCTGAAGAAGAAGCCAAGAAAGCTGCCGAAGAAGAGGCCAAGAAAAAGGCCGCTGAAGAGGCCAAGAAGAAAATAGTCGAAGACGCGAAGAAGAAAGCCGCCGAAGACGCCAAGAAAAAAGCTGAAGCAGACGAGGCGAAGAAGAAAGTCGCCGATGATGCGAAGAAGAAAGCTGCCGCCGACGCCACCAAGAAAAAGGCCCAGGAAGCAGCACGTAAATCCGCCGAAGAGAAAAAGGCCCAGGCCTTGGCAGATTTGCTTTCCGACACGCCGCAGCGTCAGCAAGCCTTGGCCGATGAGCGTGGTGATGAAGTCGCGGGCAGTTTCGACGACCTGATTCGGGCACGGGCAGCAGAGGGTTGGACGCGTCCACCTTCGGCACGCAAAGGCATGACAGTAGTGCTGCAGATCGGCATGTTGCCGGACGGTACGGTGACTTCGGTCAGCGTGGCCAAGTCCAGTGGCGATGGTTCGTTCGACAGTTCGGCGGTTGCAGCGGTCAAGAACATTGGCCGGTTGACCGAGATGCAGGGAATGAAACCAAGCGACTTCGCTCCCTATCGTTCATTCAAGATGACATTCACACCTGAGGATCTAGCCTTGTGAGAAACCTTCTTCGAGGAATGCTTGTCGTTATTTGCTGTATGGCAGGGATAGCGGCGGCGGATGAAAAAAACATCCTGGTCACCAGCGGTAGCGATCGGGCCACCCCGATCGCGGTAGTACCGTTTGGCTGGCAGGGCGGCAGCGTGCTGCCGGACGACATGGCCCAGATCGTCAGTGACGACCTGCGCAACTCCGGTTACTACGCGCCGATTCCAAAAGGCAACATGATCAGCCAGCCGAACCAGGCCAGCGAAGTTGTGTTCCGCGACTGGAAAGCGGTAGGTGCGCAGTACCTGATGGTCGGCAACATCACGCCGGCCGGTGGTCGTCTGCAAATCACCTACACCTTGTTCAACGTAGCGACCGAGCAGCAGGTCCTGACTGGCAACGTGTCGGGCACGGCCGAGCAGATCCGCGACATGGCTCACTACATTTCGGACCAGTCGTTTGAAAAGCTCACCGGTATCAAGGGTGCTTTCTCGACGCGTCTGCTTTATGTAACAGCTGAGCGTTTCTCGGTAGACAACACGCGCTACACCTTGCAGCGTTCGGACTACGACGGTGCTCGCGCCGTGACCTTGCTGCAATCCCGTGAGCCGATCCTGTCGCCGCGTTTTGCGCCAGACGGCAAGCGCATTGCCTACGTGTCCTTTGAACAGAAGCGTCCGCGCATTTTCGTCCAGCACATCGATACTGGTCGTCGTGAGCAGATCACCAACTTCGAAGGCCTCAACGGTGCGCCAGCCTGGTCACCGGATGGTTCGCGCCTGGCGTTCGTGCTGTCCAAGGATGGCAACCCGGATATCTACGTGATGAACATGGCTTCGCGCCAGATCTCTCGCGTGACCAGCGGCCCAGGTATCAACACCGAGCCGTTCTGGGGTAAAGATGGCTCGACCATCTACTTCACTTCCGACCGTGGCGGCAAGCCTCAGGTCTACAAGGCAAGCGTGGGCGGCGGTGGTGCGGAACGTGTGACCTTTATTGGTAACTACAACGCCAATCCGAAGCTTTCGGCTGATGAAAAGACGTTGGTGATGATTCACCGTCAGGATGGTTTCACTAATTTCCGGGTTGCGGCCCAGGATTTGCAGCGCGGAACCGTAAAAATCCTCACAGATACCAACCTTGATGAGTCAGCCACTGTTGCGCCCAACGGCACCATGGTAATCTACGCCACCCGCCAGCAGGGCCGGGGAGTCTTGATGCTCGTATCCATTAATGGACGCGTAAGGCTCCCACTTCCTACCGCTCAAGGCGAAGTCAGAGAACCATCCTGGTCCCCTTACCTGAACTGACGCGGCGCTACAAAAAGAAGTACTTAACACACTGGGGTTCATTAGGAGTTTCACGATGGAAATGCTGAAGTTTGGTAAGTTTGCTGCTCTGGCTCTGGCTCTGTCCGTAGCCGTTGGTTGCTCGTCTAAAGGCGGCGACAATGCCGGTGAAGGCGCAGCTGTTGATCCAAACGCTGGTTACGGCGCTAACACTGGTGCAGTTGACGGCTCCCTGAGCGAAGAAGCTGCTCTGCGCGCTATCACCACTTTCTACTTCGAATACGACAGTTCGGACCTGAAGCCAGAAGCCATGCGCGCTCTGGACGTTCACGCGAAGGACCTGAAAGCTAACGGCGCTCGCGTTGTTCTGGAAGGTAACACCGACGAACGTGGTACTCGTGAGTACAACATGGCACTGGGCGAGCGTCGTGCGAAAGCCGTTCAGCGCTACCTGGTACTGCAAGGTGTTGCTCCAGGCCAACTGGAACTGGTTTCCTACGGTAAAGAGCGTCCAGTTGCTACTGGCCACGACGAGCAGTCCTGGGCTCAAAACCGTCGCGTCGAACTGCGTAAGTAATTCGTCATGCGAACGTGCCGTCGTGCTCTAACTGTATTGGCTCTCAGCCTCGCACCACTTGCGGTGTGGGCTGCGGTTCCTGTGGAAGATAGCAACTCTGGCTATAACAATAGCGGGAGCAGTTATCCGCCAGCAGGTTATGGCACGAACGGCGCCTATGCGGGGGGAGCGGCTACGTCCGCTCCCTCGGCACAGGGCGAATTGTTCAACCAGCTGCAACGCATGCAGGATCAAATCGCGCAGCAACAAGGCGCCATTGAAGTACTGCAGAATCAAGTGAACCAGCTGAAGCAAGAAGGCCTGGAGCGTTACCAGGATCTTGATCGACGCATTGGAGCCGGCGTTACACCTGCCGCAACTCCTGATAATTCTTCTGCCGGTGGCGCGCCTAGCGCTGCTATCGGTGGTGCAGCAGCAGGGGCGGCTGCCAGCCAAGCCCCTGCCGCGAGCAGCGAACCGGGTGATCCGGCGAAGGAAAAACTGTATTACGATGCAGCCTTCGACCTGATCAAAGCCAAGGACTTCGATAAAGCCAGCCAGGCCTTTGGCGCTTTCCTGCGCAAATACCCGAACAGCCAGTACGCGGGCAATGCCCAATACTGGTTGGGCGAGGTCAACCTGGCCAAGGGTGATCTACAAGCGGCGGGCCAGGCATTTGCCAAGGTCAGTCAGTTGTACCCCAAGCACGCCAAGGTGCCGGATTCGCTGTACAAACTCGCTGACGTAGAACGCCGCCTGGGTCATACCGACAAGGTCAAAGGTATTCTGCAGCAAGTGGTTGCCCAATATCCGGGGACTTCCGCTGCCCAGTTGGCCCAACGGGATCTGCAACGCTTGTAAGCAAAGCTGCCCGTTTAGAAGAAACCCGCGCCTGGCGCGGGTTTTTTCGTTAGAATCCACGCCCTTTTATGAAACACGCTTTTTGGGGCCCACGCGTTGGCGGGGTCTCTTGAAGTGCCTGACGGAGGCGGACAGCCTGTTTAGCTGTTACGCCCGTGGCGACTATGCAAGACACATTACGTATCACCGAAGTTTTTTACTCGTTGCAGGGTGAAACGCGCACCGCTGGCCTGCCCACAGTATTTGTGCGCCTGACCGGTTGCCCGCTGCGTTGCCAATACTGTGACAGCGCCTACGCCTTCAGTGGCGGCACCGTGCGCACCCTCGACGACATCCTCGAACAGGTTGCCGGCTTCCGGCCACGCTACGTCTGCGTGACGGGCGGTGAGCCGTTGGCGCAGCCCAACGCTATTCCCTTGCTCAAGCAATTGTGCGATGCCGGTTACGAGGTGTCCCTGGAAACCAGTGGTGCCTTGGATATTTCCGCGGTCGACCCGCGCGTGAGCCGGGTAGTCGATCTGAAGACGCCCGACTCCAAGGAATCGCACCGCAACCGTTACGAGAACATCGACTTGCTGACGGCCAACGATCAGGTCAAGTTCGTTATCTGTTCCCGTGATGATTACGACTGGGCGAACTCCAAACTGATCCAATACGGCCTGGACCGTCGCGCAGGCGAGGTGCTGTTTTCTCCCAGCCACCACGACCTGAACGCCCGCGACCTTGCCGATTGGGTCGTGGCGGACAATCTACCGGTGCGCCTGCAATTGCAGTTGCACAAATACCTTTGGAACGACGAGCCAGGACGCTGACATGACTGCACAAACCAACGATCAAAAACGCGCCGTAATCCTGCTGTCCGGCGGCCTCGACTCCGCTACCGTAGTCGCGATGGCGCAAGCTGAAGGCTACAGCTGCTACACCATGAGCTTCGACTACGGCCAGCGCCATCGCGCCGAACTCAACGCCGCTGCCCGTGTAGCGCGCGACATGGGGGTGGTCGAGCATAAAGTGATCGGCCTGAACCTCAATGGCATTGGCGGCTCCGCGCTGACCGACAGCAGCATTGATGTTCCAGAAACCCTGGGTGAAGGCATTCCTGTCACCTACGTGCCGGCGCGCAACACCGTCTTCCTGTCCCTGGCCCTCGGCTGGGCCGAGGTGCTTAACGCCCGCGACATCTTTATCGGCGTCAACGCGGTGGATTACTCCGGCTACCCGGACTGCCGCCCAGAGTTCGTCGAGTCGTTCGAACGCATGGCCAACCTGGCGACAAAGGCCGGTGTAGAAGGGCAGGGCTTCCGTATCCTGGCACCGCTGCAAAACCTCAGCAAAGCCGATATCGTCAAGGCTGGCGTAGGACTTGGCGTCGATTACTCGCTGACAGTTTCCTGCTATCAGGCAGACGATGATGGCCGCGCTTGTGGGAAATGCGACAGCTGCCGACTGCGTGCAGAAGGCTTCCAAGCGGCCGGAATTACGGACCCAACGCGTTATTTCTGATTTATTTAAAATAAGGTGTTGAATAATCCTTAGAAATCAGTATTATACGCGCCACCACACAGCGGGTCGTTAGCTCAGTTGGTAGAGCAGTTGGCTTTTAACCAATTGGTCGTAGGTTCGAATCCCACACGACCCACCATTTTTGGCGGTTTAGAAAATCCGGAAGGCCCACGCAAGTGAGGATTTCCGGGTTTTTTTTTGCCTGCGATTTAGGGCGGTGCAGGGGCCAGGAAGCTGAACTGGTCAGAGCGAAACGACCAACACAGTGAAGCAGAGGCTTCCTGCACTCCAGAAGTATCAAATAGCCATTACCCCTTGCATGATTTGCCTGATACTACGCGTCGCAATTCGACCGAAATCAGGACTCCTCTATCGTGGACGATTTTTTGCAGCTCTCGGCTCTACTGCGCGCAAAGTATCAGCGCCCGGCAGGCTTCAACCTCTTCTCAGTACTGCGCAGCTCAAGTGATGAAGTTCGGCTTCACTCGCGCTTTCTCGCCTTCTTGCTCGACCCAAAAGCTAGCCACAATCAGGGAGCAGCGTTGCTGAACCTCCTGTTGACGCGAGTGGGCATCCGGAACTTCGATTCATCGCGTGCGATTGTCGAGGTCGAGTACAAGAACATCGACATCCTTGTTCGCAACCCATCCAATCAAGCCGTGATCATCGAGAACAAGGTCTATGCCCGTGACCGTGACGAGCAGTTGTGGGACTACCACCAGCAAATGGCGGGGGAAGGTTACCGCGATATTTGGACCACGTACCTCACCCTGAATGGCGCCGAGCCCAGTCAAGAAAGCAAAAAAACGCTGCCTGTAATTTCTCTCAGCTATGAAGTCGAGATCATCTCTTGGCTGAAGGACTGTATCCCTCTGGTAGCCCGCGAGCCCGGCGTACGGGAAAGCATTTTCCAGTACATCGAACTACTCCAAAAGCTGACATCCAGTGACCAGAGCGAGCGCTACATGAGCAAGCTGAAAGAACAGATTCTGTTGGGCGATAACCTCTTCGTGATTGCCGATATCAATCATGCGTTCCAATCGGTATTGGCCGACCTACAGCTCGATATTTGGGAACGCATGACGGCTTATCAAACTCAACATTATTCGTACCTCGGCAACCCAGAGATTACGGCGACGAAGGAGGCAGTTTCTGACTTTTACAAAAAGGCCAAAAACAACAAGTTCATCGGCCTCCTATTCCCTTTCAACTTCATGAAGGGCGGTGTTTACATTGAGGTCAACCACCGGCTTTACGTGGGTTACTACTGTGACGGTGAGCAATTTCCTGAAGATCGCGAGCGTCTATTTGAGCTAAGCCGAGAGATCGCCCCTCGTAATCGCAACACTAGCACTCTGTTTTGGCGGTACGCGAAAACCAATGTGAACCTCCATGCCCCCTCCAATGAGGATTTGGCGCTGCTGCGAGACCCTGAAACGAGGGAGTCGATTGCCAGCGGGCTGATTGATGACGCGCACGAACTTTGGCAGCGAGCTCACCAGAAGTTTGCCTAATCGCAGAAACAACATTCCAAGAGGACCATTTATGGCAAAGGGTTGGAGCAACGAAGAAGGTCACGCGCAGCCAGGTGGCATCGAAGGCATGCGCAAATGGGAGAAAGCCCTTGTAGCTGTAGAGCAGCTTGGAGGCTGCGCCACTCGAAAACAGGTCGAAGCTTGGGTTCTCGCCCGTGAACCCGAGTTCAACCCCAATAACTTGACCGACCTCTACATGATGTCTGTTAACGCCCGAGCCCGCGGGGGTTATACGCAAAACAAAAAACCTCGACGGACTGATCAGGGCAACCGCTACGACAAGCTGTTCAACGTCGGAGAAGCCACCTTTGAGCTTTATGACCCAGTTCAGCATGGCATTTGGGAAATTTACCCCGATGCATTATCGGGAAGCCGATTTGGAGTTTCTGTTCGACAGGTTGCAAATCCTATCGAAGAGGCACTCGCAGTCGCCGAGGCTGCTGCTGAGCAAACGGGCTGTTTTGATCCTACAGACGTCGCCGATGCCAGAAAGCGTGTGACCGCCGACATCATCCGTCGCCGAGGGCAGCCTGCTTTTCGCAAAGCGCTTTTGGAGGCCTATGGCGAAGCGTGTGCCATTACCGGCTGCAATCTACTCGCTGTGCTAGAAGCCGCGCATATCCATCCCTACAAGGGCGATCACACCAATGTGGTTTCCAATGGACTGCTGTTGCGGACGGACATCCACACCCTGTTTGATCTGGGGCTGATCGCCATTGAACCGGAAACGATGCTCGTGCGCGTGTCGCCACAGCTGGAGGGCACCGACTACGGGAAGTTGAATGGTTCCCCGCTTCGCCAACCCGAACAAAACGCTCGCCGGGCTAGTCCAGAGGCCTTGGACTGGCACTGGAGCCAATGTAGTTGGAGCGCGTAAACGAGTACTATCGCGTGCAAGAACGCCGGTTTGTTAGATGTGTTTGCTCCCACGAACATCATCAGTCAGATCGGCGTCCTGGTTTCTGTATCCCTCGAAACGCTGTGAAGAAACTTTGTTGTCTACGATTTTGATCGGCGCGCGGAACTGGAAGGTTTCGCAAAGACCGATAGCCTCATTGCCCCACGTCAGGAAGACCCAATGCGTCACCTCAACAACATCACCCGCGCATTCCAACCCGAGTCCATCGGCGACATCACCTTCCATTTCGACCCGCGCCATCAGCCTGAACTCTCCACCCTGGTCCAGCGCTTCCTCGCCACCCCGGATCAACACACCACCCTAGACATACCAGAAGCCACCCGCGGCGTTTTCCTGCTGGAGGGCGAGCGCCGGTGGGTGTTGAAGCACAACAAGCTTGAGCACTGGAAAAAACAGCTGCAAAACTACTTGGGGCTAAAACGTGCGTTCGGCCTGCATGACTTGACCAATGAGTTCATCAACCTGTCCGTCGTGTCTGCCAAGTCCGCCAGCGTGCCGCGCGTCGCCGGGTTCGGCTATAAAACGCGCTTTCCGTTCCTGAAAGAGGAATACCTGCTGGTGGGTTTTTTTGATGATCACTGCAGTGTGGATGATCGTCTTATCGCGGACCCGGAACAGGCCGGTGAGTTGCTGCCACGGGTCTTCCGATTGTTTGCGCAGATGCTCGCCGAAGGGTTTGTGCACATGGACCCGCACCCCAAGAATATTCTTATCGCCCCGGACGGCCAGCTACGCCTGATCGATTTTGAGTGCTGCGCCCATTCGGTCATCGATCATGACTTCAGCCTGGGTTTCTTGATGGGCTACTTCTATCACTTCTGGATCAAGCGCTTCATCACCCTCGAAGCCTATCGTGCGCTCTGCGAACGTTACTTGATGGAGGCGCAGCCGAACCTGCAACGCGCCACCTTCGACCCGGTGTTCGAACGCTTCCTCACCCACAAAGTCTCGCGCACCACGCGCTACAGCATCCTGACCAACCCCAAGGCCCAGGCAGCCTTCAAGCAGGCTCCCGCCACGCACCCTTGATGCGCTCAGCGGCGTTTGCCAAACACCGACTTCGGCGTCTTGCCGAAGAATCGCGTAAACGCCGCGCTGAAGTTGTTCGGGAATTTGTACCCCACCTGGTAGGCCGCCTGCGCTACCTGGCAACCGCTTTCCAGCAAGGTGTAGGCCTTGCGCATGCGAATCTCGTTGAGCATGCGGTGTGGCGTGGAGTTGAAGCGGTAGTGCAAGCCTTCCTTGAGCTTGAACTCGTTGAGCCCAACCGCCGCACAGAGATAGGGGATGGTCAGCGGTTGGTCCATCTGCTCGATCATGATGTCGCGCGCACGCTCCAGTTTCTCGATGTCGGTTGCGCTGAATTGCAGGCTTTCCGGCAGGGCATCGGGGCTCAGCAGCTTGAGCTGTTCGGAGAGCAGGCTCAGGGTGTGGATGTGCATGTCCAACGTGCCGGTCACGCCGTGGTTGAGGTAGCGGGTCAGGGCGCTGGCGTGGCTGGCGCTGGCGGCCGAGGTCTTCTGGAAAGCCAGTTGGCGCACGTTGCCGTTGCCGAGGATCTGCTGGGTGCGCTGCTCGCCGATGTACTTGGTGAGCATGCTCTCGCCAATCAACAACCGCAGTTGCGACACCGTCGCACCCGCCTCATAGCAGCGTTCACCCAGGCTTAGCTGGAACGAGGTGATCGTGGTAAAGCCCGCCCTGAACGACACCGCAGCGCCATCCGCGCCTTTGTAGCCGGAATCACCCTGCATGCCGAAGGTAATCACCAGCATGTGGCGGTTGTGCGGGCTCACGGTTTCTTCAATCAAATTGCGCGTCGGGCGATAGCGCGAACGCACCACCATCAGGTCGTCGTCGAAGGTCAGACGTTCCGAATAGCACTCGCCCAGCTCTTCCGGCAACTGCTGGCGCATCCAGCCGCAGTCTTGCGTGCTGACCAACCGCGAGTGCGTTGACGCGACTCGATACGACTGGGAAATCCTTTGTAAAGCCGACACGTTTAACGCCCTCCCTAGAGTTGGCTCCGATTCGCATATGGATTGATCCGAAATCCATACGGACATACATGATAAGCATTCGCATTAATGAATAGCATGTTTCCCCATCAACTGCCATCGCCACGACGCGGCCATGGGGCGATTCATTGAAGGGGAAAGCGTTTGAACACAGGGGTTTTCAGCGGTGTGCTGGTGTGTTGGCTGGGCGGCATAAGCGTTGCCGTGGCGCAGACCGAACTGGCACCGGTCAAGGTCACGGCCAACAAGATCGAGCAGGCACAGGAAGAAGTCCCCGCGAGCCTGTCGGTGATCACCGGCGAAGACCTGCGCAAAGGCAATATCGACGATCTGGAACGCCTGGCCCGCACCACGCCAGGCTTTACCTTCCAGCCGTTCGGCCAGTCCGGCACCAACCTGCCGGTGGTCCGTGGCCTGAGTTCCGGGGCGACGGCGTTTTCCTCCTCGATGCTGATGCTCGTGGACGGCGTGCCGACCCTGATGGGGCAGGGCTTCGACCATAACCTGCTGGGCGTCGAGCGCATCGAGATCCTGCGCGGCCCGCAGTCCACCCTGTACGGGCGCAACGCCGAAGCGGGCGTACTGAGCATCCACACCCGCCAGCCCGGCGATACGCCTTACGCGCGCATAGAAGCCGGCACCGGCAGCCGCGACCTGCGCACACTGAGCGCGGATGCCAGCACGGTGTTGGCCCCTGGCACCTTATACGCCGGCGTGTCCGGCCAATGGCGCGAGCAGGACGGCTTTATCGACAACGCCTATAAAGGTGGCCAAGCCGATGACCGTGAGCGCCACAGCGCGCGCATGGTGCTGCGTTGGACGCCAACCCTGGCCACCGACGTCAACCTGCGCTACAGCCGCCAGGACTACCGCGATGGCGGCTCACAATGGGGCGCTGCCAGCTCGACCCGGCGCGAAGTGCGCTCCGGCACGCCCAGTTGGAACCACTCCAGCGGCCGCAGCCTGTCGCTGGACGTGCAGCACATCTTCGACTCCGGGGTGAAACTGCGCTCCATCACCGCGCGCAACGACTTCTACGACCGCCTGCAACAAGACACCGACTTCCAGCCGGCCGACCAACTGCACCTGGCTCGCGACTACCACTTCAACACCTTGTCCCAGGAGTTCCGCCTCGAAGGCCAATGGCGTGACAACCAGTGGCTGCTCGGGGCCTATGCCGACCGCGACGACCACGACCTGTCCTACCAGCAAAAACTGCCGCTGCGCCTGACCGAGACCGCCAGCCAGTTGGGTGGCAACACCAGCGCGCTGTTCGGCCAATGGCTGATGCCCCTGGCCGAGCGCTGGACCCTCACCCTCGGCGCCCGCGCCGAGCAAGACAAAGTGCATATCGACCCGGCCATCGGCAGTCGCCAAAGCGCCAGCTGGCAACGCTTCACCCCCAAAGCCGCGCTGCAATACGAATGGCAACCCGACGCCTACGTCTACGCCAGCTACGCCGAAGGCTTCCGCGCCGGCGGCTTCAACGCCTTCTCCAGCGCCGCCAACTACCCCGGCTACGACCCGGAAAAAGTCAAAACCTACGAACTCGGCGCCAAGGGCTGGCTCGCCGATAAACGCATGCGCTACTCGGCCGCGGTGTACCTGATGGACGTGCGCGACATGCAGGTGCAACAGATCATCCAGCCCGGCGTGGTGTACATCACCAACGCCGCCACCGCGCGCTCCACCGGGCTTGAACTACAAGCCGACTACCTCGTCGCCGACGACTGGCGCGTAGTCACTTCCGTGGGCCTGAACCGCACGCGCTTCAAGCAATTCACGGAAGGCAGCAACGACTACAAGGGCAATCACAACCCTTACGCGCCGGACCTCACCGGCCACCTCAGCCTGCGCTACGACGCGCCTGCCGGCTGGTACGCCCAGGGCGGCGTCAGCGCCGTCGGCAAGACCTACCTCGACGCCGCCAACCAATACAGCCGTGGCGGCTACGGCCTGATCGACCTGAGTGCCGGCTACGACTTCAGCCACTACGGCATCAGCGCCTACGTGAACAACGCCGCCGACAAGCGCTACGACGCCGTCGGCTACCTGAATGGCACCACCCGCGTGTACAGCCCGGGCCGCGAAGTCGGCCTTCGGCTCAGCTATGAACTGTGAGCGATAAACCTATGAATCTGTCCACCCCACATGCCCTGCAACCTTTCTGGGATCTGACCCTGTCCGCCGTACGCGCCGACGCCCTGCGCATTGCGCTGGAATGGAAACTCTTCGACCTGTTGCAAGTGCCCACCTCGGCCCACCTGATCGCCCGGCAATTGGAACTCGACCCGGCCAACACCGGCTTCTGGCTCGAAGCCCTGTGGAGCATGGATCTGCTCCAGCGCGATGAACGCCAACCGCCGCTGTACCGCAACACGCCGGTGGCCAGCGACTACCTGCGCAGCGATGCGACGGACTACTGCGGCGACGCCTGGACCTTTCGCCTGCGCGGCATGCGCCGTTTCGGCAGCCAACTGGGCGAGCAAGTGCGCGCCGGCCAGCCCGACAGCCAACCCTCCGACATGACCACCACCATCGACAACTGGACCGCCGCCGCCCGCCTGCAAATCGCTCAGGAGCAACGCGCCGTCACCGTTGACGTGGCCCTGCGCCTGACGGCCCTGGTCCCCGAGTTCAGCCAGGCGCGCCGCCTGCTCGACCTCGGTGGCGGCCCCGGCCTGGTGGCGATCGCCCTGGTGCGTGACAACCCGCTGCTCAGCGGCGAAGTCTTCGACTTCGAAAAAACCGTCGAAGTGGCCGCCGCCAATATCCAGCGCGCTGGCCTGGAACAACGCCTCGGCGTGCGCGGCGGCAACCTCGCCAGCGACCCGATTGGCGACGGTTACGACGTGATCTGGTGTTCCTCGGTGCTGCACTTCGTCCCGGACCTGCCCGCCACCCTGGCCAAGATCCATGCCGCATTGCGCCCCGGCGGCGTGCTGATCAGCGCCCACGCCGAGATCCCCGCCGACCCCGAACACGCCCAGCGCGTGATGCCGTATTACCTGTCGATGCAAATGCTCGGTCGCCATGTCACCGAGGCGGGCGGCCTGAGTGACGCCTTGCAACAGGCGGGCTTCAGCCACATCGACAGCTACCCCGAAGTGGCCTTCGCCGTGGCGCCCGTCTCGGTGCTGGTGGCTCGCCGGAGCGCCTCATGAACCCTTCCGTGTGGCGTCTGCAATTGCTATTCGGCTGGCTCGGTTTTGTGCTGGTGGTGCCGAGCATCTACCTGCTGCTCGGCCTGCCGTTGGTGATGCGCGAACACGGCTGGTCGGGCACCGACATCGGCTTGTTCCAACTGGCCGGCTTGCCGGCGGTGTTCAAGTTCCTGCTGGCACTGCCTGTGCAGCGCTATCGCTTCCAGCGTGGGCATTACCGCAACTGGGCGATGCTGCTGTGCCTGCTGCTGGCGGTGCTGCTGGTGGCGGCCAGCCAATTGTCGATCACCGGCAACCCGCTGTACCTCTTCGGTCTGGCCTTCGCCGCCTCGGTGCTGGCGACCTGGGCCGATATCCCGGTCAACGCTCTGGCGATCAAATTGCTGCCGCAATCGGAGCAAGTGCGCGCCGGCAGCATCCGTTCGGCGGCGCTGTTTCTCGGCGCGATTGTCGGCGCTGGCGTGATGTTGCTGGTGCAAAGCCGCTGGGGCTGGCAAGCGCCATTCCTGTTGATGGCCGGCGGCTTGCTGCTGGCGTTGCTGCCCCTGGCCCGGCTGCGTGAAAGCCATGCGCAAGGCACCACTAGCGCGCCGGTCAGCCCGGCGCTGGCCGACTGGTCGGGTTACTTCCGCCAACCCGGCGCACGGCTGTGGACCTGGGTGCTGTTGACCAGTTTTCCGTTTGTCGGCGCGGCGTGGCTGTACCTCAAACCGCTGCTGCTGGACCAGGGCATGGTCGCGCCGAAAGTTGCACTGATCGCCGGCGTCGGCGGCGGCGTGGTCGGCGCCGTGGCCAGCTTGTTCGGCGGGCGGTTGATCCAGCGCATCGGCCCGGGCCGCGCGATTCCGCTGTTTATGTTGTGGGCGTTGATTTCGTTATTAGCACTGACCGCCGCTGTCGGCCTGCGCGCCGACATGGTCTGGCTGGTGGCGGCGGCGTTCCTGCTGGCGACGGCCATGGGCGCGGTCTCGACCCTGGTCTTCGCCTTGATGATGTTTTTCTCCCGCGAGCATCGCCAGGCCGCCGACTACGGCTTGCAGGCCAGCCTGTTCGTGTTGACGCGCATGTTGGTGCCGATTGCCGCGGGCGTGCTGCTCGACCGCAGCGGCCACGTCGGCATGCTCGCCGGCCTGTCGCTGGCGATGGCCCTGGTGTGCGGCGTGGCCGTGCTGGCGCGGCGCTCGATCGCGCTGGTCACCGGCGACCCGCAGCGCCCGGTCATTTGATCCTCAGTTTGATTTGAATAGGGATAGGTTCATGAAGGCCACGTTAGGAATCTGCTTGATTACCCAGGCGCAGCCGCTGATTGAGGACGTGACGTTTGTCATCGAGCATTTGCAGGCCGGTTTGCAACCGCTGCCGAATGCCGCTGACTGGCCCGTGACCGCTGGCGACTGCGAAGAAATGCACCAGGCCCTGGGGCCCCGACCGCGCAGCGATGCGGTGCTGGAAACCCTGATGGTCCAGGCCCAGCGCTACTTGCAAGGCAGCCCGGCGCATGCGGCGGCGTTGCCGGACATGTGGTTGATGAGCTTCGATTCGGTGGAGGCCGCGCAGGCACGCTTGCGTCAGCAAAGCCCGCCGTTGTCCAACGAACTGTTCATCCTCGACCTTGGCGAACAGGCCGAGGCGGGCATGGACGACCCGTTCGACGCGCTGATCGCCGCCGCGCCGAATGCGCGCCTGTCGCCCCATTCGGCCGTGCTGTACTGCGCCTTGTCGGCCTTGCCCGGCTGGATGAACTGCGTCGGCGGCAACCGCCACCTGCGCGTGGCCAACGACGACCGCGCTGCGCGCCGTGCCGACCTGCTGCGCATCATCCTCGACCATCTGGAGCATGCGCACTTCAACCGCTTGCTCGCCCGTTCCATCAGCGGTCCGCTGCTGTCGGTGAGCCTGGCCACCGAGGTCACGCGCTTTATGCACAGCCGCTGGCAGGAGCGCTGGGACTTTCACGCCTACACCGGTTCGATGGTCGCGGGCCTGATCCAGTCGATGCAGCACAACGTCGCCGGCACCGGTGTGCGCTGCCTCAGCGGCTGCAACGAACACAGCCTGGCGGTGGGCGCCATGGCCGGCTGGCAGTTGTTTGGCCGCGCCTATGTGATCACCGTGACCTCGGGCATGATCGACGAGTTTCGCGGCACCCTGGCCAACCTCAAGCGCATCGGCGCACCGGGGCTGATCATCTGCGCTGACAGCCCGGAAAACGTCTGGTACGCGTTCCAGGGCACCCACGACAACGACAACGACGGGCGCCAGGTCATCGAAGCCAAGGGCCTGCGTCAGGTGTTCATCCGCAAGGTCGAGGAGATCGGCGCCTGCCTGGAGCAAGCCTTCGCCATGCTCGCCGAACGTGCCGAGCCGGTGTTTATCCTGGCCACCCAAGGCGTGCTCGAATCGCGTCCACAAGTGCCGTTGAATGTGGCGCTGCCGGCCTTGCCAACGGCTGCTGAAGTGAACCTCAGCAGCGCGCAACTCGAAGCGCTGGACCAGGCCTTGGACCTGATCAACCGCCAGCCGCTGCACTTGCTCTGGCAGTGCGGCAAGCTCAGCGATCAGCAGCGCCAACGCGTGCATGCCCTGGCCGAACGCGGCGCGATTGCGCTGTCCGACAGCATCACCCAGCCGGGCAGCGTCGGTCCGTATCATCAGGGCCGCAAGGTACCGAATTACCTCGGGCCGTTGTCGTTGTACGGTTTCAGTCGCAGGGTCTACCAGTTCGTGCACACCGACCACGAACTGAATGGGCCGCAAAGTCACTGCGTGTTCTTCCTCAAGGGCAAGGTCGATCAGGCCGCCACGCCGTTTTCCGAAGGCAAGCTCAAGCGCCAATTGCGCGTGGTGCAGGTCAACCATGAACCCCGGCACTTGTCGCCGTTCACCGACCTGGCGCTGGACGTGCCGCTGGACGTGTTCCTCGATCACATCGAGCGCGGCTTGCAGGTCGAACCCGTGGTGCTCGCCCTGCGCCGCGCCAAGCTGGCGCAAGTGGCCGCCACCAGCGAAAGCGTGGCGGCGGACCATATCGAAACCCTGCCGATGACCTCCAACTACTTCTTCCGCCGCCTGGGCAACCTGGTGCGCGAACTCATCGAGCAACACGACTACCGCTACATCGGCGTGTACGACGTCGGCCGTGGCGCCATCTCGGCGTTGCGCAACGTGCCGCGCACCGACCCGGGGTTCTCCGGCTGGTACGGCCGTGCGTTGATGGGCGATGGCCTGATGGCCTTGCCGTATATCGCCATGACCGGCAGCGGCAACGTGCTGGCGTTTGTCGGCGACGGCGCCCGGGCGTTGGTGCCGGACATCGAAGCGCGCCTGGCCCAAGGCCTGACTGACCCTGCGCGCAACGTGACCTTGTTCTACCTCAGCAACGGTGTGCTCTCGCTGATCCAGACCTACCTCGACAAGCGCTACGCCCACAACGGCGCGCAACAGGTCGCCGTCAGCACCCGCGCCGCCGCGACGCAACCCGTGCAGCGCATCGGCACGATCAACCTGCACCGCGAGCGGCTGGTGCGTTTCGATGAAGCGCACCTGCGCAACGCCCTGACCCAACCCGGGCAACTGAATATCTTCGACGTATTGCTGGCCCACAACTCGGAAGGCGACGGCTTGAGCCTGGTCTCCGAAACCGCCTGGAACCGTCAATGAAACACAGAGGACACGCTCCCATGAAATTCGGTTTTATCGCTCACCCGACTTCCATCGCGCTGCAACGCCAAGTGAAGATCATCGACCTGCTCGACCGCACGCTCGCCGAGCAAGACCGTGGCTATCAGCCCGAGCTTTGGCAACCGCGCAACCTGGTGCCGTTCGCCGATTTCGGGCGCATCGTCAGCGCCACCGGCGCCACTTGCGAAGGCATCCTGCATTACCTGCCACTGACCGCCGAGCAAATGCTCAGCCAGCCACGCAGCATTGCCGCGCGGGTATTGGACGGCGTGAACAGCCTCAAGGAGCAGGGCGCCCATCTGGTCGGTCTGGGGGGCTTCACGGCCATCGTCGGCAACCGCGGCTTGCAGACTCAGGAGCGCAGTGGCGTGGCGGTTACCACCGGTAATTCCCTCACCGCCTACGCCGCCTACAAGAACGTGCTGGAAGCCATGCAACGCCTCGACGTGGACCCGGCCGACAGCGAAGTTGCGGTGGTCGGCTACCCCGGCTCCATCGCCCTGGTCATCGCCAAGTTGCTCGCCCGCCACGGTTGCCGCCTGCGCCTGGTGCATCGCGGCAGCGTCGAGCAAGGCCTGGAAAGCCTGGCCTATCTGCCGGGGGAAATGCACGCCCAGGTGCGCCTCACCGCCGAGATCGAAAGCTGCTACGACGACGTGCGTTTCTACGTCGCGGCCACCTCCAGCGGCGGGGTGATCGACCCCTATCGCCTGGCCCCCGGTTCGGTGGTGATCGACGCCGCATTGCCCCGCGATGTGCTGGCGTTCAACCACGACCGCAATGACATCCTGATCGTCGACGGCGGCCTGGTGTCGGCCAGCGACGCGGTGAGTTTCGGCACAGAAAACCTCGGCCTCGCGCCGAAGAAATTCCTCAACGGCTGCCTAGCCGAAACCCTGGTGCTGGCCTTGGAAGGCCGCGCCGAAGCGTTCTCCATCGGCCGTGAACTGCCTGAAGAAAAAGTCCTGGAAATCGGCCGCATCGCCGAGCTGCACGGCTTCTCGCCGTCGCCCATGGCCTCCTATGGCGAGCGCCTGCGCGATGAAGACTTCCAGCCCCTGCGCCGTTTCCACCGCCGCCAGGACGTGGCGCCGCCCGCCGACCTGCGCGCCGAAGCCCTGCGCTGCTTCGGCCAGCACATCAACCCGGTACTGCGCGAGTTCTACCAGTTCAACCATATCGAGCGCGTCTTCACCAGGGGCGAAGGCTGCTGGCTGACCGACCTGGATGGTGGCCGTTACCTGGATTTCGTCGCCGGCTACGGCTGCCTGAACACCGGGCACAACCATCCCAACGTCAACCTGGCGTTGCAGAGCTTCCTGCAAAACCAGCACCCGACGTTCGTGCAGTACGTATCGGTGCCGCTGCACACCAGCCTGCTCGCCCAACGCCTGAGCGAGCTGGCGCCGGGTAATCTGGAGCGGGTGTTTTTCAGCAACTCCGGCACCGAGGCCATTGAAGCCGCGTTGAAGCTGGCGATGGCCGCGATGCGCCGCCCACGCGTGCTGTATTGCGACAACGGCTACCACGGCAAGACCCTCGGCGCGCTGTCGGTGACCGGCCGCGACAAACACCGCGACCCGTTCAAGCCGCTGCTGCCGCGCTGCGATTCGATTCCCTTCGGCGACCTGCACGCCCTCGAAACCGCCCTGCAACAAGGCGATGTCGGCGCGTTCATCCTCGAGCCGATCCAGGGCGAAGGCGGCGTGATCTTCCCGCCAGCGGGCTATCTGCAACAGGTGCGGGCGCTGTGCACCGCCCACGATTGCGTGATGATCCTCGACGAAATCCAGACCGGCCTCGGCCGCACCGGCAAGCTGTTTGCCTGCGAGTGGGAAGGAGTGGTGCCGGATATTCTGGTGCTGTCCAAATCCCTCTCCGGCGGTGCCGTGCCGATTGGCGCGACGCTGTCCAGCGCGGCGCTTTGGGACCGCGCCTACGGCAGCATCGACACCTTTGCCTTGCACACCTCGACCTTCGGCGGCGGCAATTTCGCCTCGGCCTCGGCCCTCGCCACCCTGGAGGTGATCGCCAACGAAGACCTGGCCGGCAACGCGGCGCGGGTCGGTGCGCAGCTCAAGGAAGCCCTGAGTGAAGCCGTCAGCGGCTACCCGTTCATCCGCGAAGTGCGTGGCCAGGGCCTGATGATCGCCATCGAGTTCGAGTACAGCTACAAGGGTGGCGTCGAGGCGTTTGTGCGCGAGTTCGCCAGCCGTATGCCGGGCAACGCGGCGGGCACTTATCGCATGCTGTCGGGCAAGGCCAAGCGGCATATCGACGAGGCCATCAGCGAGGTGGAGAAAAACTTCGAGGAGATGTTCGTGCTGCGCTTTGTCAGCAAATTGTCCCGGGAGCATGGCGTGCTGACCTTTGTCACCGCCAACAACAACCGGGTCATGCGCATCCAGCCGCCGCTGGTGCTCAGCGAGTCCGAGGCGCGGCATTTTGTGCAGGCGTTCAGCGCGGTGTGCAAGGACATGTCGACCTTCCTCGGCTGATCCGGGCTTCTCGTGGCGAGGGAGCTTGCTCCCGCTGGAGTGCGCAGCGCTCCCAAGATTTTGGGGCCGCTACGCAGCCCAGCGGGAGCAAGCTCCCTCGCCACAGGTGTCCCGTTCACAACTGTTTATTTAAACGCATACAAAAATATCCCTTATGAATATGAAACCCCTGGCCTGTTGAATTGATTAAACCAAGTGTTTACTTGAGAATCACTTGCATTCGGAAACAGGTATTTGTGATGAAACTTCCTGCACTTGTAGAGCCACTTGCCCAACTAAGTAACGACGAAATAACCCGTTATAGTCGGCACTTGTTAATTCCCGATGTCGGCATGGACGGCCAGCGCCGTTTAAAGACCAGCAAAGTGTTGGTCATTGGTGCCGGTGGTCTTGGCTCGCCCGCCTTGTTGTACTTGGCAGCGGCCGGTATCGGCACCTTGGGCCTTATCGATTTTGATGTGGTGGATGAATCCAACCTGCAACGCCAGGTGATCCACCGCGTCGCCACCGTCGGCCAATTGAAGGTCGACAGCGCCGCCGCCGCGATCCGCGATTTGAACCCCCATGTGCAGGTCAACTGCTACAACCTGCGCCTGGAACCGGAAACCGCTGTGCAGCTGTTCAGCGAGTACGACCTGATCCTCGACGGCACCGACAACTTCGCCACCCGCTACCTGGTCAACGACGCTTGCGTGCTGGCCGGCAAGCCGTACGTGTGGGGCTCGATCTACCGCTTCGAGGGCCAGGCCTCGGTGTTCTGGGAAGACGCTCCCGGTGGCGTGGGCCTCAATTACCGCGACCTCTACCCCGAGCCGCCGCCGCCGGAACTGGCGCCGTCCTGCTCCGAAGGCGGGGTGTTGGGCATCCTTTGCGCGTCGATTGGCGCGATCATGGCCACCGAGGCGGTCAAGCTGATCACCGGCATCGGCGAAAGCCTGCTGGGCCGCTTGATGGTCTACGACGCGCTGGAAATGTCCTACCGCCAAATGCCGCTGCGCCGTGCGCCGGGTCGTCAGCCAATTACCGCCCTCAGCGATTACCAGGCGTTCTGCGGCCTGCTGGCGCCCCACGGCGTGCTGCCTTCGGACATTCCGTCCATCAGCGCCCGCGAGCTGCACGCCCTGCGTGAACGCCGGGAAAACCTGCTGCTGATCGATGTTCGGGAACAGACCGAATGGGACATCGTGCACATCCCCGGCGCGCAACATATCCCCAAGGGCCCGAACACCGCGCAAGTGATCGAAACCCGCTTCGGCAAGCACGCCAACCTGGTGCTGCATTGCAAATCCGGGATGCGTTCCAAGGCAGTCATGCTGGAATTGCAGCAACGCGGCTTCAGCAACGTGCGCAACCTCGACGGCGGCGTACTGGCCTGGGTGCGTGATGTCGAACCGACGTTGCCGAGCTACTGACGGCCATGTTGAAGCTGCGTGCCGGCCTGCTGGAGGCCATGTTGGAACAGGCGCACCGCGATCACCCGCTGGAAACCTGCGGCATCATCGCCGCGCCGTTGGGTGAGCCAACCGCCGAACGCCTGGTGGCGATGGACAACGCGGCGCGCTCCGAAACGTTCTTCAGCTTCGCCCCCAAGCAGCAATTGGCGGTGTGGCGCGAACTGGATGAGCGGGACGAAGAGTGCCGGGTGATCTACCACTCCCACACCGCCAGCGTGGCGTATCCGAGTGCGGAAGATGTGAGTTATGCCGGTGATCCATCGGTGCACTACGTGATTGTTTCAACACTGCCGGAAGTTGAAGTTGCAGTGCGCAGTTTTCGTATCGTGCAACGCAAAGTGACTGAAGAAGTTATCTACATCGTTAATTAAACCGAAATTAATCAATGGGCCAACTAAGGCCCAGGGAGTTCTGCATGTCGATTTCCGTGATGGTGCCCACTTTGTTGCGCTCTTTTACCCAGGATCAGAAACGCGTGGAAGTGCAAGGCAATACAGTTCTGGAAGTGATTGAACAGATGGAGCGCGAGTACCCAGGCGTCAAGGATCGCCTGATCGGCGACGGCCAGGTGCATCGCTTCGTGAACATCTACGTCAACGATGGCGACATCCGTTTCGCCGACAACCTGGGCACCGCGCTCAAGGCCGGTGACGCCATCACCATCCTGCCGGCCGTCGCGGGCGGCTGATCGACGGCGATCTCTCAGGGCTGGCGCGGCGTACCTCACCCGAGGTCGCGCGCGCAGCGATCAATCACCTTTCTGGCGAATGTCGAATGTCTGCACTTCTACACGGCTGTAGCCTCAGCGGCACGTTTACCGGCGCACCGGCCGGGTTGGCCAGCTTGGCCGCGTCACTGCGCTACCAGGCGACGGCGCTGGGCCTGGCGCCCCACGATAGCGATAAGCGCGACGCCATGCGCATCGGCCTGCATCACCCTGACCTCAAGTCATTGCAGGCTGTGATTCATGGCTGGGCTGACGGCACTCACGCCGGCGCCACCGAACACACGGTACAGGCGGCGTGCGGCTTGATGTCGGTGCACGGCCGGGCCAGCGGCAAGGCCCAGGGGCTGGGGGTGGATTACGTCTCCACCCTCGGTGCCAGCCTCGCGCTGCAAGGCGTGTTCGCCGCTGCCGTCGGGCAACTGCGTGGCGGCGATTTCAGCCGCGTGGACACCTCAATGGCCGGCGCCGGCGTGTTGAGCATCGCCCAATACCTGGCCGGTGCCACGGCGGGTGCTGAAGCCGAACACCTGTTGCCGGGGGCGACGTGCGCAAAGAATCGCCCGCCGTTCATGTCGGCGGACGGCGTGTATTTCGAACTGGAAACCCTCGACGCCGAACCCTGGCGGCGCTTCTGGGCGCAGGTCGGCATCGACGGCGAACAGGCCGGGCAGGGCTGGAAAGCCTTCCTGCTGCGCTATGCCAAAGCCGTCGCGCCGATGCCGCCGGTGTTCCGCCAGGCCATGGCGCGCTTGTCGATGGCGCGCATCACCGCGCTGTGTGCCTTGAGCGGCATGGCGGTGTGCCCGTTGCGCAGCCTTGCCGAGCGCCGTAGCGATGCGGACCTGCCCGCGCAAATCGCCCAAGGCCCATGGAGTTTTGCCGTCGCCGCCGGCGGCCAGCCATTGCGCTGCCTGGACAACCCGGCGTTGCCGTTGAGCGGCCTCACCGTGATCGAATCCTGCCGCCGCATCCAGGGCCCGCTGGCCGGGCATCTGCTGGCGATGTTGGGCGCCGAGGTGATCCGCCTTGAGTTGCCCGGTGGTGACCCGTTGCGCGGCATGCCGCCGTGTGTCGATGGCGTGTCGGTGCGCTTCGATGCGCTGAACCGGCACAAGCAGGTGCGCGAGTTGGACATCAAGTCCCGCGCCGGTCGCGACGAACTGTTTGAACGGGTGCGTGACGCCGATGTGTTCCTGCACAACTGGGCACCGGGCAAGGCCGCCGAGCTGGGCTTGGACAGCGCCGACCTGCTGCGCATCAACCCGGCGCTGGTGTACGCCTACGCCGGCGGCTGGGGCCACGACCGCCCGGGCGAGCCGCTGCCCGGCACCGATTTTATGGTGCAAGCCTGGTCCGGCGTCGGCGCACAGATTGGCCAGGCTTCGGCGACGCCGGGTGGCTCGTTGTTCACCGTGCTCGATGTGCTGGGCGGTGTGGTCGCGGCGCAAGGCGTGAGTGCGGCATTGCTGCACCGTGCCCTCAGCGGCCAGGGCGCGCGGGTCGACAGCTCGCTGCTGGGCGCCGCCAATCTGCTGACGGTGCAGGACGCACCCGCACCGAGCCTGCTCAAGGGCGTCTACCCGACCGCCGACGGCGTGCTGGCCATCGACTGCCAGACCCCGGCGCAACTTGCACAGCTGGAAAACATCCTCGCCTGCGACTTGCATAGCGACGCAGCAATCCGCAGCGCCTTGGCGTCGCAACCCGCCGCTACCTGGCAACAGGTGCTGGGCGCCGCCGACATCCCGGCCGTGGTGGCCGTAGAAGACCTGTCAGCCCTGGCTCAAGACAGGCGATTGAAGACGTGTTTAAGCGTGAATGCCTATACCTCGGTCAACGCTCACTGGAGTTTTCGATGAACAACGCAGGCATTATCGATCTGGTTCCCGCCGCTGTGCGCAGCGTGTGGGAACAGGACGGCACTTACCCCAACCGTTCGGTCTATCAACTGTTTCGTGAACATGCCGAACGCGACCCGCACAAACCGGCGGTGCTTGAACCCGATAGCAGCGTCACCTACGGCGAGCTGCATGCAGCGGCGCTGCGCATGGCCGCCAGTTTGCGCAACGCGGGCATCGTCGCCGGTGACGTGGTGGCGTATCAACTGACCAACAGCTGGCGCAGTTGCGCCATCGACCTCGCCGCTGCGGCGCTGGGCGCGGTGGTCGCGCCGTTTCCACCGGGGCGCGGCAGCCTCGATATTCAATCCCTGGTGCGCCGTTGCGATGCGCGTGCGGTGATCGTACCGGCGCAATACGCCGGCATCGACTTGTGCCAGGTCATCGAAGCCCTGCGCCCGACGCTGCTGTCGCTGCGCGTGCTGATCGTCGAAGGCGAGGCGCGCAAAGGTTGGTTGAGCCTGGAGCAGATGTTCCAGGCCGAGCCGTTGAGCGCAGCGCAATTGCCCGACGTGTGCCCGAATTCTCCGGTGCGCTTGCTGGTGTCCTCCGGCACCGAGTCGGAGCCTAAATTGGTCGCCTATTCCCACAACGCCCTGGTCGGTGGGCGCGGGCGCTTCCTGCAACGCGTGCATCCCGAAGGCGGTACGTTCCGTGGCCTGTACCTGGTGCCGCTGGGTTCGTCGTTTGGTTCGACGGCGACCTTTGGCAGCCTGTCCTGGCTCGGCGGTTCGATTGCGGTATTGCCGCAATTCGATGTCGCGGCGGCCATCGACGCCATCGCCCAATTGCGCCCGACTCACATCCTCGGCGTGCCGACCATGCTGCAACGTATCGCTGCCGATGCGCGTTTGGCGCAGGTGGATAAATCCAGCCTGCTCGGCCTGATTTGCGGCGGTTCGCTGATTGATGAGGTGACTGTGCGCCGCTGTGTCGAGGCGTTCGGTTGCGGTTTTATCAGCCTCTACGGTTCCGCCGATGGGGTGAACTGTCACAACACCCTGGACGATGCGCTGGATGTGGTGTTCTACAGCGTCGGCCGACCGAACCCTGCGGTGTGTGCGATCAAGATCTTTGACGAAGACGGCGTGGAATTGCCCCAGGGCAGCGTCGGCGAAATCAAGGCGCGCGGCCCGTTGAGCCCGATGCAGTACGTCAACGCGCCGGAGCTCGACGCGCAGTACCGCGACGCCGAAGGCTGGGTGAATACCGGCGACCTCGGCTATATCGACAACGACGGCTACCTGATCCTCGCCGGACGCAAGAAAGACATCATCATCCGTGGCGGCGCGAACATCAGCCCGGTGCAGATCGAAACCCTCGCCACCAGCCACCCGGACGTGGTCAGCGTCGCCTGCGTGGCAGTACCCGACCCCGACCTCGGCCAGCGCGTGTGCATCTGCGTGACCTTGCGTGACGGTGCGCCGCGTTTCTCCCTCAGCGAGCTGACCGACTACCTGCGCGAGCAAGGGCTGGAGGTGAACAAGCTGCCGGAGTACCTGCGTTTCTATCGCCAATTGCCGCTGACGCCTGCGGGCAAGATCGACAAGAAATCGTTGGCCGCCGAAGTGGCGTTCCTCGAAAGCGGGGCGGGCATCGCATGTTGAAGGCGCAGCGGGTACGGCAGTTTGTCGATGAGCGCATCATCCCTTTGGAAGGCGAGTTGGCCAGCAACCCGCAGTTGCTGGCCGAGCTGAGCGAGCAGGCGCGGGCTGAAGGGTTGTGGGGTAATTTTTATCCGCAAACCGGCGGTAGCCTGCGCGAGTACCTGGCGGTGGCCGAGCAGGAGGGGCGTTCGGAATACGCCCCGGCGATCTTCGGCGATGACGCCACCCTGGATTTGCACATGCTCAGCCGCCACGCCAGCGAGGCGGTGCGCCAGCGTTTCCTGGAGCCGTTGGCGAGTGGGGCGATGGTGTCGAGCTATGGCATGTCCGAGCCGGACAGCATCGGTTCGATCCCGGCGACCATCACCGCGCATGCCGAACTGATCGACGGCCAGTGGCGCTTGAACGGGCGCAAATGGTTTATCTGCCGCGCCGAGCGGGCGGCGTTGGTCACGGTGGTGGCGCAGACGGCGCAGGGCTTGTCGATGTTTTTGGTGCCAGCGGATGCGCCGGGGTTTCGCGTGGTGCGGCCGTTGTCGATCCTCGGCCGCTTCAGTGGTCAGGGCGAGTTGGCCTTCGAGGATGTGCCGGTGGCGCCTGGCTATGTGCTGGGCCAACCGGGGCAGGGGTTGGCGTTGATGCAGGAGCGGCTTGGCCTGGGGCGCATCCTGCGTTCGGTGCATTGGCTGGGCTTGGCCCAGCGTTGTTTCGACCTGATGTGCGTGCGCATTCATTCGCCCCGTGGTCAGCAGGCGCGGCTGGCCGACAAGCAGTTGGTGCGCCTGCGGGTGTTCAGCGTGTACCAGGCAATCGCCAGTGCGCGGTTGTTGTTGCAGGACGCAGCGGCCAAGCGCGATGCGGGCGTGGCCAACAGCGTTGAAGTGAATATCGCCAAGGTAGCGGCGTCCCAGGCGTTGAGCGCGGCGGCGGATTCGGCGATCCAGATCATGGGCGCCGAAGGGCTGAGCGCGTGGTCGCCATTGCCGGGGATCTACAACACAGCGCGCACCACGCATATTCTCGATGGCACCGACGATGCGCTTATCAGTGCGGTCGGCCGGCAGTTGCTCGATAGCTGTGGCGTGGACGGGTTGGACTTCGACCTGCCGTCGGTGGGAGCGCGGGGATGAGCAATAGCCTGTGGTTGCGCGTGGTGCTGACCAGCGCCATGGCCCTGCCGATGCTGATCTTCTACGCGGTCGGCACCCTTGGCCCGTTGATGGTCGCCGACCTTGGCGTGCCGACGCCGTGGCTCGGTTGGTTGATCACCAGCACCTTTGGTTTTGCGGCGTTGCTGTCGTTGTGGGCCGGGCCGCTGGTCAATTGGCTGGGCAGCCGGCGTGGCCTGGCGTTGTTGTTCTGGAGCACGGCGTGCTCCTACAGCCTGCTTGCTGCCTTGCCGGGGTTCTTTGGGGTGGTGCTGGCGCTGACGGTGTGCGGCATCGCCCAGTCGTTGGCCAACCCGGTGACCAATCTGCTGATTGCCGAGCGCGTCGAGCCGAAGTTCAAGGCGGCGGTGGTGGGGTTGAAGCAGTCCGGGGTGCAAGTCTCGGCGCTGTTTGCCGGGGCGTTGTTGCCGGGCCTGGCGCTGGGTTTTGGTTGGCGTGGGGCGTTGGCGTGCCTGCTGCTGCCGGCGTTGTTGTTGGCGGTGTTGGGGCCGCGTGTGGCGCCAGCAGCATCGGCACGCAAACCGCTGAGTTTGCGGGTGGCGCGCCCGACCGCGCGCCTCGGTGTGTTGATGAGTATCCAGCTGTGCGTGGGTGTTGTGCTGTCATCCTTCGTGACCTTCCTCGGCGTGTTCGCCGCCGGGCAGGGCATGTCGGCCACGGCCATCGGTGGCTTGATCGCCGGCTTCGGTGTGATGGGCATTGTCGCGCGCACGCTGTTGACGCCGTTGGGCGCGCGCATGGCCGATGAATCGTGGTTGTTGCTGGTGTTGCTGCTGCTGGCGAGCGTGGCGTTGTGGCTGACCGCCCAGGCTACGCCCGCGCGTCACTGGCTGCTGTGGGCCGGTGCGCTGGGCATGGGCCTGACGGCGGTGGCGACCAATGCCATCGCCATGAGCATGGTGCTGCGCGACCCGGGTTTCGGCGCGCCGGCGCCCTCGGCCGGTCTGCTGTCGGTGGGCTTTTTTGGCGGGTTTGCGCTGGGGCCGCCGTTGTTCGGGCTGGTGTTCGGCCAGTCCTGGTGGATGCCCATCGGCGTGGTGCTGCTGGCCTGTGGGCTAAGCCTGGTGCTGACACGGGTACGCGCGGCGCCGGGTTTGCAGGTGGTCAAATGAGCGCGTTCGACGTGTTGGACCGGCCGCTCAACAGTGCCGAGACGCAGCGCGCCATCGAGGCGATTCTGGCGCGGGTGGAACAGATCCACGGGCTGTGTGGCGAGGGTTTTCCGCTGTACAACGACGGTGCGTGGAAAGTCTCGGCCGGTGGCTCGTGGCTGGGCGGTTTCTGGGCGGGTTGGTGGTGGCTGCGCGCCGTCCATTACGGGCGTCAGGCGGATCGGCAACAAGCGCTAAGGATTGCTGAACGCCTGCGCGACAAGCTCGACAGCGATACCCATCACCGCAGCTTGATCTTCTGGTATGGCGCTGGTCTTGGCGCGCAGTTATTGGCGGATCCCGACGCTGCGGAGTTGGCGCAACAGGCCGCACAGCGCCTGGCCCATGCGTTTGATCCGGTGCTCGGTTGCATCCCCCTGGGCCGTGAGATGGGCGGCGGCGCGCAGGGGGATCGTAGCTTAAGCATCGACCCACTGGCGGCGACGTTAAACCTGTTCGCATTAGGCAACGCCCCTGACCTGCTGAGTTTGGGGCGCCAGCACCTGCATACCTCGTTTCGTGCCTGTGCGGGTTCGGCGGGCGCCTGGAGCAGCCATGCCCTTGATGAGCAGGGGCAATGGCACGTTGGCGACCCTGCGGGCGATTGGTCCCGTGGGCAAGCCTGGGCCATGCTCGGCCTCGGCGTCGGTGCGCGTCTGTACGGTGTGCCATTCCACGAGGATGCCCAGCGCGCCAGCCAATACTGGTTGCGCAGCCGCTCGGTGCACGCACCGCTCAACCGCCTGGGGCAGCCCGATGGACCGCACGATCCATGCGCGGCGGCCATGGCGTCGCTGGCCTTGCAAGCGCAGGCGCTGGAGCTGGCCGATGGGCAGGTGTTGCAGCAGGAGGCGGGGCGTTTGCTGGCGGCGATCGTGCGCAGCGATGACTTTGTCGACGGGCGTTTCAACGGGCATTGCTATCGCACGTCGGCGACGACGGAGCAGAAGGTGGAGTCGGCCTGCGGCAGTTTCTTTTTGCTGGCGGCGTTGATGGCCTGGGCGGGGGAGTTGGATGCTCGGCTGATCTGAGCCCCGTCGGCCTCTAAAACCAGCGGGTCACGATCAGGTTAAAAAGTCATAAAAAGAAGCGCTAAATCGGTCAAAGTCTTTGAAATGGATAGGATTGTCCGACAATCTCGCGCATGAAAAACTCTTCATAATTGCTCCGCTCGAACGTTGGTAGTTTTCTCCCCGCTGCCCAACAATTCGAGTCCTAATAATGAATAAAAAAACTCTCAGAAGCGCTTTGGCGCTTGCCATTTCGCTTGCCTCCACACCGCTGTTCGCCGGTGGTTTTGCGCTCAATGAACAAAGCATCAGTTCAATGGGTACAGGCTACGCCGGTCGCTCCTCTTCGGCCGACGACGCCAGTACGGTGTTCGGTAACCCGGCCGGTATGGCTCGCATCAAACAGAACGAAGTGAGCATCGGCGCGACCTACCTCGATGCCAAATCCAACATCAAGGACGCCAGTTCCTCCCAGGGTGGCGTGGACAACCCTGGCACCAACAAAGGCGACATGGTTCCCGGCATTGCCGTGCCGATGGGCTACCTGGTGACGCCGATCGATGAGCACTGGGCGTTTGGCCTGGGGGTCTACGCACCGTTTGGCCTGGTGACCGACTATGAGCACAGCTTCCAAGGCAATGGCTTTGGCAATAAGAGCAAGGTGCAGGTCATCACCGTGCAACCGACGGTCAGCTATGCGTTCAACGACAAGGTGTCGGTAGGTTTCGGCCCGACCTTCAACAAGATCAGCGGTGAGTTGGATTCCAAGGTGCCTGCGTTTGGCCTGGGCACGGAAACGGCCAAGATCAAGGGCGATGACACCGCGATGGGCTTCAACGCCGGTATTCTGGTGCAGGCCCTGGACACTACTCGTGTTGGCGTCACCTACCATTCGCAAGTGGTCTATCACCTGAGCGGCCATACCAACGCTTCGGGTGTGCTGTCCGACCTGCTGGACGGTGGGCCGCAGAAGTATGACGCGAAGTTGAATGTCACCACGCCATCCTCCGTGGACTTCTCGGTCACCCAGCAATTGAGCGATGCCCTGACCCTCTACGTGGGCAGCACCTACACCCGCTGGAGTCAGTTGAAGAAGATCACGGTCAACAACACCGGCGTGTCCGACATTACGGCTGAGCTGGCCGGCCTGGATTCCATCACCGAAGAACAGCACTGGCATGACACCTGGTCCCACGCGATCGGCCTGTCGTATCAGCTTAACAAGCAACTGGTGCTGCGCACGGGCTTCTCCGTGGACCAGACACCGACCAACAACACCAATCGTTCCGTGCGTATTCCTACGGGCGACCGCACCGTATTCAGCCTGGGTGCCGGCTGGACGCCCGTGGATAACCTGACCTTTGACGTCGCCTATTCTTACCTGAAGGAGGAGCCGATCAAGGTGCGCGACAACAATCCTCAGTTGCAGTTGACCTACGACGCCAAGTACGAAAACAGCGCCAACGGCTTTGGGGGTTCGGTCACTTACCGCTTCTGACCGGTGCCAACATGAAAACGGCAAGGCCCATCACTGGGCCTTGCCGTTTTTTTTGCCCGACGGGCGTGCCGCTGGATGCCAGATTAGGCTTTTGAAACGATTGGATATTCTGTAGCCTTGCGCAGCTTCTGTTTCACCCGTGCTTGATGAACAAAAACACTTCGTCCGGCGGCGCCCGAAGGGCTCCAGAGCCGGTGGTACACTCGACTTTCGCGCTAGTGCGCCTGCAGGTCTTGCGAACATGACGCAAATTTCCGAACGCCTTCTGGTTCAAGCCCACCTCGACGCCAAGCAGCCCAAGGCCCTCAGCGCCGATGAAGAGGCGAGCCTGCGCGCCGCCATTGCCGCCGAGCTTAAAGCCCAGGACGCGGTGTTGGTTGCCCACTTCTACTGCGACCCGGTGATCCAGGCCCTGGCCGAAGAAACCGGTGGCTGTGTTTCCGACTCCCTGGAAATGGCCCGCTTCGGCGCCGCCCACCCGGCCAAGACCGTACTGGTCGCCGGCGTGCGGTTCATGGGCGAGACGGCCAAGATCCTCACCCCGGAAAAACGCATCCTCATGCCGACCCTGGAAGCCACGTGCTCCCTGGACCTGGGTTGCCCGGTGGACGAGTTCTCCGCGTTTTGCGACCAGCATCCCGAGCGCACGGTGGTGGTCTACGCCAACACTTCGGCAGCGGTCAAAGCCCGCGCGGATTGGGTGGTGACGTCCAGCTGCGCGCTGGAAATCGTCGAGAGCCTGATGGACAACGGCGAGACCATTATCTGGGGCCCGGACAAACACCTGGGCACCTACATCCAGCGCCAGACCGGTGCCGACATGCTGCTGTGGGACGGTGCGTGCATCGTCCACGAAGAGTTCAAATCCAAGCAGTTGGAAGACATGAAGGCGCTGTACCCGGACGCCGCGATCCTGGTGCACCCGGAATCACCGACCGCCGTGATCGAACTGGCGGACGCCGTGGGTTCCACCAGCCAACTGATCGCTGCCGCCCAGCGTTTGCCGAACAAGACGTTTATCGTGGCGACCGACCGCGGCATCTTCTACAAGATGCAGCAGCTGTGCCCGGACAAGGTGTTTGTCGAAGCGCCCACCGCTGGCAACGGCGCGGCATGCCGCAGTTGCGCGCATTGCCCGTGGATGGCGATGAATACGCTGGAGCGTACGTTGCAGTGCCTGCGTGAGGGCAGCAACGAGATCTTTGTCGAGCCGTCGGTGATTCCGCAGGCGGTAAGGCCGCTCAAGCGCATGTTGGATTTCACCCAGGCTGCGCGGCTGAAGCTGGCGGGCAACGCCTGACCTGAGGCGAGCTCGGTCAAAAATGTGGGAGCGGGCTTGCTCGCGAAGGCGGTGTATCAGTCAATGAAACCTGCGACTGACACTCCGCCTTCGCGAGCAAGCCCGCTCCCACATTTGGATTTTCACTAGCCTGTGATTATTTTTTTTGCTTCGGGATCCGCACCAACTGCGTATCCGAATAGATGTCATGCCAGCTGCGCTTTTGCTTATCAAACAGCGACCAGACAAACCCCAGCCCCACGCACAGCCACGACGCAATCGACACCACAAACCGCAGCAGCGCCTGCCACAGGCTGATTCGCGAGCCATCCGCGTTCTGCACGCGCACGCCCCACACCTGCATGCCCAGGGTCTGCCCGGAATGGGTCCAGAACTTGGCGAAGAAACCAAACACCACAAACAACAGGATCGTTGACAGCAACGGGTCGCCGTCCAGCGCGCCGGATTCGGTGAGGGTACGCATCTTGGCTTCGCCGATAAACGCCATCCACACCAGCTTGTAGACAAACGCGGTGACGATCAGCAGCGCGGTGCACAGCAAGAAGTCATAGAACATCGCTGCCAGACGACGGCCCAGGCCAACGGCGGGAAATTCGCCCTGGGGGCTCAGCAGGGATTTGGACATGGCAGGGCTCTCTGGGGAAAAAACCCATAGTACGGAATATCGCCCATAAAAAAGCCCCTGATGTCATGTCAGGGGCTTTTTGTCGCAGGAAGGATCAGCCTTCTGCTTGTACTTCGTCTGCTTGCATGCCTTTTTGGCCTTGCACAGCGATGAAGGTCACTTTCTGGCCTTCTTTCAGGCTCTTGAAGCCGTTGCCTTGAATAGCGCGGAAATGCACGAACAGATCCGCACCGCTTTCTGGAGTGATAAAACCAAACCCTTTCTCGTCGTTAAACCACTTGACGGTGCCGCTCTGACGTTCAGCCATTTTCTTATTTCCTTGACGCTAAAAATTAATGACAGCCTCTTTCGCATGAAAGAGTACTGGGCTGGATTGCAGGAAAGTAAGACGTCGAACGGGTTGTAGCGTAACTACTTCAGCTACTGCCCAGGTCCAGGTTCAAAGCGACCCATGCAAACACAGTGGGCAAACTCTACGCCAACTAATAGAGAAAATACAAGCCCTGCCAAAACCCCAGCGTTTGCTCGGCTTTATGACACTTTTGTCACCGCAATGGATTCGGCTTATTCGATAGAGTTGGTCACTTGTTATAGGTTATTCCCTATTAAATTGACTATCGTCAATGCACTGTTTTATGGCGGTTGCGTTACAAATTAGTGCGCGTTAACGCAACCGCGTTACTTATAGAAACAGTCAATCAGCCGCGATAGTAACGTTGCGGCACAAATGGCATTTTACTTACACGAAGTGGCACCTTTTTCCCACGTACCAACGCAGACACTTGCGTATCCAGCGCCGTGAACGCGCTGTCCAGGTAACCCATGGCCAGCGGGGCGCCGAGGGTCGGGCCGAAACCGCCGCTGCACACGCTGCCGATTACGGTGCCGTGCTCGTCAACGATCTCTGCGCCTTCACGCACCGGCGTGCGCTCCTGGGGCAGCAGGCCTACGCGCTTGCGGCTTACACCGGTTTGCTGCTGGGTAAAGATGCGATCGGCGCCCGGGAAACCACCGGCACGCGGGCCATCGGCGCGGCGGGCCTTGGAGATCGCCCACAGCAGGCTCGCTTCAATCGGCGTGGTCTCGGTGTTCATGTCGTGGCCGTACAGGCATAGGCCGGCTTCCAGGCGCAGAGAGTCGCGGGCGCCCAGGCCGATGGCCTGTACTTCGGTCTCGGCCAGCAGGCTACGGGCCAGGCTCTCGGCGTTGGCGGCGGGTACCGAGATTTCAAAACCGTCTTCACCGGTGTAGCCCGAACGGCTGACATAGCAATCCACACCCAACAGACGCAGGGTGGCAAACTGCATAAAGGTCATCTTGGTCACTTCCGGTGCCAGGCGCGCCAGTACTTTCACCGCTGCCGGGCCTTGCAGGGCGAGCAGGGCACGTTCTTCGAACAACGGCTCAATGCTGCACTGCTCGCCAATGTGTTTGCGCAGGTGCGCCAGATCCTGGTCCTTGCAGGCGGCGTTGACCACCAGGAACAACTCGTCGTTGCCGAGATTGGCCACCATCAGGTCGTCGAGGATGCCGCCCTGGTCGTTGGTGAACATTGCGTAGCGCTGCATGCCCACCGGCAGGTCGATGATGTCGACCGGCACCAGGGTTTCCAGGGCCTTGGCGGCATTCGCGCCGGTGAGGCGGATCTGGCCCATGTGGGACACGTCGAACAGCCCGGCCTGATCACGGGTATGCAGGTGCTCCTTCATCACGCCCAATGGGTATTGCACCGGCATGTCGTAGCCGGCGAAGGGCACCATGCGCGCGCCGAGCTCGAGGTGCAGGGCGTGCAATGGGGTTTTCAACAGGGTTTCGGTGGACATGTTCAGCTCCTGAAAAACGTGCTGGCGCGCCTTGAGGCGTCAGCACTCGATAATGTTGACCGCCAAACCGCCACGGGCGGTTTCCTTGTATTTGCTTTTCATATCGGCGCCGGTCTGGCGCATGGTGCGGATGACCTTGTCGAGGGACACAAAGTGCTGCCCATCGCCGCGCAAGGCCATGCGCACGGCATTGATGGCTTTCACCGAGCCCATCGCGTTGCGCTCGATGCACGGCACCTGCACCAGCCCGCCAATCGGGTCGCAGGTCAGGCCGAGGTTGTGTTCCATGCCGATCTCGGCAGCGTTTTCCACCTGGGAAACCGTGCCGCCCAGCACTTCGCACAGGGCGCCGGCCGCCATGGAGCAGGCCACGCCCACTTCACCCTGGCAGCCGACTTCGGCGCCGGAAATCGACGCGTTTTCCTTGTACAAGATGCCGATGGCGGCGGCGGTGAGCAGGAAGCGCACCACGCCGTCTTCATTCGCACCGGGGATAAACCGCATGTAGTAATGCAGCACGGCCGGAACAATCCCGGCCGCACCGTTGGTGGGCGCCGTCACCACGCGCCCGCCGTTGGCGTTTTCTTCGTTGACGGCCAGCGCGTACAGGTTGACCCAGTCCAGCACCGACAGCGGATCACGCAGCGCCGTCTCCGGGTGCTTGCACAGTTGGCGGTGCAACGCCGCCGCGCGGCGCTTGACCTTCAAGCCACCGGGCAAGATGCCTTCGTTGCGACAGCCCGCATCCACGCAGTCCTGCATGACCTGCCAGATTTTCAGCAACCCGGCGCGGGTTTCCGCTTCGGGGCGCCAGGCACTTTCGTTGGTCAGCATGACCTGGCTGATGGACAGCCCGTAGGTCGCGCAATGGCCGAGCAAGTCCTTCGCGTGTTTGAACGGGAAGGTCAGCGGGGTTGCATCTTCGACGATGCGGTCGGCGCCGGCGGCGTCTTCATCCACCACAAAACCACCGCCGACCGAGTAGTACTCACGGCTGCGGATCTGGATGTTGGCGGCGTCGAAGGCACGAAAGATCATGCCGTTGGGATGGTAGGCGAGGGGTTTGCGGATCATCGCCAGGTGTTCTTTCTCGTTGAACGCAATGCTGTGTTCACCGAGCAAATTCAGGCGGCCGTCCTTGCGCATCTGCGCCAGGCGGGCTGCCACGGTTTCGGTATTCACGGTGTCGGGGTGTTCGCCTTCCAGGCCCAGCAACACGGCCTTGTCACTGCCGTGGCCTTTGCCGGTGGCACCCAGCGAGCCATAGAGCTCCACCTTGACACAGGTGGTGGTGCCCAGCAGGTGGTCGCGCTTGAGGCCCTCGACGAATCGAGCGGCGGCGCGCATCGGGCCAACGGTGTGGGAACTGGAGGGGCCGATGCCAATCTTGAACAGGTCGAACACGCTTAAAGACATGAGTTGTTCTCCGGTTTCTTATTATTTTTCTAAGCCTGGCTCGGTCAAATGTGGGAGCGGGCTTGCTCGCGAATGCGGTCTGTCAGTTGATACAACTGTGATTGACCCACCGCTTTCGCGAGCAAGCCCGCTCCCACATTTTTGACCGAGTACAGCCTCAGGTTATGCGTAGCTCTCGATTGAAGGGCAGGCGCACACCAAATTGCGATCACCAAACACGTTGTCCACCCGCCCAACCGGCGGCCAGTACTTGCCTTCGATCAACGACGGCACCGGGTACACCGCCTGCTCGCGGGTGTAGGGGTGGGTCCACTCGCTCACCAATTCAGCGGCGGTGTGTGGTGCGTTTTTCAGCGGGTTGTCGTCCTTGTCCAAGGTGCCGTTTTCCACCGCGCGGATTTCTTCGCGGATGGCGATCATGGCGTTGCAGAAGCGGTCCAGTTCTTCCTTGGATTCGCTTTCGGTCGGCTCGATCATCAAGGTACCGGCCACCGGGAACGACATGGTCGGCGCGTGGAAGCCGAAGTCGATCAAACGCTTGGCCACGTCATCCACGCTGATGCCGCTGCTGTCTTTCAGTGGGCGCAGATCGAGGATGCATTCGTGCGCCACCAGGCCGTTGCTGCCGGTGTAGAGCACAGGGTAGTGCTCTTCCAGGCGACGGGAGATGTAGTTGGCATTCAGGATCGCCAACTGCGAAGCACGCTTGAGGCCCGCGCCGCCCATCATGCTGATGTACATCCAGGTGATCGGCAAAATGCTCGCGCTGCCGAACGGCGCCGCGCACACCGCGCCTTCCTTGCGCTCCATGGCCGCGTGGCCCGGCAGGAATGGCGTGAGGTGCGACTTCACGCCAATCGGGCCAACGCCCGGGCCGCCACCGCCGTGGGGGATGCAGAAGGTCTTGTGCAGGTTCAGGTGGGACACGTCGCCGCCGAACTTGCCCGGTGCGCACAGGCCGACCATGGCGTTCATGTTGGCGCCGTCGATGTACACCTGGCCGCCATTGTCGTGGATGATCCCGCAGATTTCGCGGATGCCTTCTTCGAACACGCCATGGGTGGACGGGTAGGTGATCATCAATGCGGCGAGGTGCTCGCGGTGCTCGATGGCCTTGGCGCGCAGGTCTTCGATATCGACGTTGCCACGGGCGTCGCACGCGGTGACCACCACGCGCATACCGGCCATGTTGGCGGTCGCCGGGTTGGTGCCGTGGGCCGACGATGGGATCAGGCAGATGTCGCGGCGCTCATCGCCACGGCTCTGGTGGTAGGCACGGATCGCCAGCAAACCGGCGTACTCACCCTGGGAACCGGCGTTCGGTTGCAGGGAGATCGCGTCATAGCCGGTGGCCGCGCAGAGCATGGCTTCCAGGTCGCTGGTCAGCTCCAGGTAGCCGGCGCTTTGCTCGGCCGGGGCGAACGGGTGCAGGGCGCCGAACTCGGCCCAGGTCACCGGGATCATTTCGCTGGCGGCGTTGAGCTTCATGGTGCACGAGCCCAGCGGGATCATGGTGCGGTCGAGCGCCAGGTCCTTGTCGGCCAGCTTGCGCAGGTAGCGCATCAACTCGGTTTCCGAGTGATAACGGTTGAACACCGGGTGGCTGAGCACGGGTGACTGGCGCAGCAGGGCGGCGGGCAGGGTGCTTTCAGTCTCGGCGAAGGCGGGCAGTGCCTTGCCTTCGGCAAAAATCGACCACAGGGTTTCGATATCAGCCTGGGTGGTGGTTTCATCCACGGATACGCCAAGACGCTCGCCATCCACCACACGCAGGTTGATGCGCTGGGCGCGGGCCTTGTCGTGCAGAGCGGCGGTGTGGGCGCCGGTGTTGAGGGTGATGGTGTCGAAGAAGTGCTGCTGCTCGACCTTCAGGCCCAGGGTGGTCAGGCCCTTGGCCAGGATCGCGGTCAGCTGGTGCACGCGTTGGGCGATCTGGGTCAGGCCTTTGGGGCCGTGGTACACGGCGTACATGCTGGCGATGTTGGCCAGCAGTACCTGGGCAGTGCAGATGTTCGACGTGGCTTTCTCGCGGCGGATATGTTGCTCGCGGGTCTGCATGGCCAGGCGCAGGGCCGGCTTGCCGAAACGGTCCACCGACACACCGACCAGACGGCCGGGCATATCGCGCTTGAACGCATCCTTGGTGGAGAAGTACGCCGCATGCGGGCCACCAAAGCCCAACGGCACGCCGAAGCGTTGCGCGCTGCCGATGGCCACGTCGGCACCGAATTCACCCGGCGGGGTCAGCAGGGTCAGGGCCAGCAGGTCGGCGGCCACGGCCACCAGGGCGTTGGCGGCGTGGAAACGCTCGGTCAGTGCGCGGTAGTCGAACACGTCACCGTTGCTGGCTGGGTATTGCAGCAGGGCGCCGAAGAACGGGCTGACGTCGCTCAGCTCGCGCTCATCGCCGACCACGACTTCAATCCCCAGAGGCTCGGCACGGGTGCGCAGCACATCAAGGGTTTGCGGGTGGCTGTGGATCGAGGCGAAGAAGGCGTTGCTGCCCTTGTTCTTGCTCAGGCGCTTGCAGAAGGTCATGGCTTCGGCGGCGGCGGTGGCTTCGTCGAGCAGGGAGGCGTTGGCGATCGGCAGGCCGGTGAGGTCGCTGATCAGGGTCTGGAAGTTCAGCAGCGCTTCCAGGCGGCCTTGGGAGATCTCGGGTTGGTACGGGGTGTAGGCGGTGTACCAGGCCGGGTTTTCCAGGAGGTTGCGCAGGATCGGCGACGGTGTGTGGCAGTTGTAGTAGCCCTGGCCGATGTAGGTCTTGAACAGCTGGTTCTTGCCGGCGATGGCCTTGATCTTGGCCAGGGCCTCGGCTTCGCTCAGGCCGTCTTCCAGGCCGAGCACGCTGGTGCCCTTGATGCTTTCCGGGATCACGCTGGCGCTCAGGGCTTCCAGGGAGTCAAAACCGAGGCTGGCGAGCATCTGCTGCTCATCTTCCTGGCGCGGGCCGATGTGGCGGGCGATGAATTCGTTGGCGGTGGTCAGTTGAACGGTCATTGCGCGCTCCTCAAGCTTCAGCGTTGGCTTTGATCAGGCGGTCGTACGCGTCCTGATCCAACAGTTTAGCTACCGCGTCGGCATCGGCCGGTTTAAAGCGGAAGAACCAGCCTTCGCCCATCGGGTCTTCGTTGACCAGTTCCGGGCTGTCGCTCAACTTGTCGTTCACTTCCAACACTTCGCCCGTCAGCGGCATGTACACGCCGCTGGCGGCCTTGACCGACTCCACGGTGGACGCTTCGGCGCCCTTGTCGTAGGCCTGCAACTCCGGCAGTTGCACGAAAACCACATCACCCAGCGCGTTCTGTGCGAAAGCGGTGATACCCACGGTGACGCTGCCGTCGGCTTCGGCGCGCAGCCATTCGTGATCTTCAGTGAAACGCAACTCGCTCATGGAAACTCCTCGGGGCCAGATTCGTCTGGTGGACGGAATAATGGGGAGTTGCTTAGCAAGATCGCGGCCAAGGTTGTTAAATCGTTATAAATCAACAAGTTAATAAAAATGGTTATAGCGTTATGCAGTACGACTGTAGCGATTTCGCTACAGTTGGGCGCAGGAAAAAAAGCCTATGTGGATCAAAGCCTTGCATGGCACGCAAAAAACAGGGTTGTAGCGATATCGTTACGCTGTAGCGCTTTCAGTACAGCCGATGTCGTTCCTGGACCAAAACTTGGAATGCGATCCCTGTGGGAGCTGGCTTGCCTGCGATGGCGGCCTGTCAGTGACAGATGGGTAGCCTGATCCACCGCTATCGCAGGCAAGCCAGCTCCCACAGAAAGCCAGGTTTCACATGTTGAACTGCGGTTTGTCAGCTAAGGCTTGTTGGGGATGCCGTACTTGCGCAGGCGATGGGCGATGGCGGTGTGCGAGGTCTGCAACCGGCTGGCCAATTGCCGAGTCGAGGGATAGCTGGTGTAGAGCTTCTCCAGCAGGCTGCGTTCGAAATCTTCCACCGCCTGTTCCAGGCTGTCGACTTCGTTGTCACTCTGGCGCGCTACCGACGTGCCGGCGATGTCGAGGTCGCCGATGTCCACCAGGCTGCTTTCGCAGATGGCGGCGGCGCGGAAGATCACGTTCTGCAACTGGCGCACGTTGCCCGGCCAGCGGTTGCCCAACAGCGCCGGGTAGGTGCCCGGCGCGAGGCGGCAGACCGGGCGCTGGATCTGCGCGCAGGCCTGCTGCATGAAGTAGCGCGCCAGCAGCAGGATGTCCTGGCCGCGTTGGCGCAGCGGTGGCACTTCGACGTTGAGCACGTTGAGGCGGTAGAACAGGTCTTCGCGAAAGGTGCCCTCGCTGACCATCTTTTCCAGATCACGGTGGGTGGCGCTGAGGATGCGCACGTTGACCTTCACCTCACGGTCGCCCCCGACGCGGCGGAAGCTGCCGTCATTGAGAAAACGCAACAGCTTGGCCTGCAAATACGGCGACATCTCGCCGATCTCATCGAGAAACACCGTGCCCTGGTTGGCCAGCTCCATCAGCCCCGGCTTGCCGCCACGTTGCGCGCCGGTAAACGCGCCCGGTGCATAGCCGAACAGCTCGCTTTCGGCGAGGTTCTCCGGCAACGCCGCGCAGTTCAATGCCAGGAACGGCGCACTGTGGCGCGCACTGCTGGCGTGGCAGGCCCGCGCCACCAGCTCTTTGCCGGTGCCGGTCTCGCCCTGGATCAACAATGGCGCATCCAGCGCCGCCACCCGCTGCGCCCGCGCCTTGAGGGTGCGGATCACCGGCGACTCGCCGAGCAGCGCATCAAAGCCTTCGGCATGGTCGTGGTGCAGCGCCGACAGTTGTTCGCCGATGCGGTTGGGTTGGTAGAGGGTCAGCAGGGCGCCGGCGTCGGTGATCGGCGTGGCGTCCAGCAGCAGGGTCTGGCCGTTGACGCTGATCTCGCGCAGCGGCAACCGAAAGCCATGTTCCAGCAAGGTCGCCAGCAGCGCCGGGTCGTTGAACAATTCACTGATGCTTTCGCCGGCGGGTTCGCGACCGTACAGCGCGATCAGGGCCGGGTTGGCCAGCAGGATCTTGCCCGCGCTGTCCAGGGCCAGCACCGGGTCGGTCATGGCAGCCAGCAGGGCGTCGAGTTGCAGGTGGCGGCGCTGGCCGGGGAGGATGTCCACCACGGTGACGGCCTGCACGCCGTGCACGCTGAAGAGCGCATCGCGCAGTTCTTCGAGCACCTCGGCGCTGAGGGTTGGCGCGTCGATATAGACGTTGGGCGGCACCATCTCCACCGCATCCAGGTTGAGATTGCGCCCACCGAGCAGGGCCAGGACTTCCTGGGTGATGCCGACGCGGTCGATGAAGCTGACGTGGATACGCATGGGGCGAATCTGGATTCTGGCGAGCGAGAGGCGGCCAGTATGCCTTGGAGCGAGGGTAGAGGTGAAATCTCACATGGGGTGGAGATCAAAATGTGGGAGCGGGCTTGCTCGCGAAGGCGGTGTGTCAGTCAGCATATGTATCAACTGATACACCGTATTCGCGAGCAAGCCCGCTCCCACACAAGCCCGCTCCCACAGGGGATTTACGGTGTTCTTACTCTAGGTGTTCGGGCTTGACCGGATCACCTGGCTTCACATCCAACTGATGCCGCACATCCTCGAACATCAGGTCGTATTGCTTGTGCATCGAGCCGTTCAGCACCGCGATCTTTGGCATGCCGTATTTCTGCGCGATGTTCATCGCATGCCGGGCGAAGTCGAACGCCTGGTCCTTGGGTAAAAAGAACTCTTCCTTGAGGTCCTTGCCCTGCACCGAACCATGCAGCTTGAAAAGCATGCCCTTGCCTTCCTTGGGGTCCTGGCTGACTTCGTAGTCGATGCACAGGTTGTAGCTGTAGTCATTGGCATTGAGCGCATGACGTTCGACGTGCAAGTGACCCGGTTCAAAGATGGCCATAGGCGTTTCTCCTCAACTTCACAGGTAGGTAATGCCAGGCTTTGCCGTGCTGATGCGTGTACCGGCGCTGCCCTGGACAATCGCTTCGATGTCCGAGAGTGAACCGATGACGGCGGTTTTGCCAGTCTTGCGGGCGAACTCGCAGGCCGCTTGCACCTTGGGCCCCATGGAGCCGGCGGCGAAGCCGAGTTTTTCGATTTCGTCGGGGTGGGCCTGGCCGATGGCTTTCTGCGTCGGCTTGCCGTAGTCGATAAAGGCGGCGTTGACGTCGGTGGCGATCACCAGCAAGTCGGCTTCCAGTTGCGAGGCCAGCAGCGACGAGCACAGGTCCTTATCGATCACCGCTTCGATGCCCTTGAGCTTGCCGTCTTCGCCGTACATGGTCGGGATGCCGCCACCGCCGGCGCAGATCACGATGCTGCTTTTTTCCAGCAGCCACTTGATCGGGCGGATTTCAAAGATGCGTTTCGGCCGTGGGCTGGCCACCACGCGGCGGTATTTGTCGCCGTCCGGGGCTATCGCCCAGCCTTTTTCGGCGGCGAGTTTTTCCGCTTCGGCCTTGGAATACACCGGGCCGATGGGCTTGGTCGGGTTTTTGAAGGCGGGGTCGTTGGCGTCCACTTCGACCTGGGTGAGCAGGGTGGCGAAGGGCACTTCGAAGTCCAGCAGGTTGCCCAGCTCCTGTTCGATGATGTAGCCGATCATGCCTTCGGTCTCGGCGCCGAGCACGTCCAGCGGGTACGGCGACACCTGGGTGTAGGCCGCCGCCTGCAACGACAGCAGGCCGACTTGCGGGCCATTGCCGTGGGCGATGACCAGTTCGTTGCCGGGGTGGATCTTGGCGATCTGTTCGGTGGCAATTCGGATATTGGCGCGTTGGTTGTCCGCAGTCATGGGTTCACCACGGCGGAGCAGGGCGTTCCCGCCCAGTGCAACGACGATACGCATACAGAGTGTCCTTCTGGAATCCATCGTTGTGAACGCGGGACAAAATGTGGGAGCGGGCTTGCTCGCGAAAGCGGTGGATCAGTTGATACATGTGTTGACTGATGCACCGCTTTCGCGAGCAAGCCCGCTCCCACAGGTTGGTCCGCATTCCTTCAGTTACAGGTCGGCGAGGGTCGAAACCAGGATTGCCTTGATGGTATGCATACGGTTCTCCGCCTGCTCAAAGGCAATGCACGCCGGTGACTCGAACACGTCGTCCGTCACTTCAATGCCATTGGCCAGGTGCGGATACTGTTCGGCAATCTGTTTGCCGATCTTGGTATCGCTGTTATGGAACGCCGGCAGGCAGTGCATGAACTTGGTGCGTGGGTTGCCGGTGGCTTTCATCAGCTCGGCGTTCACTTGGTACGGCAGCAGTTGCTCGATGCGCTCGGCCCAGGCTTCAACCGGTTCGCCCATGGAGACCCAGACGTCGGTGTGGATGAAGTCCACGCCTTTCACCGCGGCCTTCGGGTCTTCGGTGAGGGTGATGCGTGCGCCACTTTCTTCCGCGTATTTTTTGCAGCGGCCGACCAGGTCGTCGTGAGGCCACAGGGCTTTTGGCGCGCAGATGCGCACGTCCATGCCCAGCTTGGAACCCACCAGCAGCAACGAGTTGCCCATGTTGTTGCGCGCATCGCCCAGGTACGCGTAGCTGATCTCGTGGATCGGCTTGTCGGCGTGTTCACGCATGGTCAGCACGTCGGCGATCATCTGGGTCGGGTGGTATTCATCGGTGAGGCCGTTGAACACCGGCACGCCGGCGAACTTGGCCAGTTCTTCGACGATTTCCTGCTTGAAGCCACGGTATTCGATGGCGTCGTACATGCGCCCGAGCACGCGGGCGGTGTCCTTCATGCTTTCTTTGTGGCCGATCTGCGACGAGCCCGGGTCGATGTAGGTGACGTTGGCGCCCTGGTCATAGGCCGCCACTTCGAAGGCACAGCGGGTGCGGGTGGAGGTTTTTTCGAAGATCAGCGCAATGTTGTTGCCTTTGAGGTGCTGCTGTTCGGTGCCGGTGTACTTGGCGCGCTTGAGGTCGCGGGACAGGTCCAGCAGGTAGCGCAGCTCCCGCGGGGTGTGGTGTTCGAGGCTGAGCAGGCTGCGGTTGTGGATGTTGAACGCCATGATGATTCTCCTTGGATTCGGTAATCGGCCCGGTCGGCGCGGGATATGCGCCGCCGGGTGGAGGGTCGTTTAGTAGTCGATAGGGTCGCGGATGATCGGGCAGGTCATGCAGTGGCCGCCGCCACGGCCCCGGCCCAGTTCACCGGCGCTGATGGTGATGACTTCCACGCCGGCCTTGCGCAGCAGGGTGTTGGTGTAGGTGTTGCGGTCATAGCCGATGACCACGCCAGGCTCCACGGCCACCACGTTGTTGCCGTCGTCCCACTGCTCGCGCTCGGCGGCGAAGGCGTTGCCGCCGGTTTCCACCACGCGCAGGGCCTTGAGGCCGAGAGCGGCGGCGACGGTGTCGAGGAAGTTGGATTTCTCGCGTTGGATGTCGATGCCGTGGGGTTTGCTCTCGTCAGGGCGCAGGGTGAAGGCGACGATCTGGTTGACCACTTCGGGGAAGATGGTCACGAGGTCGCGATCGCAGAAGCTGAACACGGTGTCCAGGTGCATCGCGGCGCGGGATTTCGGCAGGCCGGCGACGATGACCTTTTCCACTGCCTTGTTCTTGAACAGATTGCGCGCCAGTTGGCCGATGGCCTGGTGGGACGAGCGCTCGCCCATGCCGATCAACACCACACCGTTGCCGATTGGCATTACGTCGCCACCTTCCAGGGTGGAGGCGCCGTGTTCCTGGTCGGGGTCGCCGTACCAGATCTGGAAGTCGGCGTTGGTGAACTCGGGGTGGAACTTGTAGATGGCGGTGGTCAGCAGGGTTTCCTGACGTCGCGCCGGCCAGTACATCGGGTTCAGCGTCACGCCGCCGTAGATCCAGCAGGTGGTGTCACGGGTGAACTGGGTGTTGGGCAGCGGCGGCAGGATAAAGCTGGCGTGGCCGAGGAAGTCGCGGAACATCTCGATGGTCTTGCCGCCAAATTGGCTTGGCAGGTCATCGGCGGATACGCCACCGATGAGGAACTCGGCGGTCTTGCGCGGCTCCAGGCTGCGCAGCCACGAGCCGACTTCATTGACCAGGCCCAGGCCAACGGTGTTGGCGGTGATCTTGCGCTCCAGGATCCAGTCCAGCGCTTCAGGGATGGCGACGATGTCGGTGAGCAGGTTGTGCATTTCCAGCACATCAATATCCCGCTCGCGCATCTTGGTCACGAAGTCGAAGTGGTCGCGCTTGGCCTGGGCCACCCACAGCACGTCATCGAACAGCAGTTCATCGCAGTTGTTGGGGGTCAGCCGCTGGTGGGCCAAGCCTGGGGAGCACACCATGACTTTGCGCAGTTTGCCGGCTTCGGAATGTACGCCGTACTTCACTTTTTCCGTGGTCATTTCAGATCCTCCAGTGAACAAAAAGATTCAGGTGTTACAGGGTCAGGAAGCCGTCGTAGAGCCCATAGGCCGCCACCAGGGCGCCAATGACCACTGCGGCGAAAATCAGCTTCTCGACGTTGGTGAAAATCGGTTTGCCCAGTTCACGCTTGGCCTTGGCGAACAGGATCGCGCCGGGGGCGTAGAGCAGGGCGGAGAGCAGCAGGTATTTGGTGCCGCCGGCGTAGAGCAGCCAGATCGCGTAGATCAGGGCGATGGCGCCGATGAACAGGTCTTTCTTGCGCTCCTTGAGGGCGTTTTCGTAGGTCTCGCCGCGCACCGCCAGCAGCAGGGCGTAGGCCGCCGACCACAGGTAGGGCACCAGGATCATCGAGGTGGCGAGGTAGATCAGCGACAGGTAGGTGCTGGCGGAGAACAGCGTGATGATCAGGAACAGCTGCACCATCGCGTTGGTCAGCCACAGGGCGTTGACCGGTACGTGGTTGGCGTTTTCCTTGCGCAGGAACTCCGGCATGGTGTGGTCTTTGGCGGCGGCGAACATGATCTCCGCACACAGCAGCACCCACGACAGCAGCGCTCCCAGCAGCGAGATGATCAAGCCGACGCTGATCAGCACCGCGCCCCAGTGGCCCACCACATGCTCCAGCACGGCGGCCATCGACGGGTTCTGCAGCTTGGCCAGTTCCGGTTGGGTCATGATCCCCAGGGACAGCACGTTCACCAGCATCAGGAACAGCAGCACGGTGATAAAGCCGATCACGGTGGCCTTGCCGACGTCGGAGCGCTTTTCCGCACGGGACGAGAAGATGCTCGCGCCCTCGATACCGATAAACACCCACACGGTGACCAGCATCATGTTGCGCACCTGGTTCATCACGCTGCCCAGGTCGGGGTTTTTCACGCCCCAGATGTCAGCGGTGAAGATCTCCAGCTTGAATGCGAACAGCGCGATCAACACGAACAGCACCAGCGGCACGACCTTGGCGACGGTGGTCACCAGGTTGATGAACGCCGCTTCCTTGATCCCGCGCAACACCAGGAAATGCACGGCCCACAGCAGCGCCGAGGCACCTATTACCGCCGCCGGCGTATTGCCTTCGCCGAAGATCGGGAAAAAATAACCGAGGGTGCTGAACAGCAATACGAAGTAACCGACGTTGCCCAGCCAGGCGCTGATCCAGTAACCCCAGGCGGACGAGAAGCCCATGTAATCGCCAAAACCGGCCTTGGCGTAGGCATACACACCGCCGTCGAGGTCGGGCTTGCGGTTGGCGAGGGTCTGGAACACAAAAGCGAGGGTCAACATGCCGATGGCGGTAATCACCCAACCAATCAACACTGCGCCGACATCGGCGCTGGCGGCCATGTTTTGTGGCAGAGAGAAGATCCCGCCACCAATCATTGAACCCACGACAAGTGCAACCAATGCACCTAGCCTAAGTTTTCCGGGAGTATCAGACATTGCGTGACTCCAATGCAGGAGAAGAGAGACCACAGAATAATTCTGTGCGCTATTCAAACAGCTGACTCAGATCACTTCATTGGCACATTCCATTGTGAATTAATGACTTAGGATGGAATCCCTTGGGCAATAAAAAGGCGCGGGAAATCGCTTTCCAGAGCGGTTTCGCCGTTGTTGTTAATCATTTAGTCAGGGGCATGGACGTTTGAAGCTAGCCCCTTTTTACGGATGTGCAAACTTTTTGAACGAAGTTTCACAAACGCGCTATAAACGTTAAGTTTTGTGCCGTATTTAAAATCTAAATAAGCCTAAACTTCACGGCGCGACATGCTTTTTGGTTATGAATATGTCTGTTTTATCGCCTTCTCTAATAAACGCTACACTCGATGAGTTAATGAGTTGAGTGCGCAGTTGTCAGTTCAAACAGTTGTTAATCCAGGAGTCGCCATGTCCCAACCGGCCCAGAAACTTCGACTTGGCGCCCTGATCGCTCTGGTGGTGGGTTCGATGATCGGCGGGGGGATTTTTTCCCTGCCGCAAAATATGGCCGCCCGCGCCGAAGTGGGGGCCGTATTGATCGGCTGGGGGATTACCGCCGTGGGCATGCTGACCCTGGCGTTTGTGTTCCAGACCCTGGCCAACCGCAAGCCCGAGCTGGATTCCGGGGTGTACGCCTACGCCAAGGCGGGGTTTGGCGATTACATGGGCTTCTCGTCTGCCTGGGGTTACTGGATCAGCGCGTGGATGGGCAACGTCGGTTACTTCGTGTTGCTGTTCAGCACCCTGGGCTACTTCTTCCCGGTGTTTGGCCAGGGCAACACGCCGGTGGCCATCGGCTGTGCGTCGCTGTTGCTGTGGGCGGTGCATTTTCTGGTGATGCGTGGGATCAAGGAGGCGGCGTTTATCAACCTGATCACCACCGTGGCGAAGATCGTGCCGTTGCTGATGTTTATCGTGATCGCCGCCGTGGCGTTCAAAGCGGATATTTTCACCCGCGATATCTGGGGCCTGGGCAACCCGCAGCTCGGCGATGTGGTGGACCAGGTGCGCAACATGATGCTGGTCACCGTGTTTGTGTTTATCGGCATCGAAGGTGCCAGCGTGTACTCCGCGCGGGCCGAGAAACGCTCGGATGTGGGCCGGGCCACGGTGATCGGTTTTCTCGGCGTGCTGGCGTTGCTGGTGCTGGTGAACGTGTTGTCCCTGGGGATCATGAGCCAGCCTGAGCTGGCACAATTGCAGAACCCGTCCCTGGCGGGCGTGCTGGAACATATCGTCGGGCCGTGGGGCGCCATGGCGATCAGCATCGGCCTGGCTGTGTCGCTGCTCGGCGCGTTGCTGTCGTGGGCGTTGCTCTGCGCCGAAATTCTCTACGCCACCGCCCATGACAAGACCATGCCGGCGTTTCTGAAAAAGGAAAACGCCAATCAGGTGCCGGTCAATGCGCTGTGGCTGACCAATGTGATGATCCAGATCTTCCTGGTGATCACGCTGTTTTCCCACAGCACCTACACCACCCTGATCTACCTGGCCTCGTCGATGATCCTGGTGCCGTACCTGTGGTCTGCGGCCTATGCGGTGCTGTTGAGCGGGCGTGGCGAGACCTACGAAGGCGCCCATGGCCAACGCTTGAAGGACTTGCTGGTGGCGCTGATTGCCTTCGGGTATGCGGTGTGGCTGCTGTATGCCGGGGGGTTGAAGTACTTGCTGTTGTCGGCGCTGCTGTACGCGCCGGGGGTGATCCTGTTTGCCCTGGCCAAGCGTGAGCAGGGCCAGCCGTTGTTTACCCATATGGAAAAGGGCATTTTCAGCTGCGTGATCGCTGGCGCCGGGCTGGCGGCGTATGGGCTGTATAGCGGGGTATTGACGTTGTGAGACTGGCATTTGCGCCGCCCTACGATTGGGCAGAGATGATCGGTTTTTTGTCGGCGCGGGCGATCAGCGGGTTGGAGACGGTCGAGGCAGGTGTGTATCGACGCAGCATCAGCGTCGGCGGCCAGCATGGCTGGATCAGTGTGGCGCTGGGGATGGGGGATTGGCTGGAGGTCACCGTCGATTTTCCTGACGCCGCCTTGCCCGAGATCGAGCGGCGCTTGCGCCGGATGTTTGATCTGGATGCCCAGCCGCAGGTGATCAACCCACAGTTGGCGAGCGACCCGTTGATGGCGCAGCTGGTGGCGGCCCGTCCTGGCCTGCGCTTGCCGGGCACCTGGGACGGCCTGGAACTGGCGATCCGTGCGGTATTGGGCCAGCAGATCACGGTGGCGGCGGCGATTCGCCTGGCGGGTAAATTGGTCGCCCAGTATGGCCAGCCACTGGCGACGCCACACGCGGGCATCACCCATGTGTTCCCGACGGCCCAGGTGTTGGCGGTGGCAGACTTGGCGACCCTGGGCATGCCAAAGGCACGGGGTCGCACCTTGTCCGGTGTTGCCCAGGCGTTGCTGGATGATCCTGAATTGTTCGAGGCCAAGGCCAGCCTCAAGGACGGCGTGGCGCGGTTGGTGGCGTTGCCGGGGATTGGTGATTGGACGGCGCAGTACATCGCCATGCGTCAGATGCGTGAGGTGGATGCGTTTGCCTCGGGGGATATTGGTTTGATCAATGCCCTGGCAGCACTGGAGGGCGGGCCGGTTTCGGCGCGGCAGCTGTTGGCACGGGCCGAGGCTTGGCGGCCGTTGCGGGCGTATGCGGCGCAGCATTTGTGGGCGTCGTTGAGTCGGGGGGATTGATAGTGACGGTGAGGGCCTCATCGCAGGCAAGCCAGCTCCCACATTTTGACCGAGTACATCCCTTGGAATGCGGTCAAGTGTGGGAGCTGGCTTGCCTGCGATAGCGATTTTCAGGTCACCACTGAGCCCGATGTGCCCCCAATTCCCCAGCCGGCAAATCCCACTGCAACGGCGTGCCGCTGATCGTCACCGGTGCGAGCAATCGATGGGCCGGCCCCCAGGCCGTCTGCTCCACCAGCAAACCTTGATCACTTGCCTGCTCCGCCCGCAACGCCGGTTGCGGCGGCACTTGCCCAGCCTCTACCAGCAACGCCGCCGTGCGCGCCAGCGACAACCGCGCCGAACCACCGCGCCCGGTGTTCAAACGCTCGCTCAAGGCCTGGATCGCACTGGCTGCCATCAAGTACCCGGTGGCGTGATCCAGCGCCTGCAACGGCAGCGGCACCGGTTTATCCGCGTGTTTCCAGGCCATCCCCGCGTCGGCAATCCCGCTGCTCATCTGCACCAGGCTGTCGAACCCGCGGCGATTGCGCCACGGTCCGCTCCAGCCGTAGGCGTTGAGGCTCACATCGATCAGGCCCGGGGCGATCTGCTGCAATTCGCTGGCGGTGTAGCCCAGGTGTTCCAGGGCGTCGGCGCGGTAACCGTGGAGCAGAATGTCGGTGTCCTTGAGGAGCGCTTCGAACACCTGCCGGCCTTCGGGGCTTTTCAGGTCGAGGCGCGCGCAGCGTTTGCCCAGGGTCATCTCCGGCACCACGCCAGCCTCGTCCCAGGTCGGCGAGTCGATGCGCAGCACGTCGGCGCCAAGGCCAGCGAGGAAGCGACTGGCCACCGGGCCGGCCAGGACGCGGGTCAGGTCGAGCACCTTGATGCCCGCCAGTGGCCGTGCGATTGAGCCGAGCCAGGGTTTGTCGGAGGTGGTTGTCACGGTCTGATGCTGCACCAACGCCTCGGCATTCACGGCCAAGCCTTGCGGGTGCGCCTGCCAGGCCTGCCACGAGCGCATCTGCGCGGCACAGCCGCCTTCATCGACAATCGCCTGCTCCAGTTCGGCGGCGTTCCATTGGGCTACCTTGCTGGCCATCTCGTTGCGGTCGGCGACCTTGCCGAGGATGCGTTCGGCGGCCGCACGGTGATGGGGCGCGTTGGTGTGCAGGCGAATCCAGCCATCGGCACTGGCGTAATCGCCGGCCACCGGGTCCCATAGTGGCGGCACTTGCCAGCCCACCGGGCGGATCGAAGACGAGAACCAGAAGGAGGCGAGGCGCCGGTCCACGCTGACGGCGGGCAACCGCCCGGTCTGTTGCAGGATCAGTTGCGCCACCGCCTGGCCCGCGGCGCCGAGGCTGGCGCTGGCCAGTTCGGTAACGGCGAAGGCCGAGGGCAGGGCGCCGGCCTCGGTAAAGGCCAGCGGCGTGTGGGGTAGATCGAGTGCGGCTTGGATGGGAGTCAGCAGGTCAGTCATCAAAGGCCCTCCGTAAGAGAAGGGCCACTATAAGAGATCATCAGGTCGGTGTGACAACCCCAGGTTCCAGCGGCAGGTCGATGCTGGCGATAAACCCGCCGCCCGGGTGATTGGCCAGGAGCAGGCTGCCGCCGTGACGTTCGGCCGCGCGGCGCGCGATCGCCAGGCCCAGGCCGTGGCCTTGGGCGGTCTGGCCAGGGGCGCGGTAAAACGGTTCGCCCAACTGGTGCAGGTGCTCGGCTTCCACGCCGGGGCCGTGGTCGCGCACGCTGATCAGGATGCGCTCGCCCTGGCGCTGGGCATGCAATTCGATGGGGTGCTCCGGTGGGTTGAAGCGCTGGGCATTGCGCAGCAGGTTGTCCACGGCGCGTTCGATCATGGTCGGCCAGCCCTTGAGGTGCAGGTCGCTGTCGCCGCTCAGTAGCACCTTTTGCTCGGGTGCACTGAGCAGGGCGTCTTTTTGCAGGGCCTTGAGCAACGGGTCGAGATCGACGTCTTCGGCGCTGGCGTTGTCGGCATCGACGCGGGCCAGGACCAGGATTTCACTGATCAAGGCTTCGAGGCGGTCGCATTCACGGGTCAGGCGCGGCCAGAGTTTCTCCCGTTCATCGGGGCTGGCGCGCTCGGCCAGGGCCAGGGCGATGCGCAGGCGGGCCAGGGGCGAGCGCAGTTCATGGGAGACGTCGCGCAGCAGTTGGCGCTGGCTGCCGATCAGGCTTTGCAGGCGCGCGCCCATGCGGTTGAAGTCGGTGGCGAGCACGCCGAACTCGTCGCGACGGTTGGCCAGGCGTGCCAGGCTGTTTTGCTGGTAGGTGGCTTGGCCGAGGTCATGCACTGCGCCGCGCAAACGGCTCAAGGGGCGGGTGATGGACAGCGTCACCAGCAAGCTGAACAACGTCAGCACCACCAGGGCAATCGCCAGCGCACTCAACGGCCACAACAGGCTGCTGCGGTGCCAGGCGTCCAGTTCCGGGTGGGGGATGCGGTAGATCAGCAGGTAGGTGTCGCCGGTTTTCTCGCTGGTGTACTCGGCGGTCAGGCGGCGCCACGGCAGATGGCCGTCCTTGCTGTCATTTTGCCGGGCTTCGAACGCGGCCGAGCGCCGCGGGAACGTGCCGCGCACCACCGGCTCGCCGCTTTCATTGAGCACTTGCACGTCAATGTGGTACTGGCGCTTGCGCTGTTGCAACAACTCCTGGGCGGCATCTTCACCCTGGGATTCGTAGAGTTGCGCCCATTCTTCGGGCAGGTTGGCGAGGCCGGGGTGGCGGCTGAGAATCCAGCCGTCCTGGTTGAGCATGTGCCCAAGCAGGATCGACAACCCGGCAACCAGAGCGATGGCCAGCCAGAAACTGGCCAGGATCCGCCAGAACAATGAGCGCACAGGAAACCCTCAAACAGGAAAAGCCCAGTGGCGGTGGCCACTGGGCTGGAAGCGTTAACGCATGGGCATTATTGCGCTTTTTGCGGCTGTTGCGCTTTCCAGGCCTGGAATTCCTTCCACTCGGCACGGCGCTCGGCTTGTTTCTTGACGATCTCGTCGAATTTCTTCTGCTGATCGGGTTTCAGCACGGCGCGGATATCCGCCTGGGTTTTCTGCTTGCCGGCAGCGATCTCGTCCTGCATGGCTTTCTGCTCAGCGGCCGGGAGTTTGTCCAGGTACTTCTTGGTCAGGTCTTTGCGAGCGTGCCATTGGTCGCCCATCAGTTTGCCGATTTGCTCGCGCTGCTCTTTGCTCAAGTCCAGCTGGCTGAAGGGGCCGCCTTTGCCACGCGGACCGTGTTCACCGCCGTGGCCCGGGCCGCCCATCATGTGGCCTTCCGGGCCGCCCATCGGGCCGCGGCCGTCGGGCATTGCCGCCATGGCAACGGTTGGCAGGGCAGCGGCGAACATCAAAGCGATAAGGGTCTTGCGCATGGTGATTCTCCTGTCTCTATTCCGGTGAGTCCGGATGTAAGTAGATTACGGAGATGAAGGTCAGCGGCAGTCAGGGGAGCGTAAAGCTTGGGTAAAGAGGGGGTTGGAGGGAGCTGACAAAACCAGCAAGGCAGATGAGATCAAATGTGGGAGCGGGCTTGCTCGCGAAAGCGGTGGATCAGCCAATGAATATGTTGCCTGACACTCCGTCTTCGCGAGCAAGCCCGCTCCCACACAAGCCCGCTCAACAGGGAATAGTGTTGATGCTCAGGGGGCGTAGTAGTACCCACGGCTACGCAACGCCACGATCCGTGGCCGGCCATCCGGGTGTGGGCCGATCTTTTTGCGCAGGTTGCTGACGTGCATGTCCAGGCTGCGATCGTAAAGGGTCAGCTTGCGACCCAGGGCGATCTGCGCCAGTTCCTGTTTGTCCAGTGGCTCGCCGGGCTGGCGCAGCAAAGCTTCCAGCAGGCGGCTTTCGGAGACGGTGAGGGTGAATTCCTGCTCGTCGATGCTGACCACGCCGCGCACCGGGCTGAAGCACAGGTCGCCCAGTTCCATCTGCGTTGACACGGCGGCCGGGTGGCTGCGGCGCAGGACCGCGCGCAGGCGGGCGGTCAGTTCCCGTGGGTCGCAAGGCTTGGCCAGGTAGTCGTCGGCGCCGAGTTCCAGGCCGAGGATGCGGTCCAGCGGTTCGCCCCGGGCTGACAGCATCAGCACGGGCAAGTCCGGGTGATCGCTGCGCAACTGCTTGAGCAGCTCCAGGCCGCTGCCGTCGGGCAGCATCACATCCAGCACCACGGCGGCAGGCGCCGTGTCAGCCAGGGCTTTACGCGCGCTCAAGCCGTCATGGCAGGCGCGCACCTGGAAGCCTTCCTGGCTCAACCAACTGGTCAGCAGCTCACAGAGCTCCTGGTCATCATCTATCAGTAACAGCTCGCTCATGACTCACTCAATTTAGCCATTGTCGACGGCGACGGTGCCCACCGCTGGCGAAGATCCCGCACAGCAAGGCGATCAGTGCGACGGCCCCACCGGTGACAAACCACTGTTGTTGCTCGGTCAGCCAACGGGTCAAGGCACCGCCCTGTGTCTCTTTGAGTTGCTGGGACAGGCGTTGGTTCTCTTGGCGAAGGCGACTTAATTGCGCGCTTTCGCGGGCAGCCTCCGCGTTCTGCAGTTGCTTGCTCAGTTCTTCACGTTGCCGCTCGCTGTCTTTCAAGCGTTGCTGCAACTCGCTGATCTGGCTGCCGGCACTCAACGACAGGGGCGTCGAATTGCCGATGTTCGAGGTTTCTTCCGCGTGGGCCGTAGCCCCGATCATTAACACTGCCAACAGACACAACTGACGTAAGCGCATCGGAACTCCTGATTCCACACGAATATTCAGGACGTTGTCGGCAGGTTACCGAGAATAATGAGCAATTAGGTGTGTGCCGAGCGCAATCGGTCCGGCACAGGCTCGGGTCAAGGCAGGACTTGCTTGAACGGCTTGATCACGACGTCGGCATAAACGCCGGCGGCGATATACGGATCGGCCTTGGCCCAGGCCTGGGCGTCTGCCAGCGAGGCGAACTCGGCGACGATCAGGCTACCGGTGAAACCGGCGTCGCCCGGGTCATTGCTGTCTACGGCCGGGTGCGGGCCGGCCAGGACGAGGCGGCCTTCGGCTTGCAGCTGCTTGAGGCGCTCGACGTGGGCCGGGCGCACGCTCAGGCGTTTTTCCAGCGAGTTGGCGACGTCGGTGGCAATGATGGCGTAGAGCATGTCAGTCCTCGGTTTTTGGCGTGGTAGGGGCAGCGTCATGCAGGTGGCGCGACAGGTAGATGCCCTGGCCGACCAGGAACAACACGGTCATGCCCAGGCTGCCGAACACTTTGAAGTCGACCCAGTAGTCCTGGAAGGTAAAGGCCACGAACAGGTTGGCGGCGCCGCAGAACAGGAAAAACACGATCCAGGCGACGTTCAAGCGCGTCCACACCGGCTCCGGCAGGGTCAGTGCATGGCCCATGATCCGCTTGATCAGCAGGCGGTCACCGATGAAGTGGCTGCCGATAAAGACCAGGGCGAACAGCCAGTTGACCACCGGCGCTTTCCATTTAAGGAAGGTTTCGCTGTGGAAGGCCAGGGTCAGGCCGCCGAAGACCAGGCAGGCGACGAGGGTCAGCCATTGGCTTTTTTCCAGCTTGCGCTGGGAGATGAAGATGGCGCCGTAGACGACGATAGAACTGATGATCAGGACGGCGGTGGCGCTGTAGATGCCTCCGAACGACACCGGGTGACCGGCGATATCGATGACCCGGGGGTCGATTTTGGTAACGATGAAAAACAGCAACAGCGGGATGAAGTCGATGAATTGTTTCACAGTAAGAGCCAGAAGCTGGATGTGGCGGCATAATAACAAACATCCTAGGTAGCGAAAGCGCCAGCTGACTTGAGGTTACACATCCCCGTGAATGTTGATTTGCACTGCCACAGCACGGCCTCCGACGGCGCCCTGGCGCCCGCGGTACTGGTTGCGCGTGCGTTTGAAAAAGGCGTGCGAGTCCTGGCGTTGACCGACCACGACACCCTCGAAGGCCTCGACGAGGCTCGCGAAGCCGCGCATGCGCTGGGTATGCAGTTGGTCAACGGCGTGGAATTGTCCTGCACCTGGGGCGGCGCCACCATTCATGTGCTCGGCTACGGTTTCGATCAAACAGCTGCACCGCTGGCGGCCGCCATCGCCGCTTTGCACGATGGCCGCTGGCTGCGCTCCGAAGAAATCAGCCGCAAACTCAGCCTCAAAGGCATGCCCAATGCCCTCGACGGCGCCCGTGCGATCCAGCAGGAGCTCGGCGACAGTGGCAACGCGCCGGCCCGCCCGCACTTCGCCGACTGGATGGTGCGCGAGGGTTTCGTCAAGGACCGCGCCGAGGCCTTCCGCAAATGGCTGGGCGCCGGCAAGCTGGGTGACGTCAAGCAACACTGGCCGACCCTTGAAGACACGGTCGCGACCTTGCGCGCCTCCGGGGCCTGGGTCAGCCTGGCGCACCCGTGGCATTACGATTTCACCCGCAGCAAGCGTCGCAAGCTGATCAGCGACTATATTGGAGCAGGCGGCCACGCGATCGAAGTGGTCAACGGCCACCAGCCTGCCGAGCAGGTCGGCAGCCTGGCGATCCTTGCCCGCGAATTTGGTCTGCTGGTCAGCGCCGGCAGTGATTTTCATGGCCCAGGTGGGTGGTCCGAAATCGGCGAGTATCGCCAGGTACCTGAAGACCTGCCGCTCTTGTCGGGGCGATTCAAGCATGACCCCATTACTGCCACCGTCTGAACAGGTAGAACACGTGAGTCAATTCTTCCAGATTCACCCGGAGAACCCCCAGGCGCGCCTGATCAAACAGGCTGTGGAGATCATTCGCGCCGGTGGCGTGGTGATCTATCCAACGGACTCGTCCTACGCCATCGGTTGCCAGATCGGCGACAAGGGCGCGGTCGAGCGTGTACGACGCCTGCGTCAATTGGACGACAAGCACAACTTCGCGCTGATCTGCAGCGACCTGTCCCAGTTGGGCCTGTTCGCCAAGGTCGATACGGGCACGTTCCGCCTGCTCAAGGCGCACACGCCGGGGCCCTACACCTTTATCCTCAACGCCACCCGCGAAGTGCCGCGCCTGTTGCTGCACCCGAAGAAACGCACCATCGGCCTGCGGGTGCCCGAGCATCCCATCGCCCTGGCGTTGCTGGCGGAGCTGGGCGAACCGTTGATGAGCGTGTCGCTGATCATGCCCGGTGACACTGAGCCGCTGGAAGATCCCTACGAAATGCGCCAGCTCCTGGAAAAACAGGTCGACCTGATCATCGACGGTGGTTTCGGCGGCAACAAAGCCTCCACCGTGATCAACCTGGCCGACGGCGAGCCTGAAGTGATCCGCGTGGGTTGCGGTGACCCGGCGCCGTTCATGGTCGAGGCCTGAATGTCCGCCGTGGAAACCGTTGATCCCCAGGCCGGCGCCCAGCAGGAACTGCCGTTTGCCATGGTCTATGGCCAGGCGGTCATGGAGATGCCGCTGGATCTGTACATCCCTCCGGACGCGCTGGAAGTCTTCCTCGAAGCCTTCGAAGGCCCGCTGGACTTGCTGCTGTACCTGATACGCAAGCAGAACATCAACATCCTCGACATCCCGGTGGCGGAAATCACCCGCCAGTACATGGGCTATGTCGAATTAATGCAGTCGGTGCGCCTGGAACTGGCCGCCGAGTACCTGGTGATGGCCGCGATGCTTGCCGAGATCAAGTCGCGCATGCTGTTGCCGCGTTCGGAGACGGTGGAAGCCGAGGAAGACGACCCGCGTGCCGAACTGATCCGCCGCCTGCAAGAGTACGAGCGCTTCAAGGCCGCTGCCGAAGGTATCGACGGTTTGAGCCGCGTCGGCCGCGACGTGGTGGTGCCCAAGCTGGATGCCCCCGAGGCGCGCGCGCGCAAATTGTTGCCGGATGTGAGCCTGGAAGAATTGTTGATGTCCATGGCCGAAGTGCTGCGCCGTGGCGATATGTTTGAAAGCCACCAGGTCAGCCGCGAGGCGCTGTCGACCCGCGAGCGTATGAGCGATGTGTTGGAACGCCTCAAGGGCGGTGGGTTTGTGCCGTTTGTCGAGCTGTTCACTAAAGAAGAAGGGCGCCTGGGGGTGGTGGTGACCTTTATGGCGGTGCTTGAACTGGTCAAGGAATCCTTGGTCGAGCTGGTCCAGAATGAGCCTTTTGCGGCTATCCACGTGCGGGCGCGAGCCGAATAAAGAGCTGAATCGATGAATCTGACTGAACCCCGCGAACTGGCCCCGTTGCTGGAGGCCTTTCTACTGGCCTCGGGCAAGCCGCAATCCCTGGAACGCCTGTTCGAACTCTTTGAAGAGGCCGAACGCCCCGAGCCGCCGGTGTTCAAGAAGGCGCTGGAGATCCTGCGCAAATCCTGCGATGGCCGGGCCTTTGAGCTGCGGGAAGTGGCATCGGGTTATCGCCTGCAGATCCGTGAGAAATTTTCCCCTTGGGTCGGTCGCCTGTGGGAAGAGCGCCCGCAGCGTTATTCGCGGGCGATGCTGGAGACCATGGCGCTGATCGCCTATCGCCAGCCGATCACCCGGGGCGAGATCGAGGACGTGCGGGGTGTGGCGGTCAACAGCCATATCGTCAAGACGCTGCTGGAGCGTGAGTGGATTCGCATCGTTGGCTACCGTGACGTGCCGGGTAAACCGGCGATGTTTGCCACCACCAAGGTGTTTCTTGACCACTTCAACCTGAAAAACCTCGATGATTTGCCGCCGCTCGCCGAGTTGCGCGAGATGGAAGCCGAGCCGGTCCTCGACTTCGACGACGCGCCGGTGCCCGCCAGCCTGCAAGAGCTGGCCGACGCCAGCGCCGAGCCGGAAGAGCCGAAGGACGAAACCAGCTTTCATACGTTGCTGTTGGAACTGGACGACATGGAGCAGGGCATCAAGACTGACTTTGATGACTTGCTGCGTGATGGTGCTGTCGAGCCTGAGGCCCCGGAAAGTGCTGAGCCTGAACCCGAGCCTGAGCCTGAGGAAGACATCCTCGGCGTTGCCGAAGCCCGCGAAAAACTCCTGGCCGCTGTCGCCGCTCTTGAACAGCCGGCCTTGAGCGACGAAGAAGCGGAAGCCCGTGCGCTGGCCGAAGCCATCGAGGCTGAACGCCGCGAGTTTGAAGACTGACTCAATCTCACAAACACCGCTGAAACCCTTGTGGGAGCGGGCTTGCTCGCGAAAGCGGTCTATCAGTTGACTTAAGTGGTGACTGACACGCCGCATTCGCGAGCAAGCCCGCTCCCACATGTTGACCTGCTGTGGGCCACTGGTCGGCGCAAGGCAGGTGACTTTACCTTTATCGACTAGTCTGTGATGCGCAACGCCCGCCATACGCGTATGATTCGCGACCCTTCGCCGACCTCTTCGGCCAAGACCCCGCTTTCAACACTCTTCAGGCCACGCCTGAATCGACCCACCGGGAGGTGCTTAAGATGAACGACAAAGACCAGAACGACAGCCAGGAAATCGGCCCAGCAGGTGAAAAACTGCAAAAGGTGCTGGCGCGTATCGGCGTGGGCTCGCGCCGCGACGTCGAAGCCTGGATCACCCAGAAGCGCATCAAGGTCAACGGCGTCGAGGCCACCCTCGGCCAGCGAGTCGACCTGCACGATGCAATCACCATTGATGGCAAGGTCATCAAGCGTGAAGAGGCCGCCGAATCGGTGCGCCGCGTGATCATGTACAACAAACCAGACGGCGAGATCTGCACCCGTGACGACCCGGAAGGCCGTCCGACCGTGTTCGACAAGATGCCTAAGCCCAAAGAAGGCCGTTGGATCAACATCGGTCGTCTCGACATCAACACTACCGGCTTGCTGATGTTCACCACCGACGGTGAACTGGCCAACCGCCTGATGCACCCGTCCTACGAGATGGACCGCGAATACGCCGTGCGTGTACGTGGCGAAGTCGATGACGAGATGATCGAGCGCTTGAAAGCCGGCGTGGTGCTGGAAGACGGCCCGGCCAAGTTCACCGACATCAAGCAGGCGCCAGGCGGCGAAGGTTTCAACCACTGGTACCACTGCGTGGTGATGGAAGGCCGTAACCGTGAAGTACGTCGCCTGTGGGAATCCCAGGGCCTGGTGGTCAGCCGCCTGAAGCGCGTGCGTTTCGGCCCGGTGTTCTTGAACTCCGACCTGCCGATGGGCCGCTGGCGCGAAATGAGCCAGTACGAAGTGGACATCCTCAGTGCCGAAGTCGGCCTGACGCCAGTGGCCATGCCGCAGATGAACGCCAAGAGCAAAGACAAGCTTGAGCGTATGCAGCGTAAATCGTCGCGTCCTGTCGCCCGCACCGAGCGCGTTGCACGTACCGTGCGCCCGGCGCTGGATGCACCGGCCACTGGCGGGCGTATTTCCCGTCAGCCGCACATCGAAGGCGAGCGTCGCCCAACCGCGCCATCGCGCCAGGAAGGCGAACGTGCTCCACGCACGCCGCGTCCGGCCCCGGCCGGTGGTCGCAGCAACCGTGGTGAAGCCGAGCGTCCAGCCGACAACGCCAGCACCAAGCGTCCAGCCAAGCCCGCGGCGAACAAGCGCCCTGGCCCGAAACTGGTCGCGGACGAGCCATCGGGCAAGCGCCGCGGCGCTCCGGCCGGTTCGGGTCAGCGTCCTGGTTTTGGTCGCAAGAAGCCTTAAAGGCAGCGGCTAGTTTTTAGCGGCAAGCTGCAAGAAACAACGCCAACCCTCGGGTTGGCGTTTTTTTTGGCTTTGAATCTGAAATGCGATGACACCTGTGGATGCGGGCTTATGTGGATGCAAGCTTATGTGGGAGCGGGCTTGCTCGCGAATGCGGTGGACCAGTTATAGATGTGTTAGCTGACACACTGCATTCGCGAGCAAGCCCGCTCCCACACAAGCCCGCTCCCACAGGTGATCTCCAGTGTCTGTAACGTCTGCATTCCGCTCCGTAACGAATAGTTTACGACTTGGTGGCGTGTTTATTGGGGTAGGGAAAGTTGTAAGGATTACCTGACAGTTCTGATCCTTGACGACAAGGCTCGGCCTAAAGCTTGTCTGCGTGTACAATCCGCCGCGTTTTACTGTGACCCCCCTTGCGTACCCACGCAAAAGGCCAAGACCCAGGGTTTGCCTACCCTGATCACTCCGCCTGGCCACGAGCCGGACGGGTTCGATTTCGTCACAGATAAAAACAAACAGGTGACGCATGACCGATATAAACACGCTGTATTCCTGGTGCCTGCGCTGGGGTTTGAGCGGCGCTGCTTGAGTCGAGATTCGAGCGAGCGACGTGCATTCAACATCATCAAACCTTGCGTGAGATCCTTTTCATGAGTGGACCCCATTCCTCTTCAGGCGAGCTGAAACGCGGCCTGAAAAATCGTCATATCCAGTTGATCGCCCTCGGTGGCGCCATCGGTACCGGCCTGTTCCTCGGCTCGGCCGGGGTGCTCAAATCCGCCGGACCGTCGATGATCCTGGGCTATGCCATCTGCGGCTTTATCGCCTTCATGATCATGCGCCAACTCGGCGAGATGATCGTCGAAGAGCCGGTGGCCGGTTCCTTCAGCCACTTTGCCCACAAGTACTGGGGCGGTTTCGCCGGCTTCCTGTCGGGTTGGAACTGCTGGATCCTGTACATTCTCGTGGGCATGTCGGAGCTGACGGCTGTCGGCAAATATGTGCACTACTGGTGGCCGGAGATCCCGACCTGGGTCTCGGCGGCGGCGTTCTTCGTGCTGATCAACCTGATCAACCTGGCCAACGTCAAAGTCTTCGGTGAAGCCGAGTTCTGGTTTGCGATCATCAAGGTGGTGGCCATCGTCGGCATGATCGCCCTGGGCAGCTATTTGCTGGTCAGCGGCAGTGGCGGCCCGCAAGCCTCGGTGAGCAACCTGTGGGAACACGGTGGCTTCTTCCCCCACGGCGTGGGCGGCCTGGTAATGGCCATGGCGATCATCATGTTCTCCTTCGGCGGCCTGGAAATGCTCGGTTTCACCGCTGCCGAGGCTGACCAGCCACGCACGGTGATCCCGAAAGCGATCAACCAGGTGATCTACCGCATCCTGATCTTCTACATCGGCGCGCTGGTGGTGCTGCTGTCGCTGACCCCGTGGGATGCGCTGCTGACCACCCTCAATGCGTCCGGCGATGCCTACAGCGGCAGCCCGTTCGTACAGGTGTTCTCGATGCTGGGCAGCAACACGGCGGCGCACATCCTCAACTTCGTGGTGCTGACGGCGGCGCTGTCGGTGTACAACAGCGGCACCTACTGCAACAGCCGCATGTTGCTGGGCATGGCTGAACAGGGCGATGCGCCCAAGGCGCTGGCGAAGATCGACAAACGCGGCGTGCCGGTGCGCTCGATCCTCGCTTCGGCGGCGGTCACCCTGGTGGCGGTGCTGATGAACTACCTGATCCCGCAACACGCGCTGGAACTGCTGATGTCCCTGGTGGTGGCCACGTTGGTGATCAACTGGGCGATGATCAGCTTCTCCCACTTCAAGTTCCGCCAGCACATGAACCGCACCGGCCAGGTGCCGCTGTTCAAGGCGCTGTGGTACCCGTACGGCAACTATGTCTGCCTGGCGTTCGTGGCGTTTATCCTGGTGGTCATGCTGATGATCCCGGGGATCCAGGTGTCGGTGTACGCGATCCCGGTGTGGGTAGCGTTTATGGCGGTGTGTTACTGGGTCAAGAACAAGCGCAAGGCGCAGGCAGCCTTGAGCACAACCGGAACGGTTCTGGAGTAAGAACCTTCCCGTAAACAGAAAACCCGGCGCTTTGCGGGGTTTTTTGTTGGCGTTGACGGGTTAGACTCGCGCCTCGTTTTAATTTGATACAGGCTCGGAGGCTCCATGCACCACACCGACATCGACGGCGGCACCCTGCAACGCTCTGACCTGGAAGACCTGATCGACCAGCACAGCGGCCCCTTGCGCCTGATCGGTGTGGACCTGAGCGGTGCCGACCTGTCGCGCATGGTGCTTGATCACTGGATCTTCGAACGCTGCATCCTGGTCCAGACCTCTTTCCTCGGCGCCCGCCTGGAAGGCACCCAGTGGAAAAGCTGCCGCGCCAGTCTCGCGATATTCGAAGCGGCCAACCTGCTGGAAGCGCAGTTCCACAGCTGCGACCTGAACAACACCCGCTGGCAGCGCAACAAACTGCCCCAGGCGAGTTTCGAGCACTGCAAGTTGACCGGTGCCAACTTTACCCACTGTGCATCCCTGGGCCTGAGTTTCAGCGAGACCCGGCTCAACAGTGCCTTCCTGTCCGGGTTGTCGTTTGCGCGCACTGTGCTGAATAACCTGGATTTCTCCGATAGCGATTTGTCGGATGCCGACTTTCGCAAGGCTGAATTGATCGACTGCAGCCTCGCCCACGCCCGTATCAACGGTGCCAACTTTGCCGGGGCCGACCTGCGGGGCGCGGATTTGAGCGGGTTTCGCCTCAATGATGCCAAACTGTTCAAAGGCGCCGTGATTTCCAAAGCCCAGGCGTCGATGTTGTTGTCCGAGTTGGGCTTGTCCGTTGCCTAGGGTTTTTGATTGATGCTGGTGATTTCCAACAATGTGCAGCTGCCGGATGCCGAGATCGAGCTGACCGCGATTCGCGCCCAGGGCGCCGGTGGGCAGAACGTCAACAAGGTGTCGAGCGCGGTGCACCTGCGTTTTGATATTCCGGCGTCGTCGTTGCCGGAATTCTACAAGGAGCGGCTGCTGGCGCTGCGCGACAGCCGTATCACCAGCGAAGGCGTGCTGGTGCTCAAGGCCCAGCAATATCGGACCCAGGAGCAGAATCGCGCGGATGCGCTGGAGCGCCTGGTGGAGCTGATCCTCAGTGCCATCAAGGTCGAGAAGAAGCGCCGTCCGACCAAGCCCACCCTGGGCTCGAAAAAACGTCGCCTGGAGTCCAAGACCAAGCGCGGCACCATCAAGGCCGGGCGCGGCAAGGTCGACTTCTAGTCGCCGCGCGCTTCGCGGGCCTTGGGCGCTTGCCGGTACAGGTAGACGCTCAGCAGCAACCCACCGAGGGCGGCGAGGGCGGCGAACAGGAAGATCGACGCAAAGCCGAAGCCTGCCGCAACCGCCCCGGCCAACGGGCCGGTAATCCCCAGCGACAAGTCGATAAACAGCGAGTAAGCCCCCACCGCCGAGCCACGGCTGGACGCTGGCACCAGGTTGACCGCTTCGACGCCCAGCGCCGGAAACACCAGGGAAAAGCCAAACCCGCTCAACGCTGCACCGGCCAGGGCCAGGTTGGCGTCCGGCGCCAGCCACAACAGCAGCAGGCCGAGGATTTCCACGGACAGGCAGGCAATCGCCACGCGAAAGCCGCCGATGCGGTTGATCAGGTTGCCAAACAGCAGGCGTGCGCCGATAAAACTCGCGCCGAACAGGCTCAGGGCCCACACGGCGTTGTCCCAGTGCTGGGTGGTGTAATACAGGGTGATAAAGGTGGCGATGGTGCCGAAACCGATGGAACCCAGCGCCAACGCACAACCGTGGGGCAGCACGCGGCCCAGCACATTCATGAAGGGCAGGCGCACGCCGGCGACGATGGGCGCGGGTTCCTTCTTCCAGGCCAGCAGCAAGCCGATGATCGCCAGCAAGATGATGCTGACGCCCATGCTCCACAGCCCGAGATGGCTGACCAGCAGCACCCCCAGCGGCGCGCCGACGGCCAGGGCGCCGTAGCTGGCGATACCGTTCCAGGAAATGACCTTGGCCGTATTGGCCGCGCCGACGCGACCGATGCCCCAGCCGATGGCGCCCGAGCCGACCAGGCTCTCCGCGCTGCCCAAGACCAGGCGACCAATCAACAGGCTGCCCAGGCTGACGGCCGGTAGGCTGGCAAACCACGCTGCCAACAGCATGAACACGCCGCTCAAGCCGCAGCCCGCCAAACCGATCAGCACCGCGCGCTTGCTACCCAGGTTGTCGATGATTTTGCCAGCGTACGGGCGGCTCAGCAGGGTGGCCAGGTATTGCACGCTGATCACCAACCCGGCGATCACGGCGCCGTAGCCAAGCGTACTGTGGACATAGCCCGGCAATACGGCGAGGGGAATGCCGATATTCAGGTAGCCGATAAAGGTGAACAACACGATGGAAACAACTTGCAGCGTGACCGCCATGGGGCGCTGGGTATCTGGCATGGGAGAGGTCCACAGTCGCAGCAGGTAAAGATAGGCTGCTAATGATACCGGTGGTTGGGCTCGCGCAGGGTGGTAAATCGCAAAATCGTCAGATCAAAAAGACGTCAGGGTTGGGCGGGGGCGAGCAGTTGAGTGGTAACCAGGGCGGCCAAGGCGTTTTCCTGGGTACCGAAGCGCTTGAGCAGCACGGCTTGTTTCTCCGCGCTGAGGCGGTTCCATACGTCGACCATCTGCAAGGCAGCGTCGAGCACGGCGGTGTCTGGGGTGTCGGTCATCAAGGGGTGTCCGGGTCTGTTCAGGCAGTGTGGAAAGCGCTCAAAGCTGCGCTTTCCACACGGTCTGGTACGGCGTCAGTCCTGGCTTTCGCTGTCGACTGGTTTGGCTTCTTTGGCCTCAGGCTGCTTGTCGCCGGCCTGCTGCGGTGTTGGCTGCTCAGTTTCGTGCAGGCTTGGGAAGGGGAGATTAGGTATCTCGTGCATCGTCGTCGCTCCTCGCAAGGTCTGTTTTTTTCAATCGCAGGTGATTCCGCGCTCTCAAAAAGCCTTGGCAGGATACAGCACTGCAAATGACAAAAAGAATTTTATGTAGGCGGATGGCTGAACTTTCATTCTTTAACGCAAGTGACATGAGGTCACAGGTCTAGAACGGCACCTTGCCGAGGATCATGTCGCGATACATCACGAAATCCCCCAATAAGCTGTAGAACGGGTGTTTAAACGTCGCGGGACGGTTCTTTTCGAAGAAGAAGTGGCCGATCCAGGCAAAGCTGTAGCCGGCAACGGGTATGGCCAGCAGCAAGCCCAACGAACCGCGACCAATGGCGTAGGCGAGGAGGCCAATCACCAGCGTGGTGCCGATAAAGTGCAGGCGTCGGCAGGTGCTGTTGCCGTGCTCTTTTAAGTAGTAGGGGTAGAACTCAGCGAAGCTATTGAATTGCTTGACGTTTTCCACGGTGGCCGGCCCTTTGATTGTTGTGCCGCCCAACAGATGTTCGGCGGGGAGCTTATTTGAGTCTAGAGTGATCAGTGGTAACAGCCAGTGACAATAGATGCCACTTTAGTATCCTTGGCATTCCTGGCTGCCGTTTTAAGCCTGCTTACATTAAGAAGACGCCATGAGCGAACGAACAACTTCTGCAAGCTGGGCGATGGGGATAGTCAAGGCACTGGAGATGGACGGCCTGGATTGCCGCGCCCTGTTCAAGCAACTGGGCCTGGACTACAGCGCCCTGGATGATCCCGATGCGCGGTTCCCGCAAGACTCCATGACCCGCCTGTGGCAGCGAGCGGTGGAGCTGTCGGGCAACCCGGCGATTGGCTTGAATATGGGTAAAGTGGTGCGCCCTGCGTCGTTTCATGTGGCGGGGTATGCGCTGATGTCCAGCAACACGCTGGCCGAAGGCTTTATGCGCCTGGTGCGTTACCAGCGGATCATTGCGGAAAGCGCCGACCTGAGTTTCCGCCTGTTACCCGAAGGCTATGCGCTGATTCTGACGGTGCATGGCGATCATCTCCCACCGACCCGGCAGAGTGCCGAAGCTTCGCTGGCCAGTGCCTTGGCCCTGTGCGGCTGGCTCACCGGGCGCACCCTGCAACCCCGTAAAGTGCTGTTGCAAGGTGATCAGCCCGAGGATCTGGCGCCCTATAAACAAGCGTTCCATGCCCCCCTGGAGTTCAACGCGCCGTACGACGCGCTGATCTTCGAGCGCGCCGATATGGATGCGCCGCTGCCCACCGCCAACGAAGCCATGGCGCTGTTGCATGATCGGTTTGCCGGAGAATACCTGGCACGTTTCTCGGAAAGCCGCGTGACCCACAAGGCGCGCCAGGTGCTGTGCCGCCTGTTGCCCCAGGGTGAGCCCAAGCGTGAAGTGGTGGCCCAGACCCTGCACCTGTCCCAGCGCACCTTGCAGCGGCGTTTGCAGGAGGAGGGCACCAGCTTCCAGACCTTGCTTGACGACACCCGTCGCGAACTGGCCGAGCAATACCTGGCGCAGCCGAGCATGACCTTGCTGGAAATTGCCTACCTGTTGGGGTTTGCCGATCCGAGTAACTTCTTCCGCGCGTTTCGTCGCTGGTTCGATGCCACGCCCGGCGAGTACCGGGCGCGGTTGCTGGAAGCGACGGCGATCAGTGGCGCCAAAACGCCGGAATACACAGCACAAACACTGTAATGATCTCCAGTCGGCCCAGCAGCATGCCGAGGGACAGGATCCACTTGGCGGCGTCCGGCAGGCTGGCGAAGTTGCCGGCCGGGCCGATGGTTTCCCCCAGTCCCGGGCCGACGCCGGACACGGTGCTGGCGGCGCCGGTCAGCGCGGTCATCCAGTCCAGGCCGAGCAGCGACAGGGCCAGGGCGATGGCGCAGATGGTGATAGCGAAGAAAAACGAGAAGGTCAGGATCGAGCGCACGATTTCTTCGTCGAGACGGTGGCCGTTGTACTTCTGCTTGATCACTGCGCGGGGGTGAATCAGTTGGTTCAAGTTGGCCTTGAGCAGGATGTAGGCGACCTGGAAGCGGAAGATCTTGATCCCGCCGGCCGTGGAGCCCGAGCAACCGCCGATAAAGCCCAGGTAGAAAAACAGCATCAGTGAGAAGTTACCCCACAGGCTGTAGTCCCCCAGTGCGAAGCCGGTGGTGGTGACCACCGAGGTCACGTTCAGCGCCACGTGGCGCAGGGCGTCCAGCCAATGCAGGTTGGTGGTCCACCAGTACCAGGTGCCGAGCACCAGCCAGGTCACCAGCAGCAAGCCGAGCAAACCCTGCACCTGCTGGTCCTTGATCAATGCCTTGCGGTTGCCGCGCAACGTGGCCACGTACAGGGTAAACGGCAAGCTGCCGAGGATCATCACCACCACGGCGACCCAATGCACCGCCGGTTGTTTCCAGTGGGCCAGGGACTCATCGGAGGTGGAAAAACCGCCGGTGGAAATCGCCGACATCGCGTGGTTGATCGCATCGAACAACCCCATCCCGGCCCACCAGAACGCCAGGCTGCCAAGAATGGTGATGCCCACGTACGCCGCCACGATCAGCCGCGCCACCATGTGCGAGCGCGGCATGACCTTTTCCGAGCGGTCGGAGGATTCGGTCTGGAACAGGCGCATGCCACCGATGCGCAGCAGCGGCAGAATCGCCACCGCCATGCCGATAAAGCCGATGCCCCCCAGCCAGTGCAGCAGCGAGCGCCACATCAGGATGCCCGGGGACATGCTGTCCAGCCCGCTCAATACGGTGGAGCCGGTGGCGGTGATGCCGGACATGCTTTCAAAAAACGAGTCGGTGTAGCTGATGTGCTGGGTCAGCAGGAACGGCAGCGCGGCAAAGATGCACACCACCACCCAGCTGGTGACGGTCAGCAGGTACATGTCCCGTGGCCGCAGGTGTACGTGTTCAGGGCGCCCGGGAATGACCAGGGCCAGGCCGGCGAGAAAGGTGATCATGCTGGCCCACAGGAACGACGGCAGGTCTTGGGTGCGTTCGAAGATCACCAAGGTGGCCATGGGCACGACCATGGCGATCGCGAGGGTGATCAGGAAGATGCCGATGATGAAACCGATGATGCGTAGGGTCGGCAACGCCATGAGTGAACTCGGGTATGTGGGAGTGGCGTCATTCTACCTGCGGTGCAGGTCTTGTAAACCGGCCCCTTCAGGCGATACGGAGCAAATGTGGGAGCGGGCTTGCTCGCGAATGCGGTGTATCAGTCACTGGATATTTGGCTGACCCACCGAATTCGCGAGCAAGCCCGCTCCCACATGGGTTTTGTGGTGTTTGAACGAGTGTGGAAAGGCGTGCATAAAAAAGGCGACCCGAAGGTCGCCTTTTTCAACTTGGCACTGATCAGAACTCGTGATCAGCGCTATCCGGGTTCAGGTCGCTGATACCCAGCTTGCCCGCAGCGGCTTCGATCGAACCGGTCTGCTTGACCAGGGCGGCGATGGCGTCGCGTACGATCTGGTTGCCCGCATCGTTACCGGCGGCGATCAATTGGTCGTAGTGCTCACCTTTGCCAGCGTGATCAACCATGACCTGGATCTTCGCTTCGGTCGCCGCCAGGTCAGCCTTCAATGCGCTGTCGGCAGCCGGGTCGGCCTTGGCCACCAGGGACGACAGGCTGGCGCCGGTCATCTGGGTACCGTCGGTGCGGGTGTACTCGCCCTGGTAGACGTTGCGGATGCCCTTGGCGTCGTAGAAGTGCGAGTTGTGGGTGTTGTCGCTGAAGCAGTCTTGCTCGTCTTCCGGCGAATTGGCTTCCAGGGACACCTTCATGCGCTCACCGGCCAGCTCGCCGAGGGACAGGCTGCCCATGCCGAACAGCATTTTGCGCAGGCCGTCGGTGGCAGGTTCTGCCTCCAGGGTGGCGCGGTAGTTGTCGGCGACGTTTGGCTTCCAGTTGCCGACCATTTCTTCCAGGTCGCTGACCAGCAGTTGGGTCACGGCGCTCAGGTAGGCGCGGCGACGCTCGTTGTGGCCGCCAGTGGCGCCGTCGCCGGTCAGGTAGTCCGACGCTGGACGGTTACCGGCGCCAGGGCCGGTGCCGTTGAGGTCTTGGCCCCAGAGCAGGAACTCGATGGCGTGGTAGCCGGTGGCAACGTTGGCTTCGGAACCGCCCAGCTCATTGAGGCTGGCGAGTTTTTCCGGGGTGATTTCCTTCACATCGACTTTGTCTTCGCCGACCTGGATCTCGGTGTTGGCGATAATGTTGGCGGTGGCGCCCGGGTTGCCCAGGGCGTGTTCGTAGGACTTGTCGACGTAATCGATCAGGCCTTCGTCCAGTGGCCATGCGTTCACCTGGCCTTCCCAGTCGTCGATGATGGTGTTGCCGAAGCGGAACACTTCGCTCTGCAGGTACGGCACGCGGGCGGCAACCCAGGCGGCGCGGGCGGCTTTCAGGGTTTCGTCGCTTGGCTTGGCGAGGAACGCGTCGATCGCGGTTTGCAGGGTTTTTGCGGTGGATTCGGCGTCGCTGTAGACCGCGAACACCATGTCAGCGTAATGCGCGACCACAGCCTTGGCGGCGGCTTCGTCAACCTGGCCGGCAGGGGTGGCAGCCGCTGGAGCGGTAGTGCTGGCAGCCGGGGTCGGCGCCTGTGGCGCGGCGGCCTTGTCTTTACCTTCGCCGCAACCGGCGAGAGAAATGGCAATGGCCAGCAGACTGGCGGTGGCCAGGGGCATACGAATCATGGCGAACATCCTGCTTCGGTTGTTGATAGGGCGCGCGGGGGGAGCGCAAAACTGCGACATAATGCGAAAGATTTGCATTTTGTGTAAAGGCTTAAACGCGGGAAATATTCAGTATCGTTTTCCCGGTTCAAAGAATCGCGGCGTTATTGCGCTCGGACTGTTTCAAAAAAGCCGCCAACTCCCGGGCCGGCAGCGGTTTGCTGTAGTGATAACCCTGCCCCTCGTGGCAGCCCTCGGAGATGATGTACGCCTCCTGTTCGGCGGTTTCCACGCCTTCGGCGATCACCTGCATGCCCAGGCTTTTGCCCAGCTGAATGATGGCCCGCACGATGGTGGCATCGTCGTCGTCATCCAACAGGTCCTGGACAAAGCTCTTGTCGATCTTGATCTTGTCCAGCGGCAGGCTTTTCAGGTAGCTGAGGGATGAATAGCCGGTGCCGAAGTCGTCGATGGCGATCAACGCCCCGGAGCGGCGCAGGCTCAGCAGGTGTTGGGCGGCGGTGCTGATGTCTTCCATCAGGCCGGTTTCGGTGACTTCCAGCTCCAGGCTGCGGGGTGGCAGGCGGTAGATCTGCATCAGATTGTTGACCACCCGCGGCAACTCGGTGTGGTGCAACTGCACGGTGGACAGGTTGACCGCCATGCGCAACTCGGTGAAACCCTGGTCGTGCCATTCGCGCAACTGCCGGCAGGCCTGGTCCAGCACCCATTCGCCAATCGCAATGATGGTGCCGTTCTGTTCGGCCAGCGGGATGAACAGGTCGGGCGGCACCAGGCCGTGCTCCGGGTGCTGCCAGCGGATCAGTGCTTCGACGCCCACCACGCGATGCTCGCGGTAGCTGATCTGCGGCTGGTACACCAGGTGAAACTGGTTGCGGCTCAAGGCGTCGCGCAGGTCTTTTTCCAGTTCGCGGCGACGGCGCATTTCGCTGTCCACGCTGGCGATATAGAACTGGTAGCGATTGCGCGAGCGGCTCTTGGCCAGGGTCATGGTCTGCTCGGCTTTTTGCAGCAGTTTCTCGGTGCTGTCGCCGTCTTCCGGGAACAAGGTGATGCCGATGGTGGCGCGCAGGCGGATCTGCTCGTGGTCGAGGGCGAACTCGGCTTCCAGGTCATCGAGGATGCTTTGCGCCAGTTCGGCGGCTTCGTACGGCTGGTCGATGTCGGCCTGCACCAGGGCGAACTGGTCGCCCCCCAGGCGGGCCAGGGCGCCGAGGCGGCCACTGTGGGCGCGCAAACGGTCGGCCAGGGCCAGCAGCAGTTGGTCGCCAGCCTGGTAGGTGAACTGCTCGTTGACGCTTTTGAAGTCGTCCAGGCCCACACACAGTACCGCCACGCGGCGTTGCCGGCGGCCCGCATCGATGAGGATCTTGTCCAGTTGCTCCTGCAACTTCTGGCGATTCGGCAAGCCGGTCAGGAAGTCGTACTGCGCCATGCGCCGCAGGCTGCTTTCGGCCTCGTGACGCAGGTGGGTGTTGCGTTCAATGGATTCGAGCAACTGGTTGGCGGTGTTGATCCACAGTCCCAGTTCATTGCGCTCATGGCCCTTGAGTTGGGGGATCTTGTGTTCGCTGGGGCGGTCCGGGTTGATCGACGTCAGGTGTTCGATAATCCGCGATAACGGCTTGGTCAGCAGCCAGTGGTAGACCAGGTACAACACCAGGCCCATGGCCAAGGCGCGCAGCACCCCGGAGATAAAGATGATCACCGAGCTGACAATGAAACCCTTGCCGTATGTAGCGGTGTCGAGGGTGATGCTCAGGTCGCCGTAATACTCGCTGTAGGGGCCTTTACCCACCAATGCCGTGGTGAACGTGCGTTCCTGGCCCAGAATCAGGTCGGTCAGCCAGCGGCTGGGGGATTGCTGCAAGGCGCGGCTTTTTTCCGCGAGCATGGTTTCGTTGGGGTGGCCGATGGACGCCATGCGCACGGCGTCGTCCTGAAACAAGCCCTCGATGACCTGCATGCCCATCTCGCGGTCAAGGCTGTAGACGGCCTGGGTCGAGGGGTCGCGGAACATGTCGAGGATGCGCTGGGCGTCGCTGGCCACGGCCTGGCGCGTCTTATAGGCGTCAAACACGATCTGCGCCACGCTGAGCGCCACACCCACGACCAATGCCGACAGCAGCACGACCCGTAGCAACTTCACCGACAAGCTGTTTTTGAGTTCCAGCTTCAAAGGGTTATTCCTTGTTCCATGCGGGTAGCCTCAATATGCCATGAGTATTGGCAATCTCGTGATGGCAGTCAAAGGGACATTGGGGTACCGGCGCAATTGAGTTTTTGGCGCGAGGGGCTGGGGAGGCATCAAGAAGGGGCGGTGCGTGTCGGAGGGGGTCAAGGCACCAAGGCCTGGTGGGTGAGAAGACCGGGCGGGCCGGCCTTCCTGGGTGAGGCGTGCGGAGTCAGTCGTAAGTAATCTGAACTTGTGATTGCGCCCCGGTATCTCCGGCTTTTTGTCCTGCGTCAGACATGTTGTTCAACAGTTGTCCTGCCATGTCCATGGCACCCTTTGCCAGATCCATGCCTTTATCAAGAAGGCCTGAAACCATGGGTACTGCACCTACCGCCATCGAAATAGGATCCATAGTGATTCTCCACATTTGATTAAGAGGTCTATTCCTCCCGCGACTGAGTGGAGATGTTTCCAGAATGAGTTCCACGATTCTTCGTTCGTTGTGTGAAATTACGCGCAAAAAAAACCCGGCAATCGCCGGGCTCTTTTTACTGCAAGCGTTGCTTAGGCAGTGAAGGTCTTGCCTTCGAACTGCTCAGCCACGAACTTCCAGTTGACCAGGTTCCAGAACGCTTCCACATACTTTGGACGCACGTTGCGGTAGTCGATGTAGTAAGCGTGTTCCCAGACGTCGCAGGTCAGCAGCGGGGTATCGCCATTGGTCAGCGGGTTGCCGGCACCGATGGTGCTGGCCAGGGCCAGGGAACCGTCAGCCTTTTTCACCAGCCAGCCCCAACCGGAACCGAAGGTGCCGACGGACGTCTTGGTGAACTCTTCCTTGAACTTGTCGAACGAACCGAACGCAGCGTTGATGGCTTCAGCCAGCGCGCCGGTTGGTTGACCGCCGGCGTTTGGCGCCAGGCAGTTCCAGTAGAAGGTGTGGTTCCAGACCTGAGCGGCGTTGTTGAAGATGCCGCCCGAAGAAGACTTGACGATCTCTTCCAGGGTCTTGCCTTCGAACTCGGTGCCTGGCACCAGGTTGTTCAGGTTCACGACGTAGGTGTTGTGGTGCTTGTCGTGGTGGAATTCCAAGGTTTCCTTGGAAATGTGCGGCTGCAGGGCATCGTGTGCGTAGGGCAGCGGCGGCAATTCGAAAGCCATGATGATTCTCCTAATCAGGTCAGTTGCGGTGAGCGCAAGGCCGATCACGGGCGGCCAAACAAGCGCCGGGGAGTTTGTACTCTTTGCGGCGCAGGGGCAGGATCATAGCACCGGGGGTGCGGCAAAACCACGCAACAACTGTGTGGGATAGAGGTTCCAGAGCGTTTTGGAATATTCCCTACGCGGCGATCAATTGATAGGCCACGCTGAACATCATCACCGCCACCAACAGGTCCAGCAGGCGCCAGGTGGCCGGCCGCGCCAGCCACGGCGCCAGCCATGCCGCGCCGAGCGCCAAAGTGGCGAACCACAGGAACGAGGCACTGGCCGCCCCGGCCACGTAGGCGCCGGGTTCGGTTTGCTGTGCGCCGAGTGAGCCGATCAGCAGCACCGTGTCCAGATAGACGTGGGGATTGAGCAGCGTCACCGCCAACGCGCTGAGCATCACGGCGCGTAGCGAACGGGTCTTGAGGTTGCCGCCTTGCTCCAGGCTCTGCGCCGAGAACGCCCGGCGCAGCGCCAACGTGCCGTACCACAACAGGAACGCCGCGCCGCCCCAGCGGGCAATCGCCAGCAGCAGCGGGTTTTGCGCCAGCACCGTGGCCAGGCCGAAAACCCCTGCAGCCACCAGTAACGCATCGCACACCACGCACAACGCCGCGACAGGCAAGTGGTGCTCACGGCGCAGGCTTTGCGCCAGGACAAATGCGTTCTGGGTGCCAATGGCCATGATCAAACCGAGGGCCACCAACAGGCCATTTACGTAGCTTTGCCACATGGGATTTACTCCGCGTCCGCCGCCAGTTGCCGTAATACCTGCATCGCGCGTTCTGCATCGGCGCGGCCAACGAACAGGTGATCGTGGTAATAACCGGCAATCACATTGCAACTGATGCCGGCCTGGCCCAACGCGCTGGCGAACGCGGCGGTGAGGCCCACGGCTTCCAGGGCCGAATGCACGTTCAGGGTGATCCACGCGGCGACGTAGTCGAAGACCAGGCCCGCCTGTTCCGCCTGCTGGCGTTCGACGATAAGCGTCAGGCCTTCCCTCTCGCGAAAGCTGCCGATCACCTCGCAACCCGCCGGGATGCGCGGGTCGGGCAGGGTGCAGAACACGTAATCGCCGTCATTCAGCTGCGGGCTCATGCTGCGCAGCAGGGTTGCCAGGGCGGTTTCGCCAGCCATGTGAGATTCCTTGAATAGAGAGAAGCAATGCTGGTCATTCTCACGGGCCAAGCTGTATAAGAAAAACCAATATTGCTGATCGCTCATTAGAGAAACTGATGTTCGACTATAAATTGCTTTCCGCCCTGGCGGCGGTGGTGGAACAGGCCGGCTTCGAGCGCGGCGCCCAAGTGCTCGGGGTCTCGCAATCGGCGATCTCCCAGCGCATTAAATTGCTGGAGGCGCGCATCGGTCAGCCGGTGCTGGTACGCGCCACACCGCCGACGCCCACCGACATCGGCCGGCGCCTGCTCAACCATGTGCAGCAGGTGCGCCTGCTGGAGCGCGACCTGCAAAGCCAGGTGCCAGCGCTGGACGCAGAGGGCATGCCTGAACGCCTGCGCATCGCCTTGAATGCGGACAGCCTCGCCACCTGGTGGGCCGAGGCGGTCAGCGTGTTTTGTGCCGAGCAACACCTGTTGCTGGACTTGGTGGTGGAAGACCAGACCGTCGGCCTCAAGCGCATGCGCGCCGGTGAAGTGGCGGCGTGTATCTGCGCCAGCGAACGCCCGGTGGCCGGGGCCCGTAGCCTGTTGCTCGGCGCCATGCGCTATCGTGCGCTGGCCAGCCCGGCCTTTATCGCCCGGCACTTTCCCGAGGGCGTACGCGCCGATCAACTGGCGCGCACGCCGGCATTGGTGTTTGGCCCGGATGATTTCCTGCAACACCGCTACCTGGCGTCTCTCGGCGTGGACGGCGGTTTCGAACACCATTTATGCCCGTCGTCCGAAGGTTTTATCCGCCTCACTGAGGCCGGGCTCGGTTGGGGCCTGGTGCCGGAATTGCAGGTGCGCGACCAGCTGGCAAAGGGCGTATTGGTGGAGTTGTTGCCAGATAAGCCCATCGATGTGCCGCTGTACTGGCATCATTGGCGCAGTGGCGGGCAACTGTTGGGCTTGTTGACCGACCATCTGGCCCAGGCGTGCGGCCAATGGTTGGTGCCGTTGGAGTGATGGCGCGCGTCAAGGCAACAGCGATGAAAAACGAAAGAGCACGGAGTAATACATGAAAATTCTGGTCACCGGCGCAAGCGGCTTCATTGGCGGGCGCTTTGCGCGTTTCGCCCTGGAGCAAGGCCTGGACGTACGGGTCAACGGGCGGCGTGCCGAAGGTGTGGAACACCTGGTCCGGCGCGGCGCCGAGTTTATCCAGGGTGATTTGAATGATGCCGACCTGGTGCGTGACCTGTGCCGCGACGTTGAAGCCGTGGTGCATTGCGCCGGCGCCGTCGGGCTGTGGGGCAAGTATCAGGACTTCCACCAAGGCAATGTGCTAGTGACCGAAAATGTCGTCGAGGCCTGCCTTAAACAGCGTGTCGGGCGCTTGGTCCACCTGTCGTCGCCGTCGATCTATTTTGATGGCCGCGACCATTTGGGCCTGACCGAAGAGCAAGTGCCCAAGCGCTTCAAGCACCCTTATGCCGCGACCAAATACCTGGCCGAGCAAAAAGTCTTTGGTGCCCAGGAGTTCGGCCTTGAAGTGCTGGCCCTGCGCCCGCGCTTTGTCACCGGCGCCGGCGACATGAGCATCTTCCCGCGCCTGCTGAAAATGCAGCGCAAGAACCGCTTGGCCATCGTTGGCGACGGTTTGAACAAAGTCGATTTCACCAGTGTGCACAACCTCAACGAAGCGTTGCTCAGCAGTTTGCTCGCCACCGGCTCGGCGTTGGGCAAGGCCTACAACATCAGCAACGGCACCCCGGTGCCGGTGTGGGATGTGGTGAACTACGTGATGCGCCAGATGGAATTGCCGCAGGTGAAACGTTACCGGTCCTACGGCTTGTCCTACAGCGTGGCGGCGCTCAACGAAGCGTTCTGCGCGATGTGGCCGGGGCGCCCGGAACCCGCGCTGTCGCGGTTGGGCATGCAGGTGATGAACAAAGATTTCACCCTCGATATCAGCCGTGCCAGGCATTATCTGGACTACGAGCCCAAGGTTAGCCTGTGGACCGCCCTCGACGAGTTCTGCGGTTGGTGGAAGGCCCAGGATCCGGGGCTGAAGTAAGGTCACAACAGGCAACACATCGGGAACCGAATTCGTGGTTCCGGGTCGATCAGAGCAACAGGACAGCGGTTTATACTCCCGGCGCTCGCCACCTCACCGATTCAGGGTTGATTCATGCGTAACGATGCTAAAGACGATTTCGACAACGTTCCCAGCCTGCGGGCCGACCTGGGGGATGACGACGATTTCGAACCGACTCCCGCCACGTCCGTGCGCTCGCGCAACACCCCCGTGGTCAAGGTCAAGAGCGCCAGCACCGGGCCATTGTGGGCGTTGATCGGCGCGTTGCTGATCGCCTTTGCCGGCCTGGCCTGGTGGAGCTTCCAGCAGATTTCCCTGATGGGCCAGCAACTGGTCGCGACCCAGGAAGCCTTTGCGCGTATCAGCGAAGAAGCGGCGGGGCGCCTGCAGGATATTTCCGGCAAGGTCGTCGCCAGTGAAGCCAGTGTGAACAACGGCAGCGAAGCGCTGAAGTTGCAGATCCGCCAGTTGGAAACCCAGTTGCTGGAACAGGGCAAGCAACAGGTTGGTGTGGCCGGCCAGGCCTCCGAGTTGGACAAGCGCCTGGCACAAATGAGCGCCAGCACCACCGAGCTGTCGAGTGCCAACAGCAAGCTGCAAGGCGAGGTCCAGGCCTTGACCGACGCCGTGGCCACCCTGAAAGCGGCGCAAGGTGATGCGGCCAAGCGCGATGCCGAGTTCAAGGAGCTGGTGGCCGATGTGGCCGCGCTGAAAAAACAAGGCAACCCAAGTGCGGCCATTGCCCGTCTGGAGCAGGACCTGCTGGTGCTCAAGAGTGCCCAGGACAACCAGCCGGCCAACAGCGATGCGCCGACCAACAAAGAGTTCGATGTGTTCCGCATCCAGACCACCCGCAACATCACCACCTTGCAGAGCCAGGTACAGAACCTGCACCAACGGCTCAGTGAACCGGCGAAGGTCATACCGCTGAGCCAGTGACTTGTGGGGGTTGGCTGATGATCGTGATGATCGTTCCCACGCTCCGCGTGGGAATGCATCCCCTGACGCTCCGCGTCACCAGTCCGGTGCGCAGACGCAGAGCGTCCAAGGCGGCATTCCCACGCAGAGCGTGGGAACGATCGTCAGTGAAGTGTCACCGCCTGGTGACATTTCCCATCCCCTTCGTTACTTGCCCCCCAGGCCTCCTTGTTTAGACTCCGGTCATCCCACAAACAATAATAAGGGCCACCCATGACCACCCAACCTCTGCCTGCCAGCAGTTGGCTGAACGCGCCTGCCCATCACGCCTGGCTGGCTGCCGAAGGTCAGCGCCTGCTGGCGTTCGCCAAGGCTTCGCGACTGCCCGACGGTTTCGGCAACCTGGACGACAACGGCCAACTGCCAGCCGGTGCCCACGCCGAAACCATGAACACCGCCCGCATGACCCACAGCTTCGCCATGGCCCACGCCCTGGGGTTGCCGGGTTACGCCGACCTGGTAGCCCACGGTGTTGCGGCCCTCAGTGGCCCGCTGAAGGATGCGGCACACGGCGGCTGGTTCGCCACACCCCACGCCCTCGATGGCAACCGTGGCAAGGCTGCCTATCTGCACGCCTTTGTCGCCCTGGCCGCCAGTTCAGCGGCAGTGGCCGGCGCGCCCGGTGCACAGAACCTGCTCAACGACGCGACCCACATCATCGACCAGTTTTTCTGGAGTGAGGAAGAGGGCGTGATGCTCGAATCCTTTGCCCAGGACTGGAGCGGGGTCGAAGCCTATCGCGGCGCCAACAGCAACATGCACGCCACCGAAGCGTTCCTCGCCCTGGCCGATGTGACCGGCGAAACACGCTGGCTGGACCGCGCGCTGCGGATCGTCGAGCGGGTGATCCATACCCACGCCGCCGGCAACCAATTCATGGTGATCGAGCATTTCGACGCCCAATGGCAACCCCAACTCGACTACAACCAAGACAACCCCGCCGATGGCTTTCGCCCCTACGGCATCACCCCCGGCCACGGTTTTGAGTGGGCGCGGCTGGTGTTGCACCTGGAAGCCGCGCGTCTGCACGCCGGGCTGGCCACGCCGGACTGGCTGTTGACCGACGCCAAGGGCCTGTTCGCCAGCGCCTGCGAATACGCCTGGGCCGTCGATGGTGCCCCCGGCATTGTCTATACCCTCGACTGGAGCCACCGCCCGGTGGTGCGCGAACGCCTGCACTGGACCCACGCCGAAGCCAGCGCCGCCGCTCAGGCCTTGCTCAAACGCACCGGTGAGTTGCACTACGAAACCTGGTATCGGCGTTTCTGGGAATTCTGCGAAACCCATTTCATCGACCGCATCCACGGCAGCTGGCACCACGAACTCAGCCCGCACAACCAACCCAGCAGCACCATCTGGGGCGGCAAGCCGGACCTGTACCATGCCTGGCAAGCGGTCGTGCTGCCTGCGCTACCTTTGGCACCCAGCATGGCCAGTGCGATTGGGGAAGGGTGCTATGTCACCAGATGGTGACATTTGTACGTCCCTTTGTTACCTGCGCCGCAAAAATCCATGTTTAAACTCCGTGCAGCGCAAGCTCTAGACTTGCATGCATAACAACAAAAAAAGGTACTCAGATGAACGCGATTAATCGCCTCGCCGTCGCTATTTCCATTGCCTCGTTGTTTCCCCTCACTGCATTTGCCGCCGACTCCAAAGGTACGGTGGAAGTGGTGCATTGGTGGACGTCTGGCGGTGAAAAGGCGGCTGTAGATGTCCTGAAGGCCCAAGTTGAGAAAGACGGTTTCATCTGGAAAGACGGCGCCGTCGCCGGTGGCGGTGGTGCCACGGCCATGACCGTGCTGAAAAGTCGCGCAGTCGCCGGCAACCCGCCTGGCGTTGCCCAGATCAAAGGTCCCGACATCCAGGAATGGGCGTCCACCGGCCTGCTCGACACCGACGTGCTCAAAGACGTCGCCAAAGAAGAAAAGTGGGACTCCCTGCTCGACAAGAAAGTCTCCGATACCGTGAAGTACGACGGTGACTACGTCGCCGTACCGGTCAACATCCACCGCGTGAACTGGCTGTGGATCAACCCGGAAGTCTTCAAGAAAGCCGGTATCACCAAGAACCCGACAACCCTCGAAGAATTCTACGCAGCCGGCGACAAGCTTAAAGCCGCGGGCTTCATCGCACTCGCCCACGGTGGCCAGCCGTGGCAGGACAGCACCGTATTTGAAGCCGTCGTCCTCTCGGTGATGGGTGCCGATGGCTACAAGAAAGCCCTGGTGGACCTGGACAACGCCGCGCTGACCGGCCCGGAAATGGTCAAGTCCCTCACCGAACTGAAGAAAGTCGCGACCTATATGGACGTTGACGGCAAAGGCCAGGACTGGAACCTCGAAGCAGGCAAGGTCATCAACGGCAAGGCCGGCATGCAGATCATGGGTGACTGGGCCAAGTCCGAGTGGACTGCCGCGAAGAAAGTCGCTGGCAAGGACTACGAGTGCGTAGCCTTCCCGGGTACTGAAAAAGCCTTCACCTACAACATCGACTCCCTGGCGGTGTTCAAGCAGAAAGACAAAGGCACTGCTGCCGGCCAGCAGGACATTGCCAAAGTCGTGCTGGGTGAAAACTTCCAGAAAGTGTTCAGCATCAACAAGGGTTCGATCCCGGTGCGCAACGATATGCTCCACGAAATGGACAAGCTCGGTTTCGACTCCTGCGCCCAGACCGCCGCCAAGGACTTCCTGGCCGACGCCAAGACTGGCGGCCTGCAGCCAAGCATGGCGCACAACATGGCCACCAACCTGGCGGTGCAAGGTGCGTTCTTTGATGTCGTGACCAACTTCCTCAACGACCCGAAAGCCGACCCGGCCGACACTGCCAAGAAACTGGGCGCTGCGATCAAGTCTGCGAAGTAACACCTTTCTGTAGGAGTCGGGTTGTTGTGGCGAGGGAGCTTGCTCCCGCTGGGGTGCGAAGCGCCCCCAAAGGCGGCGTCTGCTGCGCAGCCGAGCGGGAGCAAGCTCCCTCGCCACAACGAACTGACTTCGACAGGCTGTAGTCCTTTTTCCCTGTATTGGATTTCCCCATGAGTTCTGTTGCTGTGTTCAGCAAAGCCTCGCCGTTCGATGCACTGCAGCGCTGGCTACCGAAATTGGTGCTGGCGCCGAGCATGTTCATCGTGTTGGTGGGCTTCTACGGCTACATCCTGTGGACGTTTGTGTTGTCGTTCACCACGTCCACCTTCCTGCCCAGCTACAAGTGGGCGGGCCTGGCGCAATACGAGCGCCTGTTCGACAACGACCGCTGGTGGGTGGCGAGCAAGAACCTGGCGCTGTTCGGCGGCATGTTCATTGGCATCACCCTGGTCATTGGTGTGCTGCTGGCGGTGTTCCTCGACCAGCGTATCCGCCGCGAAGGTTTTATCCGCACCATTTACCTGTACCCGATGGCGCTCTCGATGATCGTCACCGGTACGGCCTGGAAATGGCTGCTCAACCCGGGCATGGGCCTGGACAAACTCCTGCGGGACTGGGGCTGGGAAGGCTTCCGTCTCGACTGGCTGATCGACCCGGATCGCGTGGTCTATTGCCTGGTGATCGCCGCTGTGTGGCAAGCCTCGGGCTTCATCATGGCGATGTTCCTCGCTGGCCTGCGTGGAGTTGATCAGTCGATCATACGCGCCGCGCAGATCGACGGCGCAAGCCTGCCGCGCATCTACTGGAGCGTGGTGCTGCCTAGCCTGCGCCCGGTGTTCTTCAGTGCGGTGATGATCCTCGCGCATATTGCGATCAAGAGCTTCGACCTGGTGGCGGCGATGACCGCAGGCGGCCCGGGCTATTCGTCCGACCTGCCGGCGATGTTCATGTACTCGTTCACCTTCAGCCGTGGCCAGATGGGCATGGGTTCGGCCAGTGCCATCCTGATGCTCGGTGCGATCCTCGCGATCATCGTGCCTTACCTCTACTCCGAGCTGAGGACCAAACGTAATGACTAGTCTCGCCTCCAAACCTGCCATCAGCCTGAGTCGCATCGCGATCTACGCGGTGCTGATCCTCGCCGTGCTGCTGTACCTGGTGCCGCTGGTGGTGATGCTGCTCACCAGCTTCAAGACCCCGGACGACATCAGCAACGGCAACCTGCTGAGCTGGCCGACCGTGGTCACCGGCATCGGCTGGGTCAAGGCCTGGGCCACGGTGGATGGTTACTTCTGGAACTCGATCAAGATCACCGTGCCGGCCGTACTGATCTCCACCGCTATCGGTGCGTTGAACGGCTACGTGCTGTCGTTCTGGCGCTTCAAAGGTTCGCAGCTGTTCTTCGGCTTGCTGTTGTTCGGCTGCTTCCTGCCGTTCCAGACCGTGCTGCTGCCGGCGTCGTTCACCCTCGGCAAGATGGGCCTGGCCAGCACCACCACCGGCCTGGTGTTTATCCATGTAGTCTACGGCCTGGCGTTCACCACGTTGTTCTTCCGTAACTACTACGTGAGCATTCCCGATGCGTTGGTGAAGGCTGCACGCCTGGATGGCGCAGGATTTTTCACCATCTTTCGTCGGATCATTCTGCCGATGTCGACCCCGATCATCATGGTCTGCCTGATCTGGCAATTTACCCAGATCTGGAACGACTTCCTGTTCGGCGTGGTGTTCTCCAGCGGCGATTCGCAGCCCATCACGGTGGCGCTGAACAACCTGGTCAACACCAGCACCGGGGCCAAGGAATATAACGTGGATATGGCAGCGGCGATGATCGCCGGCCTGCCGACCCTGCTGGTCTATGTGATCGCAGGCAAGTATTTCGTGCGCGGCCTCACGGCCGGCGCGGTCAAGGGGTAATCATGGCTACGCTTGAACTTCGCAATGTAAACAAGACCTATGGCCCTGGCCTGCCCGACACCTTGAAGAACATCGAGTTGTCGATCAAGGAAGGCGAATTCCTGATTCTGGTCGGCCCTTCGGGTTGCGGCAAATCCACGCTGATGAACTGCATCGCCGGCCTTGAGACCATCACCGGCGGCGCGATCATGATCGGCGACCAGGACGTCAGCGGCATGAGCCCCAAGGATCGCGACATCGCCATGGTGTTCCAGTCCTACGCGCTGTACCCGACCATGAGCGTGCGCGAAAACATCGAGTTCGGCCTGAAGATCCGCAAGATGCCCCAGGCTGACATCGATACCGAAGTGGCGCGCGTGGCCAAGCTGTTGCAGATCGAACACCTGCTCAACCGCAAGCCAGGCCAGCTTTCCGGTGGCCAACAGCAACGTGTGGCCATGGGCCGCGCCCTGGCACGTCGGCCGAAGATCTACCTGTTCGACGAACCGCTGTCCAACCTCGACGCCAAGCTGCGCGTCGAGATGCGCACCGAAATGAAACTGATGCACCAGCGTCTGAAAACCACCACCGTCTACGTGACCCACGACCAGATCGAAGCGATGACCCTGGGCGACAAAGTGGCGGTGATGAAGGACGGCATCATCCAGCAGTTCGGCACGCCGAAAGACATCTACAACAACCCGGCCAACCAGTTCGTGGCGAGCTTTATCGGCTCGCCGCCGATGAACTTCGTGCCCCTGCGCCTGCAGCGCAAGGACGGTCGCCTGGTGGCCGTGCTCGACAGCGGCCAGGCCCGTTGCGAACTGGCGCTGAACGTGACCGATGCCGGCCTTGAAGACCGCGACGTGATCCTCGGCCTGCGCCCGGAGCAGATCATGCTCGCGGCGGGCGAGGGCGACAGCGCGTCGAGCATTCGCGCCGAAGTGCAAGTCACCGAGCCCACCGGCCCGGACACCCTGGTGTTCGTGCAGCTCAATGACACCAAGGTCTGCTGCCGCCTGGCGCCCGATGTGGCACCGCAGGTGGGCGAGACCCTGACCCTGCAATTCGATCCATCCAAGGTATTGCTGTTCGACGCCAGTACCGGTGAGCGTCTGGGCACTGCTTCTTCATCGCCTGCACAGGGGCATGCCGACAATGTGGCCCAATTCAAAGGCCGCTGAAGCAGATAAGTTGTTGTTTTAGATAAAAAAAGTAAACCACGTTAGATAAAAACAGTTTAATAACAATAAAGACGAGGATGTAGGGATGAAAAAGCAACACAACACTACCCGGCTGATCTGCCAACTGTCAGCGGCAGCAGCCCTGGTTTTGTCCGCCAATGCGATGGCGGACGAAGCATTCAGCGCCGATTCCAAGTGGATGACCGGCGATTGGGGCGGCGAACGGACCAAGCTGATCGAGCAAGGTATCGATATCAAGGCTGACTACGTAGGCGAAATGGGCTACAACGCCCACGGCGGCTACAACAACGACAAGACCGGTCGCTATGCCGACCAGTTTGGTCTGGGTGTAGCCCTGGACCTGGAAAAACTGTGGGGCTGGGACAACACCCAGGCCAAGATCCAGTTGACCAACCGTAATGGCCAGAACATCTCCAACGACCGCATCGGCGACCCACGTGCCGGCACGCTGAGCTCGTCGATGGAAGTCTATGGTCGTGGCCATATGGTGCGTCTGACCCAGTTCTGGATCCAGCACCAGATGTTCGACAACAAGCTGGATGTGAAACTCGGTTACTTCGGTGAAGGCGAAGACTTCAACACCTTCCCGTGCGACTTCCAGAACCTGTCGTTCTGCGGTTCCCAGGTCGGTAACTATGTAAACACCTGGTACAACTGGCCCGTCAGCCAGGCGGCGATCCGCGTGAAGTACCACATCACCCCTGAGCTGTATGCGCAAATCGGTGCGTACAACCAGAACCCATCGCAACTGGAGCACGGCAACGGCTTCAAACTCAGCGGCAGCGGCACCAAGGGCACCGTGATCCCGGTGGAATTGGTCTGGTCGCCGAAGGTCAACAACCTGCCAGGCGAATACCGTGTGGGTTACTACAAGAGCGCGGCCGATGCCTCTGACGTGCGTGAAGACGTCAATGGCGGCGACGCAGCGACCAGCGGCGCCGACTACCGTACCCGCAGCAGCAAGAAAGGCTACTGGTTCGTTGCGCAACAGCAACTCACCACGCACAACGGCGACGCTTCCCGTGGTCTGAACATCGCGGCCAACGCCACGTTCCACGACAAGGAAACCAACACCGTCGACAACTACCAGTCGCTGATGCTGGTGTACAAAGGCCCATTCGATGCGCGTCCAAAAGACGACGTCGGTATTGGCGCGGCGCGTCTGCACGTCAACAAGGACGTGAAGAAAGACGCTGAGTTGCTCAACATCGCCAATGGTGTGAGCGACTATGACAACCCGCTGTACCGGCCGATCCGCGAGACCGAGTACAACTTCGAAATCAACTACGGTTTCCACGTCACCAACTGGCTGACCGTGCGTCCCAACCTGCAATACGTCGTGCAACCTGGCGGCGTGGATAAAGTCGACAACGCGTTGGTGGCCGGCCTGAAAATTCAGTCTACGTTCTAACGCTGTTGCGATAAGCTCCTTCTCTCTGTGCGCATTTTGCGGGTAGCCATGGCTATCCGCTTTTTTTTGGGGAAGGGGAGCACATCTCCCTGTGGGAGCTGGCAGGCCAGCCCCTACAAAGACATTCAGGACTGTGGCAAATGCATGAGCAACCGCTGCAACGCTTTTTCAAATCCCTGCGTGAACGCCCTGTGTTTGCCTGGGAGCGCTTCCAGATGCGTGACGTGTTGGTGATCGACCACCCGCTGTGCCAGGCGGTGTTCAGTCGCCAGGGCGCGCAACTGTTGCACTTTCAGCCCACTGGGCAAAAACCCTGGTTGTGGTGCGCGGCGAAGTGGCCGCAGGTCGGCGCCATCCGGGGCGGCGTGCCGGTGTGCTGGCCGTGGTATGGCCGTCACCCCAGCGAGAACGCGTGGCCGTCCCATGGCTGGGCGCGGTTGATCGACTGGAAACTGCTCGACAGCAGCACCGACGACGATGGCGTGCGCCTGCACTGGCAACTGCAGCTGTGCGACTGGCAGGTGGACCTGCACGCGCACCTGGGCGAAACCCTGGAACTGCGCCTGAGCACCGAGCATCAGGACGAGCTGCCGTGCCAATTGAGCCATGCTTTGCATGCCTACTGGCGTATTGGTCATGTCGATGAGATAGCGCTGTCTGGGCTCGACGGCGCGCAAGGCTATGACCAGCTCAGCCGCCAGGCCTGCCAACAGGAAGGTGAGTTGCGGGTGGACGGTGGGTGCCAGCGGGTGTTCCAGCATGATGGGGAATTGCAGCTCAAGGACCATGCCTGGCAGCGTGAGCTGTGCATCGACACCGGCGACAGCGCCGACACAGTGGTATGGCATCCGGGCAGCCGGCCGCTGTTGGGCGTGAGCTTCAACGAGGCGTCGGGGTTTGTGTGTGTGGAGTCGGCGATGGCCGCGGCCAGTTTGGCGCCGGGGGAGCGGGCGCATTTGAGTTTGCAGGCGCGGGCTGGGGTTTAGCGGTGTGGCTGCTGGCCCCTTCGCGAGCAAGCCCGCTCCCACATTTGAATGTGTTCACAAATCAAAATGTGGGAGCGGGCTTGCCCGCGATGAGGCCGGTACTGCTGGTCGAGATTCCAGCCTTAGTTGAACTCATCCCCAACCGGATACCGGCTGTCATTCAAGCTCTCTTTGATCTTGCGCAGATGCGGCTGGAAATCCACGCCACGGCGCAACGTCATACCGGTGGCCAGCACATCCAGTACCGTCAACTGAATGATCCGCGAGGTCATCGGCATGTAGATGTCGGTATCTTCCGGCAACGGGATATTCAGGCTCACTGTGCTGGCCTTGGCCAGCGGTGAGTTCTCGGCGGTTACGCCCAGCACCGAGGCACCGTTGCTACGGGCGATACGCGCCACTTCCACCAACTCGCGGGTACGCCCGGTGTAGGAAATAATCACGAACAGCTCGCCCGTATGCGCCACCGAAGCGATCATGCGCTGCATCAGCACGTCCGCGTGGGCGGTGACCGACAGGTTGAAGCGGAAGAACTTGTGCAGCGCATCCATGGCCACCGGTGCCGAAGCGCCAAGGCCGAAGAAGTGGATCTGCCGCGCCTGGATCAACAGGTCCACGGCCTTGCTGATCAGGTTCGGGTCCAGTGCCTGGCAAGCGCTGTCCAGGGAGGCAATGGCGCTGCCAAAGATCTTCTGCGTATAGGCCTCAGGGTTATCATCGGCTTCCACGGCGCGGCTGACATACGCCGCACCACTGGCCAGGCTTTGCGCCAGTTGCAGTTTCAGTTCAGGGTAGCCGCTGACGCCGAACGAACGGCAGAAACGGTTGACCGTCGGTTCACTGACCGAGGCGGCTTGGGCGAGGGCGGCGATAGAGAAGCGGGTCGCCTGCTGTGGGTTGAGCAGGATGACCTCGGCGACTTTTTTCTCGGCCTTGTTCAATTCTTCGAGGCGGTTCTGGATCTGTTCCAGAAGATTTCGCACGCGGTCCATTCAGTCTTTCCTTCGGGCGACGATGCAAATAAAGGGTGGCAACCAATCGACCAGTGGTCTTTTGCGGTGGCCTATCCTACTGAGGGTAGCTGAACACCACCACTCGGAATGCGTATTTCGGGAAAATGTTGTGGTTATTACTACATTTTTCCTTGAGTGATGCCTTGAAAAAAGGTATTTGTAGCTTAACTTGATAAAAGAACAAACATCATGCCTTCGATAACCGTAGAACCCTGCACCTTTGCCCTGTTTGGCGCCTTGGGTGATCTGGCGCTGCGCAAGTTATTTCCTGCCCTCTATCAACTCGATGGCGCCGGGCTCTTGCACGACGACACCCGCATCCTGGCCCTGGCCCGTGAAGCCGGGACCGAGCAACAGCACCTGGCCCATATCGAAAAGGAACTGCGCAGCTACGTCGGCAAGGAACTGGACGAAACCATCGCCCAGCGTTTCCTGGCGCGCCTGACCTATGTTCACGTTGACTTCAAGAACGCTGACGACTACATCGCCCTGGCGGAAAAAGTCGGCAGCGAGCAACGCCTGATCGCCTACTTCGCCACCCCGGCGGCCGTGTACGGCGCGATCTGCGAAAACCTGGCCAAGGCTGGCCTGGCGGAAAACACCCGTGTGGTGCTGGAAAAGCCCATCGGTTCGGACCTGGAATCCTCGCGCAAGGTCAACGACGCCGTGGCGCAGTTCTTCCCGGAGAACCGCACCTACCGCATCGACCACTACCTGGGCAAAGAAACCGTCCAGAACCTGATCGCCCTGCGTTTCGCCAACAGCCTGTTCGAAACCCAGTGGAACCAGAACTACATCTCCCACGTGGAAATCACCGTGGCCGAGCAGGTCGGTATCGAAGGCCGTTGGGGCTATTTCGACAAGGCCGGCCAGCTGCGGGACATGATCCAGAACCACCTGCTGCAACTGCTTTGCCTGATCGCCATGGACCCGCCGGCCGACTTGTCCGCCGACAGCATCCGTGACGAGAAGGTCAAGGTGCTCAAGGCCCTGGCGCCCATCAGCCCGGAAGGCCTGACCACCCAGGTGGTGCGCGGCCAGTACATCGCCGGCTACAGCGCGGGCAAGCCGGTGCCGGGTTACCTGGAAGAAGAGAATTCCAACACCCAGAGCGACACCGAAACCTTCGTCGCCCTGCGTGCCGATATCCGCAACTGGCGTTGGGCCGGCGTGCCGTTCTACCTGCGGACCGGCAAGCGCATGCCGCAAAAGTTGTCGCAGATCGTTATCCACTTCAAGGAACCGTCCCACTACATCTTCGCTCCCGAGCAGCGCTTGCAGATCAGCAACAAACTGATCATCCGCCTGCAACCGGACGAAGGTATTTCCTTGCGTGTGATGACCAAGGAACAAGGCCTGGACAAGGGCATGCAACTGCGCAGCGGCCCACTGCAACTGAATTTTTCCGACACCTATCGCAGCGCACGGATTCCCGATGCCTACGAGCGGTTGTTGCTGGAAGTGATGCGCGGCAATCAGAACCTGTTTGTCCGCAAAGATGAAATCGAAGCCGCGTGGAAGTGGTGTGACCAGTTGATCGCCGGGTGGAAAAAATCCGGCGATGCGCCCAAGCCGTACGCGGCGGGTTCCTGGGGGCCGATGAGCTCCATTGCACTGATCACGCGGGATGGGAGGTCGTGGTATGGCGATATCTGATTTGAAACTGCCCCAGGGCGTCACGCCCCATGAGTACCGCACGCCGGTGCTGTTGGCGGAAGGCCTGGCCAATGATGTGGCCGAGCAATTGCGCGCGGCCATCAGTGCCCGTGGCGAAGCGACGTTGGTGGTGTCCGGTGGCCGTAGTCCCGTGGCGTTTTTCCAGCACCTGGCCAAGCAGGGCCTGGACTGGTCCAAGGTGACCATCACCCTGGCCGACGAACGCTGGGTGCCGGTGGAACACGCCGACAGCAACGCCGGTTTGCTCAAGCAACACTTGCTGCAAGGCCCGGCGGCCAAGGCCAAGTTCCTTAGCCTCTACAGCGCTGCGGCCAACCTTGAAGACGCTGCCGAGCAGGCCGATCGCCTGCTGGCTGAATTGCCGGCGATTGACGTGCTGGTGCTGGGCATGGGCGATGACGGCCATACCGCGTCGCTGTTCCCCAACAGCCCGAACCTGACCGAAGCCTTGAAGCCTGACGGTACCCGCCGTTGCTGGCCAATGCTGGCGCCCACCGTGCCGCACCAGCGCCTGACCATGAGTCGCGCCCTGCTGGCCACGGCGCACTACACCGTGCTGTCGATTTCCGGCAGTTCGAAATTGACCACCTTGAGCGCCGCGCTGGCCAGTGACGACGTTGCTGCCATGCCGATTCGCGCGTTTTTGCAACCTACATTAGAGATTTACTGGTGCCCATGAGCCAAGGATCAGCCGCTATGAAAAGCCCTCAACCGACCGTGTCCATGGCGGATAAAGTTGCCTTGATCGACAGCCTCTGCGCCAAGGCGCGGATCCTGCCGGTGATCACCATCGCCCGCGAACAGGACATCCTGCCGCTGGCCGATGCCCTGGCAGCCGGTGGTTTGACCGCATTGGAAGTGACCCTGCGTTCCGAGTTCGGCCTCAAGGCCATTCAGGTCCTGCGCGAGCAACGTCCTGAACTGTGCACCGGTGCTGGCACCGTGCTGGATCGCCATATGCTCGAAGCGGCGGAAGTCGCCGGTTCGCAGTTTATCGTCACCCCAGGTATCACCCGCGACCTGCTGGAAGCCTCGGTACACAGCCCGATCCCGCTGCTGCCGGGCATCAGCAATGCTTCCGGCATCATGGAAGGTTATGGCCTGGGTTATCGCCGCTTCAAGCTGTTCCCGGCGGAAGTCAGCGGCGGCGTCGCGGCGATCAAGGCCCTCGGCGGCCCGTTCGGCGAAGTGAAATTCTGCCCGACTGGCGGTGTTGGCCCGGCCAACATCAAGAACTACATGGCGTTGAAAAACGTGATGTGCGTGGGCGGTAGCTGGATGCTTGATCCTGAGTGGATCAAGAACGGCGACTGGGCGCGTATCCAGGAAGTCACCGCCGAGGCGCTGGCGCTGCTGGACTGATTTATCGAATCGTTGTTGCTGTGCTTAACGGCATTTTTGGCGGTGCACTTGGTCGGTGTACCGCTTTTTTTTGCCTGAAAAAAACTGGATATCACCGCTAAGCAACTGTGGGAATGATCAATGTGGGAGCTGGCTTGCCTGCGATAGCGGTGGGTCAGTCACCGTTGCATTAGCTGATAGACCGCTATCGCAGGCAAGCCAGCTCCCACAGTTTTAATCGGTGCTCAGTTCGGTGATGGCGTTGACCAAGACATTGATGTCCGCAGCCGAAGTGACCAACCCCGGCGTCACCCGAATGCAGGTGCCAAACGCCGCACCCACCCGTGTGGTGGTGAACAGGTTGTAGTCCTTGAGCAAACGATCTGCCATCGCCTGCTGATCCCGCCCTACAAACTTGAACGCCGTGATCCCGCAATACAGCCGTGGATCATCCGACGTCAGCACCTCAATTCCCGCCAACGGCCGCACCTGGCTCACCCACAGGTCCCGCAGGTAATTGACCCGCGCACCTTTGGCCGCCGAGCCACCCAAGGCTCGATGCTCTGCAAACACCATCGGCAAGGTCATCAGCGCCGGAAAGTTCGGCGTGCTGTAGGACGTGCGTGCGCGCACGTCGTTGAGCGGGTAGTGAAACTCGCCCATGTCCGGGTCGATGTCGGCCAGGCGCTCGGGCGCGATGTACAGAAAGCCCAGGGTCAGCGGTGCGCCGATCCATTTGTGCAGGTTGAAACCGGCGAATTGAATGCCCAGTTCGGCGAGGTTGAAGTCGATCTGGCCCAGGGCGTGGGCGCCATCGAGGATTACGTCCACCTCATGCTCGCGCGCGGCCTTGGCAATCGCTGCAACGGGCATCACCAGGCCAGTGCGATGGGTGACGTGGGTCAGCGCCATCAGCTTTAAACGCGGGTACTGGGTGAACGCATCACGATAAGTCTGCACCAGGCTGTCGAAACTGGCCGGGTGTGCGTGGGACAGTTCGATCACCTCCACACCGCGAACCCCAGCCAACCAGCGCATGGCGCCTTTGACCGTGTCGTACTCCAGGTCACTGATCAACACCTGATCGCCCGGTTGCAGGCGGTTGTAGTTGCGGATCAGCGACTGCAAGGCTTCGGTGGCGTTGCGGGTAAAGGCCACCGACTCGGGGTCGACATTGATCAGCTCAGCCAACTGGTGGCGGATTTCGACGTTTTCACCCTGCTCGAAACGCTGGCGTACATGCCACGAGTTGCTGCGGTTGATAAACGCCACCTGCTCCAGATACTGCGCACGCACGACGCGACTCATGCGGCCGAAGTAGCCGTTTTCCAGGTTGATCGGCCCGGGCTCCAGCTCATAGCGCTGGGCGATGGTGTGCCAGTGGTGTTCGTTATCGGCATTCCTTGGCATGGCAGGGCTCTTAATGGCGAGGGGCGGGTTTACCGTGCTTGGCGCGCAGCGGTTCGAGCAATTCAGAGAGGCCGTTGCTGTCGATTTCCTGCATTAATGCCAGCAGTCCACCCAGCTCGCCGTGGGGGAAACCTTCACGGGCAAACCAGTTCAAGTAGGGGCCGGGCAGGTCGGCAATGATCCGCCCTTTGTACTTGCCGAAGGGCATTTGGCGGGTGATCAGCAGTTCGAGTTTTTCGGGGTTCATGAAGGCTCAGGTGTTTGTATCGAGACCCTGGAAAATACAGGCATTCTGCATGAAGGCCAAATGACAGATCATGCAAATAACGTACATACAGATGGTTCAATTTATCGTAACTAATTGAAAATAAAGACTAATTTGTTTTTTGAAAACCTGGCACGGGCGCTGCAACCATTAAGACAACCTTCTAACCCGTACAAGGAATTGAAAAATGACTGACATCAATAAAGAATCGATCTCCGTACTGAACGACCTGATCGAGACCAGCATCGACGGCCAAAAGGGTTTCAAGGAGTGCGCTGAAGACATCAAGCACCCAGAACTCAAAGCCCTGTTTGCAAAACGTTCCGCCGATTGCGCGACTGCCGCCGCTGAGCTGAAAACCGCAGTACGTGCCTTGGGCGGTGACCCGGAAGATTCCGGCAGCGTTGCCGGCGCACTGCACCGTGGCTGGGTCGACGTGAAGTCGATGCTCACCGGTAAAGATGAAGAGGCTGTCCTGAACGAAGCCGAGCGCGGTGAAGACCACGCGCTGAAGGCTTACAAGGAAGCGATCGAGAAGATCAACAAGCATAACCTGTTGGGCATTCGTGACTTGGTTGAGCGTCAGTACCACGGCGTACAACGCAACCACGACCAGGTGAAGGCACTGCGTAACCAGGCTCGCGCTCAGTCGTAAGCCTTACCCTGTAACTAATGTGGGAGTGGTCTTTTGTGGGAGCGGGCTTGCTCGCGAATGCGGTCTTTCAGTCACTGCTTCATTGACTGACCCAGCGCTTTCGCGAGCAAGTCGAATCGTCGCACCGCCGCTCCCACACAAGCCCGCTCCCACATTTTTTTGCGTATGGCTTAGATCGAGATCAGCCAATGCTGATCGGCGGCAATTCGGTCAGCGTTACAACCTGCTGCTTACGCGGCGCCAGGATCTCTGCTTCGCCATCCACCACCAACTCATCCCGCTGGTTGAACACGCGAGTGGCAATACGCACACGGAACTTCGGCAGTTTTTCGAGGATTTCCAGGCGCACGGTCAGGGTGTCGCCAATTTTCACCGGCTTCTGGAAGCTCATCTGCTGGCCGATATAGATAGTGCCCGGCCCAGGCAGTTCGCAGGCCACGGCCGCGCTGATCAGGGCGCCGCTGAACATGCCGTGGGCGATACGCTCCTTGAACATGGTCGCCTTGGCGTATTCGGCGTCCAGGTGCACCGGGTTGTGGTCACCGGACATCGCGGCGAACAGCTGGATATCGCGCTCTTCCACCAATTTGCTGTAGCTGGCGGTCTGGCCGACTTCGAGGGCTTCGTACGGGGTGTTGGTTACCTGGGTCATCTAAAGGTGCATCCTGTGGCTAATCGGTCATTTAATCGGCTGATTTTAAAGCAAAAATTACTCGCAGCGGGCCGGCCTGTGCAGGGTCAGGGCCTGGTCGAGCCACGTCAGCACATCCGCGGTGACTTCCTCGCGGTTGGTTTCGTTGAACACTTCATGGCGCGCCTGCGGGTAGATCGTCAGTTGTAGCTGCTGGCAGCCGGCCTCGCGCAGGGCGTTGGCCAGGCCTGTGAGACGCTTGCCCTCACTCACCGGATCACATTCGCCGCCGGTCACCAGGATCGGCAGGCCCGGATCGATCTGCGCGAGATTGGACGCTTTGCTGATCTGCTGCAACCCACCGAGCAGGTCGATCCACAGCTGGTTGGTGCAGCGGAAACCGCAGAGTGGGTCGTTGATGTACTTGTCCACCTCATCCGGGTCGCGGCTGAGCCAGTCGAAAGCGGTGCGGTTGGGTTTGAACGCTTTGTTGAATGAACCGAACGACAGGAACTCGATCAACGCACTGCGCCCACGCAAGCCCTGGCGCGCGCGCTCGATCCGCGCGATCAGCCGTGCGGCACGGTACAGCGCCACCGGCTGGAAATTTGAACCACTGAGAATCGCCCCGTCCAGGCTGGCACTGTGGTGCAGCAGGTAGGCCTGGGCGATATAGCTGCCCATGCTGTGCCCCAACAGGATGATCGGCAGGCCCGGCTGCTGCTGGCCGATGTGCTGGTTGAGGCTGGCGAGATCGCCCACCACCTTGTTCCAGCCATCTTTTTCGGCGTACAGGCCCAGGGTGCCTTCGTCGGCGGTGCGGCCGTGGCCGCGCTGGTCCAGCGCATACAGGCCGTAGCCCGCTGCGCACAAGGCGCCCGCCAGGCGTGCATAACGCCCGCTGTGCTCGGCCATGCCGTGGGACAGCATGATCATCGCCTTGGCACGGCCTTCCGGCAGCCATTGATTGACGTACAGGCGGCTGCGGTCATTCGCGGTCAGCCAGAAGGTGCTGTGGTTCATGGCGCTTCCTTTGCTCGGGGTCGATGCAGTGTATAGCTCATCCGTTGAGGGGCGGGGTATCTGCCTACGCATCAGAGGCGAGATTCATACAATCAATGACACGGTTTGGCGTATTTGCCAGTTTGGCCATAACTGCTAACGTCCCCCAAGCTCCGCTTTATATAGCACTGCAAAAGCGGCCGGACACACTCAGGTAAGAGGACAAGAATAATGCAACCTGATTTCTGGAATGACAAACGCGCCGCAGGCGTCCCCAATGACATCGACCTCACGGCCTACAAGTCGGTAATCGAAGTCTTCGAACGTTCCTGCAAGGCCTTTGCCGACCGTCCGGCGTTCAGCAACATGGGCATCACCCTCACGTATGCCGAGCTGGAGCGCCAGAGCGCGGCGTTCGCCGGCTACCTGCAACAGCACACCGACCTCAAGCCGGGCGAGCGCATTGCGGTACAGATGCCCAACGTGCTGCATTATCCGATTGCCGTGTTCGGTGCCTTGCGCGCCGGGCTGATCGTGGTCAACACCAACCCGCTGTATACCCCGCGCGAAATGCGCCACCAGTTCAAGGACGCCGGTGTGCGGGCGCTGGTGTACCTCAACCTGTTCGGTTCGCGGGTGCAGGAGGTGTGCGGCGACACCGAGATCGACTACCTGATCGAAGCCAAGATGGGCGACTTCATGCCCGCCGCCAAAGGCTGGCTGATCAACACCGTGGTGGACAAGGTGAAGAAGATGGTCCCGGCCTACAGCCTGCCGCGGGCCGTTTCGTTCAAGCGCGCCTTGCGCATGGGCGCAGGCCTGGGCGTGACCCGCCATCCGGTGACGTTGGATGATATTGCCGTGCTGCAATACACCGGCGGCACCACCGGTTTGGCCAAGGGCGCGATGCTCACCCACGGCAACCTGGTGGCGAATATGCAGCAGGTACGCGCCTGCATGTCCCAGACTGGCGAGGACGGCCATCCGCTGATCAAGGAAGGGCAGGAGGTGATGATTGCGCCGCTGCCGCTGTACCACATCTATGCATTCACCGCGAATTGCATGTGCATGATGGTTTCCGGTAATCACAACGTGCTGATCACCAATCCACGGGACATCGGTGGCTTTATCAAGGAGCTGAAAAAGTGGCGGTTCACTGGGCTGCTTGGCTTGAACACGTTGTTTGTGGCATTGATGGACCACCCCGATTTCAAGACCCTGGACTTTTCTCATCTCAAGCTCACCAACTCCGGCGGCACCGCGCTGATCAAGGCTACCGCCGAACGCTGGGAGCAACTCACCGGTTGCGCCATTGGCGAAGGCTACGGTCTGACGGAAACCTCACCGGTGGCCAGCACCAACCCCTACGGCAATAAATCGCGCCTGGGCACTGTGGGCATCCCGGTGCCAAATACAGCGATGAAGGTAATCGATGACAACGGCGTTGAATTGCCATTGGGCGAACGTGGCGAACTGTGTATCAAGGGCCCGCAAGTGATGAAGGGCTATTGGCAGCAACAGGCCGCCACTGCCGACACGCTGGACGCTGAGGGCTGGCTCAAGACTGGCGATATTGCGGTGATCGATGAGGACGGGTTTATCCGCATTGTCGACCGCAAGAAAGACCTGATCATCGTCTCGGGCTTCAACGTGTACCCCAACGAGATCGAAGACGTGGTGATGGCGCACCCGGCGGTGGCCAACTGTGCGGTGATCGGCGTGCCGGACGAGCGCACGGGGGAGGCGGTGAAGCTGTTCGTGGTCGCGCGCGCCCAGGGCGTGAGCCTTGAGGAATTGAAGGCGTACTGCAAGACCAACTTCACGGGCTACAAAGTGCCCAAGCATATTGTGTTGCGTGAGTCGTTGCCGATGACGCCTGTAGGGAAAATCTTGCGGCGTGAGCTTCGCGACATCGCCTGACCTTGAATTGAAATGCAATCAAAAGTGTGGGAGCGGGCTTGCTCGCGAATGCTGAGTGTCAGTCACCAGATAGGTTGACTGATACACCGCATTCGCGAGCAAGCCCGCTCCCACATTTGTCTTTTGTTGCCCTGAAGAGCCTATTCCAGAGCCTTTTGCGATGTTGTTTCGGGGTTGTTTATAGTGTGACCAAATATTGTAGGACAGTCGCGAATATGACTGTGGGGCCCGCGTTTGGCTCTAGGCGGCCCTTGGCAAAGCTGCTACTCTCGGCGCGCTTTGTGACGTCTCGGCCTGCTTGAAAGCGCCAGATTCACCTAAAAAAACATACACCAATAATAATCGCATCAAATGCGATGATGAATTCGCGTCGCTGAGGAGTGGGCTTCCATGAACGAAGACTTTTGGAAGGATAAGTACCCCGCCGGGATTGCTCCAGAGATCAATCCAGACGAGTATCCAAATATTCAGGCGGTACTGAAACAGTCCTGCCAGCGCTTCGCCAACAAACCGGCTTTCAGCAACCTGGGCAAGACAATCACCTATGGTGAATTGTACGAACTGTCCGGCGCGTTTGCCGCGTACCTGCAACAGCATACCGACTTGAAGCCCGGCGACCGCATCGCCGTGCAGTTGCCCAACGTCCTGCAATACCCGGTCGCCGTGTTCGGTGCCATCCGGGCTGGCCTGATCGTGGTCAACACCAACCCGCTGTACACCGCGCGGGAAATGGAACACCAATTCAACGACTCCGGTGCCAAGGCCCTGGTCTGCCTGGCCAACATGGCGCACCTGGCAGAAAAAGTCGTGCCCAAGACCGCCGTCAAGCACATCATCGTCACCGAAGTCGCCGACCTGTTGCCGCCGCTCAAGCGCTTGCTGATCAACAGCGTGATCAAGTACGTGAAGAAGATGGTCCCGGCCTATCACCTGCCCAACGCGATCAAGTTCAACGACGTGCTGGCCAAGGGGCACGGCCAACCGGTCAGCGATGCCAGCCCGGCGAGCGGCGATGTCGCGGTGCTGCAATACACCGGTGGTACCACCGGCGTGGCCAAGGGCGCGATGCTCACCCACCGCAACCTGGTCGCCAACATGCTGCAATGCAAGGCGCTGATGGGCTCCAACCTCAATGAAGGCTGCGAGATCCTGATCACGCCGCTGCCGCTGTACCACATCTATGCGTTCACCTTTCATTGCATGGCGATGATGCTGATCGGCAACCACAACATCCTGATCAGCAACCCGCGCGACCTGCCGGCGATGGTCAAGGAACTGTCGAAGTGGAAGTTCAGCGGCTTTGTCGGCCTGAACACGCTGTTCGTGGCACTGTGCAACAACGAGGCGTTCCGCAAGCTGGATTTCTCTGCGCTGAAAGTCACCCTGTCGGGCGGCATGGCCCTGCAATTGGCAGCCGCCGAGCGTTGGAAGGACGTGACCGGCTGTGGCATCTGCGAAGGCTACGGCATGACCGAAACCAGCCCCGTGGCGACCGTGAACCCGATCCAGCATATCCAGGTCGGCACCATCGGCATTCCCGTGCCGTCCACCGTGTGCAAAGTCATCGCCGATGACGGCACCGAGCTGCCGCTGGGCGAAACCGGCGAGCTGTGCGTGAAGGGGCCACAAGTGATGAAGGGCTATTGGCAGCGTGAAGACGCCACCGCCGAGATGCTCGACAGCGAAGGTTGGTTGAAGACCGGCGACATCGCGATCATCCAGCCGGATGGCTACATGCGCATTGTCGACCGCAAGAAGGACATGATCCTGGTGTCGGGCTTCAACGTGTACCCCAATGAGCTGGAAGACGTGCTGGCCGGCCTGCCGGGCGTGCTGCAATGCGCGGCCATCGGTGTGCCGGACGAGAAGTCCGGTGAGATCATCAAGATCTTCATCGTGGTCAAGCCGGGTGCCACCTTGACCAAGGACCAGGTGATGGAGCACATGCGTGCCAACGTCACCGCTTACAAGGTGCCCAAGCTCGTGGAATTCCGCGATGCCTTGCCGACGACCAACGTGGGCAAGATCCTGCGTCGTGAGTTGCGTGATGAAGAGCTGAAGAAGCTGGGCCTGAAGAAGTAACCCAATAAAAAACCCCGCGAATGCGGGGTTTTTTAATGCCGGCCGACTGGCTTGCCTTGAAATGCAATCCCATGTGGGAGCTGGCTTGTGTGGGAGCGGGCTTGCTCGCGAAGGCGGTGGATCAGTCAAAGCATCTGCGACTGACACTCCGTATTCGCGAGCAAGCCCGCTCCCACATTTCGATTCGGTTTTTACAGGGCAAACTGCGCGAAGCTGATGCCCGCACCCGCCGGCCGCACATCCTTCAAGAACGAATCCTTGTCCGCGCTCAGCTCCAGGGTGATCTCCGGCTTGCGCTTGTTCGCATTACGCACCACCAGCCCTTCGATGTGCTCACGCAGGAACACAGTCGGCACCTTCAGGTGCAGCAACTGGTCGGTCTCGGCGTTGTGCATCAACAGGTGGATCCACTCGTACTGGCCCACGCCAATACGCACCACGGGCAGGTCGAACCACCAGATGTTGCGCTTGCTGTCCAGGTCGGTGAAGTGGCAGTTGTTGACGCCGAGTACGGCACCGCCCAGTTCGGTGTTTCTGCGGGCGATGGCCTGTGCTTTATTGAGTTTCATAACCTTCCTACGGGATCTGTTATTCAGCGTTATAGCCTGAATGTGCCGGGCATTCTCGTGGGTTGGCCGCAAAACATAAAGCCAAACCTGCGCCTGGCGATGAAATGCCCATCGAAAAATAATTGAAACTCTGCCGGACAGCGCCGGGTCAATCTGTAGGTAATGACCAAAACCCTTGATTGTTCTTCTGGAGAAATACCATGGGCAGCACAGCGGATAAGGCAAAAGGTTTGAAAGACGAAGCCATTGGCAACATCAAGCAAGGCATCGGCAAAGTCACCGGCAACGACAAACTGCACGCTGAAGGCGTGGTGCAGGAAAAGAAAGGCCAGGTCGAAAAAGCCATTGGCGACACCAAGGACGCCGTCAAGAAAGCCGTCAAATAGGCGGGTACTTGAGCAGGGAAAGCGGCCATCCACGGATGGCCGTTTTTATGTCACCGGATGCAGTTAAAGTTTCGAAATTGTTTCAAGGTCGCCAAATAAGCTACCTTGATGTAGAAAACGGCCCCTGAGTCGCCCTTGAACTCAATTTTTTGCGGCGAAAGGAGACGCTATGATTTTTCCGGTCCTCAACGGCCTCAAGCTCCACAAAGTACTGATGCGCACCGTCAAAGAGTTTGTCGATGACGAGATGCCCACCTACGCCTCGGCGTTGGCCTACCAGATGCTGTTTTCGCTGTTTCCCTTCCTGCTGTTCCTCATCGCCCTGATTGGTTTCCTGCACCTGCCTGACTTTTTCTCCTGGCTGCGCTTGCAGTCGGAACTGGTGTTGCCGCCCCAGGCCCTGGAGCAGGTCAACCCGGTGATCGACCAGTTGCAGCAATCCAAGGGCGGCCTGCTCTCGGTGGGTATCGTGATTGCCCTGTGGACCGCATCGGCCGGCGTGCGCCTGATGATGAGCGCGATGAACGCCGCCTATGACGTGGTCGAAGGCCGGCCGATCTGGAAGCGCTTTCCGCTGTCGATCTTCTACACCGTCGGCATTGCCGGCATGCTGCTGGCCGCCGCCGCACTGATGGTGCTTGGCCCGCAAGTGATGGAATGGGTCGCCGGGCAGATCGGCATGCAAGAATTCGTGGTTACCCTGTGGACCATCCTGCGTTGGCCGCTGATCGTTATCCTGCTGATGTTCGCGGTGGCCCTCATGTACTACGTGATGCCCGACGTGAAGCAGAAATTCCGCTTTATCACCCCGGGCTCCGTGTTGGCGGTGGTGGTGTGGATCGTCGCGTCCCTGGGCTTTGGCTACTACGTGAAAACCTTCGCCGACTACAACGCCATGTATGGCAGTATCGGTGCGATCATTGTGTTGCTGCTGTACTTCTATATTTCCGCCGCCGTGTTGCTGCTGGGGGCGGAAATGAATGCGGTGATCGAACACATGTCGGCCGAAGGCAAGGCGCCGGGTGCCAAGGATTTCGATGAGCCGCCGCAGGAAAAACAACATGTCTCGGGCCTCGGCCGGGACCACTCCAAGCCAACCACTGATGAAGTCTGATCGATGATCCGTGAAATCCTGAAAATGGGTGACGAGCGCCTGCTGCGTATCGCGCCACCGGTGCCCCCGGAAATGTTCGACAGCCCCGAGCTGTGGCAATTGATCGATGACATGTTCCAGACCATGGAACACGTAGGCGGTGTTGGCCTGGCCGCGCCGCAGATCGGCGTTGACCTGCAACTGGTGATCTTTGGTTTCGAGGCCAGCGAACGCTACCCGGACGCGCCGCCGGTGCCGCAGACCATCCTGATCAACCCGCTGATCACGCCGTTGAGTCCGGTGCTGGAAGAGGGCTTTGAGGGTTGCCTGTCCGTGCCTGGTTTGCGCGGGGCGGTGGACCGGTATCAGCAAATCCGCTACGAAGGTTTCGACCCCAAGGGCGAGCCGATCGTACGGATTGCCGAGGGTTTCCATGCGCGGGTGGTGCAGCATGAGTGCGATCACTTGATCGGGCGGTTGTACCCGTCGCGGATCACCGATTTCACTAAGTTCGGCTATATCGAAGTGATGTTTCCGGACATGGACCCCACTGCCGACGACTGATTTCCAGATTCACTGGGATCAAAACTGTGGGAGCTGGCTTGCCTGCGATAGCGGTGGGTCAGTCACCCTTGCTGTGACTGTTGCACCGCTATCGCAGGCAAGCCAGCTCCCACATTTGAAAGGCATTTCAAGTCGGGTTATTGGGTGGGTTTGACGAACCGCAACGTCATCCGATCCGACTCGCCAATCGCCACATACTTCGCCTTATCCTGCTCCCCCAGCCGCAACGTCGGTGGCAACGTCCACACCCCTGCCGGGTAATCCTTGGTGTCCTTCGGGTTGGCGTTCACTTCACTCTGCGCCGCCAGCTTGAACCCGGCATCGGTGGCCAGTTTCACCACCTGGGCCGTGGTCAGGTAACCCGTGTCCTTGATCGCCGCAAGATCCGCCCCGTCCTTGGCCCGGTGATCCTCCACCCCCAGCACGCCACCCGGTTTCAACACGGCATAAAACGCACTGAACGTGGCCGGCGCGGTGCCTGCTTCTACCCAGTTGTGCACGTTGCGAAAGGTCAGCACCGCATCCGCCGAACTCGGCTGGCCAAACACCGGCGCCTTGGGCTCGAACTCGACCACCTGTGCCTTGCCATACCGCGCCGGGTCCGCCGCGAACTTCTTCTTCAGGTTTTCTTCGGATGTACGCGCGTAGGTACTGCTGCTCGCGGCCTGTACGGCGGCGATGTAGTGCCCGTGGTCCTTGAGTAATGGCGCCAGCAGTTCGCTGTACCAACCGCCGCCGGGGGTGATTTCGATCACCGTCTGTTTGGCGCCCAGGCCGAAAAGCGCCAGGGTCTGCTGCGGGTGGCGATAACCATCGCGGGCGCTGTTGGCCGGGTCGCGCCAACTGCCGGCGAGCACGCTGGCGTACTGCTGGGCGCTGATGGGCGCGTCGGCGGCCTGGCTGAAAGTCGGGAAGAGGAGGGCGGTAAGGGACAGCGCTGCAAACGTCGTTTTCATGATCATCCGAAAAGTGGGCCACTGTGCCGCCGAGGCTAGCATGGGCCCGCTATCGGTCGATCACACATTATCCGAGGTCGACCTCACCAAACGTTCTAAGCCCATGGCGATCATCGGCTTGTTGCGCTTGTAGCGCACCAGCCGTTCGCTGAGGGATTGGGGCAGCAGCGTGTCCTGGGTAAAACCCATGCGCTGATACAACCCCTCCAGGTCGGGATGGCACAACAGCCACAGCGTGCCTTCGCCTTCCGCGGCTGCTTGAAGAATCAACTTCGCCGCCAAGCCCTGGCCACGATACGCCGGGTCGACAAACACCCCGGTCAACCATTGCCCGCCCACGACGGGCGTCAGGCACAAGCCGGCGACGATCTCGCCATCGCGCGCGACCCACAAACGCCCGCCCTTGAGCGCCTTCATCGACGAATTGTGGCTGCGATAAAACTTGTTCAGCAGCGGCCACAGGGGCTCTGCCAGCAGATCGATGGTCAACTCGGGCATGGTGTTCAGGAGGCGTGAGAAAGGGGGCGCGATTATAAGCGCCTTCTGCCGGGCAATAGGTGGTATACCCACTGTTACATTCACTGTCAGTGGAGCATGCATCATGGCCAAAGGTATGGATTCAAAGAAAGCCGCGAAGAAAAAAACGGCAAAGACCGCCGATGAAAAACGCGCCGACAAGAAAGCCAAGAAGTCTGAGAGCGGCTTGTTCGGCCATTGAGTTCCAAGCTTAGAACCAAATGATCTGCAAGATTTTCCCGCGTCACGGCACAGAGCAGGAAACACCTGCTCTGAGCTGACGATGGCCCACTACCTTGACCCGATCCACCGCCAGGAAATCCAAGCCCTGGCGCAAAGCTTCACCGCCAAGACCGAATGGCCGACCTGGCTGCTGCTGGTCGGCGTGTATGCCGGCTGGTTTACCGTGATCCTTGGCAGCCATTGGCTGGGCGTGTGGCTGAGCACGCTGTTGCTGATCCCGCTGGTGACGCTGTGGTTGTCGGTGCAGCACGAATTGCTCCACGGCCATCCAACCCGTTCGCTGCTGCTCAACAAACTCCTCGGTTACGCGCCATTCGCCGTCTGGTACCCCTACACCCTGTACCGCGACAGCCACCTGCTGCACCATAACGACGGCGACCTGACCCTGCCGGGCATCGATCCGGAAAGCCGCTACCTCAACCAACAGCAGTGGGACCACAGCTCGTTGTTCGAACGCGGCATCCATTGGTTGACCAAGACGGTACTGGGGCGCTTCCTCTTGGCTGCGCCGTTGGCGATAGCACGCCTGGCGCGCCATGAATGGCAGCGCCTGCCCCAGGCCTGGCCGATGTGGCTGGCCCATGGCGCCATCACCCTGTTGATGCTGGGTTTCATCGCCCACTACAGCGCACTGTCGGTGTGGCATTACCTGCTGCTGGTCAGCGTGCCGGCGCTGTCCCTGGCGTCGATCCGTTCCTACTATGAACATCGCCCGCACCCGCAACCCGAGCAACGTACCGTGCTTAACGAAGCGGCCTGGCCCTGGTCCTGGTTGTTCCTCAATAACAACCTGCACCTGGTGCACCACGACTTGCCGAAGCTGCCCTGGTATTTTCTGCCCACGGTCTACCGTGCCCGCCGCGAGCAGTGGCTGGCGCGCAGCGGTGGTTTCCTGGTGCAGGGCTACGGGCAGTTGATCAGCCGCCACGCCCTCAAGGCCATCGACAGCCCGCGCCATCCTTTTGCATGAGAGACAAGCATGAGTGAGCACTACGCCGAGTTGCTGATGTATGTGGCGCCCGAGCAAATCCAGCACGCCAACCAAGAGTGGCTGGCGCGTATCTTCGAACGGCTGGGTCTCAAACGTCGCAACGCCGATCATCTGGACCTGCGCAGCCTGTGGCTCGCCCCCGAACTGCTCGTGAGCCAAACCTGCGGCTACCCGCTGATGACCCAGCTGCGCGGCCAGGTCCGCGTCATTGGCCGTCCCCGTTATGAGCTCGCCCACAGCAGCCAGGGTGAACATTGCAGCCTGCTGCTGACCCGCGACGACAATCTGCGCACCGCCTTGGCCGATTTCTACAACAGCCGTGGCGTGATCAACGGCCACGACTCCAACAGCGGCATGAACCTGCTGCGCGAACGCCTGGCCCCTTGGCAACGCGACGGCCGTTTCTTTGCCAGCGTCGCCATCAGCGGCGCCCACCGTGGGAGCTTGCGCTGGCTGCGGGAAAACCGCGCCGACCTCGCTGCCATCGACAGCGTCACCTACGACTACCTCTCGCGTTTCGCCCCTGACGAAGTGGCAGGGTTGCGCCTCGTCACCCGCAGCGCGCCGAGCCCGACGTTGCCCTATATCGGCCCGCTGGGCTTGAGCGATGCGCAGGCCGCAAGGATCCGTGAGGCGATGAACCTGGCGTTGCAGGATTTGCCGCAGGTCGCGGAAACCCTCGGGGTACGGGAAGTCCTGCCAGCCAGCGAAGACGACTACCAAGTGCTCCTGGACTTCCAGCAGCAAGCCGCCAGCACTGGCTACTCAGTACTCAAATGATCATTCCCACGCTCCGCGTGGGAATGCCCCCTGTGACGCTCCGCGTCACGCGCCAAAGAGCAGATGCAGAGCGTCAGGGGCTGCATTCCCACGCAGAGCGTGGGAACGATCAGTTATATAAGAATGAATTTTAAATATTATTAAAGAATAAGCAGCCTTGCTAGGATCGCCCCACCGGAACACCGGACATAACGTGCAACCCAATCAGATGGAGCCACTATGTCCGGCGCCGACAGTTCTCACAGCGATTACGTGGGCGGGTTATTCCGCAGCCATTACGACTGGCTGTGCGGCCGCCTGCACCGCCACCTCGATTCCCGCGCCCATGCCGAAGACATTGCGGCCGACACGTTCGTCCAACTGCTGACGTCGCCGGACCGGCTGCCGATCCGCCAGCCCCGCGCCTTGCTCACCACCATCGCCCAGCGCCTGATGTACCAGCTGTGGCGCCGCCGTGACCTGGAACGCGCCTACCTGGATGCCCTCGACCACGACGAGACCTGCAGAGCACCGTCCCCCGAAGACTTGGCGCAAACGCTCGAAGCGCTGCAAGCGATTGACCAGATGCTCGGCGGCTTGCCGGCCAAGGTCAAAGCGACCTTCCTGCTATCCCGGCTCAATGGCCTGACCTACCCGCAAATCGCCGTCGAGCTGGGCATTTCCCAGCGCTCGGTGAGCGACTACATGGCCCGGGTCTTCACCCGCCAACGATCATCAACACGAGGTTCTGCATGAAAAGACTGAAAAACCTGCTGGGTGGCTCGCTGCTCGCACTGACGCTATTGGCCCCGCCGACACACGCCGCCGCCCCGATCCACTTCGGCGATATCACGTGGGAAAGCGGCAGCCTGATCACCGAAGTCTTGCGCCTGATCGTCGAAAAAGGCTACGGCCTGCCCACCGATACCTTACCCGGCAGCACCGTCAGCCTCGAAGCCGCCCTGGCCAAGGACGATATCCAGGTGATCGGCGAAGAATGGGCCGGGCGCAGTCCGGCGTGGGTCAAGGCTGAAAGCGAAGGCAAGGTGTTCGGCCTCGGTGACACGGTCAAAGGCGCCACCGAAGGTTGGTGGGTGCCCGAATACGTGATCAAGGGCGACGCGGCGCGCGGCATCAAGCCCCTGGCGCCGGACCTTAAGTCGGTGGCCGACCTGGCGCGCTACAAGGACGTGTTCCGCGACCCCGAAGACCCGAGCCGCGGGCGCTTCCTCAACAGCCCCACCGGCTGGACCTCGGAGATCGTCAACAGCCAGAAGATCAAGGCATACGGCCTCACCGACAGCTTCGTCAACTTCCGCACCGGCTCCGGCGCGGCGCTGGATGCGGAAGTGGCTTCGTCGATCCGGCGCGGCAAGCCGGTGTTGTTCTACTACTGGTCGCCGACGCCGCTGCTGGGGCGCTTCAAGCTGATCAAGCTGGAAGAACCGGCGTTCAACGCCGACGCCTGGAAGACCCTCGCAGACGCGAAAAACCCCAACCCCATCGGCACCCGCTCAATGCCGGCGCAGCTGGCGATTGGCGTGTCGGCGCCGTTCAAGGCGCAGTATCCGCAGCTGGTGAGTTTCTTTGAAAAGGTCGACCTGCCGATTGATCTGCTCAACGGCATCCTCGCGGACATGAGCGAGAAGCGCACCCCACCGCGCCAAGTAGCCTTGGCGTTCCTCAAGGAACAGCCACAGGTGTGGCAGCAGTGGGTGCCAGCGGAGGTGGCGGCCAAGGTTAACGCCGCGCTCTGAGTTGAAAGCCACAAAACTCAACTGTGGATGAAGGCTTATGTGGGAGCGGGCTTGCCCGCTCCCACAGTGGTTGGTGGTGTGGCCTCTTATTGGCTCTCGGCAGCCAATGCCGCAATCACCGCTGGCCGCTGCCCGATCCGTTGTTGGAACGCCGCCAACGCCGGCCATTTGCCCAGGTCAATATCGTGGAAAGCCGCCCAGCGCAGCACCACAAACAAATACGCATCCGCCACCGAATACTGCGCACCCAGCAGATAGTCCTGGCCTTCCAACGTCTGCTCCAAAATCGCCAACCGCTTGAACAGCGTGGCCTGGAACATAGCCCGCACCTCGCCCTGGATCGCCGCGTTGAAGAACACCGCCAGCCCGCCGTGAATCTCGGTGGCAATAAAATTCAGCCATTCCTGCAAGCGCACGCGCGCCCAGCTGCCATTGGCCGGGACCAGGCCGGCGGTGGGTTTGAGGTCGGCCAGGTATTGCAGGATCGCAGCGGCTTCGGTCAGCACTTCGCCGTTGTCCAGTTGCAGCGCCGCCACATAGCCCTTGGGGTTGATCTGCAGGAAGTCTTCGCCATTGGCTGTGGTTTTCGCTTGGTTATCCACCCGCACCAGTTCGAACGGCAGCGCCAATTCCCGCAGGACGATATGCGGTGCCAGGGAACAGGCGTGTGGGAAGTAATACAGTTTCATCGAGGGCAGCTCCAGGGGATTTGCGCCAGTCTCGCGGCCATGGCACCGTGGGTAAAATTAAACCTTCAGTCCCTGCCATAAGGACAGCTACTGCCATGATGAACCTGATGCACTGGCGCTTGCTGGTGGCCGTTGCCGACCACGGCAGCATCACCGCCGCCGCCGAGCGCGTGGGCATGACCCAGTCCGCCGCCAGCCAGGCCATGGCCGGCATGGAGGCCACCTTGGGGGCGCAGCTGTTTACCCGCGCGCCACGCAAGACCTTGCCCACGGCGCTGGGGCTGAGTGTGATCGAGCAGGCGCGGGTGATGCTTGGCGCCTTGCAGGCCATCCGCAGCACCGTGGACGACGCCAAGCCCATGTTGCGTGGGAGTATTCGCATCGCGAGTTTCCCCATGGTGCTGGCGACGTTTCTGACGCCGCTGTTGCAGCGCTTCGCTCAGCTGTACCCAGGCATCGAAGTCACCACCCTTGAAGTCACTGACAACGAAGTGAACACCTTGCTCGAAGCTGGCCTGATCGATCTCGGCGTGGTGCTCAACCCCAAGCCCGAGCGTAACGCCACGGTGTTGGGACGCGATAACTGGCTGGCGGTGTTGCCGCAGCAGCACGCGCTGGCGCAACGGCCGGCCGATGCCACGCTGACGCTGGAAGAGTTGTTGCAGCAACCTTTTGTGCTGGCCACGGGCGGCTGCACTGCCAACGCCCGCAGCCTGGGCGCCGAGGCCGGACTGGCCCTGGCGGATATCCGCGTGGAAGTGCGCGAGTGGAGCAGCGCCTTCAGCCTGGTGCGTGAAGGCGTCGGCGTGACCCTGGTGCCGGAAATGACCCTGCCGGCCCAACGCCAGGGCCTGCGCGTGATGCCGCTGGCCGTTCCCGTACACCGCGAATTCTCCTTGGTGGCCTCGCAAACCTGCCCGCCATCACCCGCCGCCCATGCATTGTTAAAAATGCTGGCTGACTAGTGGCCTTGCATAGCGCCAAGCCCTGTCTATGCTCACCCAGAACCGTTATGACGCTTGGCATATAAAGCGATTCGGATGGTTGTTCCCCATGCAAGGTTTGCCAGCAGTATCCAACAGATGAATGGAATGCGCCGACCGGCGCCGGGAATCAAGGGTGATCTGACCATGTTCAACCGCCATCACAAATCCGACCTACAAGAAATCGAACGTTTCTCCTGCGCCCTTACCGAAGCCAACGCCAAACTCGCCGCCATCAGCCGTTCCATGGCAATGATCGAGTTTGACCGCAATGGCGTGATCCTCGATGCCAACGACAACTTCTGCAAAACCATGGGCTACAGCGCCGAGGAGATTCGCGGCAAACATCATCGGATCTTTTGCGAGGAGGCCTACACCCACAGCGAGCCCTACGCCAAGCTCTGGCGTGACCTGGCGCGGGGCGAGGCCATCAGCGGCACCTTTATGCGCCTGAACAAGCGCGGTCAGGAAGTGTGGCTCGAAGCCAGCTACATGCCCGTGCTGGACAGCAACAAGCAGGTTCAGAGTGTGATCAAGGTGGCGTCGGATATTTCCGCACGGGTTCACCATGAACACGAAAACCAAAGCCTGATCGATGCCATCGGCCGCTCCATGGCGGTGATCGAGTTCACCCCGCAGGGGCAGATCCTCAACGCCAACGACAACTTCCTGCGCACCGTGCAGTACTCGTTGGACGAAATCATCGGCCAGCACCACAGCATGTTCTGCCATCGCAGCGAGGTGGAGTCGCCGGCCTACAAGGCGTTCTGGGCTTCTCTCAACCGTGGCGAATACCATTCCCACCGATTTGAGCGCAGAAACAAACACGGCAAGACGCTGTTTCTGGAAGCGTCCTACAACCCGATCTTCGACACCAATGGGCGCCTGTACAAAGTGGTGAAGTTTGCCAGCGACATCACCGATCAGGTCACCACCTTGCGCAATGCTGCCGATTCGGCCCACGCCACCTCGGTACAAAACGACGCCTGCGCGCGCAAAGGCTCGGAGGTGGTGCAGCAAACCGTGCAGATCATTGAAGAGATTTCCCACGACTTGAACCAGGCGGCGCAAAGCATCGACGCGGTGAGCAAGCAGTCGGACATCATCGGCGCCATTGTGCAGACCATCCGCAGCATCGCCGAGCAAACCAATATGCTCGCGCTCAACGCGGCCATCGAAGCGGCGCGCGCCGGTGAGCATGGGCGCGGCTTTGCGGTGGTGGCCGATGAGGTGCGCAGCCTCGCGGCCAGGACCAGCCAGGCGACGGTGGAAATTGTCGATGTGGTGCGCAAGAACCACGACCTGTCGCTGAGTGCGGTGTCGAGCATGCAGTCGAGCTTGAGCCGCACGGGGCTGGGGGTGGAGCTGGCGAACGAGGCGGGACAGGTGATCCTGGAGATTCAGGAAGGGTCAAAGCATGTGGTGGATGCGATCAGTCAGTTCAATTCCACGTTACAACTGCAATAACCTGGCAGCAGGCCAAGAATGTGGAAGGGATAAAAGTAACCTGTGGCGAGGGAGCTTGCTCCCGCTGGGCTGCGTAGCAGCCCCAAGATTTTGGGAGCGCTTCGCACTCCAGCGGGAGCAAGCTCCCTCGCCACAGGTACAGTGTTAACCCTTAATCAACTGGCAACAGCCATTGCACATTTGGCTTAAATAGCCGCCAAGGTCGCTTTCACCGCCTGCGCCGGGTCAGTGGCCTTCGCGACGACCTGTTGCTCTTGCTGCTGCTTCACGCGCTCCGCCACTTGCTTGCTGATCGCGTCCTGCTTTTCCTGGGACATGCCCTGCACATCCGCCTCGGTCAAACCTTGTTCCTTGAGCAATTGCTCACGGATGCGTTCGGCCGGGGATTTGCTCATGTAGTCGGTGAATTCTGCGCGGGCCGAAGACGTGGCGTTGACCGTCGGCACATCCGTGCTGCTGGTTTGCAACTGCACGCGGGTCTTGGCGAAGGCTTCGTCGATGCGGTCGGCGGCCTTGTCCAGTGCCTTCTGCGCGGCCGGCACGGTCACGCTTTGCTGCGCCGCTTGCAGGGCGCCGCTGTACAGCGCGCTGGCGGCGGCGTTGGCCGGGTCCATGTCGGAGCGCTTGAGCTGCTGCACGGTGGTCACGGCTTGGGTGTTGTTGTTAACCAGCATGATCGGTCACCTGGGGGAATGTCTGTGTGCCTCAGGTGGAGCAAATAGCGTGCCGGGGGGGCATTCCTGTTATTTTCGCGGTGCCTAAACGATAAGAAGCGGCAATGAATGACCATGTATGGGTCAATCGTTGCCGCAGCGTGACTAGGCCTTGCCTTCTTCATACCGTATGGATGTCAAACGTCCCTTTGAACGTCTGGTCGGTGCCATCAACATCTGCCATTACGTCGAATGTGCCCGATGCGAAGCCAAGTGGTTGGTTAAAAGTGGTCAAATCGAGCATGCCACTCTTTGCATGAAAAGAGGTCCTTAAGCCGCTGCTTGTCTGGCGAAAGTAGCTCACTTGAACGGTGGCCGGGAACGGTTGCGGTACAGGAATCGGGCCTGGGCTCACGCTATTGGGGAAGTCGATTTGAATGCCAGTAAAACTGCCAGCCAGGGTTGGCTGTAGGCCATACAGCGTGATGCCTCTGGTTCCCGTGGGTGATTGGCGATAACTGACGTCGGTGGTATCGATATCGCCTTCGAAGGCCGTGGATTTCAACCAGCCCTCGGAGGCTTCAGGGGTGCTTTGTGCCATGTTCATCTCCTTATTCGACATCGCAGCCGCCTAACATGGGCGAGCCTGCTCGGCAGTAGAACGTCGAAGAAGGACGGGAGCCACTGTCAGAATTGACAGTTTTTTCACTGAGCGGACGAATGGTAGTCCTTGGGCCGCCAAAGGGCTTAGTAAGTGATCGGGATTTCAAACGTCTGGAACGCATCATCCTGCGGCTGATAACCCAACACCCGCGTGGTTTCGCTCAAATCCAAACGCTTGAAGCGGTTGTTGGAGATGCCATGGGCGATCAGGTGCTTCACGCCTTCGGCTTCCACCGAGCGTTGCAGCAGCTGCACCGCATCGCGCGGGCTGAGCCAGGCGCTGAGGTCGCGGGCGTTGTTGAGGTCGTGGGTTTTGACGAACTCGAAGGCGCCGATGCGCAGGGCAATCGTCGAGAGCGGGGTTTTCGCCGCGTAGTAGGCGCACAGCGCCTCGCCGTAGCATTTGCTCACGCCATACAGGTTGGCGGGCATTACCGGCATGCCGGGAACGATCTGGCGGTCCACCGGGTAACCTTCGATGGTCTGCGCGCTGCTGGCGAAGACCAGACGCTTGACCCCGGCGGCCACGGCGGCTTCGAACAGGTAGGTGGTGGCAAGGATATTGTTCGGCAGCAATTCGTCGAACGAAGCGCTGGCGTGGGGGATGCCCGACAGGTGCACGATCACGTCGATACCGTCGAGCAACGCCGCCAGGCCGGTTTTGTCGCTGAGGTCGGCGTGCATGAAGCGGTGTTCGCCGAGGGCGAAATCCGGCGCGATGCGGTCGGTCAGGGTGAAGCGGTAGCGCTCTTTCGAGGCTTCGAAAAACGTCTTGCCGATTCTGCCGCAGGCGCCGGTGAGCAGTACGTTGAGTCCTTTCACGGTGTTGTCCTTGTTTTAGTTATGGCCGTCGAGGGCGAAGGCCTGGAAACCAGGGCGCTGGCTGAGGCGCTGGTAATACGCCTCGACCGCAGGGTAGGGCGGATGGTCCAGCGGGGCGTTGCGCCAGCGGTGTACCGACAGGCCAACGAGGATATCGGCCAGGGTAAATTCATTGCCGGCCACATAGGCGCCCGTCTTGATCAACTGTTGTTCGAGCAGGCCCATCTTGCTGTTCCAGGCTTGCACGCCGGCCTGGATGCGCTGCGGGTCCTGGTAGTCGGGGTTGTGCCGCACCAACGCGTGAAAGGCATAGCCCCAGGACGGGTTGAGTTCAGTGGCTTGCCAGTCCATCCATTGCTCGACGCGCGCCCGTGGCGCAGGTTCGGCGGGCAACAGGTCATGGCGCTCGTAGAGGCCGACGAGGTAACGGCAGATGGTGTTGGATTCCCACAGCACGCCGTGATCGTCGATCAGTACCGGCACCTGGGCGTTGGGGTTCAAGGCGAGGAACTCGGGGGATTGGGTGGGGGTGTAGCCGATGCCCCAGTCTTCGCGGTGGTAGTCGATGCCGAGTTCCTGGCAGGTCCACAGCACTTTGCGCACGTTGATGGAGGACGTGCGGCCCAAGATTTTCAGAGAGTGTCCCATGGTGCTTTCCTTGCGGTGGAGAGCCGCCAATCTAGCAGGGGTAGGAGCCGACCGCGATATTTCCAAGTGGGCACGGTAAAAAAGATGTGGGAGCTGGCTTGCCTGCGATAGCGGTCTATCAGTCAATATTGCAGTGACTGGACGGACGCTATCGCAGGCAAGCCAGCTCCCACATTTTGAGGGTGTTCGGCTTTAGAGGGTCAGGTGCTTTCCCGAACTTGCAGTTCAAAGCCCATGTCCACCACCGGCTTGGCCACCTTGTTGCCCGCCATGATCGTCAACAGATGCTCCGCCGATCGCCGCCCGATCGCCTCACGCGGCGTACTGATGCTGCTCAGGCGCGGCACCATGAACGACGAGGCGGGCAGGTCGTTGAAACCCAGCACCGCTACGCGCGCCGGCACGTTGATGCCGTGGCGCAGGGCTTCCAGCAAGGCGCCCTGGGCCAAGTCGTCGTTGCCGAAGAAGATCGCGTCCACGTCGGGATGGGCTGCCAGCATCTGCAGGAACAGTTCGCCGCCCAGGCCCACGGAGGAGGGGCGCGGCGTCAGCAATTCCAGCGCCGGGTCGTACATGCCCGCCTGTTGCAGTGCACGGCGGAAACCTTCGCCACGCAGCAAGGTGCGCTGATCCAGTTGCGCGCCTATATAGGCCAGGCGCTTGCGCCCGCGGGACAGCAGGTGCGCCGCCGCCGTTTCACCCGCCGCCAATTGCGAGAAACCCACGCAGTTCACGCCGGCATTCGGGTCCAGGTCCATCATGTACACACACGGCACATTGCTGGCCTCGACCATTCGTCGGGCGCTCTCGGTCCGGTCGAAGCCAGTCAGCAGCAAGCCCCGTGGCTGGTAGGCCATGTAGTTGCGCAGCAGGTTTTCTTCTTCATCGCGCGAGTAGTGGGAGTTGCCGATCAGCACTTCAAAGCCCTTGGGCCGCAGCACTTGGTGGATGGCTTCGAGGGTTTCGATAAACAGCAGGTTGGACAATGACGGCACGATCACCACCACCGAATGGCTCTGGGCCGAGGCCAGGGCGCGGGCGGCGGGGTTGACCACGTAGTTCAGTTCGCTGGCGGCCTTTTGCACTTTTTCCACCAGTTCGGTGGCCACGGTGCTGATGCCGCGCAAGGCGCGGGACGCGGTAATCGGGCTGACGCCGGCGAGGCGAGCGACTTCGTTAAGGGTCGGGCGACCCGTGGTGCGCAATTTTTTATCGTTCTTGGAGGTCATCAGGCGGCTTGCCAAACAAAAATCGAGGCACTAAGGTAGCGCTGTCTCCAAAAGGCTGCAAATTCTTGAATTTCGGGTTGCCTGATCCGGGTTCAAACGCTTGGAGCGGATGCACGCGTCACTCCATAAAAAAAGACAAGACGGCGCGGGAAAAGCCTGTTTTTGCACTAGCCTTACAGCGTGCAAAGGTAGCGCTATCTGCGTCCTGAGGTGTTTCATGAGTCAACCTGTTACTGCCCTGGTCATCATGGGTGTTGCTGGCTGTGGCAAGACCAGCGTCAGCGAGGCCGTGTGCCGTCTGAACGGCGCCACTGCGATTGAAGGCGACAGCTTTCACCCTGCCGCGAACATCGAAAAGATGAGCGCCGGCCACCCCCTCAACGACGACGACCGTGCCGGCTGGCTCGACATCCTCTGCGATGAATTGCGCCGTTCGCTGAAAGCCGGTGAACACCCGGTACTGACCTGTTCCGCCCTCAAGAAGAAATACCGCGACCACCTGCGCGAAGCCGCGCCGGGCCTGGGTTTCGTGTTTCTGGAGCTGAGCCGTGAAGTGGCGTCCGACCGCGTGTCCCACCGCCCCGGCCACTTCATGCCGGCAAGCCTGATCGACAGCCAGTTCGCCACCCTTGAATCGCCCGTGGGCGAGCCGCTGACCCTGGCGCTCAACGCCAGCGTAGACAGTGTCGAGGCGTTGGCCGAGCAGACCCATGCCTGGTGGCTGCAACACGGCTTCGAACCTTCCAAGTGATTTTTTGCCGGAAAAGATAGCGCTATCCCCGGCAGGAAATTCAACACCCGCTTTAATAACAACAACAAACAGGAGAGACCCCCCATGTTTGGCATGTCCCACGAGTCCTACCTGCTGCTTGATGCAGTGGTCACTATCATCGGGTTGATCGTACTGATCACCAAGTTCAAGGTGCACCCGTTCATTGCACTGATCATCGCGGCCGGCTTCCTCGGCCTGACCTCGGGCATGCCCGTGGACAAGATCATCAAGGCGTTCCAGGACGGCTTCGGCGGGGTGCTCGGCTTTGTCGGCATCATCCTCGCGCTGGGCACGATGCTCGGCAAGATGATGGCCGAATCCGGCGGTGCCGATCAGATCGCGCAGACCCTGATCCGCGCCTTCGGCAAGGAAAAGGTCCAGTGGGCCATGATGTTCGCCGCGTTCCTGGTGGGCATCCCGCTGTTCTTCGAGATCGGTTTTGTGTTGCTGATCCCGCTGGTATTCATCGTCGCGCGCCGCACCGGCGTGTCGCTGATCAAGATCGGCATCCCGCTGCTCGCCGGTCTCTCGGCGGTGCACGGCCTGGTGCCACCGCACCCGGGCCCACTGCTGGCCATCGGCGTGTTTGGCGCGGACATCGGCAAGACTATCCTGTACGGCCTGATCGTCGCGCTGCCGACGGCCATCATCGCCGGCCCGATCTTCGGTACGTTCATCGCCAAGTACATCCCGGGCAACCCGTCCCAGGAACTGGTGGACCAACTGGCCCGCGAGTCGGAACACAAGAACCTGCCGAGCTTCAGCATCACCCTGATCACCGTGCTGCTGCCGGTGTTCCTGATGCTGTTGAAAACATTTGCGGATATCGGCTTGCCTGACGGCCATATCGTGCGCAACTGGATGGACATGATCGGTCACCCGATCTCCGCGCTGTTGCTGGCGTTGCTGCTGTCGCTGTACACCTTTGGTCATCGCCAGGGCATTCACTCCAAGCAGATCCTCAAATTGCTCGACGCCAGCCTTGCGCCGACCGCCGCGATCATCCTGATCATCGGTGCCGGTGGTGGCTTCAAGCAGATGCTGGTGACCAGCGGCGTGGGCGACGTGATCGGCCATATGGCAGTAAACGCGCAGATCAACCCGATCCTGTTGGCGTGGCTGGTGGCGGCGGTGATTCGTATCGCAACCGGTTCGGCAACCGTGGCAACCATTACTGGCGCGGGCATCGTGGTGCCGGTGGTGGGCATGATCCCAGGCGTTAACCGTGAGCTGCTGGTGTTGGCGACGGGGGCGGGGTCGTTGATCTTGTCGCACGTCAACGATGCGGGGTTCTGGCTGGTGAAGCAGTACTTCAATATGACCGTAGCAGAGACGTTCAAGACGTGGACGGCGATGGAGACGATTCTGTCCGTGGTGGCGTTGATCTTCATCATGCTGTTGTCGTTGGTGGTGTAACCCACACCACAAAGGTAGGGTGCAAACCCAATCCAAATGTGGGAGCGGGCTTGCTCGCGAATGCGGTGGATCAGTCACCCAATACATTGACTGATCCACCGCATTCGCGAGCAAGCCCGCTCCCACAGTTTTGACCCTATTCCTACAGGTGGATTGGGTTATGCCTTGGTAACCAGGCCATCCGCCCTGAACATCCCGCGAATCCCTCGCACCGCCTGCCGAATCCGGTCCTGGTTCTCGATCAGCGCAAAGCGCACGTGATCATCGCCATACTCGCCAAACCCAATCCCCGGCGACACGCACACCTTCGCCTCCAGCAACAACTTCTTGGCAAACTCCAGCGAACCCATGGCGGCATACGCCTCGGGAATCTTCGCCCAGACGTACATCGACGCCTTCGGATTCTCCACCATCCAACCCAACTCATGCAGGCCCTTGACCAGCACGTTGCGGCGTTGGCGATACTGCTCGGCAATGTCCTTCACGCACTGTTGGTCGCCTTCCAGCGCGGCAATCGCCGCCACTTGCAGCGGGGTGAACGTGCCGTAGTCGTGGTAGCTCTTGATGCGCGCCAGGGCGTTGACCAGTTCCGGGTTGCCCACCATGAAACCGATGCGCCAGCCGGCCATGTTGTAGCTCTTGGACAGGGTGAAAAACTCCACCGCAATGTCCTTGGCGCCCGGCACCTGCATGATCGACGGGGCTTTCCAGCCGTCGTAGACGATGTCGGCATAGGCCAGGTCGTGGATCACCAGCACGTCGTACTGTTTGGCCAGCGCGATCACGCGTTCGAAGAAATCCAGCTCCACGCACTGCGCGGTGGGGTTGGACGGGAAGCCGAGGATCATCATCTTTGGCTTGGGGATCGAGCCGCGAATCGCCCGTTCCAGTTCGGCGAAGAAATCCACGCCGGGAATCAGCGGCACCGATCGCACCTGGGCGCCGGCAATCACGGCACCGTAGATGTGGATCGGGTAGCTCGGGTTGGGCACCAGCACGGTGTCGCCCTGGTCCAGGGTGGCCAGCATCAAGTGTGCCAGGCCTTCCTTGGACCCGATGGTCACGATGGCTTCCGACTCGGGGTCGATGTCCACTTCATAGCGGTCTTTGTACCAGCGCGAAATCGCCCGGCGCAGACGCGGAATGCCTTTGGAGGTGGAGTAGCCGTGGGTGTCTTCACGCTGGGCCACTTGCACGAGTTTTTCGACAATGTGCGGCGGCGTGGGGCCGTCGGGGTTGCCCATGCTCAAGTCGATGATGTCTTCGCCGCGCCGACGCGCAGCCATCTTCAGCTCGGCTGTGATATTGAAAACGTAAGGGGGGAGTCGATCTATGCGCGCAAAGCGGCGCGGCGAACCTTGGTCTGCCATTGTTGCCTCGAGGTACGTAAGCGCCCGGAACCGTCCGAGCGACGTCGGCCACTGCGGTGGCCTGCGGGCAGACAATACGGGCGATGATGGCCAGTTGTCCAGATGCGCAGGAAAATTTTCTGCTTGGAGTACAGCGCGGATATGCCCCTATACTCGATGCGGGTTTGTTCCCTATAAGAAGGAGACTGTTCGTATGGATCAGCAGACAAAACAACCGTTGGAGCCACGCATGGAAGCGGGCAAGGCGCTGGTGATTGCCGGTGTACAAGGGCGTTATTCGAAGGCCACCGTGGGCGATATTCCCAAGCTGTGGGAGTTGTTTGATACCTGCATCAAGGACATCAAAAAGCGCGTCGGCGGTGTGACCTATGGCGTTTGCCATAACCCCAAACATGGCGAATTCGACTACATGGCCGGCGTCGAAGTCCCTAGCAAAGCCGATGTGCCGGGCAACTTCGAATACATCGAAATCCCACCGCTCAACTACGCCGTGTTCCCGCATTACGGGCCGGTGCAGGCGCTTGAGCAAACGTATGAACGCATCATGTTCGAGTGGTTGCCGCACTCGGGCTACAAGGTGATGGGCGCTGATTTCGAGCGCTACAGCGCCGATTTTGACGCGCGCAAGGGCACCGGGACGGTGGAGATCTGGCTACCTGTGGGCGAACGAGGCTGATACGTCAGCCACTGTCACGTAAACAGGACATGAACCTTTGAATGCCCTGTTTACGTGACATCAGCGTTGTGGCGCAAACACCCACCTCAACCTGCGCTCATAGCCAATCCGTCCCTTGTACGCCTCGCCGTCGTCGACCCAACCTGCCGCCAGATACAGCCCCGTCGCCGCCACATTGTCTGCGTCCACCGACAACTCAATCCCCTTGATCTGCGGCCACGCCAACCGCGCCGCCTCCGGCAGCGCCTGTAGGCACGCCTTGCCAAACCCCCGGCCTTGTTGCCCGCGATCCACCTGGAATGCATGCAGCGTGGCGCTGTGTTCATCCGCCCAATGGGGCAGGCAGGGCGGGCGTTTGAGCAGCAGGAAGGCCACGGGCGTTTCGTCGGCGAGCAGGGCGAAGCCTTTGATGGCGTCGGGATGGGGATTGACCAGCAAGCTGTTCAGCGCACAGTAGATATCGCCGGAATACGCCAGTTGCTCGGGGTGTACTTGCAGGGTGTCGAGTTGCTGTTTCTGCGCAAGGCTCAGCGTCTCATAAAGGGCGAGGCGGGTTTCCATCGGGGGCGTATCCGAAATCCTACAAAGAGGCCTGGATTCTAGCGGGTTTGTCGGTGGCGAAATTATTTTTAAGGGGGGTGTCGATTTGCCGGTGGGCCATTCGACTAAGGGTGTCTTCCGTGATGGTTTCTACCCCAAGGAGTATCGCCATGAGCACTGCTATCAACACCCTGATCGAACAATGGAAACAGGCTGTCACCGCCAAGGATGTCGAGAAAATTGTCAGCTTTTACGCCGACGATATCACCGCGTTCGATGCCGTTGGCGCGCTGCAATTCAAGGGCAAGGCTGCCTACCAGGCGCATTGGCAGGCGTGTATGGAGTTCTGCCCTGGCCCCGGCGTGTTCGACTTTCATGAGCTGCATATCGTTGCCGGAGCAGACAGCGCCTTTGCCCACTGGCTGGCCCACTGTGGGGGCACCGGCCCGGACGGAGTGCTCAAGACCTGCTGGATGCGCGTCAGCGCCGGTTACCAGCGCATCGATGGCCAATGGAAAGTGGTGCATGAGCATTGGTCCGCGCCGTTCGACATGGAGACCGGCGCCGGTCTGTTCGACCTGAAACCTTGACCTGCGCGATCTATAGTCAGTAGTCCGAAAACGGAGAACACCATGAAATATCTGTGCCTGATCTACAGCAACGAACAGGTGCTGCACACCTCGCCGGACAGCCCGGCAGACCCGGAGTGCTTCGCCTACGCGCAGTCCGTTCAGGCCAGCGGTCGCATGCTGGCCGCCGAGCCACTGGAGTCGGTGACCACCGCTACCACCGTGCGTATGCGCAATGGCAAGTTGTCGATCACCGACGGACCGTTTGCCGAGACCAAGGAGCAGCTCGCCGGTTTCTACCTGATCGAGGCCCGTGACTTGAATGAAGCGATCCAGGTGGCCGGTGGCATTCCGGCCGCCCGGGTCGGCAGTGTGGAAGTGCGCCCCGTACGTGAATTGAATCTCTGAATACAACAACCCCAAGACTCAAGAGGTTTACCCCATGTCCATGCAACCTGCCGAGTTTGAATTGTCCATCAGCCGCATGATCGATGCGCCGCGCAGCCGGGTGTTCCGCGCCTGGACCGAACCCGCTTTGCTCCAGCAATGGTGGGGCCCCCACGGCATGACCACCCCCGAGTGCGAAATGAACCTGTGGGTCGGTGGCTTGTTTCGCACCTTGATGCGGGCGCCGGACGGTGCCGAGTACCCGACCCAGGGTGTATTCCTGGAAATCGATGCGCCCAATCGGCTGGTGTTTACCGATGCTTTCATGCCCGGCTGGATACCTTCGGGCAAGCCGTTCATGAGTGCCGAGGTCACCTTTGAAGAGGTCGACGGCAAGACGCTTTACACCGCCCGCGCCATGCACTGGAGTGCCGAAGACAAGCAGGCCCACGAAGCCATGGGCTTTCATGATGGCTGGGGCCAGAGCCTGGATCGGCTGGTCACCCTGGTGACCCAGGGCATGCCCGATTGAACCTGTCGGTCGAGGCCATTTACCGCAGTGAATCACGCCGGGTACTCGCGACGTTGATTCGCTTGCTGGGTGATTTCGACCTGGCCGAAGAAGCCCTGCACGAAGCGTTTTTTGTAGCGGTGCAGCGCTGGCCGCTGGACGGTGTGCCGGACAATCCACGCGCCTGGCTGGTGTCGACCGGGCGCTTCAAGGCCATCGACCGTCTGCGTCGCCAGGCGCGGTTCACTCCGTTGCTGCAGGCGCAGGCCGAGGCACTGGAAGCGGCAGACTGGAGCGATGAACACGTGGAAGATGACCGCCTGCGCCTGATCTTCACCTGCTGCCACCCGGCACTGGCAGCCGACGCCCAGGCGGCGCTGACCTTGCGCGAGATCTGCGACCTGACCACCGAGGAAATCGCCCGGGCGTTCCTGGCCTCGCCGGCGACCATCGCCCAGCGCATCGTGCGGGCCAAGGGCAAGATCCGTGAGGCGAAGATCCCTTATCAAGTGCCGTCCCGGGACGAATTGCCCGAGCGCCTGGACAGCGTGTTGCGGGTGATTTACCTGGTGTTCAACGAGGGCTATTCGGCGTCCATCGGGGCGGACCTGACTCGCGAGGATTTGACCCGTGAGGCCATTCGCCTGGGTCGATTGTTGATGGAGTTGCTGCCCGAACCCGAAGTCATGGGCTTGCTGGCATTGATGCTGTTGCATGAATCCCGCCGCCCGGCGCGCACCACGGCCAGTGGGGAGTTGGTATTGCTGGATGAGCAAGACCGCTCGCTGTGGGATGCCTTCTTGATCGACGAAGGCTGTGCACTGGTGGAGCACGCGTTGACCACTCGGCGCTTTGGGCCTTATTGCCTGCAAGCGGCGATCGCGGCCGTGCACGCCGAAGCGCCCAGTGCGGGAGAAACCGACTGGCCGCAGATCGTCGGGCTCTACGATGTGTTGCTCAGGATGATGCCGTCAGCCGTGATCGAACTGAACCGCGCCGTGGCACTGGCCATGCGCGATGGACCCTTGGCGGGGCTGCAACAGGTCGAGGGGATCCTGGCGCGTGGCGATTTGTTGGATTACCACTTGGCGCACTCGGCGCGTGGGGAGTTTTGCCGGCAACTGGGGCGCGTTGAAGAAGCGCGCATGTCGTATGAAAAAGCCCTGTCACTGACCCAGCAGGCGCCAGAAAAACGCTTCCTCGAACGACGCTTGGCCCAACTCAAACAATGAAGACCAAGTGTGGGAGCGGGCCGAGTTGTTCGCAATATCTGGGTTATGGTTGCTGGCGCGTAGCGGCCAACACGATCTCGCGAATGCACACATGCTGCGGCTGCTGGTAGGCATAGGCAATCGCCGAGGCCACATCATCGGCGCTGAGCACGGTGCCGCCCATGTCCTGTTTCCAGGCCTGGTAGCCGGTCTTGATCGCTTCGTCAGTGGTGTGGCTGAGCAATTCGGTTTCCACCGCGCCAGGGGCGATGGTGATGACGCGCACATTGCTGGGCGACAATTCTTCACGCAGGTTTTCCGAAATCCCATGCACGGCAAACTTGGTGCCCACATACGCCACGTGATTCGGGAAGGTCTTGCGCCCGGCCACCGAGCTGACGTTGATAATGGTGCCGGCTTTACGCGCAACCATGCTACCCGCCACGGCGTGGATACCGTTGAGCAGGCCCTTGACGTTCACATCCAGCATCTGTTCCCACTGCGTCGGGTCTTGCTCGCTGACCGCGCCCAGCAACATTACGCCGGCATTGTTAATCAGCGCATCGGCCGGGCCGAATCGGGCTTCGGCTTCTTTCACGGCGGCGACCAGCGCGGCGCGGTCGGTGATGTCGACGCCACGATTCAAGGTGTTCGGCAGGCCCAGCTCGTCAAGGCGATCAATACGACGTGCCAACAGCAACAGCGGGTGGCCGGCGGCCGACAACCGGCGGGCAGTGGCTTCGCCGATACCGGAACTGGCGCCGGTGATGATGATCAGTGGCTTGCTCATGCATGAACTCCTGAGATAAGAAAAATCGATAACTGGCTGGTGGTCGCAGTATATTTACCGTCGACAAGGCTGAAAAATGCCTTATTTCTCTGTCAGCCATCGGATTCAACTATGGATGTGCGTCACCTCAAGGCATTTCTCGCGGTCTTTGAAGAGCGCAATATCACCGCGGCAGCCCAGCGTTTGTTTATCAGCCAGCCGACCTTGTCGGTGACCATCAAGCAGTTGGAAGACGAACTGGGCGTGGCGTTGTTCGTGCGTCAGCCACGGGGTGTGGCGGTGAGTGCCGAGGCGCGGGTGCTGTATCCCCAGGCGCGGCGCATGGTGGCCGAAGCCGAGGCGTTAAGCCGTTTGTTTCGCGGGCGCGAAAATCGCATCGCCCTGGAGCTGGGTGTGGAGGGCGATATCGCCGACAGCCAGATCGAAACCTTCCTGCGCATGGCGCACCAAGGCCTACCGGGCTTGTTGCTGACTTTGCAGGAAGGCTGCGAAGGCCAAGGGCGTCTGGCTGTGGAGGAAATGTGCTGCGAGGACGAGTTGTTCCTGCCGCTTTGGGAAGAGTCCTACGTGATGGTGTTGCCAGCCGCACACCCCATGGCGCAGTCGAGCAAAGAACAGGCATGGGCACCGATTGAAGATTGGATTACCTGCCCGCAACACGATTCACACCAGCGCTTGATGGCCTTGTACGGCCGCTCGCCGCAGGCGGTGGCGGGGCACGCCGGGTCCCTGACCCAGGCGCTGCATATGGTCGCGGCGGGGGTAGGCGTGGCGATGTTGCCGCAGTCGATGGCGGCGGAGCGGGCTGGCGTAGTCATTCGTGAATGGCACCTGCCCGCCCCTACACGCCGAGTGGGGTTGTGTTTCGCCGCGCAAGCACTGGAGTTGCCAGCATTACGTGCTCTGCACGAATATTTCCAGGCCAACCGCCCGCCGCAGGTGTCGGCCGCATAACCCGCCAGGGGTTACTCAAGCATCTTGCCCAGCAACCAACTCCCCGCCGGCCCCGGCGGGTGGTGCCGCGACCACAGTGCATCCACCGCCACCGAGCGCGGCCAACTGCGGGCTTTGAGCTCCACCAGTTGGCCGCCATCAAAGCGCTCCACCAGCCAGCGCGGCAGCGGCGCCCAGCCAAATCCGAGCTGGGCCATCTCCATCAGCATCAGGTAACTCGGCGCCGACCACACCCGCCCGCTGGCACGGGTTTCATTCGGATTGATGATGCTGGCCAGGCGCAGTTCGCGGTGTTGTCGCAGGGTGTCGGCGGGGATGTTTTGCAGCTTCGCCAAGGGGTGCTTGGACGCGACATACAGCGCGATTTCCGTGCGTTCCTCCACGGGCGCGCCGGTCAGGTCGGGCGGGTACACCTCTTGTTTTTCGATAAACGCGACTTGCGCCCGGCCACTTTGCACCAGGGCGATCAAGTCTTCGCATTCGGCGATCAGGCATTCCAGTTCAAGGTCCGGGTAGCGTTGTTCGAACGCGCTGAGGGCGACCTCGAAGCGGTCGGATTGATAGGTATCCGACATGGCAATCGTCAGTTTTGGCTCCAGGCCCTGGGACAACTGGCTCGCCGCCAATTCCAAACGGCTGCTGGCTTCCAGCACCTGCTCGGCACGTTGCAGCAACACCTGCCCGGCGGCGGTCAGTGTGGGCTTGCGGCTGCTGCGGTCAAACAGCACCAGGTCCAGGTCAATCTCCAGGCTCGCCACGGCGGCACTGACGGTGGACTGGCTTTTGCCCAGCTTGCGCGCCGCCGCGGAAAACGAGCCTTGGGTGGCGGCCTGTACAAACGCCTGCAGCACTTCGTTGGACGCCATGACTATCGCCTATCTCGATGGTTATTGGTTATGAAGTATCGGCGCAGGGGGTAATCATGGCAACCATCACCCCCCACGGAGCCAGACCATGAACCCTACCAAATCGATTTCTGAACGTGTTGGCCAAGCCCTCGGTTTTGAAGGCCTGGCCCTGTTGATCTGCACGCCGTTGCTGGTGTGGATCACCGGCCGGCCGGCGCTGGAGATGGGCGCGGTGACATTGGGCATCAGCTTGCTGGCGCTGACCTGGAACATCATTTTCAACAGCCTGTTCGACCGCCTCAAGGCGCGCCTGCAACTGGCCAACAACGCCTGGACGCGGGTGCTGCATGCGCTGATGTTTGAAGGCGGGCTGATCATCGTGTGCGTGCCGCTGATTGCCGCGTGGCTGAATATCAGCCTGTTGGACGCGTTTATCCTCGACATCGGTGTACTGCTGTTCTTCCTGCCGTACACCTATGTCTATCACTGGGCCTATGACGTGCTGCGCGACAAGCTCCAGGCGGTCAAAGAAACATCCCGCCCGAAGCCTCAATGCGCTGACCGGTGATCCAATGGCTGCCGTCGGCCAGCAAGGTTGCAATGGCCCCGCCGATATCGTCCGGCAACCCGGCACGCCCCAGTGCCGTGTTGTTGGCGACCATGCTGTTGAGGGCCGCATTGTCACGCACGGCGCCGCCGCCGAAGTCGGTCTCGATGGCGCCGGGGGCGAGAATATTCACGGTGATCCCACGCGCGCCCAGTTCCTTGGCCTGGTAGCGCGTCAGCACTTCCATCGCGCCTTTCATCGCCGCGTACGCCGCATAGCCCGGCAGGCTGAACCGCGCCAGGCCACTGGAAATATTGACGATGCGCCCGCCATCACGGATCAGCGGCAGCAGCTTTTGCGTGAGGAAAAACGGGCCCTTGAATTGGATCGCCACCAGTTGGTCGAACTGCGCTTCGCTGGTGTCGGCAAAGCTGGCGTGGGCGCCGATGCCGGCGTTGTTGATCAGAAAGTTGAAGTGATCCTGTGCGAACACATCCTTGAGCACGCCGGCGACTTCGCCGACAAAATCATGGAAGGTGGCGCTCTGGCTCACATCCAGTTGCAGCATTGCGGCGCGGCCGCCCAGGGCCTGGATCTGCTCGACCACCGCTTGGGCTTCGGCCGCCGCGCTGTGGTAAGTACCGATGATATCGACACCCTGTGCCGCCAGGTGCAGCGCCGCGCTTTTGCCCAGGCCGCGGCTGGCGCCGGTGATCAATGCAATTTTACGGGTCATGGTGTATCCCTCTCAGGTTGTCTGTGGGGTTGAGTGTATTTGTCCGCCCATTACGTGATAAACAGCGCTATACCGGAATCACTGGCCGGATAAGGCGAACAATCCGATGAACAAACTTGAGCTGCTGCGCACGTTTGTGCGCGTCACCGAACTGTCGAGCTTTACCGGCGCCGGCGAGAGCCTCGGCCTGCCACGCTCCACCGTGTCCGAGCACGTGCAAGCGCTGGAAGAACTGCTCGGCGCGCGCCTGTTGCAGCGCACCACGCGCAAGGTACAGGCGACCCAGGACGGGCGCGTGCTGTACGAACGCAGCAAGGATCTGCTGGCGCACATGGAGGAGTTGGAAGGGCTGTTCCGCCAGGACGAGGCGCAACTGAGCGGGCGCATCCGGGTGGACATGCCCAACGTGATGGCGCGGGAATTGATCCTGCCGCGCCTGCCGGAGTTCATGGACGCGCACCCGCTGATCGAGCTGGAAATCAGCAGCACCGACCGCCAGGTCGACCTGCTCGCCGAAGGCTTCGACTGTGTGCTGCGGGTCGGCGCGCAACCGGACCAGAGCGTGGTGGCGCGCCTGCTGTGCAGCCTGCCGATGATCAACTGCGCGAGCGCGGCGTACCTGCAACGTTACGGCGTGCCGACGACGTTGGCCGACCTTGCCCACCATCAACTGGTGCATTACGTGCGGCCGTTGGGTTCACGCTCGGCGGGGTTTGAATACCAGCAAGGTAACAAGGTGCACCGCATTGCCATGGCCGGGCGGGTCACGGTCAACAGCACCGATGCGTACCGCGTGGCGTGCCTGGGCGGGTTCGGCATCACCCAGGTGCCGGCCCTGGGCATTCGCGAGTTGCTGGCCAGCGGCGAATTGGTGGCGTTCTTGCCCGACTACCCGGCGCCGCCGCTGGACGTATCGTTGCTCTACGCCGGCCAACGGCATTTACCGCTGCGGGTGCGAGTGTTTATGGATTGGCTGGCCGCGCTGTTGCAAGGCGCACTTTAGCGGCGTGCCGACAACTGTTGCGGGGCGAGGAAGGCGTCGTGGAAGTAGTCGCGAAACGCCTGCATCGCCGGAGTGAACGCGCGCTCGCGGTGCCAGGCCAGGCCGACGCTCATCGGTGTGACGGGGTCGGTAACGGTCAGCGTTTCGATGCGTTTGCCTTCCAGCGACCAGGGCCGGTGTACCAGGTCCGACAGAATCGCCACGCCGCTACCATTGGCGACCATGCTGCGCACGGCCTCCACCGAACTGGTGCGCAGCCGCACCTGGGGCGTTTGCCCGGCCTGTTCCCAGTAGCGCATGGCGCTGTGTTCGGCCTCATCGACGGTGAGCAGGATGTAGGGTTCCCGGGCCACGTCCGCCAGGCTCACGGCGTCGCGGTCGCACAGCGGGTGATGGCTGGGCAGCCAGAAGCGGCGTTCCGAGTTGAACAGGATCTCCGAGGTGATATCCGCGTGGGTCAGGTTGGCGGTAAGCACCACGGCCATGTCGAATTGGCCGTCCAGCAGGCCTTGCTCGATGGCCTGGCGTTCCTGCTCGAAGACCTTGATGTGTACGTCCGGGTGCCAGTGTTCCATGCGTTGCAAGTGGTGGGGCAGGAAGTAACCGAGCACCGTGTAGCTGGCGGCCACCCGCAGTACGCCGCTGGCGCGGTAGTCGGGCAGCGGGCTGTTCAGCGCGTCGTCCACGCTGCGCTGGATCACATAGGCGCGGTTGAGAAAATGCCGCCCGGCGTCGGTCAGGCTCATGCCCTGGGCCGAGCGCACAAACAGTTGCACGCCGAGCATGGCTTCCAGTTCCTTGATCGCCGTGGTCACCGCCGACTGGGAGATGTTCAGGTGAATCGCCGCCTGGGAGATCTGGCCGATCTCGGCGGTGGCGACGAAGTAGCGGACTTGGCGCAAGGTCAGGGACATTTGTGGCTCCGATCGTTCCCACGCTCCGCGTGGGAATGCCTCTGGTGACGCTCCGCGTCACGGTTCAAAGAGCGGACGCAGAGCGTCCATGGCTACGCTCCCACGCGGAGCATGGGAGCGATCAGTGTGTATCTGTTTTTCAGAAGATGGACTATCTGATAATAGATCTTCCCAAGGGGTCAAGCCGCAGCCTACTTTCTGCCATCACTTAGGCGGAGCGACCTCTATGCAGGCAGTGGATTTCAACTCGGACATGGGCGAAGGCTTCGGCCCCTGGACCATCGGCGATGGCGTCGACGCGGAGCTGATGGCCTACATCAGCTCGGCCAATATCGCCACCGGCTTCCACGCCGGCGACCCCGGCACCATGCGCCGCACCGTCGAGCGTGCCAAGCAACTGGGCGTGGCCATCGGCGCGCACCCTGGCTTTCGCGACCTGGTTGGCTTTGGCCGTCGGCATATCAACGCACCGGCCCAGGAATTGGTCGACGACATCCTCTACCAACTCGGCGCCCTGCGGGAAATCGCCCGCGCCCAAGGTATGACCCTGCAACATATCAAGCCCCATGGCGCGCTCTATATGCACCTGGCCCGCGACGAAGAAGCCGCGCGCCTGTTGGTGCAAAACCTGCAAATCATCGAACCGACGCTGTTGCTGTACTGCATGCCCAACTCGGTGATCTGGCGCGTGGCCAAGGAGCTGGGGCAACCGGTGGTGCGCGAATTCTATGCGGATCGTGAGTACGATCTCAGCGGCTCCATTGTGTTTACCCGCACGGTGCGTGCGTTGGATCCTGCGACGGTCGCGGCGCGAGTCCTACGGGCTTGTCAGACCGGACTGGTGCGCACCGTCGAAGGCGAAGACCTGTTTATCGAATTTGATTCCATCTGCCTGCACAGCGACACCCCGGGTGCGCTGGAGTTGGTGGAAGCCACCCGCGAAGCCCTGGACCAAGCGGGCATTACGGTAAAAACCGCAGAATAAGATCGCCCCGTTATTTTTTTTCGCCTGCCTTTCTACAATGATTCCAAGAGGAACAGACATGGCTGAAACGACCCCTATCCGCTACAGCTTCGGCGGTGATGAACACCTGTTTGCCGAGGTCAGCGACAGCATGTCCCTGGAGGCCTTTTTCAAAGGCATGGCGGTGACCCGCGCGGTGGAGCGCCTGGCGCTGGAAGGCGTGCTGGATGTGTGCCTGGCCAATGCCTCGTTCCAGATCCGCTTCGACCCCGACCGCATCGCGCCCCACGTGCTGCTCGATGCGGTGCAAAGCGCCGAAGCCCAGGCCGTGGCCGAGCGCACCTTGCACACGCGCATCATCGAAATCCCGGTGCTGTACAACGACCCCTGGACCCACGAGACGCTGATGCGCTTTCGCGACCGCCATCAAGACCCCAGCGGCACGGACCTGGAATACGCCGCACGCATCAATGGCCTCGCCGATGTGGACGCGTTTATCGCCGCCCACAGTGGCGCACCGTGGTTTGTGTCGATGGTGGGGTTTGTCGCGGGCTTACCGTTCATGTTCCAGATGGTCGAGCGCGAACGCCAATTGCAGGTGCCCAAGTACCTGCGCCCGCGCACCGACACGCCAAAATTGACCCTCGGCCATGGCGGCTGCTTCGGCTGCATCTACTCGGTGCGCGGCGCCGGCGGCTACCAGATGTTCGGCGTGACCCCGGCACCGATCTACGACCCGGCGCAGCAGTTGGCGTACCTCAAGGAGCACATGGTGTTCTTCCGCCCCGGCGATATCGTGCAGTTCACCCCCATGGACCGTGACGCCTACGACAGGGCCGTCGCCGAGGTGGACGCAGGACGTTTCGACCTGCGCATCCGAGCAGTGGAATTTTCCCTCGACGCCTTTCTGGCTGATCCCATCGGCTATCCGAAAACCCTGCAGGAGGCGCTGGCATGATCAAGGTCCTCAAACCCGGCCTCGCCACCTCGGTGCAAGACCTTGGCCGCGAAGGTTATTACCACCTGGGCATTCCACCCTCAGGGGCGTTGGACCAGTACGCGCTGAGCGCGGCCAACCACCTGGTGGGCAACCCGCCTGGCGCGGCTGGTCTGGAATGCACGTTGATCGGCCCCGAATTGGAATTCCAGGAGGATGCTCTGGTGGCCCTCAGCGGTGCGTTGATGTCACCGCGCCTGGACGGTGAAGTGGTGCACCAGGACACCGCGTTCCAGGTGCGTGCCGGGCAGGTATTGCGCTTTGAATTTCCCAAGGCCGGCGCCCGCACATACTTGGCGGTGGCCGGTGGTATCGATGTGCCGGTGGTGCTGGGCAGTCGCTCGACTTATACCCTGGGCGCGCTCGGTGGGTTCCACGGGCGGCGCTTGCAGGAAGGCGATGTGTTGCCCATCGGCGCGGCGAGTGGTGCGGGACGTGCCGGCAACAGTTTGCCGATGGCCTTGCGCCGTTCCGTCGGCGGTGATGTGACCTTGCGGGTGGTGCCAGGCTTGTATTACGAGCGTTTGAGCGAGGCGGCGAAAAGCAGCTTTTTTGCCGAGCCCTGGACCGTGGGTTCAGAGGCGGACCGTATCGGCTATCGCTTCAAGGGCGGCAGCGCGCTGAGTTTTCAGCCACGGGAGCAGCCGTTTGGCGCGGGCTCGGATCCGTCGAACATTGTCGACAGTTGCTACCCGATCGGCTCGATCCAGGTGCCGGCGGGGCTGGAGCCGATTGTGCTGCATCGGGATGCGGTGTCGGGCGGTGGCTACGCGATGATCGGCACGGTGATCAGCGCCGACCTGGACTTGATCGGGCAGATGCAGCCGAACCAGCGGGCGGGGTTTGTGGCGGTGAGCCTGGAAGAGGCGCTGGAGGCGCGGCGGGTCTATAAAAAGCGGGTGAAGGCTTTGGCTGGGCTCTTCAACAACTGAAGAAACAAACATCCAAATGTGGGAGCTGGCTTGTGTGGGAGCGGCGGTGCGACGATTCGACTTGCTCGCGAATGCGGTGGATCAGTCAGAGATGAATTGACTGACACACCGCATTCGCGAGCAAGCCCGCTCCCACATTTTTGCTCTGTGTTGGGTCAGAAGAGTTTGGTGAATAGCCAGTAGAGGCTGCCCGACAATAGGATCGCCGCGGGTAACGTCAGCACCCACGCCATCAACAAATTGCGGATGGTCTTCATCTGCAACCCACCGCCATTCGCCACCATGGTCCCGGCCACACCGGAGGACAACACATGGGTGGTGGACACCGGCAAGCCATACATATCCGCCGCGCCGATGGTCAGCATCGCCACGGTTTCCGCGGCCGCGCCCTGGGCGTAGGTCAGGTGGGTCTTGCCGATCTTCTCGCCTACGGTTACCACGATGCGCTTCCAACCGACCATGGTGCCCAGGCCGAGGGCGATGGCCACGGCGATCTTCACCCACAGCGGGATAAAGCGCGTGGAGTTGTCGATCTGTTGCTTGAACAGTTGCAGCTTGCCTTGGGTGTCGGCATCGAAGTTGCCGACCTTGCCCTTGTCCATCAAGCGAATGGTTTCGCTGGTCAGGTACATGTCGTTGCGCACGTTGCCTACGGCTTCGGCGGGGACTTTGGCCAGGGAGCCGTAGCCTTTGACTTCTTCACCGATCTGCCCGGCGAGCGCGGCGAGGGCCGGCACCAGTTCCGGCGTGGCTTCCTTGGTGCGCACGTAGGTGGAGAGGATCGGCCGTGGATCGCCCGCCAACACCTGCGGCGCGCTTTTCACCAGGGCGACCTGGGTCACTTCGGCCACCGCAGCGAACTGCAACGACTGTTCGGCGGGCATGGTGCGGTTCAGCGCGTAGGCCATCGGCAACGTGCCCACCAGGATCAGCATGATCAGGCCCATGCCTTTTTGCCCATCGTTGGAGCCGTGGGCGAATGACACGCCGGTGCAGGTGGCGATCAGCATGCCGCGAATCCACCACGGCGGCGGGGTGTCGCCTTTCGGTGCCTTGTACAGCGAGCGGTTCTTCACAAAGGCGCGCAGGGCCAGCAACAGCAGCGCGGCAAACCCGAAGCCGATCAGCGGCGACAGCAGCAACGCATAGCCAATCTTGATCGCCTGGGCCCAGTCCACCCCGCTGGTGCCGTCACGCCCGTGCATCAAGGCGTTGGCCACGCCGACGCCGATGATCGAACCGATCAGGGTGTGGGACGATGAGGCCGGCAAGCCCAGCCACCAGGTGCCGAGGTTCCACAGGATCGCCGCGATCAGCAGGGCAAAGATCATCGCGAAACCGGCCGATGAACCGACCTGCAAAATCAGCTCCACTGGCAGCAGGGCAATGATGCCGAACGCCACCGCGCCGCTGGACAGCAGCACGCCAAGGAAGTTGAAAAAGCCCGACCACACCACCGCAAAATGCGGCGGCAGCGAGTTGGTGTAAATCACTGTCGCCACGGCGTTGGCGGTGTCGTGGAAGCCGTTGACGAACTCGAAACCCAGGGCAATCAACAGCGCCACGCCGAGCAGCAGGAACGGCGTCCAGGTGGTGACCACCGTGCCCAGCTCGTGCATGTCGTGCATCAGGCTGTAGGCGGTGAACAGCAGGCCCATGGCGAGCACGGCGAAGAAAATGATCACCGTCACCAGGTTGGGTTTCTTATCCAGCCGGGGCTTGGGGTCTGCGGGGGAGGTGTGGGGGGAGGCAGTCAGGGAAGGGGTGGCCATGCCGGAGCATCCAGTGTGGGAGGGATGTCGTTCATGATCATTGCAGAATGTTACAGAGATGCTGCCATATGTCAGTGTTTCAATGATTGAAGATGCCGCCGGTCGAGATAACACCGCAGGGCTAAATGTGGAGTGGGCTTGTGTGGGAGCGGGCTTGCTCGCGAAAGCGGTGGGTCAGTCAACTTATCTATAACTGACATACCGCTTTCGCGAGCAAGCCCGCTCCCACATTTTTAACTGCATTCCAGTTCAGTAGTCTTTGCGCTTTCTGAAAGCCCAACGCCCGGCAATCAAAGTAAACGTCGCCACCAACGCCACCAGAATCCAGAACCCCTCCGGGTCTGTGGAAAGCGGCACGCCCCCCACGTTCATGCCAAAAAAACCGGCAATGATATTTATCGGCAACGCCAGCACCGTCACCACTGTGAGGGTAAACAGCGTGCGGTTGCTTTGCTCGTTGAGGTTGGCGGCGATTTCTTCCTGCAACAGCTTGATGCGCTCACCGAGGGCCATCAGGTCGTTGATGATCAGCGCAAACTCCTCGGTGGATTTGCGCAACTCCTTCACGTCTTCCTTTTGCAGCCATTGCGGCGGGCGGTTGAGCAGGCGCAGCAGCGAGCCGGGTTCCAACGCAAGCAGGCGTTGCAAGCGCACTAGCACGCGGCGTGCGGCGCCCAGTTCGGCGCGGTTGGTGGACAGGCGTGAAGACAGCAACTGGTCTTCGATATGGTCGACGCTGATGCTGGTCTTGCGCACGATCTGGGTCAACACTTCGCCCTGGTCGCGCAGCAAATGCACAAGCAACTCCAGCGGTGAGCGGAAGCGTTCGCCGGCCTTCACCGACGAGCGCAGCTTGTCCACCGAGTGCAGCGGTTGCAGGCGCGCGCTGACCAGCAAGCGGCTGCGGGCGCAGACCCACAGGGTGGAAATATCCGAGGAGACCATGCTGCTGAAGTTGAACACCACGTCGTTGACCACCGCCAGCAAGGCCGAGTCGACGTGTTCGATACGGGTGGAGCGCGAGCCTTCGTGCAGCGCTTCGAAGAATTCTTCGGGCAATTGCAGGTGCGTCTGCATCCAACGCTCGCACGCGGCGTGGGCCAGGTTCAGGTGCAGCCACAAAAATTCTTCCGGGTCGGCCGGTTGCTGCAAGGCCCGCAAGGCCGTGGCTGAATCAATCTGCTCGCCCTTTTCGCCGGGGCGAAAACGGAAACCGTAAAGCAAGCCAAACAGATCGGGATCCTGGTGGCTGTGGTCAATGCTGTGGTTCATGGCGGCTCGCAGACAAAGGGCCTGTAGGACGTTTCACAGGTTCGCGTAGGCGAATCATTGCAAGTGGATTTGACAGTTTTGTGACAGTTTTCTAGTTATTTCGCCGTTGTGACATTAATTTGACTATTTGTCAGGAAGCGTTCAAGAAGCGTCTGGCGCGGCCGATTCGCGGTTCGATCGACTACGTTACCCAACTGAGCCACGGCCGATTCGCCGAGCGTGTGGCCAGCCGTCGCCAGGATGAACTCGGGCATCTGGCCGCTCGCGACATGAACCGGCACATCGCGACGGCGGCCGAGGACATTTCGCGCAACATTACGCAGATCACCACGGTGGCCACGGCCAATATGGATAACGTGCAGCGTACGGAAGCGGCGAGTCAGAATTTGCGGGGCTTGTCGGGGGAGTTGAATGAGGTGACGGCGCGGTTGGGTGCCTGACTGGGTACAAAAAATGTGGGAGCGGGCTCCCACACTGGGTTGATCGTTCCCTCGCTCTGCGTGGGAATGCATCCCTGGACGCTCTGCGTCCGTTCTTGAAGGCGTGACGCGGAGCGTCACCGGCGGCGTTCCCACGCAGAGCGTGGGAACGATCAACAGGTGCAGTCTGTGTGTTGATCAAGTATCCAGTTTGTTTTCCAGCACTTCGCCGGTCTTGGCGTCGAGCTTCACGTCCCACTTTTTGCCCGTGGTGTCGGTCAGGTCCACTTCGTAGACCAGGCGACCGGCTTCGTCGTCCAGTTCGGTGTCATTGATGGTGGCGCCAGGGTGTTTGGCCAGGGCGTCTTTGTTCAGTTGCTCGAAAGGCTTCACCGCGCCGGACTGCAACAGGCCTGGAATCTGGTCAGGGCGCACGTCGGCCTGGGCCAGGCCGGCGGTCAGGGTCAAGGCGGTGGCTGCGAACAAAGCGGTCAGGGTTTTCATCGTGTGTGTCCTTTTCGGGTGAGCTGTTTAAGTGGCCTCAGGTTAGCCAGCGCAACTTAATTCACCCTTAATTAATTCAAGCAGTTGCGCAGTTTGTTCAATCCGCCAGGCGCGCAGGATTTCATGCTGGGTCCTCATTTAAAGGGAGACTCGGATGAAACGGTTAGTCAGTTGGATCTATGCGCCGGCATTTCTGCTGGGCTTTATCGGTTGGGCACTCTGCCAGCCGCAGTGGCTGCTGTTGATCTTTGCCACGGCGGTGGCGGTGTCGTTCCTGGCGGAACAGTGGTTGCCCTACGAACCGCAGTGGAATCGCAGCCTGGGCGATCGCCGCCGCGACACCTTGCATGCGCTGGTCAACGAAAGCCTCAACGCCTTGGGCCTGTTGATCCTGCCGGGGCTCACGGCGTTGCTGGCGTTCGATGGCATCTGGCCGCGTGGCTGGCCGTTGTGGCAGCAACTGCTGATGGCTATCGTGCTGGCCGACGCGGGCATCACCTTGATGCACTACGCCAGCCATCGCATCGCGCCGTTGTGGCGTTTGCATGCGGTGCACCACAGTGTGCAGCGGCTCTATGGTTTCAACGGCTTGATGAAACATCCCTTGCACCAAATGCTCGAAGCCACGGCTGGCCTGCTGCCGCTGATCTTGCTGGGCATTCCCCTGGACGTGGCCCTGTTGCTGGCGTTGGCGATTGCCGTGCAACTGCTGTTGCAGCATTCCAATGTCGACATGCGCCTGGGGCCGTTGCGCTGGGTGTTCGCCTGGGCACCGGTGCATCGCTTCCACCATATGAAATACGGGCGCGCGGGAGATGTGAATTTCGGCTTGTTTTTCAACCTGTGGGACTGGCTGCTGGGCACCGCGTTTTACCGTGATGACTACCGCATGGGCCCGGGGGATCTGGGCATTGGCAGCCGGCCGGATTTTCCGCTGGACTATGGCGCGCAATTGCGTGATCCGTTTATGCCGGTACGTACCGGCAAGGAGCCGCCACTGCCCGACGCGCTACGCTAGCAGTTGCACATCCAACTGGCGCAATGACGCCGCCGCCGTGACGCCGAACAACTGCTTCATGGTCCGCGAGAAATGCGCCGAATCGGCAAAGCCCGCGCCGTGTGCGGCTTGGGTCAGCGTGTTGCCGGCGAGGGCCAATTGCAGGGCGACACGCAGCCGTCGCCACAGCACCAGGCGGCGCACGGGCACGCCGAGGCGATGGCTGAACAGGCGCTCCAACTGGCTGAGCGACAGGTGCGCCGCCTCGGCCAACGCCTGGGCCGACACCTTGCCGCCCAGCTGTTGATCCAGGGCGCTGAGGGCGCGTTCCAGGCGCGGGTCATCCAGGCTGCGCCGGGGCAGTTGGCGCAAGGCCTCCAGGGACAGGTCCGCGTGCAGCAAAGGGGCGATATCAAACACGGCAGGTTCGGCATACAACACCGTTACCTCGCCCTGTGTTTCAAGAATGGCGTGGGTGTGTCGCGAAGGGATAAACAGGCGATGGGCCGTGGTGACCTGGCCATCCAGGCTGACCGTGATCGGTGAGCCCGTGCTGCACATCAACTGATGCGCATAGTGCGCATGGGGCGCAGTGCGCCCCAGCTCGCCGAGGATCAGACCGTAGTCACGGCCCAACCACAAGCGGCCCGACCATTCGGCCTTCACTCAGTACTTATAGTCGTTCAGCAGGTCTTGCACGCTGGACGACGGCCAGCGCTTGTAGAACTTCAACAGTTCGGCGGCACGGTTGGTGAAGATGCCATCGACGCCGGCCTTCATCACTTTGTCGAAATCCACCGGCTCATCCACGGTGTAGACGTGCACCAGCAGGCCTTTGTCGTGGGTCAGCTTGTTCATCTCTGGCTTGACCAGGTCCGAATAGCTTTGATCGCCGTGCGCGGTCAGCTCCGCCGAAGGACCGGTGCCGATGGCGCCCAGACTCTTGGCTTCGTCTACCCACTTCTCGAACTCGGCGGCGTCTTTCGGCTCCTGCTTGGCGTAGTAGGCGGCCTTGGTGGTTTCACCGGACTCGGCGAACGTCTGCTTGGATTTTGGCTCGATGCTGCCTTCACCGACCCACAACAGCAGGATTTTCGGGGTGTTCGGCATTTCTTTCTGCAGCTCGACCAGGCTGGATTTTTCGAAGGTTTGCAGCACTACGCGGCCCTTGCCCTGGCCGACGCCGGTGTTGCTCTTGCCCAGCTTGGAACCGGCGGAGCTCAACCAGCCCTTATCCAGCAGCTTGTTTTTCAGGTCGGCTTCGATGCCCGGGAATTGCTTGGGCTCCTTGGTCTCGATGTACAGGCCGGGTTTGTGCTGCGGGTTGCCTTCGGCGATCTTGATGATGTCGTCCAGGCTCTGGATTTTCAGGCCGACAAAACCCGGGCGGGCGCGGTCGGGGTAGGCGGCGTTGAACCAGCTGCCAGCGTCGAGGGTTTGCAGTTCTTTCCAGGTGAATTCGTTGGCCGGCGCGTCTTTGCGCTCGGGGAACTTGGTGGCCACGTCGGTGGTGCGCTGCAGGTTGTTGTCATGCAGGGCGAACAGCACGCCGTCCTTGCTGCGCTGCAAGTCCATTTCCAGGTAGTCGGCACCTAGGTCGCGGGCGACCTTGTAAGCAGCGGCGGTGGATTCGGGGGCGTCGTAGGATGCGCCACGGTGGGCGATGACCGCCGGGTACGGAATGCCTGCGTTGGTTGCCAATTCAGCCGGGCTGATCGGGTCGGCAGCCTGTGCCTGGCCAAGGCCCAGCATCAGTGCGAGCAGCAGGGCGCTCTTGGTGAACGTGACAGGCATATGCGAAGTCCTTTCGAGGAGGTAGCTTTTAGAAGGCCTCCTTTTTAACAATTGATTGCGAATGGCGCTATCACCAAACCGACATTAACGTGCGTGGGCGTCAATTTTCTCGGTTTTTTTGTGGTGCATTGCAGTAATCTTGCGCAGAGCTGCTCCGTTAGAGGGCATCCATTTCTGCCACGCGTGTAAACCATCTTTCCAGTCCCAGTGGGACTTTTCAGTGAGGTTTACCATGCGCATCACTTCCGAGCTTATCTGCCAGGCCGCTGACCAACTCCACGGATTTGTTGGCTTGAACCGCAAGACCGGCCAATACATCGTGCGTTTCAGCGAAGACTCCTTTGGCATGGACGTGGCCGATGACGGCATCATCCCCACCGCCGAGTTTGTCTGGCTGCCGGCCACGGATGACACCATGACCCTGTCGCGCGAGCGTATCCAGTTGCTGCTGGACCAGAATATCGACGACCGCATCAACATCAGCGAGCCGCTGCGGGTGTATATGCGCCGGGTGGAAATTCCGCAGATCAGTGCGTTGCGTAGCCTAGTGAGTTAAGTCACAACACATTTCCGATGTTATAGAGAACCCAATGTGGGAGCTGGCGTGCCTGCGATGACAGTGTTGAATTCACTACCGCCATCGCAGGCAAGCCAGCTCCCACAGGGTCCGCATTTCAGTTTTGGAATGTGTAGGCCCGCTCGACCTTGCATACCCGTGTCTGGAACGCTGAATACCAGCTTGCCCGCCCTTGTTCGCGCATGGCGCTATGCTCGGCGTTCTGCTTCCACGCCAGGATCGCCGCCTCACTTTCCCAATACGACACGGTAATCCCCAGTCCATCCTCCCGTGCCGATTCCACCCCGAGAAACCCTGGCTGCTCACGCGCCAGTTCCAGCATGCGCGTGGCGGCTTCGCCGTAGCCGTGGTCACCGTCGGTGCGCAGCGAGCTGAAGATCACCGCGTAGTAGGGCGGGGCAGGCGTGTTGGCGATCATGCCGACACCGCCTGGCAAGCCTTGAGCAACGCCACGGCCAGCGGCGGGGTGATGCCTTTAAGCGCGGCGCGTTCGGGTTGGAACAGAGTGGCGACGAAGAACGGATGGTCGAGCAATTCCACCGCGCGCAAGTCGCCGTTCGAGTCGTGGCCGCTGGGAATCAAGTCTGCGTCCAGCAGGGCGTGCAGAAACTCAGGGTTTGCCCCATAGCGGCAACGGTAACCTTCGTGCAGATCCAACGAGCCGTAAGCCTCGGCGATACGGGTGTAGGGCACCAAACGCACGCTGTCGACGGCTTCCACCAACGCGCAGCTCAAAGGTGCGATCACGGCGCGTTTGGCGTCGGGTGCCAACTCGCCATGCTCGGCATCCGCCCAACCCAATACGTTGCGCGTATATTCCAGCAGCGCGTGTTGAAAACCAGCACAGGTGCCGAGGAAAGGTCGCCGCTGCTCGCGGGCAAAACGGATCGCCCGCAGTGCGCCGTCGAGGTCGCGGTAGGGGCTGGCGGGCACGCACCAGAAACCGTCGAAGCCATGCAATGACGGGCGTGTATCGGTGTCGAGCCAATGCAGGTGAACCGTCAGGCCGAGTGAGTCGCCTGCCTGTTGCAGTGCCACGGGAATGGCCTGGTGTGCGGTCACCTCAGGGTTGTAATCGCCGATCAGGGCGAGGTTCAGCGTCGTGCTTGTCATCGTGTGCATCCCATGGCTTGTGGTGTCCTGGAGCGCACTATAGATTGGCGTTCGCGCAATCAATATTGGCGTTTACCCATATGTTCAATGCAGCAACGCACTATCAAATCGAACACGCGGACCTGTCGCTGATCCTCGCGCTGGTGCGCGGTGGAACCCTGGCGCGAGCGGCGGGGTTGTTGCGTGTGGATGTGTCTACGGTGTTTCGCGCGGTGCGGCGCCTGGAGGCGGCGCTGGGCCAGACGCTGTTTGAAAAAAGCCGCACGGGCTATCTGCCCACCAGCCTGGCCCGCGACTTGGCGCAGCAGGCCGAGCGCGCCGAACAAGCCCTGGAGGCGGCGCGCATTGGTGTGGAGCAGGGCGGTGAAGTGATCAGCGGCACCGTGCGCCTGACCTGTACCGACTCGGTGTTGCAAGGTTTGTTGTTGCCGGCGCTGGCGCAGTTCATGCCGGATTATCCGGCGCTGACCCTGGAGCTGAGTACCTCGAATGACTTCGCCAACCTCAGCCGCCGCGATGCAGATATCGCCCTACGCCTGACCAAGACACCGCCGGAACATCTTGTAGGACGCTACCTCGGTGAAGTCGCCTATCAGGTCTGCGCCAGTCCGGCTTATGCCCGCCAGCATGCGGGCCGTGAACTGGCCGAGTTGGCGTGGATCGCGCCGGACGACTTCCTGCCGGATCACCCGACAGTCGTCTGGCGGCGCGAGCATTTGCCGGGTGTACGCCTCAGTTACCGCTGCAACAGCATGTTGTCGGTCACCGAGCTGGTGCGTGCAGGGCTGGGTGTGGCGGCGTTGCCGGATTTCTTACTGGATGAAGGCTTGCAACCGTTGGGACCGGCGTTGGCTGGGCATGACACGGCACTGTGGCTGCTCACCCGCCCCGATTGCCGGGCGCTTCGCTCGGTGGTGACGTTGTTTGATGAGTTGGGCAAGGCCGTAAGCACAACACGAATCTAATGTGAGAGCGGGCTTGTGTGGGAGCTGGCTTGCCTGCGATAGCGGACTGTCAGGTGGCCGATTCTGTGGCTGACACACCGCTATCGCGGGCAAGCCCGCTCCCACAAGGGTTCATCAGTGGTCTTGAGGCTTTCGTACGAACTGCTCGTGCATTTCACACGTCAGGGTTTCAATGCGCTCGGTCAGTTGCTTGGTCATTTCCGTCAGGCGGGTGTTTTGCTCCAGCAATTCCAGCAACTGCTTGGTGGTCTGCGCGGCCTGGGCCTGACGTTCGGTGTTGGCCACGGCCAAGGCTTCGCGGTGCTGCGCGTCGGCGTCGGACTGGGCTTTGTCGAGCGCGGCCTGGCGCGTCTGGGCCAGCAGAATCAACGGCGCGGCGTAGGCCGATTGCAGGCTGAAGGCCAGGTTGAGCAGGATAAACGGGTACACGTCAAAGTGCGTGACGCCGGTCATGTTCAGCACCACCCACAACACCACGATGGCGGTCTGTGCGCCAAGGAAGGTCGGCGTGCCGAAGAAGCGCGCGAAGGCTTCGGCCTTGAGGGCAAAGGTGTCGTTGCCAAAGGTCGGCGCCAGGTGGGCGTGGGGGCGGTGAAAACGCAGGTGGTCGACTTCGGGTTTATCTGGGGTCATGGCGGGCTCGGATCATCAACATAGAGACAGGCAATCACTATAGACCGAGCCCTCGGCCCCTACGCATGAAGATCGGGTCAGCTGCCGCCGCGTTCATTGGCGAACGCGCTCACCGCCTGTACCGCCTCGCTGGTGCCTTCACGAATCTGCAGGATCACCGTGCCGGCGCGGTTGGCCAGGTCGACCCCTTGCGCGGCGCGGTCGCGGGTGCCGTCCATGCTGTGGATGGCCTGGCGGGTTTCGTCCTGGATCATCGCGATCATGCTGGAAATTTCCGCGGTGGAACCGCTGGTGCGCGCCGCCAGTTGCCGCACTTCATCGGCCACTACGGCAAATCCCCGGCCCTGCTCGCCGGCTCGCGCGGCTTCGATGGCGGCGTTCAGCGCCAGCAGGTTGGTCTGGTCGGCGATGCCACGGATGGTATTGACGATGGCGGTGATCTGCTGTGAGCGCTCGCCGAGCTTGGCGATCAATTGGGAGGATCCGTCAATGTCGGCGGCAATTTCCCGCATGCCGCTGGCGGTTTGCTGTATCACCTCGGCACCTTTTTCCGCGATGTCGCGGGTGCTCAGGGAGATGTGATAGGCCTGGGCCGCGCTGGCTGCGTCGGCGCTGTGCTGTTGCACCATGGCGGTGACGTCGGAGGCGAACTTGACCACTTTGCACAGGCGTCCGCTGGCGTCGTACACCGGGTTGTAATTGGCTTCGAGCCACACGGTGTGGCCCTGTTTATCCAGGCGTTCGAACTGGCCGCTGAACATCTCGCCTTGGTTCAAGCGTCGCCAGAAGTCGCTGTAGGTCGAACTGTTGGCCAATTCCGGCGTGCAGAACAGGCGGTGATGCTGGCCCTGGATCTGGGTGAGGCTGTAGCCCATGCGCTGTAGGAAATTTTCATTGGCGGTGATGATGGTGCCGTCGAGGTTGAACTCGATCACCGCCATTGCGCGGCCGATGGCATCCAACTTGGCATTGGCTTCGCTTTCGGCCTGCATGCGTGGTGTGACGTCCATGGCGTACTTCACCACTTTGACCACACGGCCGGCCTCGTCACGTACCGGGTTGTAGCTGGCTTCAAGCCACACCGATTGACCGGTGCCCGCCACACGTTCAAACGTGCCGGATTGGAATTGGCCATTGCGCAGGTTCGTCCACAACTGGCTGTACTCGGCGCTGCGCGCGAATACGGGCGTGCAGAACAGCCGGTGGGATTGGCCCAGGATCTGTTCGGCACGGTAGCCCATGGCCTTGAGGAAGTTGTCGTTGGCCCGCAGTACGTTGCCTTGCAGGTCGAACTCGATGACCGCCATGGAGCGCTCGATGGCGTCCAGCAGGCTGGCCTGTTGGGCCACCGTGTGTTGCAGGGTAGCGATGGTTTTTTTGTGGGCGTTGAATAGCATATTCGGGTGCTCGGGCAAGCAAGCTTCGGGGTTATCCATGCAAAGTCGCCTGCCCCCGTAGAGCGCCTGACGCTACGGTTGACGTGCTCATTGTCAGCTTCCGGGTGCTGACAGCAGGGGTTGAACAACGGCTTCAGAGTCGCGCGGTGCGTCAGAAGTTCGGCCAGGGGCAGGCACTTTTCACCGGAGGCGACCAATGGCGGCATTATGCTATCGCCGTGGGCGGTGGGTAGGAAATTCAGACGAGGTGTCGTAGGACAACTTAGGCCGAATGGGCGACGGGAAAGTCGCTGACATTGACCCGGTTGCGGCCGCTGGCTTTGGCGGCGTACAGCGCACGATCCGCGGCGTTGAGCCACATGGCGGCATCGCTGAAGCAGGGCTGGAAATCGGCCAGGCCGATGCTCAAGCTCACGCGCAATTCAGGAATTTGCGGGTTGCGGTAGTTGCCGAATGTTTCGCGCATGCGCTCCATCACTTGCGCGGCATCTTCCAACGGCATTTGCGGAAGAATCACACAGAACTCATCGCCACCGTAACGCCCGGCCAAGTCGTTTTCCCGCAGGTTGCGCCGCAGTTCCAGGCTCAGTTGGCGCAGGACCGCGTCACCGACGATGTGCCCGTGGGTGTCATTGATCTGTTTGAAGTGGTCGATGTCGATCAGGGCGATGGTGGCATGGCTCTGTTGTTGCTGGCACTTGTGGAACTTGATGTGCAGCAGGTCTTTCCAGGAACCATGGTTGAGCAGGCCGGTGAGGCTGTCGGTGCGACTCAGCGCGCTGAGGGCGCGCTTGTGTTCTGACAGCTTTATCGCCAATTGATAGCAGACGGTACCGATGGCCATGGGGTAGAGGGTCAACATCGGCAGGCAGGCATAGACCTGGAGCAGGCTGACATCCGCATTGAATCGGGCGCCGAACAATAGCCATGCGGCGGCGACGCCAACGGCCTGTGCCAGCAGGCCACGCAGGAACAGGCGCTTGCCACCAGCGGCGACGTTGTTCATGGCCATCATCGACAGGATCGTCACGGCGGTCAGGGGCGTGAACTGGGTGGCAGCCGCCCAGAACCCACCGAAACACGAGTCGTAGAGCAGGTTGCGTTGTTCGGCCTGGTAGGGGAATTGGGCACGGGTTGAGAGTTGATACGCCACGTGCGCCCAGGCAAAGCCGTTGAACAGCAGGAACGCCCAGACCCAGCCGGGCATGGCCAGCGGGTATAGGGCGGCGGCGACACTGATGCTGCCGATGCCCAGGCCAATAATCCTTGGCTTGTAGATACGCTTGGCAAACGAAAGCCCTTTGCCCTGTCTGTTTTCCATAGGTTCTGAGTCAGCTCAATTTTGCAGATGCAACAGTGCGCGATCCCGGGTTCACCGTTGATCGGATAATACGTTGATTATTGTCAGTTATTTGCAACGCAATAATCAGTGGCCTTACAGGCCATTTGCGCAAAACAGAGGGCGAATGCGTCAAAAGCGACCCACGATGTCGTTTCGACGATAGGTTTTACAACGGCTTGGCGGGGCGCACTTCGTAGCCGGCCAGGAACAGGTCGATGGCCGACTCGATCACGCTGGCTTGGCTGGCAGCGTCGAGGGTGGGTTGGCCGAGGGTGATCTGGGGCCAGAACGCGAACGCCTTTAGCAGGCTCTGGATCTGGTGGGCGGCGAACGCCGGATCGGTGCAACTGAGCCGGCCATCTTCCTGGGCGGCGCGGACCCACTGCGTAAAGCCTTCTTCGCGTTTGCTCAGGCGGGTAACCATGTCTTGCGCACGTTCCGGCGAATGAATGGTAGCGGCGATGGCGACCCGGGCCAGGTCGAGGAAATTGGCGTCCGCCATCATCTTCATCTTGGCTTCCAGCAACCCGCGCAATTGCTCGCGCAGCGGGCGTTCGCTGGCGTAGCTCACGTCCAACTGTGCGACGCTGCTGGCCCAGAGTTGATGGAGGATTTCCGCGAACAACTCTTCCTTGCTCGGGAAGTGGTTGTACACGGTGCGCTTGGAAACGCCGGCGGTGGCGGCGATCTTGTCCATGCTGGTGACCTCGAAACCGTTAGCGCGAAACTCGGCGATGGCGGCGGCCACGATGGCTTCGCGTTTGCGGTCGGTGAGGCGTTGAGGGGCAGTCATGGCGGGTGTTGGGCTCTTTCGGGAAAATTACACTCGGTAGTTTACTTGTTCCGGCTTTTGTTGCAATCTTGAAACTACACTGTGCAGTGTAACTTTTGAGCGGTCCGTAGGAGTCACCTGGTAATGGCCACGATCTCATCCCGTGTTGCCCCTTCGTCCAAGGCGCGTAAGCCTGCCGAGCAGGAACACAGCCACTTCAGTAACGACGCTCCCGTGCAGCACGGTGGGTTTGGCAAGACCTTGCGCATTTTTTGGAACATGTTGTTCAACAAGCCGCGCAGTACGCGACCGGTGGGCAAGATCCCGGTGCTACCGCTGACCCGTGAGCAACTGCTGGCCGCCCCTGACCACAGCGTGTTTCGCCTTGGGCATTCCACCGTACTGCTGAAAATGCGTGGCAAGTTCTGGGTCACCGATCCGGTGTTCGCCGAGCGTGCCTCGCCGTTCAGTTGGGCCGGGCCCAAGCGTTTCCATCAGCCCCCCATCAGCCTTGAAGAGCTGCCACCTTTGGAGGCGGTGATTCTTTCCCACAATCATTACGACCACCTTGATCACAAGGCTGTCGTCCAATTGGCCGAGAAGACCCGCTGGTTTCTGGCGCCGCTCGGTGTGGGCGACATTCTGGTCAAGTGGGGCGTTGATCCTGCGAAGGTGCGGCAACTGGATTGGTGGCAGGGTAGTGAAGTCGATGGCGTGCGTTTTGTTGCCACGCCTGCGCAACATTTTTCCGGGCGTGGTTTGTTTGATGGCAACCAGACGCTGTGGTGCTCCTGGGTGATGATCGACGGCGCGCGGCGGATCTTCTTCAGTGGTGATACCGGCTACTTCGATGGCTTCAAACGCATCGGCGAGCAATACGGCCCGTTTGATCTGACACTGATGGAAACGGGTGCTTACAACGTTGATTGGCCCCACGTACACATGCAGCCTGAGCAGACCCTGCAAGCGCACATCGACCTCAAGGGGCGCTGGTTGCTGCCGATTCACAACGGCACGTTCGACCTGGCGTTCCATGCCTGGCACGAACCCTTCGACCGCATCATGGCCCTGGCGTGGGAGCGCAACGTGTCGATCACCACGCCAGCGATGGGCCAGCCGTTCAGCTTGAATCAGCCTGAGCGTGGGCACGCGTGGTGGTTGGAGGTGGAGACTCAAGGAGTGCAGGAGCAGGTTGCGGGCTGAAGCACAGTGGGTAGGTAAAAAGGAGTTTTCAGGGTGTTTCAGTCCTGCGACAAATGTCAGTTGAGAGTGCGATGATCTCGGCAATTTCATTTTCCGGGGTCGGTGCTGATGGAACTCGATTGTAAGAAGAAATGGCAATTGGGCACGCCGTGTGGGCCTGGGGCAGCGTCGCCAGTTTCTGCGGAACTTGCCTGCCTTGAGCCTGCAGCCTCCTCGCTGAAAATCAACCCTACGAGCCCTTCCGGTATCGTCTTTGGTGCCGAGCACTCCGACAGCGCTGTACGTATTCCGGGATACAACGCGTTGCCTCCGCTGGTGAGAACTGTGCGGGACCCTTCGTTATCCCTTATCGCCCTGAGCGGTATCGAGCCCACAGGGCCTGTAATGGTGGAAGTTCCGCTGGTGCTGAATAACACCAGCTACACCGCTACCCAGATGTTGGCCGGTTGGCGTATCGGTTTTGCCGGGCGGTATGTGTGCGGCGGTCATGCCGAACCTGTCGAACACAGCAGCGCCTTGCGCCGAGCCTTCGACACTCTGCGCCAAGCCGGCGCGCAACTGGTTGCGGTGGATGCACAACGTGCGAACGACAGTGTTGAGTTCACCTTGCAGGTCATAAACGAAATCGATGATCTCGTGACCCGGCATCGCCTTGATGCCCTGGTATCCGACGACCTGAGCAGCGCGTTTCATGATGCATGCCTGAACGGGTATCCCAGCCTTTGCGAGCCGCTGGAGGATGGCGTGCAACTGCGGTTTTATGGCGCGAGGTGGTCGCGGGATTCGTTGACGGCGCTGGTTCAGGCGTATCGCCAGCAGGTTGCTGGCGCGTAGTGGATCACTACGGGACGCGTTGAATCCTCCCACGCGGTGAGTGGTCATTGGCTGGCCGCGTTTGAGGGCTGGGGTTTTTAGACTACGGACGGATCGACCTGATCCTTCGTTTTTTTTGACCTCGGGAGACGCTTATGGTCGGGATTGCTTATGGTGTGTATTCGTTAATCCAGCGTGCTGTGCAGCATACGGTGGCAGGCCCTTCCCCAATGGTTGCAAGACCAGTCCCTCCTGGTACCGAATACGCGAGTGTTCGTGAACTGGGTGAGCAGATGAGCAGGCCTGGCGGGATGACGTCGGTTGATCTGGTCAGTTTTCTGCAAGAGCGTATTCGTACGCTGGACCCGCAATTGAAGTCCGTGATCGAACTCAACCCCGAGGCATTGGAGACCGCGCGCGAGTTGGATCGTGAGCGCGCCAGTGGCAAGGTTCGCGGGCCATTGCATGGCATTCCCATTTTGCTCAAGGACACCATCGAGACCACGGGCATGCAAACCAGTGCAGGCGCCTTTGGGCTTGTGGGTACGCCTGCCGGCAAGAATGCTCCGCTCGTCGATTACCTGATCAAGCAGGGCGCGGTGATCCTGGGCAAAACCAATATGACTGAGTTGGCTGGTTTTCGCGGGGGACCTGATGGCTGGAGCAGCCGGGGCGGGCAAACACGTAACCCGCACCACCCGGACGCCGATGTTGGCGGCTCCAGTTCCGGTTCGGCTGCAGCGGTTGCGGCGGGATTGGCGCCCTTGGCGGTGGGTGCCGAAACCAATGGCTCGATCATCGTGCCGGCTGCATTCAATGGCGTAGTGGGACTTAAACCCAGCGTCGGCTTATTGGATCGTGACGGGATTATCCCTGCCAGCCAAAGGCAAGATACGCCTGGCCCAATGGCCCGCTCGGTACACGATGTTGCGTTGATGCTTAACGCCATGTCGAGTGACCCTGAAGGTCCGACAGCCTCTTCAGGGATCGATTACACCCAATTGCTGGTCCCGGGTGCGTTGAAAGGTAAGCGGATTGGTTACCCTGCGACGTTTACCAAGGACGGCGAAAGCCTGCCGGTGGAAAACAGCCCGCAATTCAGCAAAACCCTGGAAGTGCTTCGCGAGCAAGGCGCGGTATTGGTACCGGTCAATCTGCGCCTGGCAGACGCATCGCAGTACGAGGACCTGCTGCTTTCGGACGTTAAGGAAGAGCTGAACCGCTACCTGGTCACGCGCGAGGGGCTACCTGTCAAGTCACTGACTGAGTTGATCCATTTCAATGACGACCGCGATGGCACTGAGACGGACCACCAGCCAGGGCTCAAGAAAATCAATACCTCCAGCCTTACGCCGCAAGAGCGCAAAGAGGGTTGGGACAAACTCATCCAGGATTTTCGCAGCACAGTGGACGATCCGATCAAAGAAGAAAACCTGGACGCCATGGTGTCGGACTTCGATACGAATAGTTACTTCGGCGTCGCAATAGCGGGTTATCCCGGAATCACCGTGCCTTCTGGAAAAAATGATGACGGCCTGCCGACCGGCGCCTACTTTTTCGGCACCGACAGGTCCGAAGCCACATTGCTCGCAATAGCCCATGGGTATGAGCAGGCGGCTCAAGTGTCCACTAAACCGCAGCTTTGATCGGTAGGCAATGCGTCAGCCCTTTACGCACCGCTTGGTTGAGAGGCTGGTGAATCAACGGGTGCCGCTGTTGAACTCATCAGCCGCGAGATAATACCTGGCTCGGAGGGGGCGGTCGGGGCTATGAGGGATCTGCGCACATTCATCCCCCACCCCGGCGCAAATCCCGGAAAAAACACCAGCCCTTCCGCCTCCAGGCGGAACGCCAGGGTCAAACGGGTTTCATCCTCCACGTCGGCGTGGCTTTCGAAGCGTTGCACCGCCTCCACCGCCACACCCGCCTGGCGGGCCAGGTCTTCGCGGCTCCAGCCCAGTATCGCGCGGGCCTGTGCGCTGTGCTTGGCGGTGAATTGGTGCAGGACGATCTGCTGTTCTACGAAAGAGCTCATTGCCAGGGAGGACATGGGGTTTCTCCAGGGTTTGACGGGGGAGGGCAAACTATACTGTGTTTTTGTACAGTTGTTTTGACCGTCTATCAACTGGATTTTTTCATGGGCTCTCGGCGAGCCGCTATTCCACCCCCGGCGCTTCCCGAATAATCAGGTGGTCGAGGTTTTCGATGTTGACGCTGAACACCCCGAACGTCTGCTCGGGATTCTTCTTGCTGGGCACCTGTTTCAGCTCCGGCGTCACGCCGTAAAAGAAGCAATACAACGGCTGTTCACTGTCCGCCGCGGCCTTGATCTGCTCCAGGAACGCCTTGCGTTTGCGGTAGTTCTCGATCAGTTTTTTACTCAGGTAGACGTTCACCGAGTAAGGCTTCTTGTCGAGCCACACCTTCTTTTCAAAGTCGATGCGAAAGCTGCTGGTGTAGTTCTTGATCGCCTTGATCCTGCCCCAGTAGATCAGGCCCTTGTTGTCTTGCAGGTATTCGATCTTCTTGAAAAACGCCCAGTAGGTCGCGGTATGGTCGCCGATCTTCAAGGGCATGCGTTTAAGCTTGTCCTTGTCGTCGATATTCGACACGAAGCATTCCACCGGGTGGGCGAACACGCTGGTTTTGTCTGGAGTGCTCTCGCTGGCGCTGTGGGAAGTGCTGCTGCGGTTCGAAGGCGCTTTCGTTGGATCTTGCGGGGTGTTTCCTTCAACGCCGGCGACGGGGGCTTTGCGCTCGTACTGACGGCGGGTGAGCACAAACTCCGAGGGGAAATTGTCCTCGCGCCCGTCGTCACTTTCACCCGATGCGGCCTTGTGCGTGCTGGCATAACGGCAGCCGTCGATGTGCCGGGTGCCGGTCTTGTTCTTGAAATGCGGTGTGCGCTGATAGTTGACGTTTTTTGCGTTGAAGGTGCTCAGCGCATTGCCTGAATCGAATGCTGCGCGGCATTCATCGTTGGGGCAGAGGAAGCGCTCCTTGTCGGAGTCGAAATCGGTGGTTTCGTCGAAATTCAGGTCTCGTACGTCGTAGATCGACAGTTTTTCATCGAGACTCAGGCTGTACGCCGTGTCGAATTTCATGGGGCTCGGGTCCGTGAGAGGTTTCGCTATTAATAGCGGGATTTGCCTCAAATATCAGCAATAAAACTATCTAACTGTAGGAGCCGTCGAGCCCAGGCGAGGCGGTAATGGGGTCAATTCGGGAGCGTGTCAAACTCGCCGTTTGTGTCAACGCGGCAGTTTACCTATACGAGTTAAGGCCGCATCACGTGTTCGAGCTTTAGACACTCGTCGGATGATTGCCATAGAGCTATGCAATAGAGCGTGAGCAAACTATCATTCTTCCCAGTCTTTCCAACCTCTGAGAGGTGTTCCTTATGTCTTCCGGAACGGTCTTCACCAACAATCGGACGCAAAACATTCGTATCCCTGCTGACATGCGTTTTCCCGCCGGTGTAAAAACGGTCGAGGTCCGCGCTGTTGGGCGCGAGCTGATTATCTCGCCGGTTGAAAACACGTGGGACAGCTTTTTTCTTGCAGGCCAATCGGTATCTGATGATTTTATGGAGGAACGCGCCGATCAGACCCAGCAAGAGCGAGAGTCCTTTGATGATTAAGTACATGCTTGATACCAACATTGTGATCTACATCATCAAGCGTCGCCCCATCGAAGTACTGGAAAAATTCAATGGCAACGTGGGTCGTATGGTGATCTCTTCAATTACCCTCGCAGAATTGATGCATGGGGCAGAAAAAAGCCAGTTCGTTGAGAAAAATACGCGAGCGGTGGAAGACTTCATTTCTCGGCTCGACGTCCTACATTACGATGAGAAAGCCACTTTTCACTACGGCTCGATCCGGTCTGATCTCGAGAAGAAGGGCACACCAATCGGTGTAAATGACCTTCATATTGCAGGGCACGCTAGAAGTTCAGGATTGGTCCTCGTGACTAACAACGAAGGTGAGTTCAAGCGAGTCGATGGCTTGATTGTGGAGAACTGGATTGCGGCGTAGCGCCGTTTAACCAGTATTTTTCGTTAAATCTGCTCGATTGCAAAAAACGATCAGACATAGACCCCTAGCACCCCATGCTAGTGCGCGACCTTCAGCCTCACACCGACCAAATGTGGAGCTGTCGAGCCCCAGCGAGGCTGGGAAGGGATCGACTCAGTCTTCTTTGCCGACCCCCCACTGGTATCACCGCTGCAACCGAGCCTGCTTTTTCTTCTTCGTATGAAAATGCCGAAAATGCGCATCCTGCGCCGCCGCCAGCAACTCGCGATCCCCGCGCGTATCACCCCAGGCCCTGAGCCGATATTCCCCCAAGTCCCCATACACCGCTTCAAGGCGCAGCACCTTGTTCTCGCACCGGCAGTTATTCCCGGTGAGCTTGCCGGTCAACACCCCGTCGACCACCTCAAGCTCGGTGCCAATCAACTTGATCCCCAGCCGATCGGCAAACGGTTGCAACACCAGCGCCGGCGACGCCGAGCATAGCGTCACCACCGCGCCGGACTTCAACTCATCCGCCACCGACTGCAAGCCGCTCGGGCGCATCAACTTGTTCCAATACGCCTGGCAATAGGCTTGCGCCTGCTGCTGCACCCAAGCCTTCTCTACGCCGGTCATAAAGGTACGGATCAACTGCGCCTTCAATTCATCCCGGCTGGTCAGCCGCAACAAAAACCGCAGCCCAGGCACCGCCAGCTTCACCATGCGCCGGCAGAACTCAGCCTTGCCGAAGGCAAACTTGAGAAACGGCACAAAACTGTCGTGGTGGGTCAGGGTGCCGTCGAAGTCAAAGACGGAAAGTACTTTGGCATCAGCGGGGCCGGCTTCGAGCATGTCTGGGTTCACGGGTTGGCCTCGGTCCTATCGAATGAATTGGGTTGTGCATCAGCTGTGACAGCAGGCGTTTGCTCGCGTATCAATGGCTGATGGCAATAGGGGCACAAGGCTACAGCATTGCTGGTGCGATCCGAACCCTTCTGACCGCGGTGTCTGGTGCGATGTGCTTCAAGAAATGGCCAAACACGGGGCATAAAAAAGCCCTGAACGAGTCAGGGCTTCTTGATGCAGCTTGGCTTCGGAATCAATCCCAGCTCAGCGCGCCGCCGGTCTGGTACTCGATCACACGGGTCTCGAAGAAGTTCTTCTCTTTCTTCAAGTCCATGATCTCGCTCATCCACGGGAACGGGTTGGTGGTGCCTGGGTATTCTTCCTTCAAGCCAATCTGCGACAGACGACGGTTGGCGATGAACTTGAGGTAGTCCTCCATCATCGCGGCGTTCATGCCCAACACGCCG